>JAJYEE010000025.1 GCA_021790335.1 Pseudomonadota bacterium | reverse complement strand
GACGCGTCGATGACGTGATCAACGTCGCCGGACATCGGCTGGGAACAGCCGAGGTGGAAAGCGCGCTGGTACTGCATGAAGCCGTGGCCGAAGCGGCGGTGGTCGGGTTTCCCCACGACATCAAGGGTCAGGGGATCTACGCTTACGTGACCCCGATGGCCGGCATTGAACCGAGCGACAAATTGCGCCAGGAACTGGTCATGCTGGTCCGAAGCGAGATCGGCGCCATCGCAACGCCCGATTTCATTCAATGGGCGCCGGGGCTGCCCAAAACGCGCTCCGGCAAGATCATGCGCCGCATTTTGCGCAAGATTGCAGCCAACGAAACAGATTCCCTGGGGGATACCACAACACTCGCCGACCCGGCGGTCGTCGATGACCTCATCAAGAATCGTGCAACCAGGTAGAGGTCGGCACGCGCACCGGGCAGCAGCAGGCGCACGCTGTGCGTGTGCGTTACGAATACCGACCGGTCAGCCGGAACCTGCGCCGACGCCGGCCGACACTCAGCCCTGTGCACACGGCAGGGCCCGGGGGCGCCAGCTCCCGATCAGGACCGCCAAGGTGAGCCCCAGCGCTTCTGTCATCGTCATGTTTGCGGCAGCACGGCTATCGTAAGCGGCCGCCACAATACCGGGTTCAGCATCCGCGCCCGGCACGCGATCAAACCCGTGAGAAGCCTGTTTGGAAACAGGGCACCCACCCCGCCGCCTCTCACAGGGTACCGGCCGCGGTCGGACGTAACGGGAACAGCATAAAGCGGTCTGCCGACAATGCACCATAGACCGCGGTGGTTGCCAGCAGCCAGGACCATTTAGAATTCATTGATGTCCCCGCGCTATGGGCCGGCCTGCTCCGGGAAGGGCGGAAAAGTGATATCACCCCGGAAAGGTGCTAGATTTAAAGAAGACTTGGAAAAAAACGAGTCGAAAGAATTATAAACCATAAGCAGATTCATACGCCTTCAGGTCCGAGTACTCCCGACAAAACCCTAGGCATGCGATGACCCTACAATTTGCCCTTCCGCAGCTGTCCGGTTCGGTTGTGGTCAACTTCGACCCTGCCGAAACCGAACGCTGGCTCGCCGACCTGCCCGTGCTGAACACGGCCGAATCCAGCCACCAGCTGATCGGCGCGCTGACCCGGTTGAACCGCCAGCCGCTGGACGACAAGACCCGGCTCCGGCTTCTCGAGCTTTACCGCCGGCCTGTACATATCGTCTGCGCCGAACAGCAGAGGCGCTATCTTGGTCTGCCCTTACCGCTGCCGCAAGACAGCAGGCTGGTGGCCGAGCGCGTGCACCAGTTCCAGGTCGAGATGGCGTATGGCTATAAGCGTATCGTTCTCGGCTTCAGCGAAAGCGGCGAGCGGGGCCCGGAAGCGACACCGGAACTTGCGCTGGCGATGCAGCGCGCAATCCGTTATCTCACGCTGGGTATCGTCCGCTCCTATGAGCTTTATGCACCCGTCCCGGAAGGAACGTGGCGTGAGATGCATGGGCTCTACCGCTATGCCGAGACGAAGGGAATCATAGCAGTGCCAGTGGACGATGGACTCAACGCTGCCATCGCACACAGCAGCATCGGACATGCGTACAAACAGGCGCTGCTGCTCGGCTTCAGCGACCCCTATCATCTTCCGGCCCAGCTATTGCAGAAAATAGACCAGTACCTCGACGCCTATGCGCCGCTCGCCCAGATCACTCCGGTGATGGCCGCGCCCAAGGCCGAGTGCCAGTTCCTGGTGAGTCTCGAGAGCGATCGCGCCGGCATTGTCGACACCGAAAACCTGCGGTTCACTGCGGATTCACAGTACCGGCTGCTCGATACGGTCGGGCTTGTGCTGACCATGCACGAGCAGCTCAGCGCGCTGCGGAACGGTGAGCAGCCAACACCCGACGCCCTCGGAAAGGATTTCTATGCCAACCGCGGGCAGGAGATGCTCATACGCCTCATCACTTCGTGGGGCGTGAATCCCAAGCGGCATTTCTCGCGAACGCCCAAGGACGGTGTGAAAGCCGAGGTCGTGCACGGAATCGGCAACATAAGACTTTGCGTCAATGGCGGCACGGCATTCACGCCGAGTACAACCGAGGTGGGACCGCAGCCGGCGCACCGGGAAATCGGCAGCCAGAACGCAGTGCCGGGCGCACCTGCAGATCGAAAGACGGTTTCGGGCGTGCCGTGGATTCTGTTGGATGAAAGTGCGGGCGGATTTTCGCTCGAATCGAGCGGTGCAGCCGGTCGGCACATCCAGGTTGGAGACCTCATCGCAGTCCGGATCGTCGACCTGAAAACAGAGTGGGAAATTGCCGTCGTGCGCTGGGCGCGCAGTTCCAAATCAGACCAGATCGAGATCGGGGCTCAGCGACTCGCGCCCGCCGCAAAACCAGTCGCAGTGAATAGTCCGCCGGGAAACAATTTCGCGATGGCGCTGCGACTGCCGGAGATCAAGCCCCTGCGACAGCCGCAAACCCTGATCACACCGTGCGGATCGTTCAAGCCGCAACGCATCCTGATTCTCGACGATGGCTTCCGCACCTATCAAATACGTGCCACCCGGCTCCTGAACCAAACCGGCTCGTTCGACCAATTCGAGTTTGTGTTTCTGGACTGATTCTGGATACCGCCTGGCCCGGTCGTGCCGCCTCCTATCCGCTTCCTGTTCGTCAGGACAACGCTCTGGCTTCGGCTACCTCCGGATTCGCAGTCGCCCGCGACACGCTTGCCGTTGGGCTAATTCTTCTCGTTGCCGGGGCAAACAGAGCCCTTTCACCTCTAAAATTAGGTGCGTGCTGCCGGGCACACCAAAAAAAAGGACCCCGCAGGGTCCTTTTTCGCTTGCCAAACTGCAGAGAAGCATCTTCGCAGACGCGGCTCACTCACCGCCCAGATAGGCCCGGTCGGCAGATCCTTCCACACCCAGCTTCCAAGCACCGCGAGTCTTGGCATAGTGCATCGCGCGATCCACCTGACTGCTCGATGCGCCGCGCTCGATGCTGAACTTCTGGCCCGGGAAGATCAGGTCCGGACCGTGTTTGATCTCGGCGCTGTTCGCTTTATAGATGAGAGGCCATTCGTACGGGTTGCCGTAGATCTGGCTCTGGCCAGCGATCGTCCACAGACAGTCGCCACGGTTAACTTCGTAGCTCGAAATGACTTCGGGAGTCGTGGAAGCAGCCTGACCCTCAGAGGACGGGGGCTGAGCGGCCGGAGCACTCGCTGCCGGTGTCTGCGCCGGAGGTGCCGTCTCCTGCTTCGGTGTCGTCGCGCATGCACCTAAGGCCACGGCCATCGCCACAAACAGAGAGGCTTTCACGCCTCCCACCAGCTTGTTACTCATTTTGGTGTATCTCCGGAACGGGTTAGTGTTGTTATTGCAATGGGATCGGTCTACTAAAAAGTTAGCATTCCGCTTACTGCAATGTCAAGAAGATACCGCTAGAATTCCGTCATCCTGGACGACTGGCCGGGAATCATTGACAGGCATTGTGAGCGGGCATGCGACAACGTTTGGGATCCAATCAATCTGGAATGTGTATTGCCCGGCGCACGCAATGCGCGTCCGCCGGGAACGGCGGCGCGGAATTGACGGCGCGGGGCGCACAGCGGAAGCGGAACCAGGTCGGATACCTCCGCGCATCCCAGCGGCGGCAGGCACGGGTGGTTACACCCGGAACCGTACCCGGCCCGGTGCCCGATCGGGCCGTGCCAATCCACCGGGGCGGTATATTTCGGTCCGGCACGCGGCGTTTAGGGTACGCGTCCGGCGGCAGCCCACTCGGCCGGATGCAGGCAAGGCCAAGCGAACGTGCCGGAGTGCTCTGTCCATGACGGAAATTCTTGTCCTGTATTACAGCCGTTACGGAGCGGTCGAGGAGATGGCGCAACAGCTTGCCCGCGGAATCGAAAAAGTCGACGGAACACAGGCCCGCATCCGCACGGTTCCGCCGGTCGGACCGACCTACGACCCTGACGCCCGCAGCATCCCGGATGCCGGCGCTCCCTACGCGACGCTTGAGGATCTGCGGGAGTGCGCGGGTCTGGCACTCGGAAGCCCGACACGCTTCGGAAACATGGCGGCACCCATGAAACATTTCCTCGACGGTACCGGGCAGCTGTGGCTGGCGGGAACACTGATCGGCAAACCGGCGGCAATTTTTACCTCGACGGCAACGCTGCATGGGGGGCAGGAGACTACGCTGTTGTCCATGATGCTGCCGCTGATGCACCATGGCATGCTGATCGTGGGCCTGCCCTACAGCGAAGAAGCCCTGAGCAAGACCGCAACCGGCGGTACGCCGTACGGAGCGAGCCATGTAGCCGGCGACGGCAATGACCGGCCTTTGTCGGCCGAAGAGAAGCATCTTTGCCAGGCGCTGGGAACACGCCTTGCCACCATCGCCCAAAGGCTCGCCGTCCATGAAAAGACACGCTGAGCGGCATGTACCGCTGTCGCGGCGCACGCGCGCGCTGTACTTCCTTTCCGTCGGAAGCTACATCGCGCTGACCGCTCTGTCGGTACTGTGGGAGGGCTGGCTGGCGCCTACCGCCGGCGCATCTCCGGAGCTGTGGCTCATCATCAAGTCCGTGCCCCTGCTGCTGCCGCTCTTTGGTCTGCTGCACGGCAAGCCGTACACCTATGCCTGGGCGAGTCTGCTTGTGCTCCTGTATTTCACCGAGGGCGTGGTGCTCACCTACACCTATCACTCACAGCCGCTTTCGTTCCACGATACTTTCACCTGTGCGGCAACCGAAACCGCGCTGTCCACGGTCTTCATCCTGAGCGCACCGTTCTTTGCGCGCTTCCGTGCAATCGAGTTGTTGAACGAGTCCGCCGGCTAGCGCCACAGCGGCTTGTGCGCTGCTATGCGCAATGCTCCTCCTGCAGAACGCGCAGGAACGGAATCGTCAGGCGCCGCTGGGCCGCCAACGACGCCTGGTCGATGCGATCGAGCAGCTGGAACAATGCCTGCGGATCACGCGGATAACGCGAAAGAACATAGCGTGCCACCTCCTCACCCATATCCAGGCCGCGGTTAGCCGCCCGCAGACGCAGCGCCGCGAGCTTGTCATCATCGGTCAGGGCGTGCATCTGGTACACCAAACCCGCACACAGACGCGTTGCAAGATCCGGCAGAACCGCTCCAAGATGCGCCGGACTGACGGTCGCAGTCACGAGCAGCAGGCCTGCGGAAGCACGTGTGCGCTCATGCAGGTGCAGCAATGCGGTCTCCCATTGGCGGTTGCCGGCGACCGCCTGGATATCGTCGAGGCAGACGAGCGCCGAGGAGTTTAGGTCCTCGAGGACATGCGGCGGAAATGTCGCACTCATTTGCAGCGGGACATATGCCGGTGCGAGGCCCTGCTCCTGCACCAGGCGCGCGGCCGCCTCCAGCAGGTGGGTCTTGCCACAGCCGGATTCCCCCCACAGAAAGATCTGATCGAATTCCGCCGGGCCGCCGTGTGCCGCCGTCGCAGCCACCCGCTGGGCCGCCGCTTTGATGCGGGTCAGCGCTTCGCGATTTCGGAGATCGTAGAAATTGCCGAACGACGATCCGTCACGCAGCCGCACATCGAGGGCAAGCTGCCGGCCGCTGCGCGACGTGCCGCTCACTGCTGCCCCGCCGGTCCGGAAGCCGGACCAGACACGCCGGAATGCGCCTGAAAATGGCGCCCCGCCACCGCCAGGATGGCAGCCCCGGGCAGCGCCAGAAGCACGCCCATGAAGCCGAAAAGCTGCCCGCCCGCCATGATGGCAAAAATCACCGCGACCGGATGCAGGCCGATGCGTCCACCGACCAGATGGGGGGTCAGCACCGTGCTCTCCAGCGTCTGTCCGATGGCGAATACCACGCCGACCCAGAGCAGCACGGAAACGTCCTGGAACTGCAACCACGCCGCCACCCCGGCGGTCACGAGACCCGTGATGAACCCGAGATAGGGAACAAAGCTCGCGATACCTGCCAGCAGCCCGATCGGCAGCGCCAGCTCGACGCCGACCAGCCACAGCCCGAGCGAATACACCAGCGCCAGCACCAGCATGACAGACAGCTGGCCACGCAGCAGGGCCGCGAGAACCCTGTCGGTCTCGCGCGCGATCGCTGTTATCGTATCGCGGCTGGCCCGGGGAAGAAGCGCCGGTACCCGCGCAAGAATACGGTCCCAGTCACGCAACAGATAGAACGTCACGACCGGAACCAGCACAAGGTCCAGAATCCAGCTGGCAAGGCGCGCGCCGGAACGGCTCGCATAGCCCAGAAACTGCCCCGCTACGCTGCCCAAATCACGCCAGTGCCGGACGAGCTCATTCCTCAGGGCATTCATGTCCATGTGCGCCGGGCCACCCGTGACCCGGCTGATCCACGGTAGCCACCGGTTCTGGATCACGACCAGATAGCCGGGCAGTTTGGCAGCGAAGACGGTCAGCTGGTCCTGAAGCACCGGAATAAGTCCTCCGATCAGACCGACCAGAACCAGGATGAACAGCGCAAACACCAGGATCACTCCGAGGACGCGCGGCACATGCCTGCGCTCGAGCCGTGCCACCAGCGGGCTGGCAACATAGGCCAGGAGGGCAGATAACAGGAATGGCGTCAGTACCGGACCGAGCAGGCGCAGCAGCATTCCCACGGCCGTTGCGCCCAATAGCCACCAGACCCAGGAGCGCTGCGTCCCGATCATCGCGGATCGCGCTCCGGCCGCTCGTCCGCCGCGCGCGCCGGCGCCGATGGGGTCTTGGCCGCGGCAATATCCTTCATGACCCCCCAGGTCCACAAGTAGTGCAAACCACTCGCGACCGTTGTGGCAAGCACGGCATAGTCGAGAAAGTGATCGATCCCGGCAAGTGCCAGATGCATGGCCTGTTGCGCGAGGATGACGCAGATCAGGGAGATCTGCATTAGCGTGTTGAGCTTGCTGAGATGGCTGGGTCGCATGGTTACCGGCCCATACAGCGAGGTATAGACAAGATAGCCGCCGACGATCAGCAGATCGCGAAACGCCACACCGAGCATGAGCCAGAACGGAATGTACTCGAGCACGGTGAGCATGACATACGCGCTGACCAGCAGGATCTTATCCGCCGCAGGGTCCAGGATCGCACCGAGCCGGCTGGTCAGGTTGAAGCGCTTCGCCAGAAATCCGTCGAGCGCATCGGAAACCCCTGCGAAGAGGAAGATCACCAGTGCGGTCCCGAAATGACGGCTCTTGATCGCCAGGATCAGTACCGGCACCAGCGCTATCCGCGACAGGGTGATGGCATTGGGCAACTGCGACAGATTCATATAGATTTGGAAACCAGCTTCAGGTACCCGTCGGGAACCGCATGTGCCGGCGCACTGTCCGGCAAGCACCGGCCACATGCGCATAGTCCACGCCTGCGCGCCCGCCACCCACGCTATGCGAAGCCATGCAGGGAAGTCAAGGTTTGCAGCCGTGCCCCCGGCAGCCTACCATTGCCGTCCGTGCCCTGGAGGCTTCCGTGAACAAGCCGCAAAACACATCTCTGACCTACCGCGACGCGGGGGTCGACATCGAAGCGGGCGACGCCCTGGTCGAGGCCATCAAACCGGTTGCAAACAGCACCCGGCGCGCCGGTGTGCTGGCGGGACTGGGCGGGTTCGGCGCCCTGTTCCAGATTCCGCCAGGCCAGTATCGCGAGCCGGTGCTCGTTTCCGGCACGGACGGCGTCGGCACCAAGCTCAAACTTGCAATCGAGTGTGGCCGGCACGACACCATTGGTATCGACCTCGTGGCGATGTGCGCCAACGATATCGTCGTGCAGGGGGCCGAGCCGTTGTTCTTCCTCGACTACTTTGCGACCGGCAAGCTCGACCTGGCGGTGGCGCGGGATGTAATCGCGGGCATCGGCGAGGGCTGCAGACAGGCCGGCGCCGCGCTGGTGGGCGGAGAAACCGCTGAAATGCCGGGAATGTACGCCGACGGCGATTATGATCTCGCCGGCTTTTGCGTGGGCGTGGTGGAGAAATCCCGGATCATCGACGGCACCTCGATCAAGCCAGGCGACACCCTCATCGGCATCGCTTCGAGCGGCCCCCATTCCAATGGCTATTCCCTGATCCGCAGGATCATGCAGGAACGCAATAGCCACCTGAGCGATCTGTTCGCGGACGGCAGTCTTGCCGATGCGTTGCTCGCCCCGACGCGCATCTACGTCAAACCGCTGCTGCGACTGATTGGCAGCCTGCCGGTTCATGCTCTTGCGCACATCACCGGCGGCGGCTTGCCAGGAAACGTCCCGCGGGTGCTGCCGGCGGGTACCCGCGCGGTGATCGACAGCCGCGCCTGGAGGCGGCCGGCCATCTTCGACTGGCTGCAGGAGGGGGGCAACGTCGCGAACGAGGAAATGTACCGCGCATTCAACTGCGGCGTGGGAATGGTAGCGGTCGTTTCCGCAGCCGACGCCCGCGAGGCTGTGCGCATTCTCGATGATGGGGGCGAAAAGGCCTTCGTCATCGGTCATGTCGAAGCCCACGGCGGCGAAAGCGAACTCGTCATCGCGGAATGACCGTGAATCTCCCTGTCGTAGTTCTGATATCGGGACGCGGCTCAAATCTCCAGGCCATCATCGATCATTGCAGGCGCGGTGACCTGCCGGTGGACATCCGCGCCGTCATCAGCAGCCGTCCCGGTACCGAGGGCCTGGAGCGTGCCGGTCGCGCCGGTCTGACGGGAGTCATCGTGGACCCCGGAACTTTCTCCACGCGCGCCGAGTTCGAACAGGCGCTCATGCAGCAGATTGATTCCTACGGCCCCGAACTCGTGGTGCTGGCGGGCTTCATGCTCATCCTCGGACCCGACTTTGTCCGCCACTATTCGGGTCGCCTGATCAATATTCATCCGTCCTTGCTGCCGCAGTTCAGGGGGCTCAATACGCACGAGCGCGCGCTGAAAGCCGGGGTACGCTACCACGGGGCAAGCGTCCACTTCGTGACGGCCGATGTCGACGGCGGACCGGTGATCGTCCAGGCTCCGGTGGCGGTGCGCCCCGACGACTCGCCGCAGACACTGGCCGCACGCGTGCTCGAGGAAGAACACCGGATCCTGCCCGAGGCGATACGCTGGTACGCGCAGGGCCGCCTGTCGATGGCCGGTGGCCTCGCCCTGCTGGATGGCCGGCCGTGCGAAAATCAGGTTCCCGGGAATACGGAATCCCAGAACCCGGCCGCCGGACGGCCGCCGGAAGGAACCGCCCCTTGAACACCTCGGCGCTGGCCCGCATCCTTCTCGCGGCCTTTACGGTCGTTGCCGTCAACGCGACGGCGCAGGTCCCGCGCACCGCTCCATTCCCCGACCATATGGTACTCAGCTACCGGGTGTACTACGGTCCCATTCCAATCGGCATCAGCACGCGCACACTGGATCGGCGCGCGGACAACACTTACCATTATACATTGCACTCTTTCCCGACCGGCGCCGCGCGGCTGTTCACACATCTTCAATGGTTCGAGCAAGGCCGCTTCCGGGTCGTCCACGACCAGGTGTATCCGCTCGAATACCTCAAGTACCGGGTCGGGTCCGCGGATGCCCGTCGCAAAGAGGCCAAGTTCGACTGGGACAAGGCGCGGATCGTCTACGCCGATCACCGCAGCGAGGCACTGCCGACCGGTACGCAGGATGAAAACACCGTCATCTTTGAACTCATGCTGCATCCGCCATCGACGTCGGCGTTCCGGGAACTGCACATCACTACCGGCAGCCAGATTATCATCTACAAATATAAGTACCTGCGGACCGAGACCCTCGACAGCGCCCTGGGAAGACTGCGCACCACGGTGGTCTACTGGGCAGAGCAGACGCGCCACGGGCACGGCAAGGAGTTCACCGCCTGGCTTGCACGGGACCGGCACAACATTCCCATCAAAATCGTTGCACACGACGATGGGCAGACTGCTTCCATGCGGATCCGTTACGCTACAGGCATATGATTTGGAATGTGTGCTTGCGCTTCCGGCATCGTCCAGAATTGGAATAAAATAATGGCTAGTGTCGTCCTTTACGGTTAACAACCTCGAGCAAAACGAATGGACTTTCTCAAATTATTCGGCCAGACCAAGGGTGTTGAAGACGCGCTGGAACAGAGCCGAGCCCGTCTCTACCGCATGGCTTATGCGTGGTGTCACAATCGCGCGCTGGCGGATGATCTGGTGCAAGAGACCCTGACCAAGGCAATGCAAAAATCTGCGCAGCTACGCGATCCGAAAGCGCGTGACGCCTGGCTTTTCAGCATCCTGACCAACTGCTACCGGGATCACTTCCGGCGCCATCGGGAGATGGACGATATCGACGAAATGGAGTTGCCGCACGACTCCACCCCCGAAACCGAGAACAACCAGCTGGAAATCGTCCGCAAGGTGCGCGCGACCATCGCGCGGCTTCCGGAAGGACAGCGTCAGGTTATCACGCTCGTTGATCTCGAAGGCTTCTCCTACGTCGAAGTCGCCAAAGTATTGGACATTCCCATCGGAACCGTCATGAGCCGCCTATGCCGCGCGCGCAACGCCATGCTGCGCCTGCTCGCTACCGAGTTCGGAAACCAGGAAGCGTCCAAGACGGCCGCAGTCCGGCAGGAAGCCAACATAAGGAGAATAAAATGAGGGATGAAGGAACGTTTTCCGATGAATACCTGAACGCGTTCGTCGACGATCAGCTGGCGCTCGATGAAAAGAGCCGCATGTACAGCGTGACCGGCAAAGACGAGGCGATAAACCGCCGGGTGTGCGAACTGCGCAAGGTACGGGATCTCGTGCAAATGGCGTACAAAAACCCTCCGGAGGCTCCGACCGGTGCGCCACCCAAGACCAATCGCCCTACCCCGCTACGGCACAAGTTGGGCGCCAGCGCGGGGGCAATCCTGGGCATTCTGGCGCTGGCGGGCAGCTTGCAGCAGGATAGCGGCAGCTTCGGCCTGACTGCGGGCAGCACCGCCGTGGCACTGACGGCACCGGCGGGAATGGAGGGAAATCCTGCCTCCGCGAAGCAGATAGCGAGCGCGGCGACGCCCGGCGGTCAGGTAATCAAGGTCCTCTTTCACCTGAACAGCGGCAATCCGGCACACATGAAAGAAGTGCTGGATGAAACCCAGAATCTGCTCAATCTTTACCAGCGCAAGCATCAGAAGGCGCGTGTGGAGGTCATCACCAACGGTGATGGGCTTAACCTGCTTCTTGCCGGCCGCTCGCCCTACCCCGCGCGCATCAGGTCGATGCTGAAGAAGTACAAAAATCTTCAGTTCGCGGCCTGCTTGAATACGCTGGACCGCTTCGGCGGCGAGGGCATCTCGACCAAACTGCTGCCCGGCACCACCGTGATCGATTCGGGCGTGGCGCAAATAATCCGCCTGCAACAGAGGGGATGGATTTACATTCAGGTTTGATCTGCCGGCGCGGGACAGCCTGTCTGCACCAGGAAAACCGCCGCCGGAGGGAGCGGGCATTCGGCCGGCAAGTGTGTGAGGGCCGATGTCCGATGCAGAAATGGCTCAAGACGGAGTATGCCGGCCGGATCGGCGCATGCAACATCGCTTCCGGCGAACCGAACGGCGTCTCGGAATCCAACATCGTTCCGAACAGGGTGGCACGGATCGCCAGGCTCCACCACGCCTAGCCCTGATCCGTGCAACTTCTCCTCTCTTCCAGCCCGCATGTGCGGGCTTTTTTTTCGCCGCCGCCTGGGCGACCCGGGCAAACCAGCCTGGCGGCCGCACCACTTCCTGCGCCGCAACCAATCCGGCGGATCCGGATGACCAGCGTGGAGCAGAATCTATCCCGTTCGCGTCACAGCCCGGGGTTCACGGATGCGGCAGCGGAATCGCGCCGCGCAGACGATACGCCAGGTAGTCGCTCAGGATCCGGGCATGATCGAATGCCAGAACCGGGGGGAAATTGGGCGGAACAAACAGGCCAAAGGCGGCGGCATCGTCCTGCGCCACCGGTTCACCGCGCGCTTCGCCGACGTACACGATCGAGACGGTATGGCCGCGGGGATCACGCGCCGGGTCCGAATAACACCCCAGCAGCCGCGTAAGGCGGACGGTCAGACCGGTTTCCTCCAGCGCTTCACGGACCGCGGCTGACTCCACGCCCTCGCCGCGGTCGACGAACCCGCCAGGCAAGGCCCAGCCGAATGGCGGATTCTTTCGCTCAATGAGCACCACAGGGCGCGCATCGCGGTCCACAAGCTCGATGACCACATCGGTCGTCAGAAGCGGTGTCAGCGGCGGACCCATCCCTCGCCTCCCATGCGTCCAGCAGGACAATCCGTTTATCATAGCGCCGATGTCGCGACGCCTCCAACGGCGAAGCGGTGCCGGGTGGGCGCTTTCATCGAACCGATTTGGCTTCGCCGGCGCCGTTCTGCGCCCGTGACACAGCTGTTCGATGGGCGCGGATCCTCGAGGCGGCAGGGGGCCTCGAGATTTCGCAGCCACTACTGCGGCCCTCCGCAAAAAGTCGCGGCGGCATGTGGCCATGCCGCCGCGAATGGCTGGACCCGCTCCGAACGGGTCAGTTGCGATCGAAATGGAACATGGTCATAAGATCGCCGATCGCCGGGCTGTTGATCGGCACATAGGGGTTGCCCCGGGTGGTGACGGGGTCCGGCAGGTTGTCGCGGCTGCGTGCCGAGATCGTCGGCAACTCCCAGTTGGCCTCCACGAACTTGTCGAACGAGACGTGATCGGCATAGGTGTGGACCACGCCAACACCGCGTGAATAGCGCGACACGACGAGCAGCGGAATGCGCGTGCCGTCACCGAAGAAGTCGATCGGCTGGATGTAGCCGGAGTCGTAGTACCCGCCACCCTCATCGACGGTGATCATGATGGCCGTATCTTTCCACAGCGCAGGATTGGCCTTGACCATATCGATGATCTTGCGGCTGAAGGCCTCGAACAGCTCGAACTTCGAAGAAGCCGGATGGCCATCGAGGTAGCCATCGGGCTTGACGATCGATACCGCCGGCAGCGTGCCGCCCCGGATTGCGGCATAAAGGTCGCGGATGCCGTGCAGGTTCGCCCGCAGCTTCGGGTTGGTCATGATCTGCGTCGAGTAGAGAAACGGGTCGCAGATGTTGCAGTAGCTGCCGTTCTCCCCGCCCTCCGTGCCGCCGTTCCAGCCCTCACCGTAGTAACCCCAGGGGATGTGATGCCGCGAGAGCAGCAGGCCGAGGTTCGGCTGGCGGCTCGGGGGCACCGTGAACTGCGTCGCCCCGAGCGGCGCCGGGGCGCCGGTGCCGAGATATCCTGGAGCGTAGTTGTTGACGAGATAATAAGCGCCGCGCCGGCAGTCGCCGTTGCGGAACACGGGATACGGCAGCGTGTGCAGGTAGCCGTTGATCGAACTGACGCCGGGCTGGGTATCGTCGGAACAATCGACATACGATCCCCCGCCGTAGCCGTCCTGCACGTAGAAGTTGTTGGTACCCGGCTGTGCCGCCGGATTCTCGATCTGGTTGGCCGGGGGCACGGCGGGCTGGCCGTTCGCACCAGCGTAATAAATTGCGGTGCCGTAGCCGATGGCAATGTGGTTCGCACCGGTGCCGCCCATCACCGCCTGATGGTAGTTGTCGCTCAGGGCGTATTTGTGGGCGAGCTTATCGAAGTAGCGCACATCCCCGGCCTGCATATTGTAAAAGCCCATGGCGATGGCGCCTTCGTGGTGCCCGTCCTCGCCGTAGCCAGCCGGTTGCGGGCGGCCGTTGCTGCCGGCGCCGACTGTCGCCTCGACCCAGGGGAAAAGGTCGTTCTGGCAGCCGCTCGGGTTGCGCGCGCTCGCGCGGGAAATATCGCAGTCGGTCTGCTGCCACATCTGGAAGAAGCGGTGCACCGGGCTTGCCGTATAGTCGTTGTAGGACAGATAGCGGGTAATGTCATAGGGGCCGTTCGCGAGACCGGCCGGAAACCTGGGGTCGACCAGCGTCCCGGACGCCAGCCCGCTGCCGCCGATGGTCAGCAGGCCATAGGCGTCGGACGGCAGCGCGGGCTCCACGGCCTCGGCCGCACTGGCCGAGGCGAAGGGCGCCTGCGCCGGTGTGCCGTCGAGGCTGATTCGCGGCAGCACGCCGTAGGGGGCGCTCTTCGGCGGGTGAATGGAATAGCTGCCGGTATCACTCGCCTGCCATTGCCTGGCGCGGGCGAAATTCGGTCCGGGCGTGCCATCGGCGTTGACGATGCCCTCGGAGAGGAGATTCCATACGGTCTGGCCAGGGTTGGGCTTGAAGGTACCGAAGACGTGATCGAAGCTGCGGTTCTCGCCGATGATCAGGATCACGTGCTTGATCGGGGTGGTTGTGGCGTTGTCGTTGCGATCGTAGTCACCGGCGTACAGCAGCTGCATGTTCAACAGGCCCGCGATTGCCGCGCTGACCGCGGCTATCTGGGCCCACTTTCTGGTTTGGATGTCCATCGCGATGCTCCTTGTGCGGATCGCTCCCCGGCGGGGAGCCTGGCGCAAGAAGCCTAGGATTCCTAGGTTTCCGGATTATGTCGGGCCCGTTAAATCGTGGTGAAACCGCTACAGCCCACGACCCGTCGCCGCCCGGATCACCGAACCGTACGACGCCTAGACAGACAGCGGCCTGGGTGTCGAAACACCACGCAGGGCGATCTTTACGGGCCGCATCGAAGATGCTTTTCGGGCCCTGAGCGAGGCTGGCCGGATCCTTCTCGACCGTCCGCATGTGCAGCAGATGCAAGCGAGGTCTATCTCGTGGGCTTCAGCTGCGGACGGACAATCGATCAGTTCAAGTACCGGACATATCCTGCCGCCCAACCAGACTGGCAATACCGGCATCCGCCTGTTCACACCTGGGCTCATGCCGCCTGTCATCGGACCATCCGGAAATTCGCAGGCCACAGCGATCACTTCACTGCGGCCGTGGTCAGGACGAAGAACAGCGTCGCAGGGGATGCCAGTGGATTCCCATCGACGGGAACAGCATTAATCGGTATAATCATCGCATCTAACCGATTTAACTGCAGCATTAGCCATGCCGGCCGTCCCGGCTTTTGCGCTATGCTGCAAAAGAATCCGGATGCGTCCGCATCCCTGCATAGCAGTAATCCCCATTTCGCCCCGGAGTATCGTGCCATGTTCCAAGGATTGATCGTGTTACCCTGGTGGGGCTACGCCATTGTCGCCCTGGTCCTGACACATATCACCATTGCGAGTGTCACCATCTTTCTCCACCGCCATCAGGCGCATCGCGCCCTTGATTTGCACCCCATTGCGAGTCACTTTTTCCGCTTCTGGCTGTGGCTGACGACCAGCATGGTGACGAAGGAGTGGACCGCAATCCACCGCAAACACCACGCGAAAGTGGAGACTGCCGATGACCCGCACAGCCCGCAGCAACATGGCATTCACAAGGTTCTTTGGCTGGGTGTCGTACTGTACCACCGGGAAGCGCGGAATGCGGAGACTATAAAGCGGTACGGTCACGGAACGCCCGACGACTGGCTGGAGCGGCAGATCTACTCGAAATGCCACGATCTCGGACCCTTCGTCATGCTCGCCATCAACATGCTGCTGTTCGGCGTCGCTGCAGGCTTGCTCATCTGGCTGGTCCAGGTAGCCTGGATACCATTCTGGGCAGCCGGCGTCATCAACGGCATCGGACATTTCTGGGGCTACCGCAATTTCGAGGTGCGCGACGCCAGCAGGAACATCGTTCCCTGGGGCATCCTCATCGGCGGGGAGGAACTGCATAACAACCACCACACCTTCGCGAGTTCGGCCAAGCTGTCATCGAAGTGGTGGGAGTTCGATATCGGCTGGATGTACATCCGCCTGATGCAGGCAATAGGTCTCGCGCATGTCCGCAAGATCCCCCCAGCGCTGGAATTCGATACCAACAAGGATAACGTCGACCTGGATACGGTCAAGGCGGTTATCGCCAACCGCTTCAACGTGATGGCACAGTTTGCACGCGAGGTCATGCGTGCTGTGCACCGCGAAGAACTCAGGAGGGCCGACCCCGCGGACCGCGAGTCATGGACCCTGCTGAAGCGGGCGCGCCGCCTGATGGTTCGGGAAGCGCGTCTGCTTGACCCGAGAAGCAATGAGCGGCTGCAGCGCGCGCTCGCGCGCTACCAGTCCTTGCGCACCGTGTATACGATGAAGCAGAAACTGCAGGACATCTGGCATCGCTCGGCAGCAACCCAGGAGTATCTGCTGCACGCGCTGCAGGACTGGTGTCGCGAGGCGGAGGAGACGCGGATCCAGTCGCTACGTGCATTTGCGCGGAAGCTTCGCAGTTGCACGCTTTCGCGGGCCACCGCGTAGGCTGTCCGCCACGACGGCTCATTCGTCGCCCGAGGCGTATCGGGTAATATCGAATTAAGCTGGCGGCCGCGGCACGATCTGCCGGCAGGTTGGCCGCCGTCACCGGCGGCACCCACGGGCTTGCGGTCCTGTAAAGCGGTACCATGGCAGTTCGAGCATGCGTCACGACAACCCCGGCAATGTGGCCGCAATGGCTGCCGCGCGCCCATGATTGAGGACCGGCCTGATCGGGTTTCGGTTACAGTGTGTGCCTGATGTCACCCACGGTTTTAGCTGTATCAAGGATTTGAGTCGGGCCGATCTGTTGCACGCGGGTCGTGCGGCCGGTGATCGGGCATCTGATTTGGTCGCTCACCGGATCTGACACCTGCACGATGCACCCGGGCACGACGGACCACCCCTTCCCCTCGTTTCCCGTCCAACAGCCAGGGCAGGCTCGCGTTGCGTTGCGGAAACCCGCCCCCCCCGCCGACGCTCCTATCGGCGCCAATTTCCCGAACGCCCCCTCCCGCACGATCGGGCTGCAGCAAGGCGGTGCCGTCACCGGGCCCTTCAGGCCGGGAGATTCCAGCCAGATCCTGCCCGTCCAGGATCCAAACTCCTTGCCCCACGAAGACTTCGTGGCCCGGGCTGATCGGCCCATATTCCGGCATATTCCTTGCATCGTTAAAATTCAGACACAAAGAAAATGGCAATGCAGTGACTCCAGGGATTTCTCAAAGGACCAAGCGCCCTCACGAAGGCCCGAACGTGAAACCCGGCGCTGCGGCCGGCACCGCGAAACCGCGGGCGCCGGAATGCGTCAACCAATCGAACCGATCGCACTGGCTTCCCGCGCCCTGCCCGGTGGCCCGGCGAGGACGGGGTTCTGACAGCGTGCACGCCCATCGTGTGACCGGTTCTGTCTCACCCACCGTTTCAGCCGCTTGGCATGCGGCGAACCATTTGCACCGTTCACCCGCATGACCGAACCTGCCGGCACGCAAGCCAACGCGGGCGTCCACATCAAGGCGGCCCAGGATGCGGAGTTCTATCTCGGACTCATGCGCGCCTATCTGGACAGCGCCAACGATGGCATCTTTGTCCTGTGCGATGAGCGCAAATTCCTCGTTGCCAACCGCACTATGGCTGAGTGGCTCGGCGAAAGCGAGGCCAGATTGACTGCACACAACCAGCGTGTGCCCATTACAGATTTTCTCGGGCCGGAATCCTCCCAGAAAATTTTCGACGTTCACTTTCAGCAGGCCCTCGCCGGAAAGGGAGCGCGCTTCGAATGCCCCATTCATCCGCCCAACGGCCGGCCACGCTGGGTCGAAATCAGCATGAACCGGGTTGCCGTGGGAAGTGGCGATATGGTTATCGCCGTGGTCCGGGATATCAGCGAGCAGAAGCTCGTTCAGCTGCGCCTCGAACAGCAGGCCTTGCGCGATGACCTTACCGGTCTTCTGAATCGCCGCAGCTTTATGAGACAACTCGATCAGATGGTGCAATCCGCCGTCGTGGACGGCCGCAAACATGTACTGATATGTCTGGACCTAGATCAGTTCAAATTGATCAATGACACCTGCGGACATTCCGCGGGCGACGAACTGTTGCAGAGGGCAACGATGCTGCTCAAAAGCAGCGTGCGTCACAACGATACCGTCTACCGGCTCGGAGGCGACGAGTTTGCCGTTTTGCTGAACGATTGCGGTCTGCCGGAAGCCATGGAAATAACCCGCAATATGCAACTGGCGTTTTCCACCGCACGGTTCGTCTGGCAGGATCGCGCGTTTGAACTGGCGGCCAGTATCGGCGTGACGGAAATCGGCAAGACCGCAAATGACAGTCTGTCGGTACTCATGCAGGCAGACGCCGCCTGCTACGCGGCAAAGGAAAGCGGACGCAACCAGGTAATCAGCTATGCCGACGGCGGGCATTTTACGCGGATACGATCTGAAATGGATTGGGTTTCGGCCATCACCCGGGCGTTCGACCAGGATCGCTTCCGTCTGTACTTCCAGAAGATCGTTCCTACCGTGCAAATGGCCGAGAACATTACCCACCGCGAGATTTTGCTGCGCATGGTCGACGCGACCGGTCAAATCGTGACACCGACAAAATTCATGACAGCCGCCATCAAGTACAACATGATGACAGCCATAGATCGCTGGGTTATCCGTCAGGTATTCGCCGCCAAGGGCCCACAATGGAGACTGTCGGAACGACGCGATGGGGTGAACGAATTCACTGCCATAAACCTGTCCGGCGCCAGCCTCAACGATGACTCGTTCTACGAATTTCTGCAGCACCAGATTCGCGAGCACGATGTGCCACCGCACGCAGTCTGCTTCGAAATCACCGAAAGCGTGGCTGTCAATGATCTGGAGCGCGCCAGCCGGTTCATGACCGAATTCAGGAAACTCGGCTTTCGCTTTGCGCTTGATGATTTCGGAAGCGGTATCTCATCGTTTTCCTACCTGAAGGCTTTGCCAATCGACTTCATAAAAATTGACGGAAACCTCGTGCGGGAAGTGGCGCAGTCCTCTCTGGACTATCGCATCATCGAATCCATTGCCTATGTTGCACGTGAAATGGGTGTGCAAACGATCGCCGAGCATGTCGAAAACACACAAATTCGCGACTGCTTGACTGCGATCGGGATCGATTATGCGCAGGGCTACGCGATACACTGCCCGGAACCGCAGCGCAACAACCAATGACCCCACCGGATACTCTCGCCGGCAACTAGCCGCCGCAATCCCCCAGGGCTGGTTGCCGTCGTCCGGGAACGGGCATCCACCATGATCGGGACAGGCGCAGCGGCAAGGGCTACCGCCCGCGCTTGCGCGGAACTTGGCCGTACAAGCGCCGCAGACCGGATCAGTCTACGCGCGCCTTGCGCAACCGGCCCGATGCCCGAGCCGCCTGCTCCTGCTGGCTGCGCAGATAGTCGTCATAGCTGCCGCCGAAGTTCACAATGCCCTGCGGGGTCATCTCGATGATGCGCGTAGCGAGGGACGAAACGAATTCACGGTCATGACTGACGAATATCAACGTGCCGGCATATTGCTCCAGCGCGGTGTTGAGCGACTCGATGGATTCCATGTCCAGATGATTGGTCGGCTCATCCATGACCAAAACATTCGGCTGCTGCAGCATCAGCCTGCCAAACAGCATCCGCCCTTGCTCTCCGCCGGACAGCGCCTTCGTAGACTTTCTGACTTCATCCTGCGAAAACAGAAGCCGCCCTAAAACAGCGCGAATCGCCTGCTCGTCGTCGTCGGGATTTTTCCATTGGCTCATCCAGTCGAGAAGCGGCATTTCCACCGCAAAGTCACCGGCGTGATCCTGCGCGTAGTAACCGATGTTGGCATTCTCCGACCAGCGAATCACACCACTCGCGGGAGCGAGTTCTCCGATCAGGGTACGCAGCAGTGTGGTCTTGCCAATGCCGTTCGGGCCGATCACGGCGATACGATCTCCGGCCTCGACCGACAGACTGAGTCCCTTGAACAGCGGCACCGCGCCATAGCCTTGGCCCAGCTTCGTCACCTCCAGCGCTAGCCGATACAGCCGCTTGGATTGATCGAAACGCAGAAACGGATTCTGCCGGCTCGATGGCTTCACTTCGGTCAGCTCGATCTTCTCGATCTGCCGCGCGCGCGAAGTGGCCTGCTTGGCCTTGGAGGCATTGGCGGAGAAGCGGCTGACGAAGGTCTGGAGCTCGGTTATCTGGGCCTTCTTCTTGGAGTTCTCCGATAACAGCTGATTGCGCGCCTGGGTTGCTGCGGTCATGTATTCATCATAGTTCCCCGGATAAATGCGCAGCTCTCCGTAATCCAGATCGGCCATATGCGTGCAGACACCGTTCAGAAATCGCCGATCGTGGGAAATGATGATCATGGTGCTGGCACGGGCATTGAGCACGTCCTCCAGCCAGCCGATGGTGTTGATGTCGAGATGGTTAGTGGGTTCGTCCAGCAGCAGTATGTCGGGATCTGCGAACAGGGCCTGGGCCAGCAATACGCGCAATTTCCAGCCCGGCGCGACGGCGCTCATCGGTCCGGTATGCTGTTCCAGCGGAATGCCGACACCGAGCAGCAGTTCACCCGCGCGCGCCTCGGCGGTGTAGCCGTCGAGCACAGCGAACTCGTGCTCGACATCGGCTATTTTCATGCCATCGCTTTCGTTTATCTCGGAAAGGCCGTACAGGCGGTCGCGCTCCTGCTTCACACTCCACAGTTCGGCGTGGCCCATGATCACCGTGTCGAGTACGGTGCAAGTCTCGAAAGCGAACTGGTCTTGGCGCAGCCTGCCGATACGCTCCTTGGCATCGACCGCAACACTCCCCGAGGTCGGTTCCAGCTCACCGGCGAGGATCTTCATCAGCGTTGACTTGCCGCAGCCGTTGGCACCGATCAGGCCGTAGCGGTTGCCGTTGAGGAATTTGACCGAGATATTCTCGAACAGGGGTCTGGCCCCGAACTGCATCGTGATATTGGCGGTGGTGATCAAGGCAGTGTTCCGGTAGAAATCCGACTCTTAATGGACCGTCATGCCGCACAGGCGGCAGGTCTTCACTCGAAGACTCTTATTCAAATCCCGCGTCGCGCCGATCCCGGCGCGGGCGCATCTGTTTGCTGGCCTGATTCCGCGCCACCAGACCCGATCCGCGCACGCTGCGGTCGCCGCTACGCAGAAAGCGCCGTTCTGTCTAGCGGCCGGATGGGCAGAGGCCTGCCTGTCCGGGGAAAACGCGGACCGGGTTGCGCCTGCGGATGAATTCCGGGAAACAATCATGTACATGCAGACTCGTGGCGAACCGAACGTAACCAGTCGGATTCAACGGTCAAAGTTCAAGCGCGCCGATGCCCACAATTGCTTTCACCATCGGACAATGGCCGGCAGCGTGTTTCTGTCCGGGGCGATCAGGCTCCAATCACCCGGAGCGGAACCCGGGCCTTTTGCTTGACGTCGAACGGGGACGTCGCGGCAGCTGGTGCGTCTTGCCGGGCGAACCGGACACTGAACCATGGCGACCAGCGCCTCCTGTGGCGAGCCGGTTGCCGTTCACCTCGGCACGCGGCGCATGGCCTTTGGCATGGTGCTCTGCTGCAGTCCGGGCTGGCGACTGTGAATGCGGGCGCTGGCTGCCATACCGGGCCTTCGAATGAGCCTGCGGCCGTTGCTCGCCGCCGCGCTGACCGCGCCCACGGCTGATCGGCTCGGGCTTGATCGACGGATCCTGCTCGAAACCGGGAATCGCTACCTTCGGGATCTCGCGTTTGAGCAGGCGCTCGATATCGCGCAGAAACCCGCGTTCATCCACGCACACCAGTGAAACCGCCTGGCCTTCCTTGCCGGCGCGACCGGTACGCCCGATACGATGAACGTAGTCCTCCGGCACGTTCGGCAATTCGAAGTTCACCACATGCGGCAGCTGATCGATGTCGAGCCCGCGCGCGGCGATGTCGGTTGCCACCAGCACCTGCACTCCGCCTTTCTTGAAATCTGCCAGGGCTTTGGTGCGCGCGCCCTGGCTCTTATTGCCATGGATCGCAGAAGCGCTGATGCCGTCCTGCTCGAGCTGATCAGCCAGGCGATTGGCGCCGTGCTTGGTCCGCGTGAACACCAGAACCTGCTTCCAGTTTTGCGACTGAATGAGGTGTGACAGCAACTCACGCTTGCGCACGCGATCCACCGGATGGCTTATCTGCGAAACAAGTTCCGCGGCGATGCTTTCACGCGCCACTTCGATCAGCGTCGGCGCATTCAAGATGCCGTCGGCAAGCTGCTTGATCTCAGTGGCGAAGGTGGCGGAGAACAGAAGATTCTGGCGCTTTGCCGGCAGCAGCGCGAGGATCCTGCGGATGTCGCGGATGAACCCCATGTCGAGCATGCGATCGGCTTCATCCAGCACCAGGATCTCGACCTTGGACAGATCCACGGTCCTCTGGCCGACGTGGTCGAGCAGCCGTCCCGGTGTCGCGACCAGAACATCCACGCCGCGGCGCAGCATGTCGATCTGGGGACGGATACCGACACCGCCAAAGATGGCGGTGGACTTGAGAGTGAGGTGCCTGCCGTAGGTCCGCACGCTCTCCTCCACCTGCGCGGCAAGTTCGCGCGTCGGGGCCAGAATAAGCGCGCGGATCGCGCGGCGCGCGCCCTGCGGCCGGGCACTGAGGCGTTGCAGCAGCGGCAAGGTGAAGGCGGCTGTCTTGCCGGTGCCGGTCTGGGCACCGGCAAGTATGTCGCGTCCCTCGAGTATCACAGGGATTGCCTGCATCTGAATGGGGGTGGCGTCGGTATAGCCCTTTTCGGAAACGGCACGGAATAATTCGGCCGACAGGCCGAGATTTGAAAATGACATGATGATTGGTTGCTCCTGGTGGGCCTACCCAAAAAACTTGAGCCGATCTAGGCGCTACCGATATTTCGTTGAAATTGTTCGAGGTAAGCCAGGATGGATGACCGCGAAGGGATCGGTGCAGACCGGAATCCACCGATACGCCCATTGTAACAGAACTTTGAAGAAAACGGGTAAATTCCGGGTTGCCCGGCGGGTCTCATGCCGAGCGGCCGTGGTTGATGGACCTGCGGTGTGTGGCGCACTCGCCGCTCCGGCAGGTCCGGCGGAGCCCGCGCGGCGGGCTAGACCTTGCGCGACAGGCGCTTATGCAGCGGGCTACTGCGCGGAAAGTGCGCCAGCAGAAATTCCATCTGGTCGACCAGCACGCGCCTGCCCTGCAGGTACACGTATTCTGCGTGGGTCGGAGTAAATGGCACGGCGAGCAACGTCATTCCGGCCTCTTCGGGCGTTGCGCCGGCTTTGTGGTTGTTGCAGCGCTTGCATGCCGTCACCACGTTCATCCAGGTATCCGTTCCGCCCTTGCTGAGCGGCGTGATGTGATCGCGCGAAAGGTCATGCGCATGGAACTGCGCTCCGCAGTACATGCACAGATGGGCGTCGCGGGCAAACAGTGCCGGATTGCTGAGCGGAGGAACATAATGCTCGCGCGCCTTGATGTAGGCGTGGTCCCCGACGGTCGCGATGATCGAATTGACCTCAATGACACTGCGCAGGCCACTGATGGCATTATATCCGCCGCGAACCCGGTAAAGCGGCACGCCGCAGCTATAGGCCACCTGCCCCAGGTGGTAAACGCGGACCGCGTCCTGAAAGTCTATCCATTCGAGCGGCATGCCCGCCACGTCGGTACGCAAGACTTGCTGACTCAGTGGGTACACAAACGACCCTTCCCGTATGCCTCGGTGTTTGCTCGCTATTTATCGCAAAAAACAACTTGCGTGTACATACTCCCGGCGTTGTTGCGCAACGCCTCTTATACGACAACGGAGCGTTGTTGTCCATTTTCCGGGTATACTTGCACGCGCCGGTTCTCTGGCGCCCACCGCGCCACATCGCCGGTCGCACGGGTGAGGGACCGCTGCCGGACTGGACACCACGAAATCCGCACATGCCCGGCGCCTGGTTCGGACCGGGCCGGATGGGTGCGCCACTGGGGCAAAGACATGCAATTGAAACAGGAACTCGTTCAATATTACCGCTGGCTGCGTCAGTACGGCATCAACGACTCTCACAGTGGCAACGCGTCGGTGCGCATCGGGGAACGCGTCTGGATTACTCCCACCGGGGCCTGTGCCGACACCCTCACCCCCGAACATCTGGTCGAATGCCATCTGGATGGTCGGATTGGAGACGGCGCCTCGCTGGATACACCGCTGCATCTGGCTGTCTACCGCACCAACTCCGAAGCGGCAGCGGTTCTCCACAGTCATGGACCGCACACCGTGGCGCTGACTATGGACGGCAGCGACTTCGAACCGGCGGATTTCGAGGGACAGATGTACTTTCCGCACGTGCCCGTAATCCAGATACCCTACGACAGGTACGTTGCGGACGCCCCGCAGCGAGTTTCCGCAACGCTCGCACGACATCCGATCACGGTGGTTCGCGGCCACGGCGTATACGCCTGCGCGGCGAGTCTCAACCTCGCCTACAAATGGACATGCTCCCTGGAAATGTCGGCGAAGACGGCTTTCATCGCACGCATGTCCGCCCGCCCATCCTGAACGGCCCGGCGACAGCGCGCTGCGCGCCCCTCTAACAACAGAAAGCCCGGCGCTAGGCCGGGCTTTCTGTCAGACGTCACGCCACGAGGCCCGTTACTTGATCTTGGCTTCCTTGTAGGCGACGTGCTTGCGCACCACCGGGTCGTACTTCTTCAGTTCCATCTTATCCGGGGTCGTACGTTTGTTCTTGGTGGTCGTATAGTAGTGGCCGGTACCGGCACTCGACACCAGCTTGATCTTTTCACGTACCGCTTTGGCCATGACTGTATCTCCTAGACCTTGACGCCGCGCGCGCGGATGTCGGCCAACACGCTGTCGATCCCGTTCTTATCCAGGGTGCGCAGCCCCTTTGTTGACAGCCGCAGACCCACCCAGCGCTTCTCGCTCTCCACCCATAGGCGGCGGTAGTGCAGATTCGGCAGAAAACGGCGCTTGGTCTTGTTGTTGGCATGGGAAACGTTGTTGCCCCTCATCGGGCGCTTCCCGGTGACCTGGCAGACTTTCGGCATAACTCGATTCTCCGTACACATCCCGCTCTGGCGGGAAAAGCCCGACTTTATACCAGATTCCTGCCGGCGCGGATAGCCCCTGTCCCCTGGACGTCGCGACCGCAACGCCCGCCTGGACCAGATGGCGCAGAATCCATGACCGGGGATGCGCCATGGGTCAGCGCCATGCCCGGGTTTCCGGGAAGCCGGTCGGCCGACGGGGCGGGACGATCCCCTTCAGGCCACCCGTCCGAATGCCGCTCCGCCGCAAAAGAGGCATTTTGCCGCCTGCATTACAACAGCCCTCTGTCGCAAAATGACACGACCTCGCGGTCGCCGATTACCAGATGATCCAGAACCCGGATATCCACCAGCGAAAGCGCCTCCTTAAGCCGTTGGGTAAGCACTTCGTCCGCACGGCTGGGGTCGGCCACGCCCGAGGGATGGTTATGGACAAGGATTACCGCGGCCGCATTGCGGGCAAGCGCCCGCCGCACCACTTCGCGCGGATAGACCGCGGTCCCGTTCAGGGTGCCCTTGAATAACTCCTCGAATGCCAGCACCCGGTGACGATTATCCAGGTACAGACAGCCGAACACCTCGTATGGCCGGTCGCGCAGACACGCGCGCAGGTAGTCCTGGGTGTCCTGCGGCGATGTCAGGGCAGCGCCACGGCGCAGCTCCTGCTCGAGGTGGCGCCGCCCCATTTCGAGTGCCGCCTGCAGCTGCGCGTACTTCGCGTCACCCAGCCCGGGCGCAGCGCAGAATTCCCCGCGCTGGGCCGCGAGCAATTCCCTCAGTCCGCCAAACCGCGTCAGCAGCTCGCGCGCCAGGTCCACTGCGGTCTTTCCGGGAATGCCTGTGCGCAGGAAGATTGCGAGCAGTTCGGCATCCGACAGAATCTTCGGCCCGTCCTTGAGCAGTTTTTCGCGCGGTCGCTCGCTGGCCGGCCATTCGCTGATCGTCATATCCCACCTCCCTGTGCGGTCGCGTCCCGACCAAGCCGTTCCGCGGGCAATCCACCCCCCGCATCCCGCGGAGAGGACCGGAGAAACCGGCCTCGGAGGATCCGCTATGTATTTGCCGGGCCGCCCCAAGTACACTTTATACCATATGGTTTCCCTGACAAATAAGCGCATTCTGCTGGGAGTTACTGGCGGCATCGCAGCCTACAAGAGCGCGGAGGTCGTACGGCGTCTGCGCGACGCGGGCGCCGAGGTGCGCGTCGTAATGACCCGGGCAGCAGCCGAGTTCATCACGCCCCTTACCATGCAGGCAGTGAGCGGCCATCCCGCGCACCGGCATGGGCTGGATGCACAGGCCGAATCCGGAATGGACCATATCGAGCTTGCGCGCTGGGCGGATGCCGTACTCGTAGCTCCGGCTAGCGCCAATTTCATCGCGAAGCTCGCCCAGGGTCTCGCCGATGATCTGCTCAGCACGCTGTGTCTTGCAAGCGGCGCGGCGCTGGCTGTGGCGCCAGCGATGAACCGGCAGATGTGGGAGAACCCGGCAACACAGGCTAACCTCGTCACGCTGCAGAGAAACGGGATCAGAATCTTCGGTCCGGGAAGCGGCGCCCAGGCCTGCGGCGAGTCCGGGGCCGGACGCATGATCGACCCGCATGAACTCGTCACTCTGACTGCCGCCATGTTCGAAACCGGAGAGCTCGATGGTCTCGACGTGCTCGTGACCGCCGGTCCTACCTGGGAACCGATCGACCCGGTTCGCGTGATCACCAACCGCAGCTCCGGCAAGATGGGCTATGCAGTGGCCAAAGCGGCCATGGAGGCAGGCGCGCACGTCACGCTGGTCTCCGGTCCAACCTCACTCGCACCGCCCGAGCGCGTGGAATGCATCCGCCTGATGACCGCCCAGGAAATGTTCGATGCGGTGCAGGCACGCATTGCGGCTGCCAATATCTTCATCGGCGCCGCCGCCGTCGCCGATTACCGGCCTGCGCAGGCGGCGGCCGGGAAGATCAAGAAAACTGCCGACACACTGCAACTCAATCTGGTGCGCAACCCCGACATACTTGCCAGCGTTGCGGCACGCGCACCGGCGCCATTCGTCGTCGGCTTCGCGGCCGAGACCGACGACCTCGAACACAATGCGGTCGCGAAGCTGCGGGCGAAGCACGCCGATCTGATCGCCGCAAACCTTGTCGGCCAGCCGGGCAGCGGGTTCGAGTGCGACGATAACCGCCTGATACTCGTCGCTGCCGACGGAACGGTCGAGCTGCCACTTCTTTCCAAGGAAAGGGCCGCGCGCGAACTGATTCATCATATCGCCATCCGATACCATGCAAAAAATCCAGCTGAAAATCCTCGACTCGCGCATCGGCAGTAAATTCCCGATGCCGCGTTACGCCACCGACGGCTCCGCGGGCATCGACCTGTGCGCCTGCATAGACGAGCACCTGCGCATCGAGCCGGGCGAAGCCCACTTGATACCGACCGGGATCGCCATCCACATCGGCGTGCAACACCTGGCCGCCGTGCTCCTGCCGCGTTCCGGACTCGGACACAAGCACGGGATCGTGCTTGGCAATCTGGTCGGTCTCATCGACTCCGATTACCAGGGCCAGATACTCGTTTCCTGCTGGAACCGTGGCCACGAGCATTTCGTGATCGAACCCGGCGACCGGATCGCGCAAATGGTGTTCGTTCCGGTAGTACAGGCTGAATTTCAGGTCGTGGAGGAATTCGAGGAAAGCCGGCGCGGTGGTGGCGGCTTCGGGCATTCAGGCCGCAAATAGGGTCGAACCGGCGGCCGCTCAGGCGCGGATGTCCGCCGATCGTCGGCACTCCCTGCGGATTGCACGAAAGCCGTGTGATACACCGGCCCGACCGTCCGGTCGGAAATCAGAACTGGTAAACGCCGTTGGCGGTGAGTGTGTCGAAGGTCCCGGCGGTGTATTCATTGCTGCTGTTCCCGATGCTCGAGTACGAGTCGTACTCGACCCGCATCGCCCAATGGGCTTGCCACCGTGCAGGCGTGACAGGAAACTCGATGCCCAATCCGACCATGGGCTCAATCCCCGAATCACTCTCTGACGGGCAGAAGGCTCCGCTGACAAAACAAGACTCCCTGTCCTGGGAACTTGCCAGCCCGAGCTTGCCGAAAACCGAGATCGTCTGGTTTATCGGGAGTGACCCCACGGCGGCAGCATAAAGCGCATCGACATGGTCGGTCGCGCTCACTGCGACATACCCCCCGCCCGCGGCAGCCAAGCCGTTGAGCGTGTAGCGACCGAAATCGATATACCCCGCTTCGGCGGCAAAATAGGGATTAAAACGGAATCCGCCGAAAAGCTGAAAGACGGACCGGCTGGAATCGTAACTGCTCGCGATCGGAACCCCGCCGTTCGACAGCACCGAAATAGTGCTGAAGACGTTGCTGTCGGCATCCACAGCATGTCCGCCACCGATACCGGCACCGACATACCAGCCGGCGGCATGCGCCGGAACCGACATTGCCGCAGCCGAAACCATCGCAAGAATCGTGCAAAGCATCCGTTGTGATTTCATCACCCTGCTCCTTACTGATGTTCATACTGAATGCCCGGTCATGTTCCGGGCCAAAACCGGTCCAACAGCGCCATCGGAAACGTAGCACAGGCCCGCGACCGACAGCAAGACGATATACCGGAACGCCCATTGCGATGCATAGCCCCGATTCGGGCCGCACCGTCGCACGATTGCGCGCACCCCGACGCTGCGCACGCTTCACTCCTGGTAATGAAAGGCATCGTTTCCTTGCGGCCGGCGGCGGAAAAGTTGCGGCGCAGGCACGGTGCGAAATCCGGCGCACCGGCCAGCAGAGTAGTGGCCCGCGACCGGGACCATGCTTTACACTTCGCACACTGAATCAAGGGCTTTGTCACCTAACGTATCCGAGCACAGAAAGCCATGTCCAAATCCCGCCAGCCCGCACCGACGCTGCCCGATCAGTTCCCGGCAGAAATCTTCAAGGCCTATGATATCCGCGGCATAGTCGGAAAAACCCTTACGCCCGCGATCACCGAACAGATCGGCCGGGCGATTGGAAGCGAGGCCCTGACGCGCGGCACCCAGCGAGTCGCCGTGGCGCGCGATGGCCGACTTTCAGGTCCGGACCTGGCGCAGGCCCTGGCACGCGGCCTCGTCGCGACCGGCTGCGACGTCGTGGACGTCGGCAGAGTTCCGACGCCGGTGCTGTATTTCGCCACGCATCACCTTGGAACACACTCGGGCGTAATGGTGACTGGCAGTCACAACCCGCCCGAGTATAACGGCCTCAAGATCGTGCTCGGTGGCGAAACACTCTCGGGGGCGGCGATACAGGATCTCCGCCGCCGGCTGGTGGAAGGCGATCTCTCGTCTGGCCACGGCACGCTCAGACAGTCGGATGTACGCGAAGCCTATCTGCAGCGCATCACCTCCGATATCAGGCTCGAACGCAGACTGCGCATCATCATCGACTGCGGCAACGGCGTCGCTGGCGAACTTGCTCCGGAGCTTGCCCGTCGACTGGGATGCGAGGTGCGCGAACTTTACTGCGATGTCGATGGCCGCTTTCCGAACCATCATCCTGATCCAAGCCAACCACAGAACCTGGCAGACCTGATCAGCGCGGTGACCAGCGGCGCCGTCGACGTGGGCCTCGCCTTTGACGGCGACGGAGACCGCCTTGGCGTGGTATCACCGGACGGTTCGATCATCTGGCCAGACCGGCAGATGATCCTGTTCGCGCGCGATGTGCTGTCGCGTAATCCGGGCGCCGAGATCATCTACGACGTCAAATCCTCGCGTACCCTCGAGGCAGCCATAAGCGAGGCCGGCGGACGGCCTCTGTTGTGGAAGACCGGACATTCCTTCATCAAGGCCAAACTCCGGGAAACTGGCGCACTGCTGGCCGGTGAAATGAGCGGCCATATCTTTTTCAAGGAGCGCTGGTACGGTTTCGACGATGGACTGTACGCGGCTGCGCGGCTGCTGGAGCTGCTGTCACGCGATCCGCGACCACCGGCGGAAATCTTCGGATCTCTGCCGAACACTTTCAATACTCCGGAGCTGCACATCAAGCTGGGCGAGGGCGAGCACTACGCCGTGGTGAGGGAGCTGATCGAGCGCGCGCAGTTCCCGGGAGCGCGCATGACCACGCTCGACGGGCTGCGCGTGGACTATCGTGACGGCTTCGGTCTTGTGCGTGCCTCCAACACAACTCCGGTACTGGTGTTGCGGTTCGAGGCCGACAGCGCTGCCGCGCTAAACCGCATCCAGGACGACTTCCGGGCATTGATTAACCAGGTACGACCCGGGCTGTCACTGCCGTTCTGAGCCTTCGCCCCGCCACCGGCTCGCGATTCCTCAGCGCGCCGCGAAGCCGGAGAGATGCACCGTAAACACACCTCTACCGACGACACCACCAAGTGTCGTCCAGCGGCACGACCGGCCATCCTGCGCGGCCCGCCATCGGTCGTTTCTCTTTCGGAAATTTGCCTTTTGGGCGCCTGCGCAGTCTTGCAAATTCATGCCGTTGACCTACGGTTAATCAACCGCATCGGTGATATTCTGTAGCACACCTGCGTGTCGACCCTCCTCCAATACCGTAAAGGAGTCCTTCGCATGACATGGAAAAAGGAACAGATCACTTCTGCCGACGCATTGAACCCCGCATTCCCCGTGATTTTCGGACCGGTTCCGCAACCTGCCACACCGCAAGCAAGCTGGCATGAGAACGCCGGGGCCAACACCGGCGCCGCGGATGCGCCGAACGGCGATGCCGATACGTTCTTTCGGGCCAACCCCGATGCCTTGCTCGAAGGACTTCTGACCGAGACCCTCGCAGCATTTAGGGGTCCGGCTTCGGACTGACTGCACCCCTCGCAATATCCGCCCAGTCCGGATTGCAGGGACAGAAACCTGCTCCGGACTCGGGCGGCACGTAGATCGCGGCAAAACTGCCGTGGTTGGGCCCATTCGGAACACCGTGCGCTGGCTATCCCGCGGACAGCGTCTATATTATTATTTATAATTATTTCCATAAAAGTGCCAAAGCACGGGGCAAAAACCGAGTCCGGAATCACCCCATGTTCCGTTCCTTCCGGGCCCTGCATCGCCAACGAGATCGCATTGATCCAGCGCGACCTCACCGTCTCCTGCACCGGCATTGTTGTTGAGATTCATCTCTGCGGAATGGCACGTTTTATGCTTGGATTTTAGTCCATAGGGACATACGAACGAACCATCCGAAAAATGCTGTTACTACCCAGAGAGGGTCGGTCTCATGGCATGCAGTCACACGAAAAACTGTGAGCTTTTCCCGCAGTTCGCACTGAACCCTGCACTGAAAGTCTGGCAGGTTCACTACTGTGAAGGCGAATTCACCCAATGCGCGCGCTATCAGCGTTCCCTCGAAGGACAAACAGTTCCTCTGAATCTGCTGCCCAACGGCAAGCGCATTGAAACACCGCGCACTTCGACCGCCTACGGTGCGGCGGCCCTTTTCAATGCGATCCTGAAGGATCGCGTGCACATGGTGGAGTCCCTGCTGCGCACCGGTGTCAATATCAGCGTGCGCAATCCCGAGGGCATGACTCCGCTCATGGTGGCGGCAACCCGCGGCAATATTCCCATTATTCGCCTGCTGCTTTCCAAGGGCGCTGACGTCTCCGCGACCAACCTGCATGGGATGAACGCCCATGACTTGGCGGTCCAGGCAGGGTTCTCGCAGGCCGCCAAGATCATCGCTGCCGGCGGCGGGCAGCCGAGCGGCATTCCCCTGCCAAACACCGTCACGGCGCCCGTAACGGAACACCGGGAAGCGCAAGAACAACCGGTGCGCCCGCCGCCGGCGCAGGTAGTACCGCTCGCGGGCGAACGCCCGCACGCTGCCGATCACGGACAAGGCTATTGCATGTGCATCCCGACGCGCAATGCCCACGAGCTCGCCCCGGAAATCGCGCATGCCTGCGGCGACTGCTACGTCGCCATCGAGGCGATGGTCCACAAGGCAGCGGCCGACGACCAGGGCTTTGCCACGGTCATCGTGATCACCGGGCCTGTTGGCGACGAGGACACGATCCTGGGCATAGTCCGTCGTATCGAGACATTCAGCGCGGTATCGGGTCCGATCCGCTGCATGCGGCTCGAATCAATCGCAATGCCGGAACTGGCGAGAACCGCGACATGATGAACTACTGGCCGTGGTGGCTCGGATCTTTGGCGCTCGCAGCCATTGCTATCGGCTTCTGGCTGCTGTTGCGACGCCCGCTGGGCGTTTCCGGCAGCTGGGCAAATATCGTCGGCTGGCGTGAGGCGCGGGCTGTTGCGCGGGCCGAAGCCCCTTTGCGCGTCAACGCAACAGCCATGGGTGACGCCCTGCTGGCTGCCACTCTGGCCGAATTCGGCGAACAGGCCACACTCCAGTCCCTGTCGGGACCTGGTGCAGGCGCCAAGTCTCCGTCCAAAACGATCTCGCCGCCCGCACGCGCGCACTGGTCCGTTCATCTGACTTTTTTTGCCGCGATGCTTGTGGGCGGATTCATCGCAGCGACGCTGAACGGCACCTTCGCGCTTCGCTTTGATCTCGGACCGGTATATACGCAGCTGTTCGGGTCGGGATGGCATTCCTGGCTGCTGCTGATGTTCGGCGGCGGACTGGTCGGCTTCGGTACCCAGATGGCGGGCGGATGCACTTCGGGACATGGATTGAGCGGCTGCTCGCGCCTGGTGCCAGCAAGCATGCTGGCTACTGCGATATTCTTCGCGACCGCGGTCGGAGTCTCCTTCCTCGCACAGGTACTGGCAAGATGAAAAAGCAATCGGCCGTCGTACAGCATCTCGTCTACGGACTTTTTGGGCTGGCCCTAGGGTTTTCCCTGAGCCGTATCGGTTTTGCCAGCTACAGCCAGGTGCACCACATGTTCGTCTTTTCCGATCTGCGCCTGCTCTATACCTTCGCCGGCGCCGTCGTCCTCACCATGATCGGATTCCTGGTGTTTGCCCACGGACACAGCATTCCCTCCAAACCCTTCCATCCCGGCACGATCCCCGGCAGCATCCTGTTCGGCGTGGGCTGGGCCCTGACCGGTTCCTGCCCGGCGATCGCGATCGTGCAGCTGGGCGAAGGCCAGCTGGCGGCGGCGTTCACTCTGCTCGGGATTCTGTTCGGCGTATGGGCCTACCGGCAGGTACATGCCCAGTTCTTCCACTGGGACAGGGGTGCCTGCGAATAGGATTGCGGCATATCGCCCGGGAATCCAGGTCGGCCGCTGAATTTCGTTGCCCATCGGGCTCTGCAGGCAGCACAAGGTAAATTTGTTCTCCAGTCACCCAGCTGGCGCACATGAGTTTTCTGTCATCCGCAAGCAGGCGAAGACGCCGCGGATGCGAAGCGATGGTTTGCGCATCATCCCGGCGATGGCTTGTCCGGGTTGCCGGAATGATCCGGGAAATCCGGTGGGCAAGCGTCGAAGGCGGGTGATATTTTCGGGACCGAAGCCGGTGCGAATGCGCGATCGATCTTCGTCGTGATTCCAGTCGATGATGTGATGAACACTTTCGATCAGCCAGTGATCGCGATTGGTCGCCAGCAGCCGTTGCGGCGAAGTGTCCTGCCGGTTACGACCCGCCAAGCCAGGCGCGATCTCGCGCCGGAGTTCGCCCATCTTCTTGATGGGGGTTTCCCGTTCGGTCAGAAATACCTGACCGACATACGGAAAGTCGATATATCCTATCGAGTGCCGTGCTGCATACGTTAGTGTATTTAGGAATTTGCGTACCAAGATATCGTCTTGACCGATCTCGCCGCCATATTTACGCGGGTTTGGATCGCCATCAACTGGGCTGGCCGAAGCCCCTATTGTGGGGGACGGGAACATAGTAACGGGGGCAGGTGGGGCAAGTTTTTTGCAACCTGCGCCGATTGGACGGCGAGTTTCCCTCGGAGCTGAAATTGCACCTGGTGATGGACAACTACGGCACGCACAAAGAGCCGCATGCGCGAGCGTGGCTGAAGAAGCATCCCAGATTTGTTTGCCACTTCGTTCCGACCAGTTCGATCTGGCTGAACGGGGTGGAGCGTTGGTTTCGAGAATTGACCGATAAGACAATACGGCGCGGCAGCTTCGTGAGCGCGCCGGATTTAAAACAGGCAATCAGGGAATTCATGCAGGCTTGAAACGAAAACCCCAAGCTGTTCATCTGGACGGCCAGCGTCGGACAGATCATCGGGAAGATCGAGCGCGCGCAGATCAAGCCCGGATCCACGCTGCCGAGAGGGAAAAAGAAGGCAGCCAGTCTGCAACGTTATTTCCGGGACACTAGTTGTCGCCTGAACCAAAACGTTGGCAAAATACTTCTCTAGCGTCGTTGTTGTATGGCGTAATAAAATGCGAAAGAATTCATTTGCGGATAATAGGACCTGATACACTGCCCGCCATTAGTACAATACCTGTAGATCTCGCGACCCTGTGAATCCACCCCAATTGGAGTGCCGGGGAGCACATTGCCGGTACTGGCACACCCTATGAGAGACATCATTACTAACCCGGCCAGCCCTAATTTATTATTACAATGTGCAGAGCTTTTCATGATTGTTTCTCTTTCCCGGTTCGTAGTTAACCTGTGAATCAGTAATTGTTTTTGTTCAACCCACACCGGCCCGAAAGACTCGCAGAGTCCCTACCGTCCTTTCAAAAGGACCAAGGTTTTACCTTGGCTGGGACTGAAACTTGGGCATTGTGCGCGGCGGCCCCATTAAAAATAAAGATATAACAGGAGCAGCGGCTGTCAAGAAATCTACGGACTCCACCCAAGGTAAATTTGTTCTCCAGTCACCCAGCTGGCGCACATGAGTTTTCTGTCATCCGCAAGCAGGCGAAGACGCCGCGGATGCGAAGCGATGGTTTGCGCATCATCCCGGCGATGGCTTGTCCGGGTTGCCGGAATGATCCGGGAAATCCGGTGGGCAAGCGTCGA
>JAJYEE010000024.1 GCA_021790335.1 Pseudomonadota bacterium | reverse complement strand
ATCGTGAGCAAGCTCGCTTTCCGCCGCCGCGGTGAACGCTTCAGCGTCCCGCTCGCCCGCGCCGAGGTGAGCTTCACCATCGTGCCGCGCCAGCCGGCCACGACGTCGACGAAGTTCCAGCGGTAAGCGCCAAGTCTTTGATCGCGCAATATATCCGTTTGTCCGCTCGGCCTGCCCTTCCGTCTAGCCCGCACCGGCCGGTACACCGGATCTGGAGTAAGATCAGGCCATATAAGAAGTAAATGCGTAGCTGATCAAGGGGTGCGTCAGGTATGTCCGATTTGCGCTTGGTTCGTGGCCGGCAGGGAGCCAAGACGCCGCAAAGTGCCGTGGGTTTCGCAAAGACCGCGGTTCTCGGCGGAGAATCCGTGCGCACCCGTCTCGGAGAGACCCTGCTCGACGGCATCGAGCCTGGCGCGACGCTGGGCAACTATCTCATCATCAGCAAGCTCGGCGAGGGTGGCATGGGCGTCGTATACAAAGCCCACGACACCACGCTGGATCGCACGGTCGCCCTCAAGGTGCTGTCACCGCACCTGTTCCGCAACAAGGAATTCCTGCAGAGATTCCGCATCGAGGCGCAGGCGCAGGCGCGCCTGAACGGACCCAACATCGTTACGCTCCACTCGCTGTTCGATCTGTCCGGCAGCCTCGTGCTCGTCATGGAGTACATCGAGGGCCAGACGCTCGCCCAGCGCCTGCACAACGAAGGCCGCCTATCGGTTGCAACCACGGTATGGGTATTCGAGCAGGCACTGCTCGGCGTCGAACGCGCCCACCGTCTGGGCATCGTGCATCGCGACCTGAAGCCCAGCAACATCTTCATCACCGGAAGCCACGAGATCAAGCTCATGGACTTCGGCGTCGCCAAGATACTCGACAACAAGGAGATGACGCAGGGCGGCTCCATGATCGGAACGCTGATGTACATATCGCCCGAGCAGATCACGGGCAAGGATGCGGATTTCCGGTCGGACATATATACCCTGGGGATCACGCTGTTCGAGGCGGTCACCGGACGGCTGCCTTTCGTCAAGCAGAGCGACTACGAGTACATGGATGCGCATCTGCACGAACAGCCGCCGCGTCCGTCGACGCTACAGCCTGACATCCCCCAGGAACTCGAGTCCGTCATCCTCAAGGCGATCGCCAAGGATCCTGACAGGCGCTTTCAGAGCGCACACGAATTCCGTAGCGCGCTGATCAAGCTCGGCATGATTCACGTGCGTGCATACCGGCGCCTCAAGGCGATCAGAAAGGACAAGGACCGCGCCGTGCTGGCGCACTACGTGGAATCGAGCCGCCGTTCGTCCGAGAAGCGCCCGTCGGACAGTTCCGGACCCTTCGCTGCACCATCGCTGCGTGCGCGGATTTCCTCGCATCTGCGACGCCTCGGCACGCTGATGATGGCGAGCGTGCTGCCGGTCACGGCGATCGCACTGGTTGTCGGCTTCTACTACGTGGTCAGACCGGGCAGCCGCGCTCAGGGCGTGGCGCCGCCGCGCCTGGCGCCCACGCACCTGGTACCGGCTGCGGCCCCGATACCCTACCCGGCCACCGCGCCGGCGCTGCAGACACGGTCGCGACCTTCGCCGCCGGCCGCCAGCCCATCGGTGGTGGCCCTGCGGGGCATCCCGCAAGCGCGCAACCGCGTGCGACGCGCAACCGCGCGCAGACCGGGGCACCCGCTGGCAAGAGCAGCGCGACGCCCGGCGGTTGCGTCCCCGGTCAAACCCGATGTCAGGAAGTACGAAGTGCTGACGCGGGCGTGGGGGCAGTAACCGCCCGGCCCGGCGGCATTGCGATTCACGATCCGGGTTCTGACCGGAAACCGTGTGCCGCAAGGAAATCCTCATCCAGCCCTGCGTTCGTATCCGGTCCGCGTGCATTCAGCAGTCTTTCCAGATAGCGGGCGATCAGATCCACCTCGAGGTTTACCCGCTGTCCCGCACTCAGCGCCGCCAGCGTCGTCTGATGCGCCGTGTGCGGCACGATATTGAGGTCGAAACGTGCCCCATCGACGGCGTTGACGGTGAGGCTCACACCATCGACGCATATCGACCCCTTCTGCGCGATATAGCACGCCAGCGCCGCCGGCGCCTCGATGCGTAGGCGCACCGACTGCCCGTCGGGTTGACGCTCCCGCACCACACCGACACCGTCCACATGGCCGCTCACCAGATGGCCGCCGAGGCGTGAACCGGCGGCCAGCGCCTTCTCCAGATTAACGCGCGTTCCGACGCGCGCCGTGCGCAATGTCGTATGCTCCAGCGTCTCGCGCGATACGTCCGCCCAGAATCCGTCCGCAGCGCAGTCCACGGCCGTCAGACATACACCGCTGACGGCAATGCTGTCGCCGGGGCGCACGTCGGACATGTCGAGCGCGCCGGCATCGATTCGCAACCGCAGGTCCGCGCCCCTTGTTTCCACGCGCCCGATGCCGCCTACCGCTTCCACTATGCCCGTAAACATTTCCCCAAGCCCTCCTTCAGCCACCCCCATCCGCCACCGCCGCACTGACGGGGCGCACGCTTGCCACCACCCGCCAGTCGTCACCAACGGCGCGCATGTCGCGTACCTCGAGCGCCACACGTTCCTGCATCCGTTCGAGGCCCGGGATGGCAAACATGCCGCGCGCCTGCGCCCCCATCAGATGCGGCGCGAGATAGATCACCAGTTCGTCCACCAGACCGGCAGCCAGCATGGCACCGCAAAGAGTCGCCCCGGCCTCCACGAGGATCTCGTTCATTCCACGCGCTGCCAGCCGACGCATGAGTTCCGCCAGATCCACCTGCCCGCGGGCATGTGGAAGCCACAGGATCTCCGCCCCCGCCTGACGCAACGGCCGTGTCCGCCCGGCGTCTTCGCTTGCGGTGGCGATCAGCACCGAACCGGGCGGGGCGAGCACCCGCGCCACGGGCGACAGACGCAACCGGGAGTCGACCACCACCCGCAGCGGCTGGCGCCAGGTGTCGATCGCGCGCACCGTCAAAGCCGGATCATCGGCCTGGACGGTGCCGATGCCTGTCAGGATCGCGGAGCTTCGCGCCCGCAGCCGCTGCACATCGGCACGCGCCGGGTCGCCCGTGATCCACTTGCTCTCTCCGGACGCCATGGCGGTACGCCCGTCCAGGCTGGCGGCGAGCTTCATCCGCACGAAGGGCCGGCCGTCGCGCATTCGCATTATGAAGCCGGGATTGAGCGCCTCTGCCTGTTTACGCATCAGCCCGGCTTCAGCCACGATCCCGGCACGCCGCAGGACTTCCAGGCCTTGCCCCGAAACCAACGGGTTGGGGTCCGGCATGGCGGCAACCACACGCGCTATCCCGGCGCCGATCAGGGCATCCGTGCAGGGCGGTGTCCGTCCGTAGTGGCAGCAGGGCTCGAGCGTGATGTATGCCGTCGCGCCCCGCGCGGCGGCTCCCGCCGCGCGCAGCGCGTGCACCTCGGCATGCGCTTCTCCCGCCCGTTCATGCCAGCCCGTGCCGACGTACTGGCCATCTTTCACGATCACACAGCCGACACGCGGATTCGGATCCGTGCTATACATTCCGCGCTCGGCCAGCTGCAGCGCGAGCGCCATCGCGCGCGCGTCGTCCACCGCACCGGTCATGTCTTGGCACCGCCCGCGCCGTCTCGCTTGCGTTCGCCCCCGGCGCTCCCTTCCGGGACGTCACCATCGGGAATGAGCTTCAGCTGCTTGCGGCGGTCCTCCGCCGTCGGCTCGCTCTGCAGCCGCTGCACTTCGTCGCGAAAAGCATCCAGATCCTGGAAGCTGCGGTACACCGATGCAAACCGCACATAGGCAACCGCGTCGAGATCCTTGAGTTCCTCCATCACCCACTCGCCGATATCACGCGACCGGACTTCCCGATCGCCGCCCGCGAGCAGCTTGTGCCGTATCCGCCCGATCGCCTTTTCCACGACCTCGGCGTCCACGGGGCGCTTTTCCAGCGCGCGCGTCATGCCGCCACGCAGTTTGGTCTCGCTGAAGGACTCGCGCCGGTTGTCGGACTTGATCACCTGCGGCAGGCGCAGCTCCGCGCGCTCGAAAGTCGTGAAACGCTCAGAGCAGACCTCGCATTCGCGCCGTCGACGCACCGAGTCCCCGTCATCCGCGAGACGCGAATCGATCACGCGGGTCTCGTCGGCGAAGCAGAAGGGGCAGCGCATGTCGAAATCAGCGCCGCGCGCTACCGGACGCGCCCGCAGCGGAATCGCCGCGGGCGGTGGCAGCGCACGCCCGGCTAGCAGCAGACGGATTCATACACCGGAAACCGCGCGCACAATTTTTCGGCCTCGGCGCGCACCCGTGCACGCACTTCCGGATTCGGAAGATCGTCGAGGATATCACATATCCAGCCGGCCACCGCCGCCACCTCGGAACCCTGGAACCCGCGGGTGCTCGCCGCCGGGGTGCCGATGCGGATGCCGCTGGTGACGAACGGCGACTGGGGATCATTCGGCACCGCGTTCTTGTTCACGGTGATGTGCGCCTCCCCCAGCGCCGCCTCGGCGTCCTTCCCGGTAATGCCCTTGTCGACGAGATCAACGAGGAACAGGTGATCGTCGGTGCCTCCGGAGACGATCCGGTAGCCGCGCCCCATCATGACGCGCGCCATGGTGCGTGCATTGTCCAGAACCTGCTTCTGGTAGAGCTTGAACTCGGGCGTCAGCGCTTCCTTGAAGGCCACCGCCTTGGCCGCAATCACGTGCATCAGCGGTCCGCCCTGGGTCCCCGGGAACACCACCGAGTTGAGCTTCTTCTCGATATCCGGATTGGCCTTGGCCAGGATCAGACCGCCGCGCGGCCCGCGCAGCGTCTTGTGGGTGGTCGAGGTGGTCACGTCGGCGATCGGCACCGGGTTGGGGTACAGGCCTGCGGCGATCAGGCCGGCGGGATGCGCCATGTCGACAAACAGATACGCGCCGACTGCGTCGGCGATGGCGCGGAAGCGCTGCCAATCGACCACGCGGGAATAGGCGCTGAAGCCGGCCACCACCATCTTCGGCCGGTGTTCCCGCGCCAGCCGCTCCACCTCATCATAATCGATCTCGCCGGTGCCGGTGTTCAGTCCGTACTGCACTGCGTTATAGATCTTGCCGGAAAAATTCACTTTGGCGCCGTGCGTGAGATGGCCGCCGTGGGCAAGGCTCATGCCGAGTATCGTGTCGCCCGGCTGCAGCAGCGCCATGTAGACCGCGGCATTCGCCTGCGATCCCGAATGCGGCTGCACGTTTGCGTAGGCCGCCCCGAAAAGCTCCTTGACGCGCTCGATGGCGAGGCGTTCGGCGACATCGACGTACTCGCATCCGCCGTAGTAACGCTTCCCCGGGTAGCCTTCCGCATACTTGTTGGTGAGCACTGAGCCCTGCGCCGCCAGGACTCGCGGACTCGCGTAGTTCTCTGAGGCGATGAGTTCGATATGATCCTCCTGCCGGCGCAGTTCGCCCTGCATGGCCTGCCACAGATCCGCATCAAACCCGGCGATTGTCATGTCTTTCGTAAACATATCGATTCACCGATCTCCTGGCACTGGTATCCGGTGAGCGCCCCCGATGACAGAGGGCGGTTTCCGGGGTGGAAAATCGGTTAAGGATAGCCGATTCGGTGCGCGCTGCCTATTTGGAGACGCTGGCGCCGCAGAATGCGGGCCGGATTTCGGACGCCGGGGCACCCGCCCGTGGCTGCGGCGGAAACGGACACAACGGCGAATGGCGTTGATTCGCGCGCGGAATGCTAGGGCCGGCTGTCGAGCTGGGCGCTGTCCTTCTTGGACGGGATCATGTCCTCGCGCGAGATGCCGAGCCACATGACGACCGGGCTTGCCACAAGCGCCGAGGAATAGATTCCGAACAGGATTCCGATGGTCAGGGCAAGCGCGAAGTAATGCAGCGTCTCGCCACCAAAGAACAGCATCGAGAGCACCGCCATCTGGGTGCAGCCGTGGGTAATGATGGTCCGCGACAGCGTGCGGGTAATGGCGTTGTCGATGATCTGCGGCACGGAAGCCTGGCGCATCTTGCGGAAATTCTCCCGCACACGGTCGAACACGACGACCGACTCGTTCACTGAATAACCGAATATCGCAAGCACCGCCGCCAGCACGGTGAGCGAGAACTGCCAGCGGAAGAAGGCGAAGAATCCGAGAATGATGACGACATCGTGCAGATTGGCGATGAGCGTGGCAACACCGAATTTCCATTCGAACCGGAACCATAGATAGACCACGATGCCAAGCCCGACCACGAGCAGCGCCAGCGCACCGTTGCTCAGCATCTCGCTGCCGACCTCAGGCCCCACGAATTGCACGCTGCGCAGCTGCGCCGTTGGGTCATCGGCATGCAGCGCCGCCATCACCCGGTCGGACAGCAGGTTGGCCGCCTTGCCCCTGGCGGGCGGCAGCCGGATCAGCACTTCGCTCGAGGTGCCGAAATTCTCGACGCCGGCGTTACGGAAATCGAGCGTAGCGAGCGCCTCGCGGATTTTCGGGATGTCGGCCGGATGCTCGTAGCGGACTTCCAGCACCGTGCCCCCGGTGAAGTCCACCCCGAGGTTGAGCCCGCGCGTGACCAGAAAGAATACCGCCAGTGCGAACGTGATCGCGGAAATCACGTTGAACACCAGCGCGTGGCGCATGAACGGTATGTCTTTTCGTATCTTGAAAAATTCCATGGCGCGTCGCTACCGTGGCAAGGGGCCTATTTCCAGGCGGTATTGCCGATGGAAATGCGTTCCAGCCGGCGTCGGCTGCCGTACAGCAAGTTGACCAGACTGCGTGACACCATCACCGAGCTGAACATGGAGGTAAGGATCCCCAGGCACAGAACCACGGCGAATCCACGGACCGGACCGGAGCCGAAGATGAACAGCGCCAGGCCAGCGATAAAAGCGGTGACGTTGGAGTCCAGGATGGTGCCGAACGCACGATCATAGCCGGTCTTGATGCTTGCCTGCGGGGTGTTGCCGTTGCGCAGTTCCTCGCGGATGCGCTCATTGATGAGCACATTGGCATCGATCGCCATGCCCACGGTGAGCGCGATGCCGGCCATGCCGGGAAGCGTCAGGGTGGCCTGCAGTACCGACAGCAATGCCACAAGCAGCACCACGTTGATCGCGAGCGCGGCAACGGAAACGATCCCGAAGATGAGATAGTAGGCGATCATGAAAACCGCGATCGCGGCAAATCCGATCCAGGTCGAGTGGAAGCCGCGCCGGATGTTGTCGGCACCAAGGCTTGGACCGACCGTGCGTTCCTCGATGATCTCGACCGGCGCCGCCAGAGCTCCGGCGCGCAGCAGCAGTGCGAGGTTGCGCGCCTGCTCGATGTTCTCCATGCCGCTAATCTCGAAGCGTGCGCCAAGCTGCTCGCGGATCACGGGCGCCGTAATCACCCGCTCGATGCGCACCGCCTGCTTCACCGGCCGACCGCGCTTGTCCAGCACCGGCTTGCCGGCAGCATCAAGCTTGGTTTCGTGCCGGATCTCGATATACACCACCGCCATGCGCTTGCCGACATTCGCGCCGGTGACGCGCTCGTTCACCGCCGCGGCGCGCGAATCCAGCGTGATGTTGACCACGGCGCCGCCCTGCTGCTGGTCGATGCCGGCGGATGCATCCACGATATCGTTGCCCGAGTAGATCACCCGGTTCTTGAGCAGGATCGGCTGACCCCTGCGGTTGTAGTAGATCTTGTCGCCGGGCGGAACCTGCCCGGCGACCGCTGCCGCGAGGCTGTGACTCTCGTCGACCATCATGACTTCGAGCGTTGCCGTACGCCCGAGGATTTCCTTGGCCTTCGCGATGTCCTGGACACCCGGAAGCTCGACGACGATGCGATCGCTGCCCTGCTGCTGGATGATCGGCTCGGCAACGCCCAGTTCGTTCACCCGGTTGCGCAGCGAGGTGATGTTCTGGTCGAGGGCGAATTTGCGCTTCTCCTCCAGGGCCTGCGGTCCGAGCTTGGCGAGGATGTCGTACTCGCCTTTCTGCTGCTCGTCGGTCAGCACGAGCTCCGGAAACTTCCGGTCGATCACGCTACTGCCTGCGTCGCGCTGCTGCGCGGTCCGGAACCGGATCAGCACGCCGCCGCTGTCCGGGCGCGACACCGACAGGTAGTGTACGTCCTTCCTGCGCAGGGCGTCGGCCACGTCGTCGACATAGGCCTGCTCGGCCTTCTTCACCGCCGTGGCCATGTCCACCTGCAGCAGAAAATGCACGCCGCCGCGCAGGTCCAGCCCGAGGTACATCGGATTGGCATGGATCCAGCGCAACCATACCGGTGTAGCCGGAAGCAGATCCAGAGCTACCGTGTAATTGTCGCCCAGCACCTGCTGCACGAGATCGCGCGCGCGCAGCTGTACGGTCGTGTTGGCGAAACGCACGATGATGCCATGTACACCCAGCGTGGCGGATTTGTAGGGAAAGCTTGCGCGGGCGAGCGTCTGCTCCACCTGCGTGAGGGTCTGTGCGTCAACTTTGCCGGTGGCGTGGCTTGCCGAGATCTCTACCGCCGGGTCCTCCCCGTACAGGTTGGGAAGCGCGTAGATCACCCCGAAAACGACGATCGCGAGGATCAGCAGATACTTCCACAGCGGATACCTGTTCATGACACGCTATCTTAGGGACGGCTCGCACCATGCCCGGCGTTGCGGGGCTGCTTGCGCGCGCCAGCAGTGAGAATCCGGGATCACCATGGTTACGTCGACTTGACGGTACCTTTGGGCATCAGCGATGCAACCGCCTGCCGCTGTACCTTGATGGATACGCCCTCGGCGATTTCCACTGTCACGAACACGTCGCCGACCTCGGTGATGCGCCCGAGAACTCCACCGTTCGTGACCACCTCGTCGCCCTTGGCCAGGGCGGCGACCATGGCCCGGTGCTCCTTTGCGCGCTTGCTCTGCGGCCGGATCAGCAGGAAATAAAAGACGATAAAAATGGCGATAAGCGGGAGAAACCCCAGCAGACCGCCGCCGGCAATTCCGGTCTGCGCCGGCCCGGCAGCATAGGCATTGGGGATGAATGGATTCATCATGGGTCGATCAGGTTACCGGTCAGTAGTGGATTCATCGGTTGCGGCCCGTTCTTCTGTCGCATTATCGCCGCCCGGCCGCAACGGCCGCGTCCCGTCCCTGGAATCGCAAATGCGGCCGCATTACCGCCTCATTCCTCAGGCGGGCGGCGCATACAATAAAACTTCTTGACGAAATCATCCAGTGTTTTTGCAAGAATCGCCTCCCGCAGACCGCGCATGAGCGTCTGGTAATAGTAAAGATTGTGGATCGTATTGAGCCGTGCCCCCAGGATCTCGTTGCTGAGATGCAGATGCCGCAGATAGGCGCGGCTGTAGTTGCGGCACGTATAGCAGTCGCAGGCCGGATCGAGCGCCGCGGTGTCGCGGGCGTAGCGGCTGTTGCGGATCTTGACGGCGCCGTAGTGGGTAAAAAGCCAGCCGTTGCGGGCGTTGCGCGTAGGCAGCACGCAGTCGAACATGTCCATTCCGCGGCGTACCGCCTCCACCAGGTCTTCGGGCGTGCCCACCCCCATCAGGTAGCGCGGCCGGTCGAGCGGCATGCGCGGCGCCAAGCGTTCGACGACACGCAGCATATCGGCCTTCGGCTCACCCACCGACAACCCGCCCAGGGCATAGCCGTCGAACCCGATCTGCACGAGACCGGTCAGGGAAATTTCGCGCAAGTGTTCATACATGCCTCCCTGGATGATGCCGAACAGCGCCCCGTCGGGTCCGGCGCCGGCCGCCTTGCTGCGCTCGGCCCAGCGCAGACTGAGTTCCATCGAGGCGCGTGCCTGCGGTTCGGTCGCCGGGAACGGGGTGCATTCGTCGAATACCATCATGATGTCCGCGCCCAGGTCGCGCTGCACCGCCATGGACTCTTCCGGGCCCATAAAGATGCGGGCTCCATCCACCGGTGACTGGAACTGTACGCCCTGCTCGCTGATCTTGCGGATTTTCCCGAGGCTCCACACCTGGAAACCGCCGGAATCGGTGAGTATCGGTCCGTTCCAGTGCATGAAGCGATGCAGGCTGCCGTGCCGGCGTATGACCTCCGTGCCGGGACGCAGCATGAGATGGAAGGTGTTCGCGAGGATGATCTCGGCACCCACCCCTTGCAGTTCCTCCGGGGTCATGGCCTTGACGGTCCCATAGGTGCCGACCGGCATGAACGCCGGCGTTTCGACCGTTCCCCGGGAAAACGTCATCCTCGCGCGGCGCGCCGCGCCGTCACTCGCTAGCAGGTCGAATTTCACGTTCGCACTTTCGGGAATACCAAAATTGACAACTCAGACCTGCCCACGGGAGCCGACACCCACGTTATCTTGCAGGGTAAGAGCTGTGGCCGCACGATGCGTCTCGCGCGCCGGGGCACGTCCGCCCGGCGGCATGCCGAAAGACGAATGGATGGCAGCAGTGTACATGGGCGTCGTTATACCGGCATGCGCGACGGCCGACAACCGCAAAAGTCCGGCCGGGACCGGCCACCGACAGAACCGCGGCTTCATGAACCGCAGGCAATGAACATGGCGTCGCCATAGCTGAAGAACCGGTAGCCCCGCCCGATCGCGTGGCGGTAGGCGGCGAGAACCCGGTCGGTCCCGGCGAACGCACAGACCAGCATGAGCAGGGTCGACTCAGGCAGGTGAAAATTCGTGATCAGCCCGTCGACGACCCGGAAGCGATGGCCCGGGTAGATAAAGATATCGGTCTCGCCGCTACACGGCCCGACCGTCGCGGCCGCGCTGTCCTGCGGCTGCCCCGCGGCCGGCGCTCCGGCATGCTGCTCGCGCAACTGCGCCACGCTTTCGAGCACGCGCACCACCGTGGTACCGACCGCGATCACACGCCGGCGCTCCGATCGGGCGGCATTAATGAGCCCGGCCGCCTGCGCACTGATCTCGAAGCGCTCCCGGTGCATGCGGTGCGCGCGCAGATCTTCGACGCGCATCGGCTGGAACGTGCCGGCCCCCACGTGCAGCGTCACGGCCACGGTCTGCACCCCGAGCGCACCCAGATGCTCGATCATCGCTGCATCGAAATGCAGGCCGGCGGTCGGAGCGGCGACCGCGCCGGGACGGCTCGCATACACCGTCTGGTAGCGCTCGCGGTCGCTCGGCCGGTCACTACGGATGATGTAAGGCGGCAAGGGTATGTGTCCGATCCGTTCCAGAACTTCAAGGACCGTGCTGCCGGTGTCGTTGCCGATCTCGAGTTCGCAGAACTCGCCGCGGCGCCCGGTGATGCGTACCGCAACACCTCCATCCAGGTGCAGCAACTGCTGGAGCCGCGGCGGCTTGCTCGAACGACACTGCGCCAGGAACCGGCGATCATCGAGTATGCGCTCGACCAGCAGCTCGATACGGCCGCCGCTGTCCTTGACGCCGTAAAGGCGTGCCGGAATGACACGCGTATCGTTGACCACGAGCAGGTCGCCGGGTCGCAACAGCTGCGGCAGATCGACGAACACACGATCGCGTACGGCTCCGGTGCCACGATCGAGAACCAGCAGGCGGCTCGCGCCGCGCTGCGCGGGCGGCTCCTGGGCAATGAGCGCCGCGGGCAGATCAAAATGAAAATCCGATTTGCGCATGTTCTCCTGTGACGCCCTAGTAAACCGTCCGGCCGGCGCCCGCCGGTCGACCGCCGGCCCTATGATCGGGCGGCAGGAATGGCTATACTGCCTGCAGCGGGCCGGGGTGGCGGAACTGGTAGACGCGCCGGACTCAAAATCCGGTGGTGGTGACACCGTGTCGGTTCGATTCCGACCCTCGGTACCAATCCAATTTGCACGACACACTGTAATGTCCGGTCATGGATCAAACGCACGGCGAACCGTCTGATGCCACCCTTGCCGGCTGATCCCAGATCCGGCCGCCCCGACGACGTAGCTCAATGAACCAACCTCCGCAGCCTTCAAGGGACGAGCCAGTGCCTGGCACGCGCTTTACGATCGAGGTCCAGCCGTCGATTCCTCTGCGCCTGGCACGGCTAGCCGAACTGGCCAACGACCTGCTGTTCAGCTGGGACCGGACAGTGCGCGGACTATTCTACCGCCTCGACTCCGAACTGTGGGACCGCAGCGGCCACAACCCCAAGGTATTCCTGCGCAGAGTGTCGCAGGGCCGACTGGACGAGGCGGCCGAAGACCGGGTCTTCATCGAAGAATACAACCGGGTGCTCTCTGCCTACGATACCTACAGCCAGCAGCGCGTCGCCCCGGGCATCGAACGCTACCTCGATCCCAAGCAGGATCTGGTGGCGTATTTCTGCGCCGAGTTCGGATTCCATGAGAGCTTCAATATCTATTCCGGCGGTCTCGGCATCCTTGCCGGCGATTACTGCAAGGCGGCGAGCGATCTTGGCATTCCGTTCGTTGCCGTCGGCCTGCTGTACCGCCAGGGCTATTTCACCCAGACCATCGACGCTCACGGCAACCAGGTTGCGCACTACGTACCCACCAACTTCGACGACTTGCCGATCGTCCCGGCACTCGGGACGGACGGGGCGGAAACCCACGTACACGTAGACCTGCCGGGACGGCGCGTGGTGCTGAAGGTGTGGAAGGCGAAAGCCGGCCACATCAACCTGTATCTCCTCGACAGCGACCTGCCCGACAATGCCGAAGCCGACCGTTCCATCACCTATCAGCTCTACGGCGGCGACGTGCACACCCGCATCCAGCAGGAAATCGCGCTAGGCATCGGCGGTGTGCGGGCGCTTTCCGCGCTCGGCCACTCGCCGACCGTATGGCACATCAATGAGGGGCATGCCGCGTTCCAGATCCTGGAGCGCTGCCGGGTGCATACCAGCCAGGGGCTCGATTTCGACAGCACGCTCGAACTGGTTGCCGCCGGCACCGTCTTCACCACGCACACGCCGGTTCCGGCCGGACACGATATCTTCGAGCACAGCCTGATGAGCAGCTATTTTGGAGATTTCGTGAATGAGCTCGGGATCGGCATGGAGCGGTTCCTTGGACTCGGAAACAGCCCGGCCAACCCCGACGGCTTCAACCAGACCGCCCTTGCGCTGCGCGGCTCGCGCTACCACAACGGCGTGAGCCGCATCCATGGCCAGGTGGCGTCGCGCATGGAGGGTTACATCTGGCCGCAGATCCCGCCCTCGGAAAACCCGGTGGGTTACGTGACCAATGGCGTGCACGTGCCGACGTTCCTGGCGCGTGAGTGGATCAACCTGTTCGACATGCGCTTCGGCAGCGGCTGGCGCAACGAGCTGCTCGACGAGGACTACTGGCAGTGCATCGACAACATTCCCGATCACAGCTACTGGAGCACCCTGCAGTCGCTGCGTGCGGAACTGCTGATGGAAACGAAACGCCGCACCACTGCGCAGCTGCGGCGCAGCGGATGCAGCAAGACCCTGATCGAGCGGCTTACGCAGCACCTGACACCGCACCAGACCGACATGCTGGTCGTCGGCTTCGCGCGACGTTTCGCGACCTACAAGCGTGCCACCCTGCTGTTCTCGGATTCGCAGCGCCTGGCACGCCTGCTCAACGACCCTGACCACCCGGTGCTGCTGCTTTTTGCCGGCAAGGCCCATCCGAACGACCGGCCGGGGCAGCAGTTCATCAAGGTGATTCACGAGTTTTCACGGCGGCCGGAATTCGAAGGCAAGATCATCCTGCTCGAGAACTACGATCTGGCGCTCGCCCGCAAACTCGTGACCGGAGTGGACGTATGGGTCAATACTCCGGAGTACCCCCTGGAGGCGAGCGGAACCTCGGGCCAGAAGGCCGGCATCAACGGCGTAATCAACCTGAGCGTGCTCGACGGCTGGTGGGGCGAAGGCTACAACGGATCGAACGGCTGGGCGATCACACCGCACGGACCGGAATTCGAACCCGCCTATCGCGACCACGAGGAAGGCCAGGAGCTGCTCGACATACTCGAGAAACAGGTCATCCCCCTCTACTACAACCGCAACGGCAACGGTTACCCGGAGGGCTGGGTCCGCAAGTCCAAGGCATCCATGAAATCCCTGCTGCCGCGCTTCAACGCCGAGCGCATGGTGATGGACTACATGCGCAAGTACTACGGCCGCGCGCGCAAACAGGCGCTGGTGCTGGCGGCGAACGGATTCGCGCGTGCCAAGGACGTGGCCGAGTGGAAAAAGCGTGTCGCGCGCTCCTGGCCGCTCGTGAAAATGCGGCGACTCGATACCGCGCGTTCCGAAATAAAGTCGGGAACCGCGATCAACATCCGCATCGCGGTGGAACTGCACGAGCTCAAGGCCGATGACGTGCTCGTGGAATGCCTGGTAGGAACCGAGTCCGAGGAAGGCGCATTCGTCACCCGTCATGGCTACATCTTCACCCCCGGCGAGCTGGGCGCTGCGGGCGAAACGCTGTTCCGGCTCGACCTGCGGCCGACACTGGCCGGCCTGCAGTCCTACAAGATACGCATATTCCCGTTTCATCCGGCACTGGCGCACCGCTTCGAAACCGGCTGCATGATCTGGCTGTAAATGCCTGCGGAGCGCCGGCTTCGCCGACCCGGACACATCAACCCTGGCCCCGGCAACGCGCCCGCACTAGCGGCCCACCGCCAGCCTGCCGTACAGCTGCACCATGTGCTGCAGCTTGGCGAGCGACTGCGGGGTGAGCTGATCCCAGGCCAAGCGCCATCGCCAGTTGCCGGTGGTGGTGCCGGGAGTGTTCATGCGGTAGCCGGCACCCAGCGCTAGCACGTCCTGCATCGGCAGCACCGCGAGGACGGCCACCGACCCGAGCGCCGCGCGCAGCAGCGGCCAGGGCATGGCATCGCCGGGTGCGCCGAGGTAGTCGAGGACATACGCCTGTCTGTCGGCAGGCAGGGCCTCGTACCACGCGAGCGTGGTATCGTTGTCATGCGTCCCGGTATAGGCGACGGAATTGGCCTCGTGGCGATGCGGAAGGTAAGGATTGTCGGCTCCGCCGTCGAAGGCGAATTGCAGCACGCGCATTCCCGGCAGGGAGAATTTTTCGCGCAGCGCACGGACTTCCTCGGTGATCAATCCCAGATCTTCGGCCACCAGCGGCAGCCTGCCGAATTCCTCCTCGAAAGCCCGAAACAGCGCCTCGCCCGGCGCCACCACCCAGCGTCCGTTGACGGCCGTGGAGTCGTGCGCCGGGATCTCCCAGTACGCCTCGAAGCCGCGAAAATGATCCAGGCGCAGCAGGTCGAACAATGCGAGCTGGGTGCGCAACCGATCGCGCCACCAGCGGAATCCGTCGGCCTGCATCCTCTCCCACTGGTAGAGCGGATTGCCCCAGCGCTGTCCGGTCTTGGAAAAATAGTCCGGCGGCACACCCGCCACGGTGCGCGGCTGCCCGTCGTCGTCGAGCGCGAAGTACTGCCTGTGTACCCAGACGTCCGCGCTGTCGTGCGCAACGAATATCGGCACGTCGCCGAACAGCAGTATGTCGCGCTGCGCGGCATGCTCCCGCAATTCCTGCCACTGCCGGAAAAACACGAACTGCTCAAAACGCACCAGCCCCACGGCCGCGGCGAGCCGGTCGCGTGCCTGCGCCAGCGCCGCCGGCTGCCGGTCGCGCAACGCTTCCGGCCACAGCCACCACGGCCGCCCACCCTGCTCCTGACGCAGCGCCTGATACAGCGCGTAGTCCTCGAGCCAGTAACCGTGGACACCGACGAACCCCTCCAGGGCAAGCCGCCCGGATGCGTCCGCCATCCGCGCGAACTGCGCATGCGCCAGCGCGAGCCAGTTGTCACCGGCAGCGGAAACGCCGGGGCTCAGCCACCCCCATTTCTCCACGCGCCTGCGGCTGATGAGGCGCGGGTCCCCGGCATGCACCGACAGGCACTGATAGGGCGAAAGATCGGCATGCGTGGGGCCGAGCGGCAGCATCTGCCAAACGGACACGCCGCACTCGGCCAGCATATCGAGGAAACGATGGGCGTCGGCACCCAGGTCGCCGCAGGCACCCTCGCCGGGCAGCGAAGTCGGATGCAGCAGCACGCCGGCACGTCGCCGGTCGAGCAGCGGATTCGCAGGTCGGGTATCGGGTGGCGGATTCATCGTACGCAAGGTCCCCCGGTTCGCTGCAGCCGGCATCATGTTTCAGCGCACGCAGGCGACGGGGTGCAAGGCTGAACGCTAACCCTGCTTGCCCGGCCGCATCGCGCCGCCGTGCCGGGGTTCGCCGCCGCCGCGGGTAAAGGACTGCGACAGGTACTGCGGCGGTTCCTCGCCAATCAACTGGTACAGGTTGGCAAGATGCATCCGGTACATGCAGTCGAAATCGGTCACGGTCTCGGTCGGATTGTCGTCGCCGAACCACCAGAACCAGTCCGACCCCTCGCATACCGCCAGCTGCCGCTCGGCAGTCTGCAGCTGCTCGCCGCCCAGCCTCCGCGCCGCGACTGCTGTGTCGAAGGCGCGTTTGGCATCGCCGAGCATGTCCCAGCCCCGGTTCTTCTCGGCATGTCCGATCCAGGTCGAGAAAGTGCCGTAGACCCAGCTGCCGGCCGTGAGGCCGGGCAGCATAGCCGGTGCGGCGGGATCGTCCAGGCACGCGGAAAAGGTGGTCAGCTCGAGCTGCGGATGCGTGGACAGGCGCTCATACAGTGCGCTCAGGAAATAGTATCCATTTTCCGGATAGTGCTCCCAGGCGTTCTCGCCATCCATGATGATGGACACTACAGCGCCCGATTCGGCGCGGCAGGCGGTGGCGATATTTTCCAGATGGCTCACGAGGTTGGCGACCGCATCATCCGCAGCCCAGTCGGAATAGGTAAACCCGATGAGGTCTGACAGACCGTCGTCGCGGAAAAAGCAGCGGATCGGAATGGCTTCGACTTGATAGCTGCGATGCAGGCACGGCGACGGGACCTGTGCGGAATTATTCGTCTGCGCATCCGGCCGGGACTTTGCCAGACTGTTGCGCAACACCCCTTCTCCGCTCGCCGTCCAGCGAAAGCCGGCGGCCGCGAGCCGCTCCAGGGTAGCCGCGCTCACACCGCCTTCGGCCGGCCAGCAGCCGGCCGGCCGGAATCCGAAGCGCTGCTGAAACGCAGCGACCGCCTGATCGACATGCCATCGCGCCCGTTCGGCGCCGCCGGGGTAGCGCTCGAGCAGCGGCAGGCGCACGTCGGGAATCGCCTCGCGCGCCGCCCCGAAATCCAGCAGCAGCGGAACGATCGGATGCGCATAGGGCGTCACCGAGAGCTCGATGCGCCCCGCTTCCGCCAGGCGCCGGTAGCGTTCGATGACCCCGGCCAGCAGCCCGGAGATGACCTCCAGCAGCTGGCGCCGCTCGTGCAGCGTAAAGCCCTCGGACTTCGCCATCAGGTGCTGTACGCGCACGTCCTTGCGCCGTACGTGCTCCGCCAGCCAGCCGAGGTGGTACCAGGTGACGATGTCCGCGATGAACTGATCGCTCACATAGCTGATCGAACCGGGGTGGGCGACCAGCCATTCGCCCATTTCCGCCAGCCGGCGGAACGCGGGAAAGCGCTCGATGATGCGCAGCCGGTTGGCACGCAGCGCCGCCTTGACCAGATGCAGGCGCGAGTCGCCGTCCGAAGGCAGGGCCGCAGCCCCAAGCGCTGCCAGTACCGGGTCACGAATCGCCAGACCGTCGTTCAAGAACCCGTCCACCTGACGCACGTAGTCGTCGATCTGCTCGAGAACGACGGGCGTGAAGTTCACGACCGCACGCGCCTGGGGTATGGCTTCCAGGTGGGCGGCCATGTCCACATAGTCCTTGATGGCGTGCAGATAGGTCCAGGGCAGCCGGTACTCGCCGCTGATCAGGTCGCGATACTGGGGCTGATGCATGTGCCAGCACAGCACAACCCGTAAGCGCGCCTCAGCGGACATGGTGCTGTCCCTGACCCAGCATCTCCGCCGTAACCAGCGTTATTCCGCTAGGCGTCACGTTAAAGCGCAGCTTGTCCTGCTCCAGGTTCTCGCCGACAACCATGCCTGGCTCGATGTTGCAACCCCGGTCCACCACTACGCGGCGCAGACGGCAACCTTCCCCGACGTGCACGTCCGGGAGCACCACCGAGTCCTGAAGCACGGCTCCGGACTCGACATGCACGTTGGAAAACAGAAGCGAATGCCGGACCGTGGCGCCGGAGATGATGCACCCGCCCGACACCATCGAATCCACAGCCATGCCGCGGCGGTCATCGAAGTCGAACACGAACTTCGCCGGCGGCAGCTGCTCCTGGTAGGTCCAGATCGGCCATTCCTCATCATAAAGGTTGAGTTCCGGCGTCAGCCCGATCAGCTCCATGTTGGCCTGCCAGAACGCGTCTACGGTCCCGACGTCGCGCCAATAGGCCTGCCGTCCGTTCTGGACATCGCGGAACGGATAGGCAATGACGCGATAGCGCCCGATGGCCGGCGGGATGATGTCCTTGGCAAAATCATGGCTCGAATCCCGGGTGTCGGCATCGCGGATGAGCTGCTCGTAGAGGAAATCGGTGTTGAACACGTAGATTCCCATGGACACCAGGGCCACGTCCGCACGCCCGGGCATCGGCTGCGGATCCGCAGGCTTCTCCACGAAGCGCGTTACCCGGCCATCGCGGTCGACGTCCATCACCCCGAAGGCGCTGGCGCGCTCCAGCGGCACTTCGATGCAACCGACCGTCAGATCGGCGGCATGCTCGAGGTGATAGGCAACCATCGGGCCGTAATCCATCTTGTAGATGTGATCGCCGGCCAGGATCAGCACGTAGCTCGGATCGTGGTTGCGGATGATGTCCAGGTTCTGGTACACCGCGTTGGCGGTGCCAAGATACCAGGAGGTCTCGATTCGTTGCTGCGCCGGCAGCAGTTCGACAAACTCGCCGAATTCGCCGCGCAGGAACCCCCAGCCTTTCTGGATATGCTGGATCAGCGAGTGGGATTTGTACTGGGTAAGCACACCGATGCGGCGGACGCCCGAATTGATACAGTTGGACAGCGGGAAGTCAATGATGCGGAACTTGCCACCGAACGGCACGGCGGGCTTCACCCGCCATTCCGTCAACTGCTGGAGACGGCTGCCGCGCCCACCGGCCAGGATCAGCGCCAGCGTGTCGCGTGTGAGCCGGCTGACAAACCGCGCGCTGCTCTCTTTGATCATCCGTTCAGTTCCCTATTTCGGAGCCTGATGCCCGCAGGCATCACACCGGCAATTCCGGCGTCCCGGCCACGGTGGTTACCCTGTCCGCTTTCCGCGCGGCGGGCACATTCATGCCAAGTCGTATTGAAACACAAATCGGGGCGTCCTGCGTGCCTATCAAGGGACAGGTCACCATACCCCCGGGCGCAGGGCACCACCGTCCGGCCCGCAGGGCACACACGGACCACACTGTGCGGCGTGGATTACCGGACAGCGCCTCGGGTAAACTGCACGCTGCCTTCCCAAAGTCATCCAGAAACAGCCGATGCTGAAAGTCCTGTTCGTCGCCAGTGAGGCGCACCCGCTGATCAAAACAGGGGGCCTCGGCGACGTCGCCGGCAGTCTCCCCGCCGCTCTGCAGGCGCAGGGTTGCGATGTATGCCTGCTGCTGCCGGGATACCGCTCAGCCCTGGAGCGCGCCGGCAGCGTGGAATCCGTGGCGCAGATCGCCCTGCCGCAGATTGCCGCAGACGTCCGTCTGCTCGAAAGCCGCCTGCCCGGTACCGGGGTCAAAACCTGGCTGGCCGACTACCCCCCGGCTTTTGACCGGGCCGGAGGCCCCTACCTCGATCCGCTCGGCCATCCGTGGGCAGACAATGCCGAACGCTTCGCCCTGCTTGCGCGGGTCGCTGCCGCCATCGCACTCGGCGAGGCCGGCCTCTCCTGGCGCCCGGACGTGGTCCATGCCAACGACTGGCAGACGGGTCTCACGCCGGTGTTCATGATGGATGCTCCGCGACGGCCCGCGACCGTCTTCACGATCCATAACCTCGCCTATCAGGGGCTGTTCGACAGGACCATGCTCGCGAGACTGGGGCTGCCCGCGTCCTTGTGGACCCTGCATTCGCTCGAGTTCCATGGCCAGGTCTCCTTCATCAAGGGAGGGCTGGTCTATGGCGACATGCTGAGCACGGTAAGTCCGACGTACGCGCGCGAAATCCAGACTCCGGCTCTGGGGTTCGGGCTCGACGGCTTGCTGAGGCACCGGACGGAACGCCTGGTCGGCATCCTCAACGGCATCGACGACCGCGAATGGGATCCGGCATGCGATCCGCACATCACCCGCAACTATGACATCGGCCGGATCGGCGACAAGCGTGACAACAAACGCGCCCTGCAGATCGAAAACGGCCTTGTGCCGGATCCGAAGGCGCCCCTGATCGGCATGGTCAGCCGCCTGGTGCGTCAGAAAGGCATCGACCTGGCTCTGGATGCGGTACCCTATCTGATGCAGGAGGGGGCACAGATCATATTTCTCGGGAGCGGGGAACACGACTACGAGCATGCGCTGGCGGCGAGCGCCGCCCGCCATCCCGGCCGGATGGCGGTGCGCCTCGGCTATGACGAAACGGCGGCCCATCGCATCGAAAGCGGTGCCGATATGTTCCTCATGCCGTCTCGTTTCGAGCCCTGCGGCCTCAATCAGCTGTACAGCTTGCGCTACGGTACGGTGCCGATCGTGCGGCGGGTCGGGGGTCTTGCGGACACGGTTGTGGATGCCAGCCCAGAGAACCTGCGCGCCGCCGTGGCCACCGGGATCGTATTCGATGGCGACAGCCGGGAAGCCCTGGCTGCGGCCCTGGCGCGTGCCCTGACGCTTTACGGCGACCCGCACGGCTGGCGCCGCCTCATGGTCCGCGGCATGCGACAGGACTTCAGCTGGCGCGCAAGCGCGCGATCCTATATCGATCTGTATGAATCCGCCCGGAAACTGCGCCCCTGAGCGGCGCCGGACCTCAGGACCCGGCAGTGGTATCGCGATAGTGCATATCCACCCAGCAACGTGGCAGCGGCTCCCCTGACAGGAAAACCAGGTCGGGCTTTTTGAACATTGCCGGCTCCTGCATTTCCTCGCCGGCGTGGTAGCGCCCGGCAACCCGGCTCTTGAACGGGTCGAACAGCGCGTCGACATCCAGGATCTCGACGATATCGTGATTGGTCTTGTGTCTCAGAAACATGAAACTCCTCCTCCTGCTGCCAGAGCCGCACCGCAACCCGGCTATTCGTTGTCATGACCGTCAATCTGGTCCCGATCCTGGTCTCTGGACCCGATCTTGGTCTCTGGGATGCCATGATGCCGATACCGCACAGATGCGACATTGACGCCGATCAACCCGGCATGCGTCCGCCGCCGGCAAAAAGTTTTTCCCGTCCGGGGCGGCGACAGAACAGCCATCGTCCTATACAATTTCAATTGTGCGGGATGCAAAAATTGATTCGCGGGTTCCGAGACACCGCCCGGGTGCTCGGCCGCGGAAACGGGGAGGATGCCTGCAGCATGACAGCACGAAGACTTCGCGATGCGTGACAAAACGCTGAAGGAACTGCGCACTATCGCCCGCAAGCAGGGACGCAGCGGCTATTCGGGGCTTCGCAAGGACGAGCTGCTGCGTCTGCTGACACGCAAGAGGCCGAAATCGGCCAAAAAGGGAGCAAAGCCGAAGCCTGCGGCCAAACCTGCCCGCACCAAGCCGGTTGTCAGCAGGTCGGCAAAGCGGCGTGCGGCACCCCGCAAACGCGCCACGGCCGCCGCACGCCCTCGTACCGCGGGCGCCACCGCCCGCAAGCCGCGCCGTGCCGCACCGGGCGCCGCTGCGGCACGCGCCCGCAAAGCGGCGGACCGGACCGACACCAAGCGTGACGGGCAGGCAAGTCCCGCGATCATGCCGGCCGGTCTGGATCTGCCGGTGCCCTTCGTTGCAGCTGACCTTGGCGAAGACATCGAATCCCTGCCGCCGCTCCCCGACGCCCTGCTGGGCCTGCTGCCACAGAAACCCGGCATCCTGCACGGTTACTGGGCGCTCGAACCCGGCACACTGCGGCGCCGGCCGGATCTGCGCATCCGGCTGTGCCGCATCCGGGACCGCATCCTGGACGTGCTCGATGAGATACCCCTGCCAAGCGACAGCGGCCGGTGGTACTTTCACGTCGGCGACCTGGCGGCGGAGACGCAGCTCTACGCCCAGCTCGGTTACTACGGCGAGGGCAAGGCATTCATCACCGCCATAGATCGCGGCATTGCGCGCCTTCCCTCGTCGCATGCCTCGGCGCACACCGATGCGGACTGGTGGATCAGCGAGGAGGAATTCGGGCGGATGTACGTCCGCACCGGCGGCCGTCTCGACGGCCACCGCCTGGTATGGTCGGCTTCCGTGAGCAGCCGCTGATCCGCAGCTCTTGAGCCCGAAAGGCTACCTCGCCCTCATACTGCACGCGCATCTGCCGTTCGTGCGGCATCCGGAGCACGAGCGCTTCCTCGAAGAAGACTGGTTTTTCGAGGCGCTCACCGAGACCTATTTGCCGCTGCTCGAGGTATTCGACCGTCTGGAGCACGACGGCGTGCCGTTTCGCATCACACTCTCGCTGACGCCCACCCTGCTCGCGATGATGACCGATGTGCTGCTGCAGAACCGGTACCTGCGCTATCTCGATGAACGTCTACGCGCGCTCACAGGCGAACGCGCCCGGACGCGACGGGATCGGTGCTTCCATCCGCTGGCGATCTTCTACACGCAACGCTACGAGCGGCTGCGCCAGCGCTTCGTCGAGCAGAAGGACGTAACCCTGGCCTTCCGGCGGCTGATGGAATCGGGTCATCTCGAGATCCTTACCAGCGGCGCGACCCACGGCTACCTGCCGCTGCTCGCAGCCCTGCCGCACAGTCTCCATGCCCAGTTGGCCATGGCGGTGTGCACCCACGAGCGCATCCTGGGACGCCGGCCGCGCGGCATCTGGCTGCCGGAATGCGGCTATCTGCCCGGATTCGAACGCGTTCTGGGCGAATTCGGATTCGATCATTTCTTCCTGGACTCCCACGGAGTACTGAACGCCGATCCGCGGCCGCGCCACGGCGTGCACCGGCCGCTGCGCACGCCCGCCGGACCGGTAGTCTTTGGCCGCGACTTCGAATCGTCCAGACAGGTATGGTCAGCCGACGAGGGCTACCCGGGAGATTTCCTGTATCGCGATTTCTACCGCGACGCGGGCTTCGACGTCGATGCGCCGCACATGCTGCCGTTGCGGCACGCCGGTGTGCAAGGCTTTACCGGCCTGAAATACCACCGCATCACCGGAAAGGGGCAATGGAAGGAGCCCTATCATCCCGGTTGGGCACGCGCCCGCGCGGCGCAGCACGCGGGCAACTTCATGTTCAACCGCCAGCGGCAGGTGGAGTGGCTGGCACCCTCCTGCGACGCGCCGCCGATCGTGGTTGCGCCTTACGACGCCGAGCTGTTCGGCCACTGGTGGTTCGAAGGGCCGCAGTGGATCGATTTCCTGCTGCGCAGGATCGCGTGCGATCAGAACGAGATCGAGACCATCACGCCCGCCGAGTACCTCGATCGCCACTGCGATCGGCTGCAGATCGCCGCGCCCGCCGAATCCAGCTGGGGAGCCGGCGGTTTTCACGAGGTATGGCTGAACGGTTCGAACGACTGGACCTATCCGCATCTGCACGCCGCCGTCGACCGCATGGGCGCCCTGCAACGACGCTTCCCGCAGTCCGCCGATCTGACGCGCCAGACTCTCGATCAGGCGGCACGCGAACTGCTCCTTGCGCAGGCAAGCGACTGGTCCTTCATCATGAAAACCGGCACCGCCGTGGACTACGCGGTCCGCCGCTTCAAGACGCACATCCACCGGTTTCACCGCTGCGCGGACATGGCCGAGCAGACCCGCTTCGACGGGTGCTACCTGCGCGAAATCGCCGCGCGCGACAACCTGTTCCCCGACATCGACTACCGGATATTCCAGGAAGGGCATCCGCCCTGAACATCGGCACGGGCTCAACCGGCACCGTGCCGCCCTGCCTTTGCACGGTGTGCGGCCCCGGGCCGCATCCATCGACGGAAACCGTTTCTTACAGCCGGCCGGCCGCAAGCGCGGCGCCGATGATTCCAACCGCGGGGTTCATCACCACGCGCACCGGCATGGCCGCCGTCACTACCGACATGCGGCCCTTGTCGTTGAAGGCGCGGAGGAATCCCGACGTTTTCAGCATGCCGATGATCTTGGGGGCGATCCCGCCGGCTATGTACACCCCGCCGCGCGCAAGACAGGTCAGTGCCAGGTTGCCGGCCTGCGCGCCGTAGATTTCGGCAAACATGTCGAGGGCGCGGACCGCAAGCGCGTCGCGCTGTTCCTGCGCGGCAAGCGCAATGGCGGCTGCCGGGTCCTGCGCTTCAATCGCCGCCTGCAACCGCGCGGCTTCCCCGGCGCCGGCACATAGAAAGGAGTAGATGTTCACAAGCCCCGGTCCGGAGAGCAGGCGCTCGTAGGAAACACGGCCGAAGCGGTCCATCAGGCTGCGCAACAGATCCAGCTGCGGCCCATTCGTCGGTGCGAAGTCTGCATGCCCCCCTTCGGTCGGAATCGCTTCGTAGTGGTCGTGCTGCCAAACGAGGATGCCAACTCCAAGACCGGTCCCGGCGCCGATTACCGCCCGCGGCGCCTGCGCGATCTCGCTGCCTTCCTGAAGCACCGCAAGGTCGCCGGACTCCAGCGCCTCGATACCATAACCCACAGCCTGGAAGTCGTTGATCAGGCGCACCCGCGTGATGCCAAGCCCGTGCGCCAGGACCGCGGTATCGACGTCCCACGGCAGATTCGTCAGTCTTGCGCACTGGCCGGTACTGACATCGACGATCGGCCCGGCGACTCCGAAACACGCGCTATGCAGGGAAGCCCCCGCCGCGGCACCGGCCGTGCCGAGAAACTCCCGGATCATGGGCAGCAGGCCGTCGTACTCGCCGCTTGGATAGTGTCCCTGCGCGAGGACACGGCAAGCGCTCACGCCGACATCGGCAATCTCAAGCAGTGTCTTGGTGCCCCCGATGTCGCCCGCCAACACTCGCATGCCCACACCTCTTCGACTTATGCGTATTTCGCACCGACGCGCGGCCATGATCCTGATCGAGGCGGGACGGACTCCCCCGCCGGATGGCCAAAGTCCCCGAAGCACCATCAAAAAAACGGATCACCTTACCCAGACTTTCGCAGAGCCGGTGAGCGCCTTCATTATCGCGCATCATCGCGGGCATTGCATCCCATTGTTTCGTAAATGATACCGGCCGAAAACCACGCACGATCCAGTCCAACACATCCGTTCCGCACCGGCCCTGCGCCGCGCTGCGGGTGCACAAATAATGGTGCACTTCATCGCTGGGCATGGACGCCGCCCAGCTATTGACTTCATTCAATATTTAAATATTATTTGAAATATGGAAATAAAAACGGCAGCAACCGCACTCTCCGCCTTGGGCCATGCCTCGCGCCTGGCGGTATTCCGCGCCCTCGTACAGGCCGGGCCTGCCGGGCTGGCAGCCGGTAAAGTCGGCGAGGTCACCGGCATTGCGCCCTCATCTCTGTCTTTCCATTTCAAGGAGTTGGCACATGCCGGACTCGTCAGCGCCCGACAGGAAGGGCGTTACGTGATCTACGCCGCGCGGTTCGAAGCCATGAACGAGCTGCTGGCCTACCTCACCGAGAACTGTTGCGGCGGGAACCCCTGCCTGCCCATGTCCGACCCGGTTTGTGGTGGGGTGTCGTCTCCCGCCACAACCGGGAAGGGTTCGGAATGATGGCCCGGGACAGTTCCGTACGCTGCGGTCCGGTTGCGGCTGGCAACCGGGACCGGGGCATGCCGACCTGCATTGCGCAGGCCTTCTTCGGACCAAGAAAGATCGTCCGGTGATCCCGAAAATCCGCAACGTGCTGTTCCTGTGCACGGGCAACTCGGCGCGCAGCATCCTGGCCGAAACCACCCTGAATGCGCTGAGCGATGGACGCCTGCGTGCCTACTCGGCTGGCAGCCGGCCGGCCGGCCAGATCAATCCGTTCGCCCTGGAGATCGTCCAGCGCATGGGCTGGCCCACCGAAGGATTGCGCAGCAAGTCCTGGGACGAGTACGCCCAGGCGGGCGCACCGCCGATGGACCTGATCATCACGGTCTGCGACTCGGCCGCGGCGGAAACCTGCCCGGTCTGGCCGGGACGGCCGGCGACTGCCCACTGGGGCATGCCGGATCCGGCGGCCGTGCCAGGCAGCGTGCAGCAAAAGCGCCGCGCTTTCCGGGAAGCTCATACGCTGCTGCGCCGGCGTATCGAAATGTTGCTCGCGCTGCCGCTCGCGGAGCTGGATTCGGCTTCACTGGCGCAGGCGCTGCGGGCGATTCCGGCACGCCTCGACGGGGACCGGACTGCGCCCGGAGGAACGGAGGACTGGGCGTGAGCGTGCCATGCGAAACTGCCGACCGCGCCGTTGCCGGCGGGATCCTGTCACGGTTCGAGCGCTACCTCAGCCTGTGGGTGATCCTGTCCATTGCCACCGGGATCGTTCTCGGAAAGCTCGCTCCGCGGGCCTTCGCCGCGCTCGCGGGGCTCGAGATCGCCCAGATCAACCTGCCGGTGGCGGCGCTGATCTGGGTGATGATCGTGCCGATGCTTGCCAAGGTCGACTTCAGTACCCTGCACGAGGTGCGGCGTCACGGCCGCGGTATCGCCGTGACTCTCGTCGTCAACTGGCTGATCAAACCCTTCTCGATGGCGCTGTTCGCCTGGCTGTTCATCCGCCACCTTTTCGCCCCGTTGCTGCCGGCGGGGCAGATCGACAGCTATATCGCCGGTCTGATCCTGCTGGCTGCCGCGCCCTGCACCGCGATGGTGTTCGTCTGGAGCCGCCTGTCGGGCGGCGATGCGCTGTTCACCCTGAGCCAGGTCGCGCTCAACGACACGATCATGGTGTTCGCCTTCACGCCCATCGTCGCTTTGCTGCTGGGGCTGTCGTCGATCTCCGTGCCGTGGGCAACGCTGACGACCTCGGTGCTGGTCTATCTGCTGGTTCCGCTGGCCATCGGCCAGGGCGCGCGCCGCATTCTGCTGGCACGCGGTCCCGCCCGCTTCGACGCCGCGATGCATGCGCTCGCCCGGCCATCGATGGTTGCGCTGCTCGCCACGCTGGCACTGCTGTTCGCGTTCCAGGGCACCCAGATCCTCGCGCAGCCGCTGGTGATCGTCCTGCTGGCCGCGCCGATCCTGGCACAGGTGGTGCTCAACGCCTCGCTCGCCTACCTGGCCAATCGCGCCCTGGGCGAATCCCATGCGATCGCGTGTCCTTCGGCATTGATCGGCGCATCCAACTTTTTCGAGCTCGCGGTGGCCACTGCCATCGGACTGTTCGGCCTGAACTCCGGCGCAGCGCTGGCCACCGTGGTCGGAGTGCTGATCGAAGTGCCCATCATGCTTGCAGTGGTGTGGGTGGTCACCCGCACCCGCCGCTGGTATGAAGCCGGCGACGGCTCATCGGCACGCAGCAAGATCTGACGGCATCCGCCGCTCCCGGATCCGCACAACGGCCAGTGCGCCGCCGCGCGCGAAGCTGCGCGGTGTTTCGCCAGCGGAAGCGCCGGCCCGGGACGCACGCTTCCCGGCCGCGGATATTGCAGGTTTCCCGCCTCGCTGCCACCGCCTGTCGCCGTATTCCCGTGGAGACAAATCCGGTTCCGGCCCGGATTCGGTGCGAAAACAGGGAGCCTGGTGCCGAGCGCAGTCAAGCGGGGTTGGCCAGCGTTCGCCGGAAGCACTTGATCACTTCGGCCCGGACGTCATCGACAAGACCGATACCGGACCGGGGATCGGACAGGGCGTAAAGAGGTGCCGGGCGGGCGCGTTCGGCATGAACTCCGCGATACGCGAGTGGTCGCTGGATGCCCACAGAAAGTTCTTCGACGATCCGGGCATCAGTCCCGACAGGGCGCTGGCGTCCGGGAAATGGTAACCGGCGACGGGCGGGCCGCCGCCAAGGGGTCAGGCCACCTGTACCGGTATCGCGTTGCGCGTGTGGGTGATGCGGTTGTGCTCGTCGACGTACACGAGGCGCGGCTTGAATGCCGCCAGCTCCTTTTCATCGATGCTGCCATAGGCGCACACGATCAGGATATCCGCCGGCTTGGCCTTGTGGGCGGCGGCTCCGTTCACTGAAATGATCCCGGATCCGTCCTGGGCGCGAATGGCATAGGTGCTGAACCGTTCGCCATTGCGCACGTTGTAGACCTCGATGCGCTCGTACTCGTGGATGTCGGCGGCATCCAGCAGACGCCCGTCGATGGCCACCGAGCCTTCGTAATCGAGCTCCGAATGGGTCACATGGACCCGGTGCAGCTTGGCCCGCAGCAGGGTTCTGTGCATGGGATCACCTCTAGAAATTCGTACTAAGCACGGGATTGCTCTCCAGCATAGTGTTCCATTATCCGGTTTTACACCGCCTCGTTCAAATTCCACCGGCTGGGGCTCGCCCGAACCGCAGCTGGAATCCGGGCAGCGGGGCCAGCGCGCGCCATTCCGGACGGCCGTCCGGACTGCCGGGACCCGTCATCTAGGGATGCACCTGAACCCCGGGGTTCAGCCCGATGCGGGCCGGTTCAGTTCGACGTTGTCGAGCAACCGGGCGCACCCGAGCCACGCCGCGGCCAGCACGACCAGTTCGGCGTCCCGGGGGCCGGGTAACGCCAAGTCCGTGCGCCGGCGTATGCTGACGTAATCCGGGCGGAATCCGTGCCTCGTCAGCGCGGCGTTCGCCCGTGCCTCCGCTTCCGCCGGCACAGCCCTCTGCTGTTCTATTTGATCCTTCAATGCGCCCAATGTTGCAAACAGCTGCGGCGCGACACGCCGCTCCGCCTCGCTCAGGTAGCCGTTGCGCGAGCTCAGCGCAAGGCCGTCCGCGGCACGTTCCGTCTCGACACCCACGATCTGCACGGGCATCCCCAGATCGCCCACCATCATGCGTATCAGCAGCCACTGCTGATAGTCCTTCTTGCCGAAAAGTGCCACGTCAGGCGTGACCAGATTGAACAGGCGGTTGACCACGGTGGTCACGCCACGGAAATGCCCTGGCCGCGACGCCCCGCACAGGATGTCACCCAGCACCGGAACTTCCACGAACGTCTGGGCCGCCTGCCCGCGCGGATAAACCTCCGCATCCGACGGCAGGAACAGCAGCTCCACGCCGGCGCGACGCAACTGCGCAAGATCGGCCTCGAGCGTGCGCGGATACGCCGCAAAATCCTCGCCGGCGCCGAACTGCAGCGGATTGACGTAGATGCTGGCGACGACGGCATCGGCGTGTTCGCGCGCACGCTCCATCAGGCGCAGGTGCCCGGCGTGCAGATTGCCCATGGTCGGCACGAAGGCAATGCGCCGGCCGCGCGAACGCAGACCCGAAATCCGATGCTTCAGGTCAGCCGCGGTTGCGGAAACTTCCATGGCTTCAGGTGAAGGACTGTTCGGGACCGGGAAACGTCCCGGCGCGCACTGCTTCGACGAAGGCGCGCACTGCTGCCTCGATGCTGGCGCTTCCCGACATGAAGTTCTTCGAAAACTTCGGGCTCGGGCGCGGATACAGCCCGAGCATGTCCTGCAATACCAGCACCTGGCCGTCGCAGCCGGCACCGGCACCGATGCCGATGACCGGTATCTCTAGCGCGGCGCTGACCGCTTCGCCCAGCGCCGCAGGCACCGCCTCGAGCACGAGCAGACTCGCCCCCGCTTCCTGCAGCAGGCGCGCATCCTCGCGGATACGGTGGGCGGCAACGCCATCCCGCCCCTGGACGTGGTAACCGCCAAGCTGGTGCACGGACTGCGGCGTGAGCCCGATGTGACCGCAGACCGGAATTCCGCGCTCCACCAGGAAGCGCACGGTATCAGCCATCACTGCGCCCCCCTCGAGCTTGACCACCTGGGCGCCGCCGTCCTTCATCAGGCGTCCGGCATTCTCCAGCGCCTGGGCCGGACTCACCTGGTAGCTCAGGAACGGCAGATCCACGATCAGCAGCGCACGGCTGACTCCGCGCGCCACGCAGGCCGCATGATAGACCATGTCATCCATGCTGACGGGCAGCGTGGAATCGTGCCCCTGCATGACCATACCCAGCGAATCGCCCACCATGACCATGTCGACACCGGCACGATCGAGCAGGCTTGCGAAGCTGTAGTCGTACGCAGTCAGGCAGGCGATCTTCTCGTGCGCCCGCTTCATCGCCTGGATCGCTGCGACGGTGACGGATTTCATGAACCGGCCGGGAGCGGGTTGAAGAAATGCCTGCCGCTGCGCACACCGCGCAGGTGGTCCAGCAACGCCTTGAAATCGGCCTCGTTGTCCACGAAATTCACCTCCGCCGCATTGACGACGAGCAACGGCGCCGCCGTATAGTGATGGAAAAACCGCGTGTACCCCTCGACGATGGATTCCATGTAATCCCGCTCGATCAGGCGCTCGTGCGGGGCGCGCCGCCGGCGCACACGCTCCATCAGTACATCCGCGGGTGCCTGCAGATAGATCACCAGGTCCGGTGCCGGCAGATCCAGACTCATCTGCGCGTACACCTGCTCATACAGACGCCATTCGTCATCGTCGAGATTCAGACGCGCGAACAGGCTGTCTTTTTCGAGGAGAAAATCGGCAACCCGAACCGGCTTGAACATATCGCCCTGCCTCAGTTCCTGCAACTGGCGCACACGCTGAAACAGGAAGAACAGCTGGGTGGGCAGCGCGAATTGCTTGCGCGACTGGTAAAAGCGCTCGAGGAACGGATTCTCCTCGGGACGCTCGAGAAGCAGGTCACTGCCAAACGCCTGCGACAATTTCTGGGCGAGGCTGGTCTTGCCGACCCCGATCGGGCCTTCGACCACCACGTATCCGGGATTTCGCGCCTGACCCACGGTCGCGGAAACTTGCTGGGTTCCGGAATTCATGGTGGGCTTTCGAACGATCCTGCGTCTTCCCGGCCGGCAGCAGCGTCCGCCAGCCTTTCAATCGTCTGTCCGCTGCAATTCGCCATGAGATCGCCTACGCCCCCCTGCCCCGCGATTTCCAATGCGGGCGCTATTTCATGCAAAGGATACAGGACGAAGGCGCGCTCGTGGAGCCTCGGGTGCGGCAATACCACGTCGGCCGACCTGCTGGCCTGCTGTACGCCATCCGCACCGATGTAGAGAAGCAAATCCAGGTCGAGGATGCGCGGGCCACCGGCTTCGGCACGCACCCGCCCCCGGCCGGCCTCGAGCGCAAGCAGATGACGCATGAGCACCAGCGCTTCCAGCCGGGTGGACAGCTGGCATACCGCATTGATGAAATCCGGCTGGTTTGTCATCCCCACGGGGGAGCTGCGATAAAGCCCCGAACACCGCTCGACACGGGTTTCGGGCAGTTCGCCAAGCAGGCCAATGGCTGTGCGCACCTGGGCGGCAGGACCGTGCAGGTTGCTACCCAGCCCCACATAGGCACAGGCCAGGTCAGCCGGGCTCACGGCCAGCCGTACGGCGGCGGCGGCGCCGCTTCGGGCGCCCCGCGGCGGCGGGCACAAGCGCGCGCACCATGGCGGTGCGCTGCTCGGGTCCAACTTCCTGAAAGCGGGTCCACCAGTCGGCGAGCTCCGGATCGGCCGCACCGGCCTGAGCGCGCAGAAGCAGGAAATCGTAGGCAGCACGGAAGCGCTTGTGCTCAAGCAGACGCGCGGCGTTCTTGCCGTGGCGGCGCGGAAGGCGCAACTGCATCTCCCAGATTTCGCGCATGGGAAAACTGAGTCTCTTCGGGACGGAGACGTGCCGCTGCTGGTCTCTTAGCACCGAATCCGCGGCATGACGCAGGGCATCCTGGTCTTTCATGCCCTCGCTGACCAATTGATCCATCCTCAGGCGCACTGGTTCCCACAGAAAGGCGGCGAACAGGAATGCCGGGTTCACCGGCTTGCCCGCGGTCAGTCGCGCATCCGTGCTTTCCAGCGCCTTGGGCAGCAGCACACGCGGGAAACCGTCGCTTTCCGACGCCAGACTTTCATCGGTGGACGGAAACAGGTAGCGGAACAGGTCGTAGCTGCGCAGCAATTCGTAGGTTTCGGCCGAATAGCCGCCATGAAAGAGCTTGAGGACTTCCTCGAACATGCGCGCCGGGGACACCTCGAGCAGCAGATGTCCTAGCTCGCGGATCGGCGCGGCGGTAGCCGCCTCGATCAGAAAACCGAGTTTCGCCGCGAATCGCACGACACGCAGCATCCGTACCGGATCCTCGCGGTAACGGGCCCGAGGATCGCCGATCATGCGCAGGACGCCTTCCTTGAGGTCGCGCACTCCGCCGACATAATCCATGACGGCGAAATCCCGGATGTTGTAATAAAGTGCGTTTACGGTGAAATCCCGCCGCAACGCATCCTCCTCCTGGGTTCCAAAGATATTATAGTCCGCAAGCGCGGCGTGCCGGGATTCGCGCACCGATGGCCGCGCACCCTCCGCGTTGCCGTCGGCGCGCAGCGGCTCGTCCTCGTCATGATCGGTCGGAATGCCGCGAAACGTCGCGACTTCGATGATTTCCCGACCAAAATGGATGTGGGCGAGACGAAATCGTCTGCCAATCAGACGCGCATTGCGGAAAACTTCCTGAATCTGCTCAGGACTGGCATCGGTCACCACGTCGAAATCCTTCGGTTCATGCCCGAGCATCAGGTCACGCACGCAACCGCCCACCAGAAAACTGGCGTAGCCCGCATCGCGCAGCCGATAAAGCACTTTCAGAGCATTGTCGCTGATGAGCGTGCGCGAGATGGGATGCTCGGCACGCGGAATGATCAAAGGAGCGTTAATCGTGTCACCTTTCCGGCATGGGTCAGCCCGACGACGGATATTTATTGTTCGTTGTTAAATGAGTCTGGCTGCGTATAATACCACCGCTTTCCAAGTGCCTGAAAAAGGTCCGCTGCTGCTCCCTTCGTCTAGTGGCCTAGGACGTCGCCCTCTCACGGCGAAAACAGGGGTTCGAGTCCCCTAGGGAGCGCCATTAAAATCAACACCTTATGATATCCATCAACCCTGCCCCGCTCATTATGCTGTAACCCTGCTGTAATCCAGCCCCGAAACCGGATAGAGTGCTTCACAGGCACCCCACCGACGGGGCCGCGTCATGGCATCGTTCATTCCACGCAAAGGGCCTAACGGCAGGCGCGTCTGGCAGGCGCACATCCGCCGTCGGGGCTACCCCGCGCAGGTCCGCACATTCGATACCAAGACCGCTGCCCAGGAATGGGCCGCGGGCATCGAGCACGAGATTTCCCGTGGCACATTCATCTCACGCGCCGACACCGAGAGCACGACGCTTGCAGCACTCCTTGACCGTTACGAACGCGAGATCACCCCGCAGAAACGGGGAGCAGCCGGGGAGCGCTCGCACATCCGGATGATCCGGCAGGACTGCCTCGCCCGGTGCTGCATCCCGGCCATCACCGGCAAGACACTCACGCAGTACCGCGACCGGCGGCTTGAGTCCGTGTCGGCTTCGACCCTGAACCGTGAGATCAACATCCTCTCTCATGTCTTCACGGTGGCCGCCCGGGATTGGCACATCCACTTGCCCTGGGGAAATCCGGTGCGGATGCTGCGCCGGCCGCGCGTGGACGACAGGCGCGAGCGGCGGCTCACCGGCGATGAAGAGCCGCGCCTGCTGGACGCGGCGCGGCGCGGCCAGGGCGACCACATCCATGAAATCATCGTCCTCGCGCTCGAAACCGCCATGCGCCGCGGCGAGATCGCCGCGATGCGCTGGGAGCACGTGGACCGGAAGGCGCGCGTGCTCTTGATCCCCGAGACCAGGACCGGCGCACCCCGGCGGGTGCCGCTGTCATCCAGGGCCCTGGCAGTCCTGGATAGCCTGCCCCGCCGCATGGACGGGCGGGTGTGGAGCGTCCGCGCGGAAAGCATGACGCGGTCCTTCGAGCGGGCGGTCAGCCGCGCCCGCCAGGACTATGAAGATGAATGCGTGAAAGTGCTCCGGAAGCCTGACGAGGATTTGCTCCGGGATCTTCGGTTCCACGATCTGCGCCACGAGGCGACCTCACGCCTCTTCGCGAAGGGGCTCAATCCGATGGAAGTGGCGGCCATCACCGGCCACAAGACGCTGCAGATGTTGAAGCGGTATACGCACCTGCGGGCGGAAGACCTGGCGGGGCAGCTGGGATAGCGCTTTCGTGCTCCCGGTTGGGGCGGCGTCCGTCGATGACCCGCCTACGGCAACCCCCGGTCCGGGAACGACGCGGTCCCCTCCCGTGCGACGACGATGTGATCGAGCACGCGCACACTCGATAGTCGCAAGCGACTCCTTGCGCCGTGCCGTCAGAAGTTCATCAGCCGGGCTGGGCTTGCGGGTCGCCGCCCGAGTGGCTGGGCGAGGATCAGCGCGCCTGCGTTCTGGTGCAAGGAACGCTGCGCGACCTCGCGCGGGTAGACGGCCGTGCCGTTCATCGCATCCCGGAACATCTCCTCGAATGCGATCACGCGGTGGCGGTTGCCGAGGAAGAGGACGCCGGACACTTCGTGCTCCAGACCGGCAAGCCGTGTGCGCAGGAAGTCGCGCACAAGCTCGGGATTCGTAAGCGTCACACCGAGGATGCGGCTGCCGGGGAGTTCGGAGGACAGTGGCCAAAAAATACACGCTGCGAAAGCATATCCATCGACGCGCATCATCACGAGAAAGGCGGTAAGGAGGGATGGACGTCAACGCGTTCGGGCGCAAAGCCCGAAATCGGCGACCAAGCCGGATTGCCACCTGGTGGCCAACGAAGAAACTTGATTGACGTCAAAGCGCCTGCGGCGGGCAAGTTGTCAGACTTGAATACCATAGCATCCTAGCCTGGATTTCCACGCGACAGAATTCCCCTAACACGGACCGGCATTAGTCGGTCCTACGTGTTCATACGCAAGATGTGATCATCCCACCATGGGACCTTTACCGGCGAATCCATTAACCCTGA
>JAJYEE010000074.1 GCA_021790335.1 Pseudomonadota bacterium | reverse complement strand
TGCAGCGAGAAGCTCCCGAAACCCCGTACTTCGATGCGCTCTCCCGCCGCCAGCGCCGCAGACATCTGCTCGAGCAGCTCCTTCACGGCAAGCTCCACATCCCGGTATTCGAGCTGCGGCTGCTTGGCCGCAAGCACGGCAATCAACTCCGATTTGGTCATCTCTGGCACCCTCAGGACTGTGCAAAAAGCCGGCTAGCGACAGCCGCGCATCACACAACGCCTAGCTGTCCTTGTTGACCAGCTTCTCTTTCAGCTTGTCCGCGAGGCTTGACCCCCCGGTTCCGGACTTGCGCGTGTACTCCTGGACCGCTTCATTCTCCTCCTCAAGATCCTTGGCCTTCACAGACAGCGAGATCTTGCGGTTCTTGCGGTCAATCGTGGTGATCTTGGCCTCTATGGCATCACCTTCATTGAGTACCGTGCGTGCATCCTCGATCCGGTCGCGCGAAAGCTCGGACGCCCGTAGATACCCCTCGACCTCATCAGAAAGTTTAACCACTGCTCCCTTGGCGTCAACTGCGCCGACGGTGCCCTTGACGACGCTTCCCTTGCCGTGCTCGGCCACGAAACTCGTAAACGGATCGCCCTCCATCTGCTTGATACCTAGCGAAATGCGCTCCCGTTCCGGATCGATGGCCAGCACCACGGCCTCCAGATCATCGCCCTTCTTGTAGTCGCGAACCGCCTCTTCTCCGGCACGGCCCCACGACAGATCGCTCAGGTGAATCAAGCCGTCGATACCACCCTCAAGTCCGACGAACACGCCAAAGTCGGTGATCGACTTGATCTGGCCGCGCACCTTGTCGCCCTTGTTATGGCTGGCAGCGAACTCCTCCCACGGATTCGGCTGGCACTGCTTGATGCCGAGCGAGATGCGCCGGCGCTCGGAATCAATGTCGAGCACCATGACTTCCACCTCGTCGCCGAGCTGAACGACCTTGGTGGGATGGATGTTCTTGTTGGTCCAGTCCATCTCCGAAACATGCACCAGACCTTCCACGCCCTCCTCGATCTCGACAAAGGCGCCGTAGTCGGTGATGTTGGTGACTTTCCCGAACAGGCGCGTACCTTCCGGATAGCGCCGCGCGAGATCGACCCAAGGGTCGTCGCCAAGCTGTTTGAGTCCGAGCGAAACGCGATTGCGTTCGCGGTCGAAGCGCAGCACTTTCGCCTCGATTTCATCGCCGATCTTGAGCACTTCGGAGGGATGCTTCACGCGTTTCCAGGCGAGATCGGTGATATGCAGCAGACCGTCGATGCCGCCGAGGTCCACAAAGGCGCCGTAATCCGTGAGGTTCTTGACCACACCCTTAACGATCTGGCCTTCTTCAAGGTTCGACAGCAGCGCATCGCGCTCCACCGACATCTCCGATTCCACCACTGCCCGGCGCGACACGACGACGTTGTTGCGCTTGCGGTCCAGCTTGATGACCTTGAACTCCAGGTCCTTGCCTTCGAGATAGCTCGGATCGCGCACCGGACGCACGTCCACCAGCGACCCGGGCAGGAAGGCCCGGATGGTGTCGATCGCAACCGTGAATCCGCCCTTCACCTTGTCGGTGATGACGCCGGTGACGACCGACTGCGCTTCGAACGCCTTCTCCAGAATGTCCCAGGCCTTGACGCGGCAGGCCTTCTCGCGCGAAAGGCGGGTTTCGCCAAACCCGTCCTCGATATTCTCGACGACGACTTCGACCATGTCGCCGACCTTCACATTCAGCTCGCCGTGGCTGTCGCGGAACTGCTCGGCCGGGATCATGCCTTCGGACTTAAGACCGGCATCCACGACGACAATCTCGTTGTCGACATGCATGACTTCGCCCGTAACCAGCCCGCCGGAACGGACGGGGACCTTGGTCAGACTCTGCTCGAACAGCTCGGCAAAACTTTCACTCATGATTGTTGGTTAACCTGTTTGAAAATTGGGGCGGCCGCAGCACAAACCGTGACCTCCCAATGCGCTGTCCATGGAATCACGGCGCACCATCCGGATACGGACGGCCGCGTGGCACCATGGGATAGACGTTAAAGATCTGGAGTTTCGTGGTAACCGTCCGCCGGCCCTGCCGTCACAACCGCTGCTGAAGACGCCGAAAGATCATCTCCACCGCCTGCGCTATGCTCAGGCTGGACGTGTCGAGTAACTCGGCATCTGCGGCGGGTCTTAACGGTGAGGCCTGGCGCGCGGCATCGCGCGCATCGCGCTCACGAATCTCCCCCAATAGCCTTGAAAGGATAACATCTAACCCCTTTTCCTTCAACTGTTTATAGCGCCTTTCGGCACGCACCTCCGGACTGGCGGTCAGAAACACCTTAAGAATCGCCTCCGGGAACACGGTCGTGCCCATATCGCGCCCGTCCGCAACCAGGCCCGGCTGACGGCGAAAATCCCGCTGCTTATCGAGCAGTACCTCGCGCACGGCGGGAAACTGGGCGACCCGCGAGGCAAGGCACCCCGTCTCCTCGGTGCGCAACACGTCACTCACATCCCGTCCGTCGAGCCAGACCCGGGCCGGCTGCCCGCCGGCCTGCGGCTCGAAGCGGATGTCCGCCACCCGCGCCAAATGTGCCAGAGCCGCAGCGTCATCGAACCTGACCCCCTTTTCCTGCGCCGCCAGCCCGACCGCGCGGTACAGCGCGCCGCTGTCCAGGTAATGCCAGGCCAGGCGCGCCGCCAACAGCTGACTCACCGTTCCCTTGCCGGATCCGCCAGGGCCATCGATAGTGACGACCGGTACGGTTGCAGTTGCGTTCGCGCTCATGTCTCAGTCCGGCCCGATCGCGCGGATAGCCAGTCCGGCGCGGCTGGCCAGCGCTGCGAAACCGGGAAACGAGGTGGCGACATTGCGGCAGTCCCGCACGCGGATCGGTCCCCCGGTGCGCAGTGCGGCCATGGCAAACGCCATGGCCACGCGATGATCCCCGCCGCTTTCCACGTCCATCCCCTCCCGGCTAAATCCCAAGCCTCCGCCCTGGATAATGATCCCGTCCGGCGTTTCGTGCGTGTCCACACCCAGGCGCATGAGTCCTTTAGCCATGACCGCAATGCGGTCGCTTTCCTTTACCCGCAACTCCCCCGCTCCGGCAAGCCGCGTCTGGCCTTCGGCGCTGGCAGCCGCAATGAACAGCGCCGGAAATTCATCAATCGCCAGCGGCACCTGGTCCTGCGGGATATCGATGCCGTGCAACCGGCTTCCCGTCACGCGCAGGTCAGCTACCGGCTCGCCGCCGATCATGCGTTCGTTCACCACCTCGATCGCCGCTCCCATGGCGCGCAAAATGTTCAGCACACCAATGCGCGTCGGGTTGACGCCGACATGCTCCAGGACCAGATCGGAGCCGGGGGTCATGGCCGCACCTACCAGAAAAAACGCGGCCGAGGAAATGTCCGCTGGCACATCGATGGCGCAGGCGGTCAGGGCGCAGCCGCCGAGCAGGCTGATGGTGCTTCCCTCGGTCTGGACCGGATATCCGAAGCCCCGCAGCATGCGCTCGGTGTGGTCCCGGGTGGGCGCGGGTTCGCTCACGCGAGTCACGCCCTCGGCGTACAGACCGGCGAGCAGCAGTGCCGATTTGACCTGGGCGCTCGGCACCGGCAGGCGATAGTCGATGCCGCACAGCCGCTGCCCGCCGTGGATCCGCAGCGGTGGCTTGCCGCCGGCGGCGGTCTCGATGCGAGCGCCCATCGCCGACAGCGGTTCGGCGACCCGGCCCATCGGACGATTGCTCAGCGATTCATCCCCCGTGAGCACCGAATCGAATGCCTGTCCCGAGAGAATCCCGGCCATGAGGCGCATCGCGGTGCCAGAGTTGCCCATGTCGAGCGCCGCGGCCGGCGGACGCAGGCCGTGCAGACCCGCACCACGGATCAGCAGAGCTCCGTCGCGTGGACCGTCGGCCTCCACACCCATGGCACGGAACGCGGCAAGCGTGGCGAGCACATCCTCGCCCTCCAGCAGCCCGCTCACCCGGGTCTGCCCGCGGGCGAGCGCCCCGAGCATGACACAGCGGTGGGAGATGGACTTATCGCCGGGCACGCGCACGCGGCCACTCAGTCTCCCTCCGGGTTCTATCAGGTAGTCAAACGGGGATTGCGGTGTTTCTGGTCTGGCAGTCATCGCGGTTCTCGAAGTATATGAATCGGCGCGCGGGCGGCGGGGGTTTGTGGCCGGGGCGGCACGGCGCAGCTTCCTACCTGCGGCCGCCGTTGAGCGCATCGCGCTCGCGTTTGGCGCGCGTAAAAAGTTCCAGCAGCCAGTCGCCGTCGTCCCGTCCTATGGCAGACATCAGTGCGTCCAGGTCGCTTCGGTATTGCCCGAGCGCGGCCAGGATCGCAGCGCGATTTGCCAGGCAGATGTCGCGCCACATCACCGGATCGCTCGCCGCGATGCGGGTGAAATCGCGGAACCCGCCGGCGGCAAAATCGAAGATCACGCGGCCGTCATCCATGCGCGCCAGGGTATCGACCAGGCAATAGGCCAGAAGATGCGGCAGATGGCTCGTTGCGGCCAGGATCTCGTCGTGATGGCTGACCTCCATCGATACGGTTTGCGCCCCGGTCGCCTGCCACATCGAACGCACGCGCTCGAGCGCATCGGGATCGGTCTCGGCCACCGGGGTGAGCACCACACGCCGGTCCCGGAACAGCTCGGCGAAGGAAGCTGCGACGCCGGACTGCTCGGTGCCGGCAATCGGATGTCCCGGCACGAACCGGCGGAAGCGCTCACCGAGCGCCGCGCGTGCCGCACTCACGATGCTGCCCTTCACGCTGCCGACGTCGGTCACCACGGCCTGGGCGCCGATCTGCGGGGCGATCTGGCTCAGCGTGGCAGCCATCGATCCGACCGGAAGCGCAAGCACAATCATGTCCGCCGCACTCACCGCACGCGCAGCCGAGCTTTCCGCGCGGTCGATCACGCCAAGCTCCACCGCCTTCCGGAGATTGGCCTGCCCGCGGCCATAACCGACGACCTCCTCGACTGCCCCCGCCGCGCGCAGGGCGCGCGCCAGCGACCCGCCGATGAGACCGACGCCGAGGACGGCCAGCCGCCCGATCACGGCGCCGCCCCGGACACTGGCACGCTGACCACTGCCGTGCCGGTATGCCTGTCCCTCTGAATTCCGTATCACAGATCCCTCCCCAACACCGCCGCGATCCCACGCAATTCCCCCATCAGGGCGTTGAGCTCCTGCGGCGTGAGCGCCTGGTCGGCGTCACACCAGGCGTCGTTCGGGCAGGGGTGCATCTCCACCAGCAGCCCGTCGGCACCGGCCGCCACTGCAGCGCGGGCCAGGGAAGGAACCATCCAGGCCTTGCCGCCGGCATGCGACGGATCGATGATCACCGGCAGATGGGTCTCGCGCTTGAGCACCGCAACCGCGGTTACATCCAGCATGTTGCGGTAAGCGGTTTCGAAACTGCGCACCCCGCGCTCGCAGAAGATGATCTTGTGGTTGCCACCCGCAGCGATGTACTCGGCCGACATGAGCCACTCGCTGATCGTCGCCGCCATACCGCGCTTGAGGATCACCGGCCGGTCCACGCGACCGACCTCTTTCAGCAGGTCGAAATTCTGCATGTTGCGCGTGCCGATCTGAATGACATCCACACCGTAGCGCAGAAAAGTGTCGAGCTGGCGCACATCCATGAGCTCGGTAACGACCGGCAGTCGGTGCTGGCGCGCGGCGTTCACCAGGTATTCCAGTCCCTTCTCGCCGAGGCCCTGGAATGTGTACGGGCTGGTGCGGGGCTTGAACGCGCCGCCGCGCATGAGCCGGCAGCCGGCGGCACGCACGGCGGCGGCCGAGACGTCCATCTGTTCCGGGGTCTCGACCGAGCACGGGCCGGCGATTACCTGTACGGTGCGACCTCCCAGCGGTACGTCACCTATCTGAATGACACTGTCATCCCGGTGCCACTCGCGCGCAACGATCTTGTAGGGCTTGAGGACACGTATGACACGCTCGACGCCCGGCAGGGCCTCGAGGGTCTCGGTCTGAACCTTGCGGTCGTCGCCGATCGCCCCGATTACGGTGCGCTCGTACCCACGTGAAATGTTGGCCGCGAGCTCAAGCGCGCGCAACCTGTCGTCTACCGCCTTGATCTGCTCCTCGGTGGCATCCGAGCGCATGACAATGATCATAATATCTCCGCCACGTCAGCCACCATCAGGAGGTGGCGACGATGGTCTGCGTTAAGAACACCCGCCCCATGAGTTCGAAATCGCGCCAGCGACAGTTCCCTGCCAAGACGCGGAAACCCGGCGGCACATTGGGCGCTTCCTGGCACACGCTGTCTTGAACCCGCCGTTGCGTTTGGCCCGCTGTCCCGACGGACTGCCGGTGCCGTTGATGAAGCCGCACGCTTGACCCCCCTGCCGGCTCCGGAAGCATATCACACATCCGCCCACCGGCCGGTGCATGCGTAGGTGTGCTCACCTCGATGGAATTTGGAATGGGCCTTGAGGTGTTGGTAATACCGGCAAGGCGAGGGCGTTTTCTTGAACGGTTGGCATACGGAACACACCAAGGCCGGTGTTCCGCGTGGCGCCAATCCCGGACGGCCACCGCTCCACGCTCAGGACGCCGGGAAAACGGCATTCGTGCGGCAGCCGGGATTGGTCCGATTTCTGGCTTCCCGCACGTCGAGCTTGACTATGGCACCGTCTGCGACCCTGAGGTCGGGACGGCCTGGCCAGTCATAGTGGTGCGTGAACCTCCCGGACATGACCTCGGACTGACTGCACCAATTCTGTATAGGACATGCGGGGGAGCATTGCGGAACGCTCCGCAGGGACAGCCGTGAAGATTTGCGCATCGACGCGGGTGCGCCGCTCCCTGGCATGCCGGTCGTCCTTTGCGTCCTTGCGCCCGCCCGGGATTAGATCCGGTTATTCGTGTTATTGGGTGTGTCGGAATTCGTGGCCCGGCCGTCATCCTTGTGCATCTTTTCAAAATCCTGTTCGGCCCTGATCTGGATAAGCGTCCGCAGGGCGGGCTTGAAACCTGAATTGGCTGCCAGGCCGTATAGAAGCTTGGCATGCTCGATGTCTTTCTTTACACCGAAGCCATGCTGGTACATGTAGCCCATCCAGTATTGTCCAGGCGCCCAGCCGAGGTCGGCGGATTTCTTGAGCCAGGCGGCAGCTTTGTCATCATCTTGAGGTACGCCGACGCCGCGCAAATACATCAACCCGAGATTCATCATGGCTGCCGGACCATGATGTGCCGCGGCCTTTTCAAACCAATACTTGGCTTTGGCATAGTCCTGTTCGACACCACGGCCCTGCAGGTAAGAGAGGCCAAGCAGATCTGCTGCGGGGGCGTTTCCAGCCTCCGCCCGCCTCTCCAGGGTAGCAAGGCCCGGGGATTCAGCCAGCACCTGGCCAGCCACAGCAAGCGCGCAGAAAATTGCCATGGTCACCTGTATCTTCACCATTTTCATGGTCGCTTCTCCTTCATAATTATTGGCCAGGGGAATTTACGCGATTCAAATTATAGCAACGGGTGCGGCAGCGCGACGATTGCCTGAATCATGGAAATCCGATTACATCGGATTTAACTTCCCCGGCATCTGCCGATATTCCAATTCCCCGGAGAAAATTAAAGACGAACAGTACTCCAAAGACCTAA
>JAJYEE010000073.1 GCA_021790335.1 Pseudomonadota bacterium | reverse complement strand
TTCATTCCCTGGTCTAAACTGCGCGGGAGAAAGACGGCGTTCTATGCGCGCATACAGGCCATGATCGGGGAACTTGCCGAGCTGCGGTCCGTGAAAGAAGCGATCGCACGGTTGGCTCAGACGCTCGGCTGTCCGATATCCCTGATCGGTGCGCACAAGGGCGTGCTGGCGATGTCGGCGGCGTCGGCGCCCTCCGGATTTCCAGAAAGCGAGCTGCAGCCGCTGCGGCATATCGTAGTCGCGGATGAGGTTGCGGACCGCCAGCCCTCCTTGTATGCCGCGATGCGCCAGCACAATGTCGCGGCGATCGTGCCGTTCCACGCAGCGAGCGAAAGCGCCGCCGGGTGGTTGCTGCTCGGTGACCCCTTCAGCAGCCAAGTTTATACTGCACGGGATTTTCGGATCGTGGAGCAGCTGTTCGACCGCCTCGCGGACAGTCTGCTTGATCACTTCGTGGATCTGCGCCGGCAGCTCTTGGCGACGCGACGGGAAAGCCGCGCGCTCGGGCAGCGGCTTGAGGACCTCGAACGGGAGCTCGGGAGTCTGCGCAAGGAGAATCAGGGCCTGCGCGATGAGCGCCGGCGCTGGATGATGACGCGTGCACAGGAGTTGGGCGGGGTGCAGGGGCGCCTGCCGGATCCTGATGTTTCTGCCACAGGCGACTGGACGCTGGAGCAGGTGCTCGCGGGGATCGAGGTGCGGCTTATCGAACAGGCACTGCGGCAGTGTGGGGGGAACAAGTCCGAAGCTGCCCGGCTGCTCGGCCTGAGGCCCAATACGCTGCACTACAAGCTGCAACGCCATGGGCTGGTTTCTGAAAAGAGCCCATAGCAGGCGCTGTGCCAAGGCCGCCCGGCTGCAAAGCGGGTCTCGATCCAGTCTGCAGCTGCGAGGTTTTCCACTTTCCGTGTCCCGCGATGGAATGGCCGCGCCGCCTTGGCCCGCATTTCTTGAACCTGCAGCAAAATTCGAGTGGCTCGGAGCTGTTTCGGTTCCCATGCCAGGGCGGTGTTCCGAAATCACGGTAGAGCAAAAGCCGTTTTCTAAATGGCACCGGGGCTCGCGGTATTTGAAACCGGAAAACCCCAATGCCTGACTGTCTTTGTGGAACGTGATCGTCTTCATGCTACGCGCACTGCCTTGGGTCTGACGCTTTGCAGGTGCCAATTCCAGGCTGTGCCGGGAGGCTCCGTGGCGCGTTCTCTTGAGATACCGGGTTCGCATTGGCGATGCGTGCGCGGTGTGTCATAGGTCCGGCCAGGTGACCGAGCAGCAGTGTTGGGCGGTCCGGATTCCGTCTGTCACAACCTGGCCAGTCGTTCCCGCCCAATGTGCCCCGGTGCGGCGTGAGACGCCCGCCGGGCAATGTGCCAGACATGGATCATGTCCGGGAAACGGGGTGTCCGGATATCGGGCCAGCGAGAGTCCCTCTGGTCGGCAGCCGTGTCTCTGTGTGCAGGGGTTTCGTGTGCCGGAGTCCGGCGCGGGCCTGGAAAGAACTCCACAGACCTTGACGGTCCCACCGTTCCCCGCAACACTGAGCAGAGGCCGCAGCTGCAGAATAATGCACATGCTCGAAGGGCAGACAGGCCGTCACAGTGTCATCGGAGCACCGGCCCGGGTGATGATCCCCGGGCTGAAATGCAGTTGGATTTCTGACTGAAGGATCGGGTGCGACGATCGTGAAGAACACCGCGGTGCTGCTGTTGTCTTGTCCTGACCGCAAGGGGCTGGTGGCAGCCATTGCCAACTTTCTGCTGGCGTATGAGGCGAATATCCTGCATGCCGACCAGCACCAGGACGGAGCCCTCGGGCTTTTCCTGATGCGCGTGGAATGGGACCTGCATGGCTTCTCGCTGCCGCTGGCCGATTTTCCGAGGATGTTCGCGCCGATCGCCGAAAAGCACCAAATGACCTGGCGCCTCGCGGAATCCGCACATAAGCCACGCATGGCGATTTTCGCTTCGCGCTATAATCATTGCCTGGCAGACCTGCTTTACCGCTATCAAGGCGGAGAACTGCACTGCGAGATTCCCATTATCATCAGCAACCACGGGCACGCACGCCGTCTGGCCGACGCCTATGGGGTTCCCTATCAGCATGTCGAGGTAACCCGGGACAACAAAGGGGAGGCGGAGCGGGCGCAGCTTGCGTTGCTGCGCGAGCGCGATGTCGATTTCATCGTTCTCGCCCGCTACATGCAGGTGCTGTCCGTGAATTTCACTGCGCAATATCCCGAGCGCATTATCAACATACATCACTCCTTTCTCCCCGCCTTTCATGGCGCCAAGCCGTACCATCGCGCGTTCGAGCGTGGCGTGAAACTGATCGGTGCCACGTCGCATTATGTGACCGACGTTTTAGACGAGGGTCCGATCATCGAACAGGACGTCGCGCGTATTTCCCACCGTGATTCCCTGGAGGATCTCGTCCAGAAGGGTGCTGATCTTGAAAAGATCGTGCTTTCGCGGGCAGTACGATGGCATCTCGACAACCGTGTTCTGGTGTACGCAAACAAGACTGTCGTATTCGATTGACGCCGCATGCCGCTGGCTCCGGATTCGACGTTGTGTCAAGACGAAGTGCCCGAACCAAGCGTGGCACCCTCCTTGCTGATGTCCAATATTGCGGTGCTATCCAAGAGCAGGCTGTCGCCACCGACGACGTTGAACGTACCAAGCGGGTATTTGCTGTTGGCCTCGCGCGGTGATGATTCGGGCGGTGTCTGGCTGGCCACAGCCGGTGAATCCAGGGACAGGAAGTTCGTTTTGTTTTCGCCGGGACGCAGAGATGCGGATGGGAGCTTCGACGCGCCGCTTGGCTTCGCCGCGGTGCGGCGGTGTATTGCCGAAACAATCTCTTTTTGTATCAATTCCGAATCGGCCTACGGAGGGACAGCGGCTGGCGCTGAAGGGGAGGTCACAGGTACCATGGCTCATCGGCAACAGAGGAGAGTTCCCATGGCGCGAGCCCAGAGACTGTATTTACCCCCGAATCCAACGGTGCGATGCGGGGATGTCTTGGTCCGGACCTGGCCGGCAGTCGCCGCAGTGTTTGTCTGTGTTCTGGGGACGGCCCTTGCCGCGCCGGCGCAGGCGCAGGACGGGGATGCCAGTTCCCTGCGGCAGCAGGTACAGACCCTGACCCAGCGGGTCGATAAGCTCGAAGCCGAGGTCCATGCTCTGCAACATGTCCAGGCTACGCATTCGCCAATGTCCGGACAAGCGCCAATGGCCAGACAAGCACCAATGGCTGAACAACCAGCAATGGCCGGTCGACCAGCGGTGACGGTTAATCAGAGTTTCGGCGCTGAGGCCGATCTGCGGCATGCCTGGCACCAGCTGAAGCGGGGGATGACAGCGGCTGACGTCAAGAAGCTCCTCGGTCCACCGAGCGGGCAATTCCGGACCGGCAACATCACCGTCTGGTATTACCATTACACCGGAGTTGGCAGCGGTTCTGTCACGATTTCACAGGATGGCAAACTCGACGACTGGCAGCAGCCGTCGCATGGGTTGTGATAGCAGCAGATATTCCGCCGAAGGCCGCCGCCTTCGCCTCGGACTTCGATCGGGCTTCAGGCGACGCAGCTGTAGGTCGGACGACCGTCGAAGCTATGACGTATTGAAGCTCTCCCGGCGGCGGATCCGGGAGAGCCTCTGCCCAGTACGATCGCCGGCTGCCCGATCTGCTTCAGTGCCGTTCCTTGAGCAGGTCGCGGATGTCGGTCAGAAGCTCTTCCTCGCGGGACGGTTTCGACGGCGCCGCCTCTGCCTTCTTTTGCAGTTTGTTGATCACTTTCACTACGACGTAAACAGCGGCCGAGACGATAAGAAAGTCGATGATGGAATTGATAAACAGCCCGTAGTTGATGGTCGGTGCGCCCGCCTGCTTCGCTGCCGCCAGGGTCGGGTAGTGAGTACCGCTCAGGTTGATGAATAATCCGCTGAAATCGACGTTGCCCATGAGCATGCCGAGCGGAGGCATCATGACATCCGACACCAATGAACTGACGATCTTCCCGAATGCCGCGCCAATGATGATACCAACGGCCAGATCCACGACATTCCCGCGCATGATGAATTTCTTAAAGTCTTCTAACATGAATCCCCCTTTGTCTGAGTGAGCACTGTGCGAGTGGCCGACCTACGCTGATCAGGGTGGGTCAGATCACGTCTTCGGGCATGATGCGGAAAGAACCCAAAGATCATCTCCTGCACTGCTTTTTGCTGCAAGCGGGATTTCCCGCCGACGAATCACCTTACCGCGGCAACTCGCTGGTTCCTTCCGTGAAACCAAACTGCGGCGGCTTTCGAGCAATCTGACACCCATGCCGGCTCAACTCGGCATGGGTGTCAGATCTGGTTTCTTCAATCCTGTAGCGCCCGGGCCGATGGGCTCGTTGCCTTCCGTACTTTTAAGATACGCCGCAGAATCGGAAATAAAAAACATTTCCGCCATGCAGCTTACTTTCATCCGCTTCGTCTGGATCTGCATGCAACGCGCCTTGAATGCCGAGGCGACTTATCCCTAATTAGTGATGCGCCCCACGGTAAATCGGAGAATACGGAGTGTCATCAGGGACCCCCATTACGAAGAAGCCGAGTATCCTAAAAAAACCCATTCGGGGCGGCATCTGAGTCGCGGAAGGGGTAAAATTCGCCGTGCTGACCATAGCGCGCTGTTTTCTACGCCTGTTCAGTCGCCCCCTCCAAATTGAACAGACTGAAACCAAGCAGACACGCCAGCGCGATGGCCCGAACTCAAGCCGAACGCATCCGGGCATCACGGACCGGTGTCAGCACCAGATGGAATGCCGAGGGGTCGATCGACACAAGCGGCCGCATGCGCTCATCGATCCAGACCGAGACGCGATCACCATAGGGAGCGAGGCGCCTGAGCAGACGCGCGAGTTGCTGCTGCTGATCTTCGCGTAGTGCTTCGATATGCAGAGTCACAGTGCCTGCCGAGCGGCGCAACATCCTCTCCAGGTGACGTGCGGCGCGTGCGAAGAACAGGCGCCCGACTTGGCCGTGCAGCATAATCTGCAGATGGTCTTCGCCTTCACTGACGCGACTGCCGATTTCGACCACACCGCGATGTATGTCCGCCGCACACAGTTTGTGCAGCAGCGCACTGGTGCGCTGGGCGAGCCCCAGCGCCCGGCTGCGCTCGGTCAGGAAGTTGCGCCTGATATAGTCGTGCATGGATAGCCCCGCGATCCAGTCTGCAAGCACCTGCGGCCAAACTCGCGGCGGGGAAAACATCAGCGTGTGCAGGACGCGGAAAAGCCGCGCCGGCCCGCCAGAGCGCAGAGCGTGCGTGAACAGCCGGCGCACGATCCCCAGGCGCTGGCGCAGCGGATACCTCCCCCGATAGAGCGGGTTGCGGAGATAGCGGATCTTGCTCCGGATGCGCCGGGCGACGCCGCGGTCGCTGAACAGACGCCGGTACAGGACCTGGTAATCGTGCACCATGGCCGCGTAGTCCATGCGCTTCGGGATGATATTGGTGCCAGATCGGGTGTTGTCACCGTGCTGAGCCCCCATGATCAGCCGCCCCTCGCGCTCGAGGCGTTCGTAAAGCGGTGTGCGTGGCAGTGCGGTGAGCAGGCCGACCATGGAAACCTGGATGCCGGAATCGCTGATGAAACGGTACTGCTTGTCAAACGCATCGAGCGTATCGTTGTCGAAACCGATGATAAATCCCGCCAGCACGTCGATACCGTGCGCATAGAGGATGCGTACAGCAGTCAACAGATCGCGGCCGGTATTCTGGGTCTTGAAAGATTCCTTCAGGCTGTCTTCATCCGGTGATTCGATGCCGATGAATACCCAGGTGAAGTGCGCCGCCCGAAACAGCTGCAACAGCTCAGCATCATCTGCCAGGTTGATGGAGGTTTCGGTGCCGAACTGGAAGGCATAATGGTAGCGTTCCTGGTAATCGACAAGATAGCGAAGCAGCGCTTTGGCGAGCTTCTTGTTTCCGATCAGATTATCGTCCACAAAAAATACGTTACGGACGTCGCGGGCGCGCAGCGCATCGAGCTCACGGCCGATCTGCTGAGGGCTCTTGGCTCGCGGCCGGCGCCCGAACATGACGATGATGTCGCAGAATTCGCAGCGGTAGGGGCAGCCGCGCGAGAACTGCACGCTCGCGGTGACGTAGCGATTAAGCTTCAGCAGGTCGAAGCGCGGTGTCGGTGAGTCTTCGAGCCTGACCACACCACTTTCCTGATAGCGGGCCTTGGACGCGTTCTGTTCGAAATCCCGGCAGAATGCAGGCCAGATATATTCGGCCTCCCCGGCCACCACGGTGTCGGCCAGGCCCTCGAATCGCTCTGGGCACAACGAGGCGAAACTGCCCCCGGCTACCACGTAGTAACCGAGGGCGCGGTAGTATTCGAGCAGCTCTTGTTGGCGCGGGAACTGTACGGCCATGCCGCAGATGCCGACGATATCAGCCTGCGGATGCAACGGAACCGGCTCGATGTTCTCATCGACGATATCCACCTGCCAGGCAGGCGGGCAAAGCGCTGCCAGCGTGGCCAGTCCGAGCGGCGGGTTGATCGCACGTTTGTCGATGAGAATGTTTTCCAGCGCCCAGCGAAAGCTCCAGAAGCTCTCCGGAAACCTGGGATTAATCAGCAGCAATCGTACGCGACGAACCGCATAGGGCATCGGCAGGGCGACTCCATTTCGTGCAGCTGCAGGTTCACCAACATCGGCGATGTCCGTTCATTTAATCGCGGATGCCAACCGCCGCATTGATGCAAGTCAAAAATGGCGTGAGCTCGAGGGGTGGGGGTGGATTGACATACGCGCCAGTAGCGGTTTAAAGAAAGGAATCTGTGGTCAGCAGGGCGACTACGCTCTTGTTGAGTGCCGGGCGTTTCTTGGACAAATCCGGTCGGCCGGTTCGATGCCGTGCCGGATCGTGCGCAATGCGCAACTGCCGTACTGAAGAAGATGTAGGCTGCCCGATGATGCGAACAGACTCCTCTGGCGTCATGCTTGTGATAGGTGAGAGCAGGAAGTTTCAGGCTCGGTTTCGGGCAGCAATACCCGTTCACCGCCCTGTAACGGGGAAGCAGGCCCACGAATTCGACCGGGAGGCGGGATTTTGGGGTACACTACTCTTCTGGTCGTTTTTACGGGCCGGCGGGTAACCGGTGCCGGTCCGTTTTCGGGTTTGCTTTCAGCCAGCGGAACTCTTGGCCGGTATGTGCTAACTCGCGCCGAGCACGATCGGGGCGGGCGTGAAACGGAATTGGCGTAAACATTTCTTGGAGCACACGACCTGCTCCGAATATATGTCTGCAAGGGTCACTCTGTAATTCAATATGAAAACTCCGAAAGGCCTCGAATCTCTGATACGCGATGGTCTTGTGGACGAGGTCATCCGCCCGCTCAAGAGTGGTAAGGAGGCCTCCGTCTATGTGGTCCTCTGCGGAGGCGAGATCCGCTGTGCCAAGGTGTACAAGGAGGCCAACCAGCGCAACTTCCGTCAGGCGACCCAATACACTGAAGGGCGTAAGGTGCGCAATAGTCGGCAAACGCGGGCCATGCAGAAGGGTACCCGCTATGGTCGCAAAGAGCAGGAAGCGGCCTGGCAAAACGCCGAGGTCGATGCGCTATACCGCCTCGCGGATGCGGGCGTGCGTGTGCCGAGGCCGCATTGCTTTGTGGATGGCGTGCTGCTGATGGAGCTGGTAACGGACAGCGAAGGGAATGCTGCACCACGGCTCAACGATCTGGTACTTTCCGAAGTGCAGGCGCGCGAATACCACGATATTCTGCTCAGGCAGGTGGTGCGCATGCTCTGTGCCGGGATCATTCACGGAGATCTTTCCGAATACAATGTACTGGTCGGTCGCGACGGACCAGTGATCATCGAC
>JAJYEE010000005.1 GCA_021790335.1 Pseudomonadota bacterium | reverse complement strand
GCCCAAGCGTACTGCCGCATCTCCAGCTATCTGCAGACCATGGCCAACCGTGGCGTCAACCCCCTGGTTGCTATCCAAATGGCTCTCTCCGGTCAGCTGTACGCTGAACCGGGTGAGTAGTTACCCTTTGAGAAGAATGGGGCCTCCTCAAAACTAGACGTGGTTCAGGCGTTTGGTTATCCCCAGCTCTAGCCAATACCCTTGTTCAGAACTGGCAAACCAATACCCGCATTCGTGGTGTAAATTTGGCGTAAACGCAGAGTCTATTTAAGTAAATGTGGGTGTCTCAGAGTCAACGTAAGTCGTTGACGAAACAGCACTCCTCCGGCAAATCACTGATTCTTAACGCGCCCTGAACCCGCTCCTAAGCGGCAGGTCGCACGTTCGATTCGTGTTCGGGGCACCATATTTTCAAATACTTAGCAGCACATAACAGGGGGTCATTGGTGATTTCGGCATAATCAATGCTGGCCAATTGAGTCTGACAATGGCGGCCCCGGTTGCATCGCGCTCTCGCGCACCGCATCGAGCTGTGTGCCGAATCTCAACTTGTCAATGTCGATTGCTGGCCGGACACCAAAAGCGACAAAGACCCCTCGCCCGGACCTCTGGTTCGTCCACGTCAGGCGCGCTCGATTCCTTGAACGTGGTCGCATTCAGACGGCCGCACGCCAGCCTTGTTTGGTTTCCTCGAATTCCACGTTCTTCCTCTTCCTCGATTCCGGTACGAGGTCAATTTGGAAGCCTGCCGTCATACGTGGATTGACTTCACCGCCAGCACCACGCCAAGAAACGCCGCCAAACCGCCGAGGCACATGGCGAGTGCGAATCCTGCGCTGTTTCCGACCTTGGCATAGACGGCGCCTAACACCGCCACCCCGAAGGTTGCACCCACCATACGCGCAGTGTTGACCAGGGCGGATGCTGTGCCGGCGCGCGACGGTTCCACCGCAGCAACTGCCACAGCGAGCAACGGGCCGGTGTTGAGTGCCATGCCAATGCCGGTGAGGAGCAGTCCGAGCTCGGCGAGTGCGAGCGGGCGACCTGCATCAGTAAGGGCCAGAATGGTGATCCCGACACCAATCAGGGCCATGCCGCTGGCCATCATCGCGCGCGCCCCGACACGGTGACTCCAGGCGCCGGATCTGTGCGAAAGCGCGACGAATGCGATGGACATGGGCATCAATGCCGCGCCGGCCTGCGCTACGTCCAGGACATGAAACCGCAGCCACATGAGCGGCAGCAGAAACAGCACGCCATACATCCCAAAAGTCATGGCTGCGGCCACAGTGATCGCCCCGATCAGGGCACGATGGCGAAACACCATGAGTGGCATCATCGCGCCGTCACCGGCCCGGTGCTCGACCCACACGAATCCGCCGACGCATATCCCGCCCACGATCGCGCTGACGACGGCAAGCTCACCGTGGCCGATCGCTGCCAATGCGAGCCCGCCGAGACCCAAGCCGGCAAGTAGCTGACCGGGCAGGTCGAGTCGCCGTCCGAGCGGATCGGCCGACTCGGGGATACGCGGGGCCAGTATCCACACGGCGAGCCCGATCGGAATGATCAGAAGGAATACGCTGCGCCAGCCAGAGACCGCAATCAGCAGACCCCCGAGGGTCGGACCGAACACGAAAGCCGCGCCGTTCATGCCCGCCCAAATCCCGATGGCATGCGCACGCTCGCGCGAATCGGTCCAAATGACGCGGATGAGTGCGAGGCTGCTCGGTACTAGCAACGCCGCGCCGAGACCCGCGACTACGCGCCCGCTGACCAGCATCGCCGCATCCGGTGCCAGACCAGAGACTGCCGCACCTAGCGTGAACAGACCAGCGCCGAGCCGCAGCATCTGCCGGCGGCCGTAGAGATCAGCGAGCGTACCGCCCGACATCAGGAACAGCGTGTAGGTCAGGTTGTAGCCGTCGACCGTCCATTGCAGCGTCGCCAGAGGCGCGTGAAGCGCAACGCCGATGGCGTGTACCGCCAGATTGACCACCGAAGTGTCCGCCTGAATCATCAAGACCCCTAAGCAGAGAACCACAAGGGCTACACGCCGATTTCTAATCTCCGTGCTCGCGCCCGCCGTCGTCGCCGCCATCCAGTCTCCTTTGGTATGCCGGGCTTGCGCCGGCCTCGGGCTTAAGGTCGGCATTTTGCAGCGGAGTTTATGGCCGGTAGTAACGGAACGCTTCGGCCGGCGCCGAAGCGTCGCCAGCCGGATGCGCTATGCTGGACTTGAAGAGGTGAGTATCGTGTCGAATGCAGATTGGGTGGCCGAGATCGCGGCGTTGGTCGGGGAGCCGGCGCGGGCGCACATGTTGCTCGCGCTGGGTGACGGTCGCGCCCTGCCCGCCGGTGAACTGGCCGCCTGCGCCGACGTCACTGCTCAGACCGCGAGCGGTCACCTCGCGCGCCTGGAACAAGCAGGGTTGGTAACCGTGGTGCGCCAGGGCCGGCATCGCTATTACCGCATCGCTTCGGTGGAAGTCGCCTCGATGCTCGAGGCAGTGATGGCGGTCGCCGCCGTCTCTCCCCCGGCCGTCATGCGCTTTCACGCCGATCCGGTCCTGCAAGAGGCCCGAACCTGCTACAACCACCTCGCCGGGCGCTTGGGCGTGGCGATATGCGATGCGCTAGTGCGGATACGCGCGGTCGTGCTCGACGGGGAGATCGCCCACGTCACGACCGAAGGGCTCGCCTTTCTTGAATCCTGGGGTATCAACGTTTCGCGAATCCGGCTGCATCCCGCCTGCCGCACCTGCATCGACTGGAGCGAACGCCGGCATCACCTGGCCGGCACCGTCGGCATCGCGATCCATGAACACTGCCTCGCTCTTCAATGGATCGAACACCACCTCGACAGCCGCGCCGTGCGAATCACGCCGACCGGAGAAAGGGGTCTTCGTACCGTCTTCGGGATTGCCCTCACGGAACTCCGGTAAGCGCTCTCGCCGCCAGGCGCGGGATCACGAAGTGCTAACGAAATTGCGCCGCCAACGCGAGGTGACGCCTGCCTAATCGGTGCAAAATCTGACCGCGTACACTCCACACATTTTCGAGGATGACAGCAATGTCGCGCGTCGCGGCATTTGATCGCGATTCGACAATGTCCGCAGCAATCAGCAAACATATAGCGATTGTTTGGGTGATCCAATGTCCAGCCAACAGGTTGCCCATTGCTACTGGTTAGCACTCAGGGACCGTGCCCACGGTGAATTTCCCCAGTAAAGAAACCAACAGGTAATCAGCAGGTTGGTACCGGAAGCAGAACAGAGTCGAACGATCCCGCTATCAGTAGCGGGATGGAACTCACGAAACCCGGCAGCGAAGCGCTCGCGGAAATCGGGTTACGCCCGCTGGAGCGGGGCGAAGGGGCACGCTGTCAGGGGCAGATGGCGGGCTGTCACCACCCTGGTGCAGTGCCGAAGAGAGGCAAGACCATGGGGTATGTCGCGACGGGGTGCGATCAGTGGGTTACGGCAACCAGGCATGTCGGCGGCGGCCCTGAAATGTGGCGCACGAGATCGCCGGATCGGGCGGGACTTCCGCTTTCGGTACCGCCGGCTCAAGCTTATCGTCGACAACGGCCGGTTCCTGATCCTGCCCGGCTGGCACCACCCGACCCTGGGTTCGCGCGTACTCCCGCGGCGTATCGGCATCGACCGGCAGACCCGCCTCAAACATCCCGTGCCCTTGCCGGAAACCTTATCGCACCGGCTTCGGTCCCGAAAATATCACCCGCCTTCGACGCTTGCCCACCGGATTTCCCGGATCATTCCGGCAACCCGGACAAGCCATCGCCGGGATGATGCGCAAACCATCGCTTCGCATCCGCGGCGTCTTCGCCTGCTTGCGGATGACAGAAAACTCAGGCGCGCCAGCTGGGTGACTGGAGAACAAATTTACCTTGGGACCGCGCCCCATCGACTTGGACAGTCAAGGGTCGCGTGTTAACGTGTTAAAAGATGAATATCTTTGAGAGGCATTTTTTGATGGACAACGGATTGAGGCGCTATCGGGCAATGCCTCCACCCGCCCTCCTCTCTCTACCCCGACCCGGTATGTGCCCGGTCCAGGCCAGGCTCGTGATCCGGAATGGTGCCCATGAACGCTAAAGCCGCTCTCCGCCTGATCGAGAAAAAAATCAAATGCTCCTACCTGATGCCAGCAGAGCTTAGGCTGAACAAATGGCTGAAGCGGGAATTCCTTCCGACAGGTCGGGCCGCGTTCTGCATTGAAACAAGCAGTGCCTGCAACCTGAAATGCCGCTTTTGTGCCTATTGAGAAAAAGCGATCGCCTCGGGTAAGCATGCCGGACGGGATGTTTCGGGATTGCGTCGAGCAGGCGTTGCAATTGGGGTTCCGGGAATTTGGACTCACCCCGACCACGGGGGATGTGTTCATGGACAAGAATGTCTTTAACAAATTCCGGTTTCTCGATTCGCACCCGCAGGTCCAAGCCTATCATTTCTTCACGAACTTCACTGTTGTCGATGCCAAGAAAGTCCGCGAGCTGGTTACAGTGAAGAAGCTGTCATCGCTGGTAATTAGCATCTATGGCCATGACGAAAAGAGCTTTGTCGAGATTGCCAAGTCTTCGCCCAAGATTTATCGGCGGCTTCTTTCGAATCTCGAAACCCTTATCAGCCTCAAGGACTCGTGGCCGTTCTCGCTCGCGATCGGGTGGCGGTCGACGTTCGACGTTCCGAAAACGTCGAGTAGCGATCTCATGGTACTAGTGGATCGGCTGAGAGCATTGGGTGTGTCCGTCAACCCCTCGCATGGCCTGTACAACAACTGGGGCGGGATGATCACCGAAGATGATGTTGCCGGACTCAACATCAAGATCTGGGACGATGACACCCTTCCGAAGCTCGGACCGTGCGCCAAGCTTTTTGACGGCTTTCAGGTGATGGCGACCGGGTTGTCAACGGCTGCTCCTGCCGGGATGTCGATGCGACCCTGCAGATCGGCAACATCGCCACAACTCCTCTAAAGGATATCCTTTCGAGAAAAAATGAGCTCTACATGGAGCTGATCCAGGAGCAGGGATTTTTCCGGCCGGTTTGTCGGAACTGCGATTTCTACCGCAGTGTGTATCACCAGCCGACTGCATATCGCAAGAAGAACGGGGCACGACCGCAGTCGACCGCCAGGTTCTTGGACGGTCTAGAAGTCCGGGACCAGGGCATCACGGCAGCGCCGGACACGCCGGCTAGTCCTCGCCCGGCAGCATGATCGTGATCACCGGCTCCCCCGCATCCCCCGGCCCATAAACCATCTTGAGGGCAACCGGCCGGACAGCAGCACCCGCCCACCCCGGGGCACGCGGCAGACCGTGTAACGGAAGGATTGGGGACTGACACCGACTAACTCCCCGAGCTGAACAGCAGAAAGTGTTTTTTGCACAGGCAATCTCCACCGCCCGACCCGCTAGGTCGGACTCGAAAACACCGGCACGGGAGAGATTCGGGGGCGTATAATTGTGACGATACACCCGCTATACCGATTTTTGCAGAAGCAGTACCCCCGGCCCTCTTCCTGGCCGGACCCGGCCCCCGTCGGTTGCGAGCCGCCGAGGGCCTTTTTGTTTCTGGTGTAAGCATGCCGCCCGGAATATATGTTGTCTACCATAAGTTATTGTTATATATGATATCAATACCCTACAATCGTACATTGACAATGTGTAGCCATTGTTTTTTGAGACATTTCACCGTTCGTCAGAAAATCCAAAAAATTCAGAAACTTGCCGGTTTTGGTGCGGTGCGGTCAGCTATATCTGGGCGCAATTTGTGACCTGCCGCTGGAAAAGCCACAGAATGTGGCCCCCGATTTTGGTACATTTTTGGTATAGTGAGAGCGGAATATTACGTAAGTTGGCGTTAGCTAACGTGATGCTAAAGTATGGATTTTACAAAGATATCGAGCCAAGTTGTTGATGCCAAAAAGGCGGTTTTACGCCTCCTAGGTGGCAGGTCGGGCGTTTGATTCGTCTCCGGGGCACCATTATCCCGCAGATACGGAGGGGCCAATTGCTGCAAGTCGTCGATTTAACCTGCTCGCGCGGGGACCGGGCGCTGTTCGAAAAGCTGTCCTTCTCGGTACAGCCGGGTGAATTGCTCTATGTTCAGGGTGCCAACGGAAGCGGCAAGACCACGCTGCTGCGTACGCTTTGCGGGCTGTCCCAGCCGGCAGACGGGGAAGTGCGATGGCAAGGAACCCCGATCGGTCAGCTTGCGGACGATTATCGCAGTCAGCTCTGCTATATCGGACACGCAAACGGCATTCAGGGCGATCTCAGCGCCGCCGAAAACCTGCGGTTCGGTACCTGCGTCGGCGGCGCGGACTCTCACGCCGACATCGCCGCGGCGCTGGAGCGGGTCGGTCTGACCAAGGCGGCACGGCTGCCGGCGAAGTTTCTTTCGCAGGGCCAGAAACGGCGTCTCGCGCTGGCGCGCCTGCTTGTAGTCACCAAGCCGCTGTGGATTCTGGATGAACCCCTGACGGCACTCGACGTCCATTTCGGCGCGATCATGAACGAACGGCTGACGGCTCATGTCGCGGCCGGAGGACTGGTCGTCATCACCTCGCACCAGGAGCTAGCAGTGACCGGACCTATCAGCAAGATCAGGCTAGACTCCTGATGTCCCAGAATCTGCTCGGCACCGCCCGCTGTATTTTCCAGCGCGACCTGATCCTCGCAGCGCGCAAACCTGCGGATGTGGCAACTCCACTCGCGTTTTTTGTCATCGTCTCAAGCCTTTTCCCGCTCGGCGTCGGACCCGAACCGGACGTCCTGAGCAGGCTGGCGCCCGGGGTCCTGTGGGTTGCCGCGCTGCTCGCCACGATGCTCTCCCTGGGGCGACTGTTCGCCGGTGACCATGCCGACGGCACGCTGGAGCAGATGACCCTGAGTCCGCACCCCCTGACGCCCCTCGTTTTCGCCAAAGTTGCGGCTCACTGGGTGACCAGCGGCCTGCTGCTGGTGGTTTTGAGCCCACTGTTGGCCATGCAGCTGAACCTCCCTGCACACGCCATGGGAACCCTGGCGGTTACGCTGCTTCTCGGCACCCCCGTCCTCAGTCTCCTGGGCAGCGTCGGCGCCGCCCTCACCCTCGGGGTGCGGGGAGGAGGCGTGCTGCTGTCCCTGCTGGTGCTGCCGTTGTATACTCCGGTTCTGATTTTCGGAGCGGGGGCCGTCACGGCCAGTGCCTCGGGTCTTGATACCAAAGCCTATTTCTCCCTGTTAGGAGCCTTTTTGCTGCTGGCGCTGGGTTTCGCGCCCTGGGCCACAGCCGCAGCACTGCGCATCTCCTTAGACTGAGCGCAGCCGGACGCCAAACTCATGTACAAATACGCCTCTCCAAAGAACTTCTACGCCCTGGCCGGACGCCTCATTCCCTGGCTCGGAACGATCACGCTGCTGCTGTTCGTTTTCGGGCTGTATCTCGGGTTATACGTCGCGCCACCGGACTACCAGCAAGGCGACAGCTACCGGATCATGTTCATTCATGTGCCGGCAGCATGGATGTCGATGTTCATCTACGTCATGATGGCCGGGGCCGGACTGGTGGGCCTGGTGTGGAACATCAAGCTCGCAGATATGCTCGCCACCGCGAGCGCTCCGATCGGGGCGTCCCTGACGCTCATGGCACTGGTTACCGGTTCGCTGTGGGGAAAACCGACGTGGGGAACGTATTGGGTGTGGGACGCGCGGCTCACGTCGGAGCTGCTCCTGTTCTTTCTCTACATGGGTTTCATGGCGCTGCAGGCTGCCATCGATGACCCCCGACGCAGCGCACGCGCCGGGGCGGTACTGGCCCTCGTCGGGGTCGTCGACATTCCCATCATCCATTTCTCGGTGGTTTGGTGGAACACTTTGCATCAACCGGCGTCTATAGGTTCGTTGGGCAGAATCGTATCCCCGACCATTTATCCGAGTATGCTGCATCCGCTGCTGATCATGTCCATCGCTTTTTTCGTGTTCTACTTTACGGTGGTTTTGATCCGCATGCGCGGGGAAATCCTGGCACGCGAGCGTCACACCGGCTGGGTCACGCAGATCGTGCGCAGCGGGATGGAAACCCAGGGGAAGTTTCCATGATCTGGCACAGCTGGCATGCCTTTTTCGCGATGGGTGGCTATGCGGATTACGTATGGGGCGCCTACGGTTTTGCCACCTTGGTGCTGTTCTGGAATGTGGTCAGCGCTGTGCGCAAACGCAAGGCTGTCCTCAAGATGCTGCGCGAGCTCGCGCTTGCCGAGCAGGCTCCGAAGGAAACCGGTGCGCAGCGTTACGTGAGCGAGTGAGGTTCAATCAATCCCAATGAAAGCCAGACACAAGAAGCTTTTTCTCATCATCGGCGGCGTGGCCGTGCTGACCGTCGCGTCACTGCTGATCCTGAACGCCTTCCGCAACAACCTGGTTTTCTACTTCACCCCCACCCAGATACTTGCCGGCAAGGCGCCGATCCACAGCGTGTTCCGGGTCGGCGGTCTCGTTGAGAAAGGCAGCATAAAAAAAAGTGGCGGCGGTTTAACCGTGGATTTCGTTGTGACCGACCTCCACAAAGCCATCCGGGTTCATTACCATGGAATCCTGCCCGACCTGTTCCGCGCGGGCCAGGGCGTGGTATGCCAGGGCAGGCTCAATGCCCGTGGCCAGTTCATCGCCGACCAGGTGCTGGCGAAACATGATGCGAAATACATGCCGCCGGAAGTCGCACAGGAGCTCAAGGACCACGGCGGCTCGACCACACAGGTCGACCCGGCACCGCAATCTTACAGACCATGAAGAAATTCCTGATCCCCATCGGGCTGTTCGCCGCGCTTGGCTTGCTGCTTGCCTACGGACTGCGCCTCAACCCGCGCAGAATTCCCTCGCCGCTGATCGGCAGACCGCTGCCGCATTTCGACCTGCCGATCCTGCAGGAACCGGGAAAGACCCTGACGAATGCCGACCTGCGCGGCCACGTGGTGCTCATCAACATCTGGGCGTCGTGGTGCGTGTCCTGCCGCGAAGAACACCCGCTGCTGGTTGATCTCGCCCGCAAGAATATCGTGCCCATCATCGGCGTCAGCTACAAGGACAAGCCCGCCGATGCACTGGCCGAGCTCAAGGTTAGCGGCGATCCCTACGAAAAGGACGTGCTGGATGCCAATGGACAGGCCGCCATCAACTGGGGCGTTTACGGCGTGCCGGAAACCTTCGTCGTCGATCGCAACGGCATCATCCGCTACAAACAGATCGGACCGATCACGCCGCGGGCGTGGCGCGACAAATTGCTGCCGCTCGTTCGCAGGCTCGAGGGTTAGGCGGGTCGTTCATTGCCGGCAGGCCCTTGCTGCCGGAACGCCGATCGCGATCCGGGATGCATTGCAGGTCCGACAGCGATTCTCTGCCCGTTTTCACATCGCGACCAAGAGGGTACCCCTGGATCTGGCCCAGACCGGCAATGTGCCGTCCGCAGGCGAGGTCCGGGCCTCCACGAGCCCGGAACGATCACTTCCCGTGGCTGCGTTCGGCCGCTCGCATCTGCGCCTGCACCTGTGCGATGCCGTGCAACAGCGCATGATGCGCCGGATTATCGCCCGGGATCAGGGCCGCAAGCCGCTTCCAGTAAACGATCGTCTTGGCGGGATCGCCATTATGATAGGCGGCCAGCCCCAGGAACCAGAGCGCATCGGGATTGTTCGGCTGCAGCTTGTGAAGCTGGCTGTAAAGCGTAAAGACCAGTCCGCTCGTGTTGCCGGGGTTGTCGGTGAATTTGGCCCAGGCGTAATCGGAAACAATCTCCGAATTCTCCGGCGCCATCCGGTAGGCTTTGGCATACGCCCTGAATGCATCTCCCTTGCGCCCGAGGACGAAATAGGAGTGCGCCAGCCGCGCCCATCCCACCGGATCATCCGGTTGCGCAATGAGCTGTCTGTGGAGTTTCGCGACCATCGCCAGGACCATCGGCGGCAAATCCGCCTGTGCCTGCGCCCTGCCTTCAGCGATGCGCAGCATGCCCTCGAGCGTCGGGCCGTTGACAATGGCATCCAGACTCACGGCAGCGGTCGGCAGAATAATGGCCAGCACCACAACGGTCACGAGCCACAGTCTGCGCGAACCCCCCGCCTCCCGCGCCCTGTCCGAATCGGCTGGCAGCTGCTCCAGCTGCTTGAGCACCGCCGCGAGTTCGGCCGAAACGCGCAGTTCCTCATCCCGCGCTATCTGGGGATCCATCCCCTTGTCCACCCGTTCGGCATCGATTTCGTTGAGCTGGGCCACAAGGCGCTCGCGCACCAATTCCAGCTCATGCCGCGGCGTGCCGGGAATCACGACAGCCGCGCGCCGCAATGGGCGCGCAACGAACCACACGGTGCCGACGACTAACAGCACCGCGGCTGAAAGCAGTATCCAGATCCAGAGCATGGCTTAATCCTGTTGACGGGCGGCGCGCACACGCGCGCGATCTTCCTCGGTAAGTTGCGGAGGGGGGGGTTCCGTAGCACGGCTGTGGCGACGGATCACGAACCAGCCGGACAGAGCGAGCACCGCCAGCAGGAACAACGGAAGTATCCACACAATCGCGCCAACCGTATCGAACCGCGGCTTGAGCAGAATGTAATCGCCGTAGCGCGAAACGAAATAAGCGACTATCTGCTTGCGCGACTTGCCGGCACGCAGCTGCTTGCGGATCAGGACGCGCATATCGCGGGCGATGCCGGCCTTGGAATCGGCCACCGACTCATTCTGGCAGACCGTGCAGCGCAAGGTTCTGGCGATGGAAAGCTCTTTGCGCGTCAGCGCATCCTCATGCACCACCCTGCCACCGGTCGATGGCGTGGCCCCGAAAGCCGGAGCCAGCAGCACGAGAATCCCCATCAGGAATAGGAAACGGCGCATGACTTTGAAACCTACTTGGCGTAGGCCGAGACGGCCTCCGCAGCGGCGGCACGCGCCCCGTGCCGGACCCGGTGACTCAGCGTGACTCCGAGCCCGAATATCATGGTCAATCCGCCTAGCCACAGGAATTCGACCAGCGGGTTGACATAGACCTGAACGACATAGCGCACGACTCCATTCTTGCCGGGAACTGCACCCCCGATCACAGCGTAGACATCACGCAGCGGATCAGAGTTCACCGAGGCGTTCGTCGTCGGCATCTGCTGCCGGCCATAGTCCCTGCGTTCCGGCCGCAGCACGAATCCGTGGTCAAGCGAGGTCAGCCGCCCCTGCAAAGCCACATAGTTCGCCTTCTTGAAGGTGCGTACACCGTCGAAGCGCAGGCGCTCGCTCCCGATCTTGACCACGTCGCCGGGGGCCATGACTACGGATTTCTCGAGCCGAAACAGTCCGGTGCCGACCACGCCCACGGCGATCATCAGGATGCCAAAGTGGACGATCATCCCGCCATAATGCCGACGGTTCCCCATTACCGTGCGCCACACCGACGTCGCGACGTTTTCCGAGGCATGCTGCAGGCGTCGCTGCAGCACAGCCCGCGCCAGATCGACAACCAGCGTGCCGAAGACAAAACCCACCAGCCCGATCGCTACGGGTCCGGTCCAGTATACGGGCCAGGCGAGCACTGCCATCAGCACCCCTGCTACCAGGCCCATGATCGCGGGAATCACCACACGCGCGCGCAAACGGATCAGGTTGGCCTTGCGCCAGGGGACAAGCGGACCGACCGCCATCAACAGCAGCATGATGAAAAAGATGGGCATCATCACGAGATCGAAATAGGGAGGTCCAACCGTGATACGCGACCCGTTCAGCGCATTGATCGCCAGCGGATACAGCGTTCCGAGCAGCACACAGCCGGCGGCTGCCGTGAACACCACATTGTTCCATACAAACAGGGATTCACGTGAAAGCGGAGAGGTTACCGTCTCTTCCGCCTCCTGGTAGCGTCCGCGGACCAGAAAGATGCCGAACGACACGGTCAGCACCACCGTCATGAATATCAGGATGTACGAGCCCTGCCCCGGGTCGACGGTAAAGGCATGTACTGATGACAGCACGCCCGAGCGCACCAGGAAGGTTCCGAGTAACGAAAGGGAAAACGTGGTGATCACCAGGAAGATGTTCCAGGTATGCAGCATGCGCCGACGTTCCTGCACGGTGATCGAATGGATCAGCGCTGTCCCCACAAGCCAGGGCATGAAGGAGGCATTTTCGACCGGATCCCAGGCCCAATATCCTCCCCATCCCAGCACGTAGTACGACCACCATGCGCCGAGCACGATGCCCAGGGTAAGGAATCCCCAGGCAATAAGCGCCCAGCGGCGGATGATTCCGATCCACAGCTCACTTTTCCAGCGCGTAATCAGCGCTGCCATCGCAAAGGCGAACGGCACCGAGAAGCCGACATATCCCATGTAGAGCATCGGCGGATGCATTACCATTCCCGGGTCCTGGAGCAGCGGGTTCAGGTCGGCACCCTGTGCCGGGACCGGAAACAGCCGCACAAAAGGGTTCGACAGGAACAAAGACAGCCCATAGAAACCGACGAGCAGCCATCCCTGCACTGCCAGGATCACAGGAAGGCGCTCCGGATAGCGCGACTGGCCGTCGAAAGCCAGTACCATCGTGAACAGGCTCAGGACCCAAATCCACAGGAAGAGCGACCCGCGGTGTCCACCCCACAGCGCCGCCACCTTGTAGAACAGGGGCAGATGCGTATTCGAATGACTGGCCACGACCAGAACGGAAAAATTGTTGGTCAGGAAGGAGTAAATGATCGTTGCCCCGCCGATGCTCGTGAGCACGAAGACCGCGACGGCCAGATTGCTCGTCAGACCCGCCAGCTCCGGGCGGCGCAGCACGCGCGCCACGATCGGGGTGAACCCCTGAACGCAGGCCAGTACGAATGCAAGGATGGCGGCAAAGTGACCGAGTTCGATGAGATTGAGGGAAAGGCCGTTCGGTGACATAAGAGTACAGGTATCCGTCAATGAAGATGCTTTCGAGAAACGGCAGCCCGCTGACTGCAGCGAGCGCGTAGTTTACGCCCTACCCGCCGATAGGACAAACGGCTACTATTGCGCCCGGAGTTGCGGCTTTCGGAACCAGGAAACGCCGGATTCGGCCCGGCTATCGGCCTGGCGCACCGTATCTTGCCGGCCATGGTGGTTGTACACAGTTCCTGTGGATAAATTTGTGTATAAGCTGGGAATTCCGATATTGCATTAGGGCGAATAGCCTATTTCAGTTGGATTGAACATTTTTTAAACAGTTCATATAGTGCTTATAAATCAGTGATATATAGTTTCTCTAATATTCGGCCGATGCAGTTAGTCTCTGTCGCAGAAAGATTTTTTTCATCTGTGCAAAATCCGCCTTCCGGGACAATCCCCGTGCGATTCGGGACGAAGGTCGCCGGCGCATGACGACCCTCTTCCCCGACGGGGAACCGGCTGGCCTCATTCGGCGGCTGGCGGCGATCCTGTACGACACGCTGGTGTTGATCGCCGTGCTGCTGGTCGCTGCGGTGCCCTTCGATCTGATCGCCCGGGGGGCGCCGACGAGCGCGGCCGGACGATACCTCTTCCAGTTCTACCTGCTTGTCGTCTCGTTCCTGTTTTTTGGATGGTTCTGGGTACATGGAGGCCAGACGCTCGGGATGCGCGCCTGGCGCCTGCGCGTCGTCAATCGCGCCGGCGGCGCAGTCTCCTGGAAGCAGGCCCTGCTGCGTTTTCTGGCCGCAATGCTGTCGTGGGTCCCGTTCGGGGCCGGATATCTGTGGGTACTGGTCGACCGTGACCGCTGCGCCTGGCACGACCGGCTTTCCGGGACGCACATGATCGTGATCCCGAAGGCCGCCGGCACACCCTCCTCCTAACCGACCCGTCGCAGCATGACGAGCGCTATCCCCAGGAACAGAAGCGTGGGCAACACCGTACCGACCACGGGAGGTAATCCGTAGAGCAGGCCGAAGTAGCCGAAACCGCGGCTTAGGATATAGAACGCAGCACCCATCCCGAAGCCGATCATCAGGCGCACACCCACTCCGCTGCTGCGCAGGTGCGTGAACACGAAGGGAATCGCAAGAATCACCATCACGGCAGTGGCAAACGGAGAAACAACCTTGTTCCAGAACGCCAGTTCGTAACGGCCGGTATCCTGCTTGTTCGCTTTCAGATGCTGGATATAGCTATACAGGTTCCAGATCGACAAGCCTTCCGGCTTGACGGCGAACACGGCGAGCGTGCTGGGCTTGGGGGCAGCCGACCACACTTCCGAGGGCAGCTGGCGCGTCCGCACCTGGTCATGTTCAATCCAGCTCTGGCGCACGTCGGTCAGCTGCCAGTGGTGGTCCACGTAGCGGCCGCTGCTGGCGTAAGTCTGCTTGCGCAGATGGTCGCCCGCTCCAAATTTGTAAATATTGACCTTTAGCAGACTCAGGTCGGGAAGAACTTCACCGACATGCACGAACGACGGCCCGTCCCGCATCCACAGGCCATAGTTATTTTCCTGCGCGACTCCCTGGTGCAGGGCCTGCGAACGCCCGCGCTCCGCCATGTTTTCCGTCACCGGAGCGATAACCTCGCCCAGGATCAGCGCGGCAACCGCGAAGACCAGTCCTATCTTCATCGCGGCTCCGACGATTTGCAGTATCGAAACTCCGGCGGCACGCATGGCGATGAGCTCGGAATCCACCGCAAGCGAAGACAAACCCAGCGTCGTCCCAAGCAGCGCCGTCATGGGAAACAGCCGGTACATTTCCCAGGGCATACGCAGCAGCACGTAGACGACGACTTCCGACATCCCGAAGCTTCCCTTGCCGTAGTCGCCGAGCGCATCGGCGAACTTGAAAAACATGAACAACGCCATGAGCACCAGAAATACCAGGGCGGTGCTGGTGAGAATGCTGCGCGCGATGTGCCGGTCGAGTAGGGTCATTGTCTAACGGCGCAAAAACCATGGGTACGGCAGCAGCGTCCTGTTGCCCGCACGCCGCATCAACAGGTAAACGGCCAGGACTATAAAAATCCCGTGGACCCACCACAGTCCGACCGCCGCGGATACCCGGCCGCTCTTGATCAGCACATCCCCGACGGCAAGCAGGTTGGCATACACGAAGTACACGAGTATCGCACTGAACAGGCCGGCGTAACGGCCGCGGCGCGGGTTGGTATAGGCGAACGCCACGGCGATGAAGGCAAGGATGAACAGCGTAACCGGCTTGGCGATCCGCCAGTGCAGTTCGGAAACCGCGCTCCGGCTTCTCGAATGCAACAGTTGTCCCAAGGACATCGCGTCGATCTGCGTCGGCAATGGCGGCGCCGCCCTCGGCACGATCCGCACGATATAAGTCTGGAATTGGAGGATGCGGTAATCGGCCCGCCCCGGCAACCCCTCATAGCGGGTGCCGTTGTCCAGCACCAGATACTGGTCTCCCGTCTTCCGGTCCGTATAGTAATGACCTGTCTTGGCAACCAGCACACCCTGCTTTCCGAGCTGTTCATTGTTCACAAAGATGTCGCTCAGGCTGGATTCGGCGCGATTGACCGATCCGACATAAAAGAAGCCGCCCCCCTTCACCTGGTTGAAAGTACCCGGAATAATGCCGCTCACCTGGTAGTGACTGTTGCCGGAACTCTGCGCCTTGTGGATGAGGCCGGAAGCGAGCGGTTCCAGATAAAAGGAAAAGAACCCGGCAACCAGGGCAAAGCCCGCAGCCACCAGCGCGACGGGGCGCAGGAAATGCAAAATGCCCAGACCACAGGCGGAAAGCACCGTCATTTCGTTATCCCGGTACCAGCGGCCGAATGCCAGAAGTATCCCTATGAACACCGACAGCGGCAACATCAGGGCGAGGGTCTTTACGGTTTCCAGCGCGAGCAGTGTGAACAGGATCGCCACCGGCACGTCACCCACCGCGGCCTTCGCCAGACCATTGACCAGGCTGATGACCAGGAAAAGCACGAGAAAGATGAGCGTAACCGCGATGCTGGACTGGAATGTCTCGCGCATGAGCGCGCGATCGATGATCAGCATGATTCTTCGGTGCCGCTGCCGGCAGCGGCACCGAGGCGCGCCCGTGCCGAAGCCTCAGGCGGAATCCCCGGATATCTTGCGTGCGGAACCTGGGAAACAACCATGGCGATAGCTCACCTATCCATTCGGAATACAGCTTCCCCTGCAATCTCGTCGTATAGAACACCGGCCCGAACCGGCGGCGGGGATGTGCTTGCAGCACAAAATATACCATAATCGACGCGCGCAAAAGCTCACACAACCCTGAGGTGTCCATGGAATTCACCGTAAAGAGCGGCGGTCCCGAAAAACAACGCAGCGCATGCATCGTGGTGGGCATGTTCGAAGGCCGCAAATTCACCGCCAGCGCCCGGCAGCTCGACCAAATCTCCGGCGGTGCGCTCACGGCCATCCTCCGCCGCGGAGACCATTCCGGCAGCATGGGGCAGTCGCTGCTGCTGCATCACGTACCGAACATCCCCGGGGAGCGCGTGCTGCTGATCGGCTGCGGCAAAGAGAAAGATCTCGGCGATGGATCCTACCGCGCGGTTCTCGCCCATGCCGCGCGCGCCCTGGGCGAGACCGGCGCAACCGAGGCGGCGGTCTTCCTTGCCGATCTGGAGGTCAAGGGCCGCGACCTCAACTGGAAGCTGCGCCATGCGGTGGAGATGACGGAAGAGGCGTACTACCGGTTCGATCAGATGAAGAGCCGCAAGAGCGAGAAGCGGCGCGCATTGCGCCGCATGGTACTGATGGTTCCCAAGCGCAGCGATCTTGGACCCGCCGAAAATGCCGTGCGCCAGGGCGAGGCCATCAGCGCCGGCGTAAAACTGGCAAAGGACCTCGGCAATCTGCCGGGCAATGTCTGCACTCCCAGCTACCTGGCCGATCAGGCATGGGCACTGCAGGAGGAATATGGAGTCAAGACCACCGTGCTTGAGGAGCACGACATGCGCGCGCTCGGCATGGGCGCACTGTTGTCGGTGGCGCGCGGCAGCAGCCAGCCGCCGAAGCTGATCATCGTCGAATACGGGGGCGGCAGCGAAACCCAGTCGCCGGTGGCGCTGGTGGGCAAGGGTCTGACTTTCGACGCCGGCGGAATTTCGATCAAGCCGGCGGCTGAGATGGACGAGATGAAATACGACATGTGCGGCGCAGCGGCCGTGCTAGGCACTCTCAAGGCCATTGCGGAGTTGAAGCTGCCGATCAACGTGGTCGGCGTGATCCCGAGCTCGGAGAATCTTCCGGACGGCAACGCCAACAAACCAGGCGACATCGTCACGAGCATGTCGGGCCAGACCATTGAGGTCCTCAACACCGACGCCGAGGGGCGCCTGATACTGTGCGATGCCCTGACCTACACCGAGCGTTTCAATCCGTCGGTGGTCGTCGATCTGGCCACGCTTACCGGTGCCTGCATCGTCGCCCTGGGCAGACACGCCAGCGGCCTGATGACCAACAGCGAGCCGCTGGCGCGCTCGCTGATCGGAGCCGGAAAATATTCCTTCGACCGGGCCTGGCAGCTTCCGCTGTGGGAAGATTACCAGAAGCAGCTCGACAGCAATTTCGCGGACATGGCGAATATCGGCGGACGCGATGCTGGTGCGATAACTGCCGCCTGCTTTCTTGCCCGCTATACCAAGAAATTCAAATGGGCCCACCTGGATATCGCAGGCACCGCGTGGAAAACCGGCAAGGAGAAAGGGGGCACGGGGCGGCCGGTGCCGCTGCTGACGACGTTCCTGATCGAACGCAGCGAAAGTCATGGACAGACGGAGACATGACCCGCATAGATTTCTACGTGACTCGCAACGCGGATGCCGGCAACCCCGATCTGCTGGTGTGCCGTTTCGTGGAAAAGGCGTTCCGCCACGGCCACGAGACCTACATCCTGACTGCGGATGCGCAGCAGACTGCCCGTCTGGACGAGATGTTATGGACGTTCAGCCCCGGCAGCTTCGTCCCGCACCGGCTCAGTCCGGGCGGACACGACCCCGCGGAAGACCCGCGTCCGGTGGTGCTCATCGGGCACGAGGAACCGCCCGCGGTCTGTCACGATATCCTGGTATCGCTGAAGCCGGAGGTGCCGGGCTGCTTCAGCCGCTTCCAACGCGTGGCCGAATTCGTCGGCGCCGCCGAGGAGGAGAAGCAGCAGGCGCGCGTCCGGTTCCGGTTCTACCGCGATCGCGGCTACCCGCTGGAGAATCACGAAGTCTAGCCTGGTCCGCTGCGGCGACCTAAACTAGCCCAATGACAAACGGGCCCGCCGACAAGCCGAAACATACCCCATCGTCCAGACACACTCTGGAGGAAGTCCTGCAATCGTTGCAGGACCTGCTGCGCAATGAACTGCAGGAGGGCGCGGGGCAACCCGTCCCGCCGATCGCGGAACCACCGGCGCACGACGGGAAATTGCCCGCTTCGCCTACACCCACCGATATGATCGCCCATCTCGAAGGGAGCCTTGCCGCGCTCGGGTCTTCGGGGCAGGACGCTGCACACGGCATCGCGGCACCGCGCGCCCGGCCAGCGGCATCCGACCCTCATGATGACGGCCGTCGGTCTGCCGACGGTACGAGCAACGCCAAGCTACGGGAACCGCACATTGATGCCGCAAGCCGATCTGGCATCGCCCGCGACGCGCAACCCGCGCCGGGAGGTCCCGGCCGGCCAGCGGCCGCAGCAATGGAAAATGCGGCCCGCGGCGGCGTCCCGGCCAAACAGCGTCCGGACCGGCGTTTCGGAGGCGAGGCAAGCCAGCACGAGCTGCCATTTACCGATGCTGTACCCGCGGTTTCCCGGGAGACACCCGACACACCGGGGCCATCGGACCGCATCGCGGTACGGCCGACGCAGGGCTCGGACACGTCCGGCGGATCGGGCGCAGAACATCCGCCTCCGGCCGACTCCGGGATACCGGCGGGTTTTACGGCCGGCAGCTGGCATGAGTCCGGCCAGGAACCGGCGCACGCGCCCGCTACGGTCGAAGTGTACTGGGATGACATTCCGGTGCTCCAGAATGCCGTCGATCTCGTGCCCGGAGGAGGCTCGGCAGAAGCTCGGCGGCAAGCGGCGTCTGCCCCGACACCGGACGAACCGCAGCCGCCGCCTGCCGCAACCCTGCCGTCGGCCCATGCCCACAGGATTGCGGTGCTTGCGGCGGCTCGCCTTGACCTGGAACTGCGCAAATCGGGTGCGGGATCACTCGACAGCTCTGTAGTCGCGCGACTCGCCCAGATCCTCGAGGAAATGCTGGCACAGGGTGCGGCAAACATGGACAATAACTCCCCAAAATAGATAGCAACAGACCGGCCACACCCTGCCCAGACACTGACGATCAGGGCGACAAGGCCGGTCGCAGCCGACATCACGCTTCTTTAGCCAAGAACACGCGACATGACCCTTCACGATCAGAAAAGCAGCGCGCCCGGCAAGGTCAGCGCGCCGCTCGAAAAGACCTATGAGCCGCGTTCGATCGAGCAGCGTATTTACCAGGCTTGGGAACGTGCGGGCTACTTCGCGCCTGGCGCCCGGTCATCCGGCCCGCCAGGCGCAGACGGCGCGCCGTATTGCATCATGATCCCGCCGCCCAATGTCACGGGAAGCCTGCACATGGGCCATGCTTTTCAGGATACCCTGATGGATGCGCTGATCCGCTATCACCGCATGCTGGGCGGCAAGACTCTGTGGCAGGCGGGAACCGACCATGCCGGCATCGCCACGCAGATGGTCGTGGAGCGGCAACTCGAGGCCGAGGGCAAGAGCCGCCACGACCTCGGGCGCGAATCCTTTGTCCAGCGGATCTGGGAGTGGAAGGCCCGGTCGGGCAACGCGATCACCCGCCAGCTGCGGCGCATGGGCGCTTCCGTCGACTGGTCGCGCGAGCGCTTTACCATGGACGACGGACTGTCGCGCGCCGTGATCGAGGTCTTCGTACGCCTGCATGAGGAAGGCCTCATCTATCGCGGTAAGCGCCTGGTCAACTGGGATCCGGTACTGCACACGGCCGTGTCCGACCTGGAAGTAGTGGCAGAAGAGGAGCCGGGTCATCTCTGGCACATCCGCTACCCGATAGAGGGAACGGCGCAATATCTCGTCGTGGCAACGACGCGCCCGGAAACACTGCTCGGCGACAGCGCGGTGGCGGTCAATCCTGAAGACGCACGGTACCGTCACCTCATCGGAAAAACAGTCGAGCTGCCGCTCACCGGGCGCAGGATACCGGTGATCGCAGACACCTACGTGGACCAGGAGTTTGGGTCCGGCTGCGTCAAAATCACCCCGGCACACGACTTCAATGACTACGAGGTCGGCAAACGCCACGACCTCCCGCTGATAAACATCTTATATTCCGACGCCTGCATCAACCTGCCGGGTTCCCCGTATCACAATCTCGACCGCTTTGACGCACGCAAGAAAATCGTCGCTGATCTGGACAAGGCGGGTCTCATCGAGAAGATCGAGGACCATCGGCTCAAAGTGCCGCGCGGAGACCGCACCAATGCGGTGATCGAACCGTTCTTGACCGATCAGTGGTACGTCAAGGTCGCGCCGCTCGCCGCCGACGCCATCAAGGCGGTCGAGGACGGGCGCGTCCGGTTCGTTCCGGAAAACTGGACCAAGACCTACTTCGAGTGGATGAACAACATCCAGGATTGGTGCATATCGCGGCAGATCTGGTGGGGCCACCGCATCCCGGCATGGTATGACGCCGATGGCAATCTCTTCGTTGCCCGCAATGCCACCGATGCACACCGGCAGGCCCGCCAGAAGCACGGCGGGGATGTTCCGCTGGAACAGGACGAAGACGTGCTCGACACCTGGTTTTCCTCCGCCCTCTGGCCTTTTTCCACCTTGGGCTGGCCCGAGCGGACAACTGCGCTGGCGGACTTCTACCCCACGAGCGTGCTGGTCACCGGATTCGACATCATTTTCTTCTGGGTGGCGCGCATGATCATGATGGGTCTCAAGTTTGCCGGTGATGTGCCGTTCCGCGAGGTCTACATCCATGGCCTCGTGCGCGACTCGCACGGCGAGAAGATGTCGAAATCAAAAGGCAACGTGCTCGACCCGATCGACCTCATCGACGGGATCGATCTGGAAACCCTGGTGAGCAAGCGCACGACGGGCCTGATGCGTCCACAGGACGCCCCGCGGATCGAAAAGGCCACGCGCCGGGAGTTTGCCGACGGCATTCCGGCCTTCGGAACCGATGCGCTGCGGATGACGTTTGCCAGCCTCGCCACCCAGGGTCGCGACATCAAATTCGATCTCGGGCGGATAGAGGGCTACCGTAATTTCTGCAACAAGCTGTGGAATGCAGCACGCTATGTGCTGCTCAACACCGAAGGATGCGATTGCGGCGAGCTGGGCGGAGAGATCGAACTCAACGCCACCGACCGCTGGATCATCTCGCGCCTTAACGAAGTTGCGTCCGAAATCGAAACGGCTTTCGGCACATATCGTTTCGACCTTGCATCCCAGGCGATCTACAGCTTCATCTGGCACGAATACTGCGACTGGTACCTTGAGCTGTCCAAGATCGTACTGAACGACCCGCAGGCTGCAGTCGCTCCGCTGCGCGGCACGCGCCGGACGCTGGTACAGACCCTGGAAGCCGCGCTGCGCCTGCTTCATCCGCTTATGCCCTTCATAACCGAGGAAATCTGGCAGCGCGTGACGCCGCTTGCTGGACGCGGCGGGCTGACCATAATGCTTCAGACCTACCCGCATTGCGATGCGCGTCTGCTTGACCCGGACGCGGTCTCGGAAACCCGTTGGGTGATGGCGGTCATCACGGCCGCGCGGACTGTACGCAGCGAACGCGACATCGCGCCATCCAAGCCGCTGCCGGTGCTGCTGCAGAATGGCAGCGATCAGGAACACACCTGGATGCAGCGCAACCGGCACTACCTGACATCGCTTGCCCGCATGGAGTCGCTGACCTGGCTCGGCGCAACCGATGCGGCACCGGAATCCGCTATGCAGCTGGTGGGCCAGCTGAAGGTGCTAGTGCCGCTGGGCGCATTCATCGACAAGCGCGAAGAGCTTGCGCGTCTCCGGAAAGAGATCGAGCGGGTGGAAAAGGAGATCGTCAAGGCACGGGGCAAGCTCGCCAACGGCGAGTTCGTCGCGCGCGCGCCAGCGCAGGTTGTGGAGCAAGAACGCAGGCGCGTGCGGGAGTTCGAGGCCATCCTGGCCGAGCTGGAAAAACAGCGCGCACAGGTCGCCCATCTGACAGACTGAAGCAGGTGCTGCGCGCCCGCCGCGGCGCTGCGACCGGACGCGCGCCTAGGCGTGCAGACCGGCACGCAGCAGATGGCGCCCGGCCAGCGCCGATGGGTCTGCCGGAAGGCGCGCCCGAAAAACCACCGTTACAACCACGAAGGCACCGGCCTCATTCCTTGCAGGTCGAGAGAAATTTGGCGGCCGGCCCGTTGCAGGGGTTGGGCGAGAACTTGAGGGCCTTGGGCGCCGCGCTTTTCACTGGCGGCGGAGCGGGCTGCCGGATGTCCGGCACCGCTTTGGCAGTCTGTTTCGGACGTGCCGCCACAATGATGACCGGGGCGGGGGCAGGCCTGGTCCGCTCCTCGGCCGAGCGCCGGCGCAACGCTGCCTGAGCACGCTCTTCCGCCAGGGCGGCACGCAGTTCCGCCTGGGCGGCACGTTCGCGCGCCTTGGCAACCGCCAACGCCGCGTCGCGCTCCCTCTGCAGGGCGCGGGCCTCGGCAATCGCTGCATCCCTTTCGTTGCGCAATTCACGCAGCCGGGACGCTGCGACGGCGCGCGACGGCAAAGCCGGCGCTGGCGTCGCGGCTGCCACCGGCGCAGGTGCCGGTGGCAAGGCAACGGGCGGTGCAACCGTGACCGGAGCGGGGGGTGCCACGGACGTGCGTGACGGCCTGACCGCCAACCGGATCCTGCCCAGATCCAGATAGACCGCGCCGATCAGAATCACCGCAACCAGCAGGCCGGCGACGAAACCCAGCATGACTGCAGTACCCCAGAAGACCCGTGGCCGCTGGTCAGCCGCGAGCGGGACCATTCGGTAATTTCCCATGCCCTCCCCTCCTTCAAGGTCGGTGGCCGTCATGTCGCCTGGCGAACCACCTCCCGGACCGGCCGTAAGCGGTCTCTGTTGAGCTTCCGATCCGGGCCCCGCTGGCGAAGCCGATGCAACGTCGGTCGTGCCCATGGATGAATGCGACCCGAACCCCTCCCGCCCCGGCCCTCCTCCTTCCGTGCGCATCACCTGATGCACCACCGCTGCACGACGCTCATTGCGCGGCCAGTTCCCCATGCCAACGAGCCTGCTGACGGTGCCTCGTTGCGGATCTGCGGCCTCGTCATTCAATCCCGGCTGCACCGGCAGGACACCGCCGACCACACCGCGTTTGCGCATCGGCTGCTCCTCGGCAGCCGATGCGGTGGCCGGCATCGTCTGCCGCAGGACCTCCGCCGCAGGCCGCGTTGCGAACTGCGGCAAGGTCCCGCGCACCTCGCGCTCGCGCATGACGGAATGCACGATGTCTGCCCCCACCGTGGTCCGCTTCAGGGCATATGCGCAGGCGAGCACGTTGTCGCAAAGCAGGTTAGTCAACCGCGGTATTCCGCCGCTGTAATGGAAAACCGCATCGCAGGCTTCGTCGTCGAAAATACCCGGATCGCCCCCGGCCACTGACAGGCGGTGGCGGATATACTCGCCGGTTTCAGCGCGGCTAAGCGGCCCCAGATGGTAATCAACCGCGATGTGCCTGGCGAACTGCTCGAGTCCGGGCGCGCCCAGCGTTGCCCGCAGCTGCGGCTGGCCGATGAGAACAGTCTTCAGCGACCGGCTCGATCCGGCACTCGGCCTCGACAGCACCCGAAGCTCGGCCACCATCGCGGCCGAAATATTCTGGGCTTCATCGATGATCAGGACGGTCTGCCGGTCCCGTGCATGCTGATCGGCCAGGAACCGGAGGAAATCTTCATATAACTGCGACCGGGTCCGGTCCTGGTACTCGAGCCCGAATGCGACGGAAATCCAGCCGAGGAGCTCGCCGAGCGACCCTTGCGTATTGGAGACCAGCCCGATAGTGAACCGGTCGGCGTATTCGGAGAGCAGCCTGCGAATCAGCGTCGTTTTGCCGACACCGGCCTCGCCGCTGATGACACAGAACCCATCCTGTCTGAGCAGACAGTATTCGAGCAAGGCCAGCGCCGTCCCGTGCTTTCGGCTCAGATACAGGTAGCCCGTATCGGGAAGCAGCGAAAACGGCTTCTCCTTCAGTCTGAAGAAGGATTCATACATCCAGCCACCCTCCTCATTGCCACCGCACCGGCAGGTCGGTGGCGATGCGGACATCCAGGCCCTCAACGTCGTGATCCGCCTGGCTGAGGATACTTCTTGCGGGCATCCTCGAAAATCACCGGCCCGTGCCGACCCCTTGCCGTGTCCCCGGCGAGGGATTCGTAATACATCTTAGGCCATTTTGCTGTTTTTTGTGGTCAATTGTGGTGGGGGCAAGGGCAAAAGGCAACCTCTACTCCTGTTCATGCCGATCCGGACAGGAAAGACTGGCCGCTCTGCCCGGATACGGGTCTGAAACCGCGCCGCGCCACGTTCGAATCGGGGGGATGCTCTGCCGCTCCGGGGTTGCAGACCGGTAGGCGGGGGAAGAACTTCCGGCTATGGAAGACCATGCCGTGGAAAGGGGCAATGCGGTTTCTAGCGTCTCCGTTTCACGCCCGAGCCGCGCTTGGCCGCCGCCAGACGCCGCAGCAGCAGCCCGATGCCAGGGCCGACCCGCCGTATCTCTTCCCGATGCATCGCGGTCAGGCGCTCCAGCACCCGGGCACCACGCGGCGTCAGCGATACGTAGACTTGGCGGCGATCCGCCGATGCCGGACGCCGCACCATCAAATGCCCGTTCACAAGCCGGTCCACAAGCCCCACCGCGCTGTTGTGTTTGATTTGCAGCCGCTCGGCAAGTTCGCCGATGGTAAGCTGCTCGCGGCCGGGAAATCCGCGGATCGCCAGCAGCGCCTGATGCTGCTGTGGCGTCAGTCCTACGCGGCCCACGACGTTTTCGCTGAAACGCAGGAATTGCCTCAGGGCATACCGGAATGACGCGAGCATTTCGTATTCCGCCGTCGTCACCGCTCGACCCCTGGGTTTTTCTTTTGAAGGCATTGCTCTCCCCCTTGTCTTCAACGGTCACTGTGCGATCGGACATTCCACCGCGCCGAACCGGTCCCTGGCCGGTACTATATCAGCCGCCAGCGGCGCGCGTCACAGGGAACTTCCTGCGCGGCAGCGGCGCTGCAGGAGCAGCGACCCGACGGTGACCAAGGCGGCTTTCGGTCGGGACGGATACATCCATTTCGCCCCGATGCTCTGCAAACCGCGCTCCCGGTACCCTGGCGCCTTCACAGCGGATATCCGAACCCGGTCGCCTGAAACGCATCGCCCGTTTTCCGGTCTCACTCATTATAAGGAGGCAGACAACAGGCAATCCGTGTGCCGCCGGCGCTCGGAAGACCCGCGAAACGCCGGGGCGGCGCGATTCGCAAATGTCAAGACCGCACCGCCGCAAGGTGCACGGCGCACGACATATTGCGCTCTTGGATTCCGGTGCGGAAAAGCGCTATATAAGATAAATAAGATCCACAAAAATCAGGGTCGAAGGGGGAAAGTGACGAGATGCGGTAATTGAATGCAGGATCAATGAGGAGGTCGGTTATGGCTAACAAGACATCCGGTTTCGTTGAGCTGATCGAGAAAGACCGTGCCAACCGCGAAAACCTGGAGTGGCGCGGAACATTTCTCCAGTACCTCGAAAAAGTCAAAGCCGATCCATCCATTCCGAAACTCGCGCATGCGCGCCTCTACGACGCACTTATCCAGCACGGCGCCTCGGACATCACAAGCCCCGCCGATCCGCGCATCAAAAGGCTGTTCGGCGACGAGGCGATCAAGATCTATCCTTTCTTCAGCAACGAGTTCTTCGGAATCGAACCCACGCTCGCTCAGGTCGTCCGCTATTTCCATTCCGCGTCCATGCATGGCGAAGAGTCGCGCCAGGTGCTGTATCTCATGGGGCCCGTCGGTGCCGGGAAGAGCTCGCTCGTCGAGCGGCTGCAACGTGGCCTCGAGGAGAGCCCTCCGGTATACGCCATCGAGGGGTGCCCGATGGCCGAAGAACCGCTTCACCTCATTCCCAAACATCTTCGTGGCGAGTTCCAGAAGATGCTGGGCCTTCATCTGGAAGGCGAGCTCTGCCCAGTGTGCCGGCACCGCCTAAGGGAGGAATTCAACGGCCATTACGAGGACGTGCCGGTCGCGACTGTACCGTTTTCACGGCATGAGCGCCGCGGCGTAGGCGTGGTGCCGCCGGTGGATCCGAATAACCAGGACACGTCCGTGCTGATCGGCTCGGTGGACATTTCCAAGCTCGACACCTACTCCGAAGGTGATCCGCGCGTGCTCGATCTCAATGGCGCATTCAACGTCGGCAACCGCGGCATGACCGAATTCATCGAGGTGTTCAAGAACGAACCGGAATACCTGCATACGATGATCACGGCAACCCAGGAGAAGTTCATTCCGGCACCCGGCCGCCACGGTACGGTCTACGTCGACACCTGCATCGTTGCCCATTCCAACGAGGCCGAGTGGCAGCGCTTCAAGGGCGACCCGACCAATGAAGCGATACTCGATCGCGTGGTGGTAATCAAGGTTCCGTACAACCTGCGTCTGGCGGAAGAGATCAAGATCTACAAGAAACTCCTGGAGAGGTCGGACTTCCGCGAGCATATCGCACCGCACACCCTGGAACTGGCCGCCATGTTTGCCATCCTTTCTCGTCTGGAACCGACCAACAAGTGCGACCTGATGACCAAGCTGCGCCTGTACAACGGCGAAGACGTGGTGGAAAAGGGAAAGACCGCGAAGATCAACGTGCGCGAGCTGCGCGAGGAGACGAGGCACGAGGGGATGTTCGGCATCTCGCCGCGCTTTATCATGAAGGCGATCGACAATGCGCTTGCCGAAAGCCCGGACGGAATCAACCCGATAAACGTGCGCGAGGCCCTGATCAGCATGGTCAAGGGCGCGGACCTTCCGGACGACACACGCAAACAGTACCTGGAATTTCTACAGGATGTCCTGCACAAGGCTTATCTGGAGATGCTGGAAAAGGAAATCACGAAGGCATTCGTGTTCTCCTTCGAGGAGCAGGCAGAGGCGCTGTTCCAGAATTACCTGGATCACGCCGAGGCCTACGTCAACAAGACGCGTCTGAAAGACCGCAATACGGGCGAAGACCTGCAGCCCGACGAGAGCTTTCTGAAATCCGTCGAGGAACAGATCGCCATCGTCGGCTCCGCTGCGCAGGGCTTCCGGCAGGAGGTCATGGCCTATCTCTGGGCCAAGAGCCGCCGCGGGGAGAAAGTTTCGCATCATTCCTACGAGCCGCTGAAGGAGGCAATCGAGCGGAAACTGATGAGCTCGGTGCGCGAAATGAGCCGCGTCATCACCAAATCGCGCACGCGCGACGAGGAGCAGCTCAAGAAGTACGATGATCTCGTCAAGGCGCTTCTGGAACGCGGCTACAGTCCGCATTCAGCGGAAGTCGTGCTGAAATACGCCGCAAACAACCTGTGGAAGGACTGAGTGCGATCGCGGAGTTCATGGCATGACCGAATCGGTGTTTCGCTCATATTCCGAGTCCGATGCGCTGCGCTCGGACCGCAGTGCCGGGGACCGTCTGCGTCACCGTCAGAAGGTGCGCGAGGCCATCCGCGAGAACGTGGTCGACATCGTGGCCGAGGAGTCCATCATCGGCCAGAGCCGCGACAAGATCATCAAGGTTCCGATCCGCGGCGTACGCGAGTACCACTTCATATTCGGTGACGACTCCCCGAGGGTCGGCAGCGGGCCAGGCGACAGCCAGCCGGGACAGGTGATCGACAAGACCGAAGGCGCGCAGCCCGGCGGCAAGGCCGGGAACCAGCCGGGTGTCGACTACTACGAGACCGAAATCACGCTCGAGGAACTGGTCGACATCATGTTCGAGGACCTGGATCTGCCCGACATGGAGCGCAAGAAGCTGCGCGAGGTTCCTGTCGAAAGCATGCGCAAGCGCAAGGGGTTCCGCCGGGTGGGCGTCCGCGCCCACCTCGACAAGAAGCGAACGGCGATGGCGCGCATGCGCCGCAAGCAGGCGGCGCGCACACCCCCCGTCAGCGAACTTGGACTGGCGCGCTTCCCATTTCACCGCGATGATCTCAAGTACCGCCACATCGTGCGCGATCTGCGATTTCAATCCAACGCCGTGGTCCTGTGCATCATGGATACCTCGGGATCGATGGATACCATGAAGAAATATCTTGCGCGCAGCTTCTTCTTCCTGCTGTACCAGTTCGTCAGAACCCGCTACAACAATGTTCAGGTCGTATTCATAGCGCACGATGCACAGGCCCGGGAGGTGAGCGAAGAAGAGTTCTTCACCAAGGGCGGGTCCGGGGGAACAATCATTTCCTCGGGATATCTGAAGGCACTGGAAATCATCAAGGAGCGGTTTCATCCTTCGCTTTGGAATGTCTATGCCTTCCATTGCTCGGACGGGGACAACTGGACACAGGACAATCCGGCGGCACTCAGGGCGGCGCGGGAACTGGCCGAAGTCTGCAATCTGTTCGGTTACGGAGAAATCAAGCCGCTCAATTCCGGATCCTATGGCGATTCGCTGCTGGAGCTTTTCGAGAAGATAGAAGCTGCCAACTTCCACGCCCTCATGATCGAGAACAAGGAAGACATCTGGCCCAGCTTCAAGCAGCTGCTTTTGCGTGAACGCGCCGGCGAGATGGCGGATTATCCGTAGCACAGGAGAAACGATGGCCCGCAGCTGGACGATCCAGGATCTCGAATACTGGGATGCCCGTATCCAGGAGAAAGTGCGGGAATTCGGCCTGGAATGCTTTCCCCAGGAGTTCGAGGTCTGCGATCACGAGCAGATGCTCGGTTACATGGCTTATCACGGCATGCCGGCGCACTACCCGCACTGGTCATTCGGCAAGGCGTACGAGAAGCTCAAGACATTGTACAGCTACGGGGTCTCCGGACTCCCGTACGAAATGGTGATCAACGCCGCGCCATCACTCGCCTACCTGATGCGCGAGAATTCCCTGTGCCTGCAGATCCTGACGATTGCCCATGTCTACGGGCACAATGACTTTTTCAGGAACAACTTTACGTTCCGCAACACGCGACCCGAGCTGGCGATCGCACACTTCAAGCTGCGCGCCGACCGTGTCCGGCGCTATGCTGAGGACCCGTCCATAGGCCTGCAGCGCGTGGAGGAGATTCTGGATGCCGCTCACGCGTTGTCTCTGCAGTGCCGGCGCGACACCGCCATCAGGAAGCTCTTGCGCACCGAACAGCAGGAACGCGCCCTGGCGGACGCGATGCCTCCCAGGGATCCCTATGCAGGAATCCACAAACCGCGCGAATATCGGACGCCGGACCTGAACAAGCTCCCCCTGGAGCCGGAAGAGGACATGCTTCTGTTCATTGCCGAGAACCAGCCCTATCTCAGCGAATGGCAAAAGGACCTGCTGCGCATCGTCCATGACGAATCGCAGTATTTCATTCCCCAGATCGAGACCAAGATCATGAACGAAGGCTGGGCCAGCTACTGGCATCACCAGATCATGAACAGCCTGGATCTGCCGGAGGACCTGCACCTGGAGTTTCTGGTTCACCATAATCAGGTGGTTCGTCCCCACCCCGGGGGCCTCAACCCATATTACCTGGGATTCAAGCTGTGGGAGGACATACGGCGGCGCCACGACGGCGTGCAATCACCTGACGCCGTCCCGTCTCCGGGCGCAGCCGGTGGCCGCGAGAAGATCTTTGAGGTACGGGAGACCGATCGCGACGTGTCCTTTCTGCGGCGGTTTCTCACGGAGCCGATGATGCGTGAGATGGACCTGTTCGAGTATCGCCGCGAACCGGACCAGACTGTGATTACGCAGGTGTCGGATGCCGATCACTGGGAAGCGGTGCGCGACTCGCTGTTGCGGAATGTGGGAATGGCGACCGTGCCCGTCATCCGCATCGTGGATGCCGACTTCTGCCACAACCGCGTGCTTTTATTGCGCCATGAACACGACGGACGCGACTTGCAGCGCGAGTATCTGGAAAAGACCCTGGGCTACGTGCACCGCCTGTGGGACCGTCAGGTGCTGCTCGAAACGACCGTCTCCGGAAAGAAAGTGACCTTCAGTTTTGACAATGGCGGCTTCGGAGAAATCAGGACCGAGCAGCCGGAACGGCGGCATCCGCAAGATTAGCGGCCGACTGGGTCCCCGTCTGCGGACCGCGCCCGCCCGGGCTTTGTGCATTCCGCGGCCCTGCTCTCACCGGATAACGGAGCTTGCCCCGCCGCCCGGCACGGCATCATCGATCGCTCTTCACCGACCATGGCCCCTTCAGGCGCTTTGCCGGAGGGGTTCCGGGCGAATGGGCGTCCGCACGCCGCTTTTGCCGCTGCCGCACGACGCGGGACATGGTCGCAAACCGATTGCGCAGTTTCATGGTCTCAATCACCTCCAAAGCAGGACAACGATTCCCTTGCCACATAAACCCGTCTTGTTCGGTATGGCAACGGACCATAGCCAGCCCCGGGACTGCTGCTGGTTCTGGTTTCCTATCTTCATAGACCAGCGTCGGGCCAATTGTTTCCGCAAACCGGCACCCCGAAAATTCCCGCCGGATAGACGGTCAATGGACGGACGAAGCTCACGGCACCGGCAGTGCAGTGCGGTGAGCGCAAATGAAGGTAATGCCGCAGAGCCGGGCGGCCCGCGGTTATGCTTGTGTCCGGGGTCATTGTATATTATCGGTCACCGGCCTGTCGCAATCTGCGAAATACACCAATAACCGCTCCGACGGACGGCACGAGGATGCACGCCATGATGGATTTCGGCAGATTCCGCAACGCTTTAAACGAATCCCTCTGGAATGCGGATCTGGCATCGCTTAGCCCGCTACGCCGGCGGATCCGATGGCTGTTACGCGTGGTCCATGTCGTGATACACGACATTACCGAGGGACAGCTCACGCTACAGGCCATGGGGCTGGTATACACCACACTGCTGTCGCTCGTGCCGCTGCTTGCCGTCAGCTTTTCCGTGCTCAAGGCATTCGGCGTGCACAATGCCATACGGCCGCTGCTGCTTCACTTTCTGGCGCCGCTGGGCGACAAGAGCGGTGTAATCAGCGCGCATATCATCGGGTTCGTCGAGCACATCAAGGTCGGCGTACTCGGCGCTCTGGGACTGGGGTTGCTGATCTACACGGTAGCGTCTCTGGTCCAGAAGGTGGAGCGCGCCTTCAACTACACCTGGCAGGTGGAACAGACCAGACCGCTGATCCAGCGCTTCAGCCAGTATCTGAGCGTGCTGACCGTCGGCCCGGTACTGGTGTTCTCGGCAATGGGCCTGACGGCCACCCTGATGAATGCATCCATAGTAAAGGCGCTGGCGCAAACCGAGCCGCTGGGCACAGCGCTGCGGATCATCGGGGCTCTGGTGCCGTACGCGCTGGTCATCGCGGCCTTCTCGTTTGTCTACATGTTCATTCCGAACACCAAGGTACGGCTGCGGTCTGCCGTAACCGGCGGCATCATTGCCGGCGCCCTGTGGGAGGGGAGCGGCTGGCTTTTCGCTTCGTTTGTCGTCGGCTCGACGCGCTACAGCGCGATCTATTCAGGTTTTGCCATCGTGGTCATGTTCATGATCTGGCTGTATCTGAGCTGGTCGATACTGCTGGTGGGCGCCAGCATCGCCTTCTATCATCAGCACCCCGAATCTCTCGCCCTGCATCGCCGGAAACTGCATCTCAGCGCCCGCGGACAGGAGCAGCTTGCGCTCATACTCATGGCCTGGATCGTCCGCAATCACTACGGCAGCGGACCGGAGTGCACCCGCGACAGCCTCACCCGCCAGGCCGGAATTCCCGAGACGCTCGTCTCAGGCATGCTGGACCTGCTCGAACGGCACGGACTCGTGGTGCGATCGGCCGGAGAACCGGAGCATTACCTTCCGGCGAGATGTCCCGAGACCGTACCCCTGACAGCCCTGATTGACGCGGTGCGCAGCTCAGGGGAAGACGATGCCCCATTGGCCCGCAGGCTGCCGAATGAACCCCTTGTGGACCGGCTGATCGAGGGCATGGATCGGGCCCTGGAGGATTCGGTGGGCAGCAAGACCCTGAAAGACCTGGCACTTCCAGCCACGGCGGCGTCGGCAAACAGACTTGCCCCAAACAGCCAGGCAATGCCTCGATGAAATACCGCCCGGCACAAGATGATCGCGGACCGGTGGGCAAACTGTGTCAGAATACGTATTAATCAATCCCAAACACGACGGCGTCAGGCGGCGCCAGAAGGTGAACCATGAACACCGAGACTCTCTCCGCGGAAGAACGAATTCTGCGCTCAGTCAAGAAAGTGCTGGCCAACGTCGCCAAGGACACGTTTACCCGGCCCGGACACAGCCATCCGCTTTCCGATGAGACCGTGCAGGGGATCCGCGAATGCTTCGGGCTCATTGCCGCACGCGAGCGAGAACTCGCGGAGGCGGCCGGAAGGTCCATGAGCCAGCGGCCCCGCTATGTCGACGAACCGGCCGGTGGCGGGCATGCCGTGATTCCGCTGAGCAGGGTCGGCCGGACGAAGCCGGGGAAGCCTGAAGAGCAGGACTGAGGACCCCGGTGGACAAGACCGTCCGGGGGGGCATGCACGGCGCTACGGATCAAGTCAGCGGATAAGGTTGCTCATCCTGCAGATCGAGGAGCCGCGCCACGACTTCCAGGGCGTCACTGACGAACATATCGAGATTGCCCCAGCGGTCCGAAGTACCGATGACCTGCGCACCGTCGCGCATGATGATGCGCATGGCGTGCTTGCCCGTACCCCCGGAACCGCCTGCCGCACGCTCGGATGTCACGTACAGACCCGGCTCCGGGTCACCTTCCGTGATGACAGCTGCAATGTAGCGATAACTTACCCCATCGCCGCTTTCGACCTCGCCCAGCACGGTAATGAGGAATGCGCCGAGCTTGTAGCGGCATTGCGGCAGGGCCGTGATTATCTTGGGTTTGTCCATGGGGATTTCGACCGTCCGACGGGAACGAAGCCATCATCCCTCATTCGCGGCGCGCCAGCAATTTACGGGCCTGCGCAATCAGTCCGCGGCGGCGCCCGATACGGTCGGCGCAGGCCAGGAAACCGCATGGTAACGCGCCGGAATCCGGCTAGAACATGCTGAAAAGATCGCCGACCAGATCGTTTGCCACGGCAAATCCGGCGCCAACCCCCAGGCCGCTCGTGACACTGCTCCAGAACCCTCCGCCGCCGGAGGCCTGCGCTGCCCATCCGCGCGGCTGAACGCTCGGGCTGGGATGCGTCGCCAGCTGCGATTCCAGCGTCTTGATGTACTCCGCCATCTGGTTGACTAGTCCCACCATGGCCTGATTCTGGGTCTGCATGGACATCGCGATTTCACGCAGGTCCAGCGCCCACTCGCGCCCGGTCGTCTCGTCCGGGGCCGCCGAACGCAGCTTTTGTGCGAACTGCTGCATGTTCTGGATCACGGTCTGGGACTGCTGCTGGACCTGTGCGATCTGATTTTCTGCCTCGGTGTAATCCATGGTCGTACTCCTCTAACAGTGCGTCAATTCGGGGATCTGGTCCGTCCGACAGCGCCCGGAGCCAATGGTTCCTCCGTCGCTTCCGAAGACAGGACGGAGGCAACGGCCTGCGCACCGGCACCATACCGACTCCGCAGCCTGGGCCGCGATAAGCTCGGTCTGCCGGACCATGTTCCCCTATTCCGCCCCGTCGTCCAGCCCTGGAACCGGGGCCGGTCGGTGCCGCCGGAAATTTCATGCTGCCCCGCTGCGGCGCAGCCGGCTCAGGCGGGGCGCGGTTGCGCGAAATCCCTACCGGCAGGACGATCCCGGACATCGCACCTTGGTTGATCGACCGCATTACAGAACGTCCCTGAAGCCGGAACAAAAACCACCCCGCTCCGCGGCGCCTCCGGGGAGCTTCGGACCGCATGTCGCGGGGCGCAGGGCGGCAATCACGGCTCATCGCTGCGGCTCCATGCGACTATAATTTATCAATGTATGGCCTGCGCCGGCATGTACCGGAACATGGCAAGGCCCTATGATCCCAACCGGAATCCGGCCGCAGGCGGCGGCCGGATCGCGGCATTGGCCGTCACGAGGCACGAGGTGCCAACCTGGCAGCAACGAGAAGAACACAAACATGGAAAACGAAGACAGCGAATCTCTGTGTCAGCAGCTGCTGCAGTTGCGCCTGGAGCACCGGGGCCTCGATCAGGTCATTTCCCAGCTGTCGGCGGATCTGTTCGCCGACCAGCTGCAGCTGCGGCGCCTGAAGAAACGGAAACTGCAGTTGAAGGACTTCATTGCACGTCTCGAAAGCCGCATGATTCCGGACCTGAACGCCTGACCGGCAGCCTGATCAGCGTCGCCCGCTCCGGCGACCCACACCGCCCCGGGTCTTCCCTTCCGCGCCCGCTGATCCGAGACTCTTCGACGCAATTTCCTGCACGTCGCGGGAAAGCGCCGGCTCACCCAGAATGCGTTCGAGCTGCTTCTTCATGAGCGCCTGGCGGCGCGCTTCATACTTGTGCCACAGGCTGAGCGCCCCGGCGAGCCGGGCAGCGAGCTGCGGGTTCAGCCGGTCGATTTTCAGAACCTGGTCGGCCAGAAACGCGTAGCCGGCGCCGCTGCGGTCGTGGAACCGCGCGGGATTGCCGGCGCAGAACGAACCTATCAGTGCACGCACCCGGTTGGGATTCTTCAGGGTGAACGCCGGATGGCGCGTGAGCGTCTTCACCTCAGCGAGGGTCCCGGGCAACCGGGACGTGGCCTGAAGCGCGAACCACTTGTCCAGAACCAATGGCTCATCCCGCCATTTATCATGAAACTCGGCAAGCGCATCACGGCGCTCGCGGCAGTCGGTACCGGCGAGCGCACGCAATGCAGCCATCACGTCGGTCATGTTGTCGGCGTGGCGAAACTGCGCGACACACACCTCCCGCACTTGCGGATCATCGAGCTCCATCAGGTATGAAAGACACAGATTCTTCAGACTGCGGCGTCCGACAGACTCCGGATCGACGCTGTAGCCTCCCCGCCCGAGATTGTCCTGGTATATGGCAAGCAGATCGTCGCGCAGTGTCTGCGCCAGGACACGCAGCACCGACACGCGTGCGTCGTGCAGCGCTTGGGGGTCGACCGGATCCATCAGGTCGGCAAGGTAGGCTTCGGACGGCAGGGCTAGCACCTGCGCGATCATCGCCTTGTCCGGATCGTCGCTGCGCAGCGTCGCTCGGAAGGCTTCGACGAACTGCGGATTCAGTGGCTGCGTGCTGCCGCGCCTGCGGGGCTTTGCCGCAAGATCGAGGATGAATCCGGCAGCCAGCTGCTGGCCGGCTTCCCAGCGGCTGAACGGATCGCTGTCGCAGCCCAACAGAAAGCAGCGTTCGCTCTCGCTCAGATCGGTCTGCAGTCTGACCGGCGCCGAAAACCCGCGCAGCAGCGACGGTACCGGCTCCTGCGGAACACCGACGCACACAAAGGTCTGCTCGGCCTGCCGCACCTGCAGCACGCGCGTGCCCACCACCCCGGAATGCTCACCCATCAGGCTGACGGGCAGCTCCCGCCCGTCACCATCCAGCAATGCGATCGCAAACGGGATATGAAAGGGCTCCTTGTGCGGCTGGCCGGGTGTCGGCGGACAGGTCTGGCGCACATGCAGGATGTATACCCCCGTGCGCGCATCATAGGCCCGCCCGATATGCACATGCGGCGTGCCCGCCTGACTGTACCAGAACCGGAACTGTCCCAGATCGATGCCGCTGGCGTCTTCCATCGCCTTGACGAAATCATCGGTCGTAACGGCATGGCCGTCGTGCCGATCGAAATACAGATCAGTGCCACGGCGAAATGCGTCTGCGCCGATCAGTTCCCGGAGCATGCGGACCACTTCGGCACCCTTGTTGTAGACCGTCGTCGTGTAGAAATTGTTGATCTCGACGTAGGATTCGGGCCGCACCGGATGCGCCATTGGGCCCGCGTCCTCGCGGAACTGGTGCGTGCGCAGCACGTTCACGTCCTGCACCCGCGCCACCCCGCGAGAGGTCACGTCCGCGCCGAACTCCTGGTCGCGAAACACGGTAAAACCCTCCTTCAGGCTCAACTGGAACCAGTCGCGGCAGGTCACCCGGTTTCCCGACCAATTATGAAAATACTCGTGTGCGATCACCCGCTCGATCGCCTGATAGTCGGCATCGGTGGCGGTATCGGGTCTGGCCAGGACATACACGGAATTAAAGACATTCAGTCCCTTGTTCTCCATCGCCCCCATGTTGAAATCATCGACGGCGACGATCTGGTAGATATCAAGATCGTACTCGCGCCCGAACACCTGCTCGTCCCAGCGCATCGCTTTCTTGAGCGACGCCATGGCATGCCCGCATTTGTCGGCATTGTGGTGCTGAACATACATGCGCAGCTGCACGGGACGACCGGAGCGCGTCACAAACCGGTCTTCGATACATGCAAGATCTCCGGCTACCAGCGCGAACAGGTAGGAGGGTTTCGGATAGGGATCCACCCAGGTTGCGCGATGCAGGCCATTGCCCAGGTCGACGCGCTCCGACGGATTGCCGTTGGACAGCAGAACCGGATAGCGGACTTTGTCCGCCACGATCGTGGTCGTATACCTGGCCATCACATCCGGGCGGTCCGGGAAAAACGTGATCTTGCGGAACCCCTCGGCTTCGCACTGGGTGCAGAAGTTGCCACCGGAGACATACAGCCCTGTGAGCGTGGTGTTGTTCCGCGGATGAATCTCGGTTTCGATCTCCACGGTGAACCGGCCCGGGACGCGTGGAATCGTAAGGTGCTCGGTATCCAGCAGATAGTCCCGGCCGGGGCTGAGGCGTTGCCCGTCCAGCGCAATAGACTTCAGGTCGAGCTCGCGCCCGTCGAGCACCAGCGGCCGGCCGCGGGAGGTGTCACTGCCGGTCACGTCCAGCTGCGCAAGTACCCGGGTTGTCTCCTCATCCAGGAGAAACTCGAGGCGCACATGATCGATGCGATAGTCAGGCGGCCGGTAGTCCTTGAGGTGAACCGCTTTTGCTTTGCCCGCTGCCCTGGATGCCGCCATCTGTTGCCACTCCCAACCGGTTGCGCTTGAAAAATCAGGAGCGCGAGCGTGACAGCGCCGGCGATCCCTCCGCACTCGCCGTCACTTTAACATGTCCGTGCAAGGCCTGCCCGCCGGTACCGGCGGGCAACGGCGCCATCGCCACGCCGATTACGGATGCCGGACAACGGCACCGGTCGCGGCGTCACGACCAGCACCTGAGGCAGGCGCGGCTGCTTCCGGGTTCGATGTCGCCCGCCCAGACGACACGGAGTCTTTGCCAGGCGCAGTACCGCCGGCAGCTGCATCGCTGCACGCTTGGCTGGAACGAAAGGTTATGGGAACATGACGCCGTGACGGGACCGGCACCGGGGAGCGTTCCCATTCACAGCCCGTAGGGCACTGAAAGGGGTCGGAACTGCCGTTCCATTCCTGGATGAGAACATCACACAAGCAATCCCTGAGGGACAGTCATGAGTATCCGGAATCCACTTAGCTTCGCTTTGGTCGCGATTTTTCTGTGCGGCTGTGCTGCGACCCCCTCAAAACTGACTACCCAAAAGCAGCGCATCAGCTACGTGGTCGGATATCGAATCGGGGAGAACCTCAAGAATGAGCGCATGGATATCGATTCCAGGGCGCTGCTGCTGGCGATCAATGATGCAGAAAGCGGCAGGCCAGCGCGACTCAGCAGCGACCAGATGCGCGCGGCAGTCCTCGCCTACCAGCACAAACGCGAGGCCGACCAGGCCACGCTGGCACAGAGGAACCTGGCGGCTGGAACGAAGTTTCTCGCGGAAAACGCGAAAAAACCGGGCGTCGTCACCCTTCCCAGCGGACTGCAGTACAAGGTGATCACCGAGGGCAAGGGTCCCAGGCCGAACGTGAGCGACACCGTCGTCGCCAACTACCGGGGATTGCTGATCGATGGCACCGAGTTCGACAGCTCCTACAAGCGCGGGAAGCCGGCGACTTTCCCGCTCACCGGAGTGATCCAGGGCTGGCAACAGGCGCTGGAGTTGATGCCGGTCGGATCCAAGTGGAGGGTCTACATTCCCGCCAATCTTGCCTACGGCGCGGGCGGTGTGGGCAGCGTCATCGGGCCGAATGAGACGCTGATTTTCGACATTGAACTTCTGAAGATCAAATAAACGGCGGTCCGCCGCCGGAGAAGCGATCTGCGACGTCACCATGCCAGCGGGCCGTGGATGCAAGGCCAGTCAGACATCGTTCGTAAGGATCTGGTGCTCGTTGGCGGCGGCCACAGCCACGTAGCTGTGCTGCGGGCTTTCGGGATGCGCCCCGAACCGGGGGTACGGCTCACCCTTATAACGCGCGACGTCCACACGCCCTATTCCGGCATGTTGCCCGGCTATATCGCCGGCCACTACGGCTTCGACGAAGTCCATGTGGACCTGCGCCCGCTCGCGCACTTCGCCGGCTGCCGGCTCTACCACGACGAAATGGTCGGGCTGGACCTGGCGAACCGCCGGGTGTTGTGCCGCGGGCGCCCGGCGGTCCCCTATGACGTGCTCTCGATCGACATCGGCTCGACACCGGACGAAAGCGGCATTCCGGGAGTGGCAGAACATGCGCTGCCGGTAAAGCCAGTCGACCGCTTTCTCGCAGGATGGGATCTGATCGAGAGGCGCATGCGCAATACCGCGAGTACCTTCCGCATCGCAGTGGTGGGCGCCGGCGCCGGAGGGGTAGAGCTCACGCTTTCGCTGCAGCATCGCGTTGCATCCGCCGGCGGCGCCGGGCGGGCGCAGTTCCATTTGTTTTCGGAAGCGCCGCAGATCCTTCCCACGCACCATGAGCGGGTGAGACGGAAGTTCATGCACATCCTTTCGGAACGAGGGGTATCGGTCCATCCCGAACATCGCGTGCACAAAGTCACGGCGGAACATATTACTGCGATACACGCTGGCGCCACTCTGTCCTTTCCCTACGATGCGCTCATCTGGGCGACGAACGCGGCGGCTCCGGGCTGGATCGCCCGCACCGGGCTCACGACCACTTCGACCGGGTTTATCGAGGTCGATGACTTCCTGCAGTCCTATTCTCACCCGGGTGTTTTCGCCGCCGGCGACATCGCGACCATGCGCAATCATCCGCGCGCGAAATCCGGCGTGATGGCGGTACGTCAGGGTCCGGCGCTTGCCGTGAATCTGCGGCGCGCATCGAAATGCGAACCGCTGGTTGCGTTCGTTCCGCAGCGCCGTTTTCTCGCATTGATAAGCACGGGAGACCGCTCCGCCATCGCTTCGCGCGGACCGCTGACCATCGCAGGAGCGGCCATATGGCGCTGGAAGGACTGGATAGACAGACGCTGGATGGAGCGCTACCGGGAACCGCTGCTGCCGAACCACATGGCCGGCAGCGCGGGCCGGCCGGATACGCCGGCGGACGGCGAGGCTTTACGCGAGATATCCGCGTGGGCGATGCGCTGCGGCGGATGCGGATCCAAGATCGGCAGCACGGTACTTGCCCGCGTGCTCGCCCGCATCTCGATAGCACCGCGCACCGACATTCTTGTCGGCATGCGCGATGCGGACGACGCCGCGGTCGTCGAAGTACCCGCCGGACAGGTCATGGTGCACACTGTGGATTTTTTCCGCGCCATCGTCGACGATCCGTACCTGTTCGGCAGGATCGCCGCCAACCACAGCCTCGGCGACATCTATGCGATGGGCGCACAGCCACAGTCGGCCCTCGCCATTGCCAGCGTTCCGTTCGGCCCTGAAGCCAAGATCGAGCAGGCGCTCTACGAGATGATGGCCGGCGCCGCGGTGGCGCTCGAAGAATCCGGAGCGGCACTCGTCGGCGGACATTCGAGCGAAGGCGCCGAGCTGGCCTTCGGGCTGTGCGTCAACGGCTTGGCGGAACGCGGACGGCTTCTGCGCAAGGGCGGCATGCGCCCGGGAGACCGACTGATTCTCGCGAAAGCCCTGGGCACCGGCACCCTGTTCGCCGCCGACATGCGCCGGCTTGCCAAGGGACGCTGGATCGATGCGGCGCTGGAGTCCATGCTGCAGTCAAACCGCGCGGCCGCCGACTGCCTGATGCTTCACGGAGCACACGCTTGCACCGACGTCACCGGCTTCGGGCTGCTGGGTCACCTCCTGGAGATGACCCGCCCTTCCCAGGTCGACGTCGAAATAGAACTCGACAGTCTGCCGGTCCTGGACGGTGCACTCGAATCCCTGGCACAAGGGATCTTCAGCTCCCTGCAACCGGAGAACATCCGCCTGCGGCGCGCGATCTGCAACCTGGATACCGCCGTCGCGCATGCGCGCTACCCGCTGCTGTTTGATCCTCAGACGGCGGGGGGTCTGCTGGCGTCCGTCCCCGAGGAAAACTCGGACCTCTGCCTTGCCGCTCTGCGCCGGCTCGGCTATGCCCAGAGCGCGGTCATAGGGCGCGTCATGGAACCGGGCAACGCGGCTGCATCGGTGACACTCGTCCTGCGATGAAGGTCAGAACCGTCCGCTACAGCTCGGCCAGCACAGCGCGCCATGCCTGCCGCTCGTGCTGCGGATCAAACAGTGGTGCACGCAGCGCACAGGCATCCTGAAGGCGCGCGTAGAAAACCGGGTCACGCTCGGCCTGCAACAGCATCCCGGTAAGCGCCGCCGTGTCTTCGACCGGATAATACCCCGGGTACCCGGAGCCAAGCAGGCCGACCGATCCGTCGATGCGCGAGGCGATTACCGGCACGCCGGCAACCACGGCTTCCGAGATCACGTTGGCGCCCCCCTCCATGCGCGATGACAGCACCATGAGCCGGCTGCGCGCCAACACCCGCCGCACCTCCCGGTATGGGACCTCACCGCGCCAGCGATATCGCGGGTTTTGCGCCATCTCTGCGCGCGCCGCCTGCGCCCAGGCATCGGTGTGCGCCTTCCCCAGATGCAGCACCTGCAGCTGCGACTGCAACGGAAGGTTGCGCACAGCATAGGCCGTGCGCAACGGATCCTTTTCATCGCGCAAATGTCCGATCACGCAGACGTCGAAGCGCCGCGGAGACGGTTTTCTCTCGGGAAAGACATCCGCCGATTGCAGAATCACCCGCACCTTGCCGCGCAGCGGCTGAGGAACCGTGTCGATCGCAGCCTCGTGCAGAACCACGAGCCGGTGAGCGAGCTTCATGGAACGCGTCGTGACTTCGCAATCGGTGCGCAGGAAGTGGTAAAGATCCGTACCCGTCAGTGCTACAATCAATGGCCGGTCGGGACAATGCTCCCGGAAACACTGCACTGCGTCCGCGCTGCGCCAGGCGTGCAACGCGACCATCAGGTCCGCCGGCGCACCATCGTACCCGACCGTGACCGAGACGCGGTGGCCTTCGGCCCTGAGGATTCTGGCCCAGCGGCGTGCCGTAGTACGGTTGCCAGCCCGCGATCCACGCGGCGCAGGCGTCACAATCAATATACGCATGGATTTCACAGGGACATAATTCGGAACAGGCATAGTATATGGCCAATCCCGTGACAGCGGCAGAACTTCTCGAATACCTCGACGATACGCACGCGCGCACCCTGCGTCTGGTCACCGATCTCGGCCCGGACCAGATGCTCGGCCCGCGCCTGCCCACGGTGAACCCCCCGAACTGGGAAATCGGACATCTGGCGTGGTTCAGCGAATACTGGATCCTGCGCAATCTGGACCGGCGTGCCCCGCTGATGCCCGAGGCCGATACCCTGTACGACTCCTCCGCGATCGCGCATGACCGGCGTTGGGACCTGCCCCTGCCCCCGGTGGTGGACACCCTCGCCTATCTGCAGGCGGTGAATGATGCGCTGCGTCAGCGCCTGCATGACCACGGGGACTCGGTGCCCGAGAGGGATGCCTACTTTTATCTGCTCGCCATTTTCCACCAGGACATGCACTCCGAGGCGTTCACGTACATGCGCCAGACCCTGGGTTACCCGGCACCGGCCGGAACCGCTGCGCTTGCGACGTCGGCCGGCCCGCTGCCGGGGGACGTGGAGGTGCCGGGCGGCCGCTTCCTGCTTGGCGCCACGTCGACCGAGGGTTTCGTATTCGATAACGAAAAGTGGGCGCACCCGGTGGAACTGGCGCCATTCCGCATAGCACGGGCACCGGTGACCAATGCGGATTATGTGGCCTTCGTCGACGACCACGGGTACCGCCGACGCGAGTTCTGGGACGACTGCGGATGGGAATGGCGCGCACGGGCCGGCGCCGAAGCGCCGCGGTACTGGCGCAGGAACGGCCCGGACTGGGAAGTGCGCCGTTTCGATCGCTGGACCGCACTGGCACCGCACGCGCCGGTGATGCACGTGAACTGGCACGAAGCCCAGGCTTGGTGTCGCTGGGCGGGGCGGCGGCTGCCTTCCGAGGCCGAATGGGAGGCGGCGGCAGCCTGCGAGGTCATGCCGGGTGGCGTAAAGGGTGCACGGAAGCGCCGCTATCCGTGGGGGGACGAAACCCCGACTGGAACGCACGCCAATCTGCATGGCGGCACACTCGCCAGCATCGATGTCGCGGCGCTTCCGCAAAGCGACAGCGCCTGCGGCTGCCGCCAAATGATCGGCAACGTCTGGGAATGGACCGCATCCACTTTCGCTCCCTATCCGGGCTTTTCTCCCGACCCTTACCGCGACTATTCCGCGCCATGGTTCGGAACGCACAAGGTTCTGCGCGGCGGAAGCTGGGCAACCCCGGCGCGGCTGGTGTGGAATACTTGGCGCAACTTCTACACACCAGACAGAAACGACATATTCGCGGGGTTTCGCAGCTGCGCACGCTAGCACCGTTGACCGGGGGTTCACCCGCATCGGGCGACGGCCGCAGGGCATGTTAATATGGAACACCCACCCCGATAATGACCACAGCGGCGGGTTCGCCATGGCGTCGACTCTACAGCCTCTCCTCGTCAACGGTCCGTTCGGTGATCCCTCGGTTTACGTGGACTTCCGGTTTGCCAGACGGGCGCTGCTCTTCGATCTGGGGGATATCCAGTCGCTGTCGGCGCGCAAGATACTTCGCCTGACACACATTTTCGTGTCGCACGCCCATATGGACCACTTCATGGGGCTCGATCGGATCGTGCGCATCTGCCTGGGCCGTGCCCGCACTCTCGCCCTGTTCGGCCCCCAGGAATTCATCGACCGCGTCGAACACAAGCTCGCGGCCTATACTTGGAATCTCGTGCAAGACTACGCGACCGACTTTACGCTCGAGGCAAACGAATGGCGGCCGTCTGGAGAGCTGCGCATGGCCCGCTTCCGCTGCCGATCAGGTTTCAAACGCGAGGACCTGCCGTCCCGCCCTGCCGCCGACGGCGTGCTGCTGGACGAGGAGAATTTTCGCGTGCTCGCCACGCTGCTTGATCACCGTACCGCATGCCTGGGCTTCGCGCTCGAGGAAAAACAGCACATCAACGTCTGGAAGAACCGGTTGACCGAACTTGGGCTTCCCACAGGTCCGTGGCTGAATGAACTGAAAGCGGCGGTGCGCCACGGAGACCCCGATAACACGAAAGTCCGTGTCCACTGGACCGACCGCGACAGCCATCATGAACGCATGATTCCGCTCGGCGACCTGCGCCGCAATGTGCTGCGCTTCGCCGCTGGCCAGAAGATCGCCTATATTGTCGATATCGTCTACCACGCGGAGAATGCGCAGCGCGTCCGCGAGCTCGCGCACAATGCTGACTGCCTGTTCATCGAGGCGGTCTTCTTGCACCGGGACGCCGACCATGCCGCCCGGAAATACCACCTTACGGCGCGTCAGGCCGGCGCGCTCGGGCGCGCCTGCGGCGCCAGGCGCCTCGTGCCCATGCACTTTTCTGCACGCTATGCCGGAGACGAGGCAGACATCTACCGAGAGGTAGAGGAGGCCTTTTCCGGAAATGCTCCGGAACCCGCCTGAACGCCTTTGCGCGCGGTCAGCGCCGTCCGTCACCGATGCTGTTGAGGAACCGGTCAACCAGCCCCCACAGCCACTCGCTGACGCGCAGGCGCCACGACCGGCGCGTCCAGTCCCGGTAGGTGTACTCGATGGTCTGGGCGAAATCGGCATCGAACATTGCGCGAACCTGCTCGGCGAATTCCTGGTCTTCGATTGCCTGGTTAGCATCCAGGTTCCAGCGCAGATTCCAGTTATCGAGATTGCTCGACCCTATCGACACCCAGGAATCGCACAGGCTCACTTTGCTGTGCAGAACGCGTGGCTGAAATTCGAAAATGCGCACTCCGCTTCGGAGCATCGAAGCGTAGAATCTCCGTCCCGCCAGACGCACAGCGGGGTGGTCGGTTCGCGGACCCGCCAGCAGCAACCGCACATCGACACCGCGACGTGCAGCCCTCCGCAGCGCACGCCGGATACGGCGCGGCGGCACAAAATAGGCAGTGGAAAACCACACCCGCCGCTCTGCGGAATGCACATGCGCAATCAGATCGCGCTTTATTCCCTGCTGCGATCTTCCGCGCATCAATGTGACACGCCCCAGCATGCGCTCGCCCGCTGCGACTGCCGGCTTGGCCGGCAGTCGCAGCATCTCGCCGGTATGGCGCTTCCAGCTTTCGATGAACAGCAGCTGCCAGTCGAAAATCACAGGTCCTGCCACCTTCACTACGGTTTCGCGCCAACGCGATTCCGGAGAATCCGCCGGGTCGAATTCATCGGTGATGCCGGTTCCTCCGACAAACGCCGTCGTTCCGTCCGTGACCAGGAGCTTGCGGTGGTCCCGGGCAAGATTCTTCAGCCATTTCCCGATACGCAACGGATTGTAGAAGGCAAGCTTCACGCCGCCGCCGCGCAGGCGCTCGCGGTCACCGCGGCCGAGGCCGCGCGCACCGAAATCGTCCAATATGACGCGCACGTCCACACCGCGTGCCGCTGCCGCCACCAGCGCGTCGATGAAGCGGCCGGCAACAGTCCCGGTCTCGAAAAGGTAGATTTCCAGATGCACGTGATGGGCCGCGTCGTTGATGGCCTGGAGCATGTGGGGGAAAAACTGGTTTCCGTCGACCAGCAGCTGGAAGCGATTGCCGCCGCGCCATGGAAACCGGTATTTCGAGATTGAAGGTCGCCGCTCCCGGCCCGCAGCCGGCACCTTGGCTACAGGCACATTCACTGCAACTCAAAATCCGCAATCACTGGCAGATGGTCGCTTGCCACACGCGAGACACGCAAATGGCAGGTACGCGCATCGAGCAGCCGGAACTGGCCGCGGAAGAAGATCTTGTCCAGGCCCCCGGTCGGAGAAAACGCCGGGAACGTGCGCATCGGATAATGCCGCCCGCCACCGCACGACGTCGCACACTGGAATCCCAGTTCTTCGGTGAATATCGGCGGCAACTGGCTGCGCCAGTCATTGAAGTCTCCGCCAACAAGACAGGCATGGGCCTGGTCCAGGTCCGAGAACTCTCTGGAGCGCCGCAGAAGCGCAATCTGGAGCCGCCGCTCGCGCGCCGATAGACCCAGATGGAGATTGAATACCTCGATGATATGCGCGTGACCGGACTGCTTCTGCGCCTGGATGCGGGTGTGCTGGCAGCCGCGGCGCTTGTGCGAATCGATCGTGAGATCGATATTGCGTTCGCGCAGAATCGGGAAACGGCTGAGCGTCGCGTTACCGTAACACCCTTTGCGCAGGTCGACGTTATGACCGACCGCATAGTAAGGGTATCCGAGCAGGTCCGCCAGTTCGCGCGCGAGATCGAGATTTCCGGAGCGCGGCGCTCCGGAGTCAACTTCCTGCAGCAGCGCCACGTCCGGTCGCACATGCCCCAGGATCGTCACGATCCGGTCGAGACGGAAACGGCGATCAATGCCGATCGCACGATGAATGTTGTACGATACGATCCGAAGCTGCATCCGCGTGTCGAATCCTCTTCTGGCAGCGTTCGCACGGCTGCCTGGATACTGGCTCCTCACCGGCGTACTGACTAGTGCCTCGGGCTCACGGCACCGCCGGATCAGAGCGATATTTTGCCGCGTGCGCCTTTTGCGATAGTGTTAGCCGGCGGGTTTGCTGCAGAACTGGCTCATGACCATGGCACCGAATTCCAGGAATCGCGGTGAACCGGAGATACCGACGGCCGCCAAGGTTGCGTTCCTTTCCCGTCCGCACGCCTATCCGGAACATCCCGTACAAGTTTACGCGCTCGAAACCCACATGTCCTGGGTATTTCTCACCGATACGCATGCATACAAGCTCAAGAAGCCGGTCCGCCGGGACTTTCTGGACTTCAGCTCCATCGAACTTCGACGCCGCGACTGCGAAGCAGAAATCATGCTCAATCGCCCGCTGGCTCCGGGTATTTACCTGGGGATGATCCCGCTCATTGCCAGCCTGTCCGGTGAGCTTCAGCTTGGCGGAACCGGTCCGGTGGCCGACTGGCTGGTAAAGATGCGGCGCCTGCCGGCGGAGCGATTCCTTGATCAGGCAATACTGAATGGCTCAATCCCCGAGTCCGAAACGCGCCTGGCGGCCGAGCGCCTGGCCTGCTTCTACCGGCAGGCCCGCCCGATTGCGATGGACTGCGCGACCTATCGCCGCCGCCTGCGCGACCGGGTCGAGGATACCTGCCGAGAGCTCTCGCGCCCGGAATACGCGCTGCCCGAAGCGCAGTTGAGGCATGTCGCCGCCGCCCAACTCCGGTTCCTCGACCTTCACCAGACGCTTGTCGACGAGCGCGCGGAACACAACAAGATCATCGAGGCTCACGGTGACCTGAGGCCGGAGCACATCTGTTTGGTTCCGGAGCCGGTGATCATCGACCGTCTGGAATTCAATCGCGACTTCCGCATCCTTGACCCCGCCGATGAACTTTCCCTGCTCGCCGTGGAGTGCGAGCGGCTCGGCGCCGCGCCGGTCGGGCGGCTGTTCCTCGAAAGTCACGCACGCATCAGCTCCGACACCCCTGCGCCGGCGCTTCTGAGTTTCTACAAGAGCTGCTGGGCCTGCTTCCGCTGCAAGATTGCGGTCTGGCACGTCCTGGACCCCGAGGTCCGGAACACGAAAAAATGGTCGGCGGCGGCGTGCGACTATCTCGATCGCGCCGAACGGTATGTGCGGGATCTGGGCCTCGGCTGAGCTGCAGGACCAGCTCATGCCCGGTTGAGCTCTACAAGGGATCCGTTTGCATTCAGCCGACGTATCGCCTCCGCCAGGAATCCGGCAATATCCAGGATTTCGAGTTTTGCGCGCGCCGCCTGACCTGCGATGCGGAATGCAGGAACCGTATCGGTCACGAGCACGCGTTCGATGGGCGCCTCGGCAATGACCGCTTCGGCGTCGGCCACGAACAACCCATGTGTTGCCGCCGCGAAAACCGACACTGCACCGGCCGTGCGGCAGACACTGGCAGCACGCGCAATGGTTGTGCCGGAACTGATGAGATCATCCACGATGATGGCGATACGTCCGCGCACCTCTCCGACCAGCGCTCCCGTGGTGACCTTCCCGAGCGCGCGTTCTTTTTCGATAAAGGCCATATCGACCTCGCGCCCGAGCGCGCCCGCCAGCGCCCGGCGGAACAGCTCCGCACGCTTGACGCCACCGACATCAGGCGACACGACCGCCACGCTGTCTCCCCGCATGCGCTGCGCAAAGTGTCTGACGAACAGCATGCGTGCCTCCAGATGCTCGGTCTGACACCGGAATGCATTCTGGAATGCGGCAAGGTTGTGGACGTCGACCGTCATTACCCGGTCCGTGCCGACACTCTCGAACAGCTTCGCAACATAGCGCGTAGTCACCGGATCCCGCGGCTGGGTCTTGCGATCTTTGCGCGCATAGGAAAGATACGGCACGACCGCAGTGACTCGCGCGGCAGCCGCGTCCTTGAGGGCAGCGATGAAGAAGAGCAGGCGGCACAGTTTGTCATTGACGCTGCCGGCCGGCTCGTCATGCAGGGACTGGACAACAAAGACGTCACGACCCCGAACGCTCTCGAGTGGACGTATCTTGTGCTCACCGTCCTCGAACTCCCGTTCCTCGTGCCGGCCCAGAGGCAGATCCAGGGCTGCGGCAACGCGCGACGCAAGATCCGAGCCCCAATTGAGCGCGAACAGACTGATGTCTGCGACATCCATCTAATCACCGCCCCTCAGCCGGCCGAGAACCCCGCCGCATCCTTCACCGCAGCGGTGCAAAGATGCGCGGGCCGGAGCCGGTGGCCGATCATTCTGCAGCGCACACCGCCGCTTCCCGCGGCAACCCGGCCACGAATTTTCGCGCCTAGTGCGTAAACTGGCCGTGTCGTGCCTCTTTCAGCAGCGAAAGGAATACCTCGCCGTCCACCTGGATTACCTGCTCGTGGTCGCCGGCCTCGAAATAGATCACCGGTTGGCCAACCAAGCTGTCATCGACGATCGTGTCCATGCCGTAGGCGGGTCCCAGCGGCGGGATCGCCCCCGGATCGCAGTCCCGGAAGACCGGTGCAATACGGTTCTCGGTCGCCAACTCAAGGCGGCGGCCGAGCAGTTCCGATAGCCGATTGGTGCTCACGTGACGGCTGCTGGGAACGACAGCCATGAGGTAGCCGCGCTCGTCGATCAGAACCACGGCCTTTGCCAGCTGGTCCGCTGCTACCCGGACGGTATTGGCTGTCGCGCGGCTCGTCTCGGTGTGCGGGTGAGGAACCACGGCATAGTGCGCACGCTGCCGCTGGAGAAAATCGGTGATCGTTCTGGCAACAGTCATGGGGATGCCCTCCCTTTTATGGTCTGGTCAGCTTGCCCGACGTATTACTCGGCCCGCCGGCAAAACTCGGCCCAGACTCGAAGTCTCCTTCTACCTCGCCAGCCGAAAACGCATTCAGTGCCGCCACGACGGCGCGGGGGTTCATCTCGTAGAACATGAGGCCGACCATATTCCTGGATGTCCACACGATGAGTGCGGGAACCCGGTAAATACGCAGAATGCCGTGCTCGTTTCCTACGACAACCAGCTCGACATGCAGATTTGTGGCGGGTACATCGTCCTGAACCTCGACGCGCACTCCGCCTGCCCCGATGTCCCGTATTTTTACTCGTTCGGGCCCGAGCACAGGGCTGTGGAGTATGGCCTTTACCGTCAGCGGTCGACGCGCGTTCCAACGATGCTCCATGGCACACTCTCCCTGTATCCACCGTCATGGAAGAGCATAGTCATCCGTCCTGCACGGACGCATTGACCCACGTCAAAATCCGCCGGAGCCATGAACTCCGGTCCGCTGCCCCACATGCTAAAAATGCGCCGATCACCGCTCCGTGGGGCAATATTCCGCTCGTGCGGCGGGTGACGCACGAGCCTGGCTCGATCCATCGGCCCAGAAGCAGCCGATACCGGAATCCCGCCACACAGACTGGCCGGACGGCGAAACCCGCCGTCCGGAGCCCCGGCCTGCCCGGCATGTCTGCGGCCAATCGGGAAAACCAGAAGTACATGCTAATATGCGTAACGTGCCCCAAGGAAATCGGCACGGTCCCACGAGCCTCAGCTTTATGCGAATCCGCGAAATTCCTTACAACTACACGTCCTTCTCCGACCGGGAAATCGTCATCCGCTATCTTGGCGATGCGATGTGGGAAACCCTCAACGAACTGCGCGGCACCCGCCGCACCGGGCGTTCGGCACGCATGCTGTTCGAGGTCCTGGGAGACATGTGGGTAATCCACCGCAACCCCTACATCCAGGACGACCTCCTGGAGAACCGGAAACGGCGCGGGTCGCTGGTCCACGCCCTGCACCATCGCCTGGACCAGATCAGCGAACGCGCCGAAGGCAACCCGCTCACGCTGGCGCTGGTGGAGCGCGCGCGCGAATCGGTGTGCGAGTTCGAGAATTGGTTCCCTCGCCAACGTGAGTGGCGTCGGCGTCTGCGCAAACACCTCGGACGATTGACGCGCCGCGACAATGTGGATTTCAGCGGACTCGCACGCGTCTCTCATGTTACCGACGCTACCGACTGGCGCGTCGAATATCCGCTGGCGGTCGTGTATCCGGACAGCGAGGAAGAGACGGCCCACATCGTTAGGGCCTGCATAGATCTCGGGCTAACCATCATTCCGCGCGGCGGAGGTACCGGGTATACGGGCGGTGCGGTCCCGCTGCACGCCGAATCGGTGGTGATCAACACCGAAAAGCTCGACCAGCTCGGGCCTGTGGAAGTCCGGCAGCTGGAGGGAGTCGCGTCGCCCGTGCCGGTGGTGCGGGCCCAGGCCGGAGCGATCACCCTGAGCGTAGCAAAGCTCGCGGAAGCAAGCGGCTACAGCTTTGCTGTCGATCCTACGTCTCAGGATGCCTCCACGATCGGCGGCAACATCGCGATGAATGCCGGAGGCAAAAAAGCGGTGCTCTGGGGCACGACGCTCGACAATCTTGCATCGTGGCGCATGGTGACTCCGGATGCGCGCTGGCTGGAGGTGACGCGGCTGAATCACAATCTGGGAAAAATTCACGAGCAGGAGGAGGTCCTGTTCCGCATTACGCGCTACAAGATCGACGGCCGCACCCCGCTGGGCGAGCCACGCGTGCTGTCCGTCCCGGGAAAGGCTTTCCGCAAGATCGGGCTGGGCAAGGACGTGACCGACAAGTTTCTGGCCGGTCTGCCGGGTGTTCAGAAGGAAGGGTGTGATGGCCTGATCACTTCCGCGGTGTTCATCCTGCACCGCATGCCGGCCTATTTGCGTACCCTGTGTCTCGAGTTCTTCGGTCACGATCTCGGCAAGGCGGTTCCCGCCATTGTCGAAACCAAGAATTACCTCGACGGGTGCCCGGGGGTCTCCTTGTCGGGCCTTGAACACCTGGATGAGCGATACCTGAAAGCAGTCGGTTACGCAACCAAAGCCGCACGGCGGGATCGCCCCAAGATGGTACTGCTCGTCGATATCGCGGGCGACGACGAGGCGGCGGTAGCCACCGCCGCATCTGCGGTAGTACGCATGGCCAATGCGCGCGGGGCGGAGGGGTTCATCGCGGTAAGCCCGGAGGCCAGGCGCCGGTTCTGGCTCGACCGCTCGCGCACGGCGGCCATCGCCAAGCACACCAACGCCTTCAAGATCAATGAAGACGTAGTGATACCCCTGGACAAACTCGCGGAATACTCCGCGGGCATCGAACGCATCAACATAGAGCAGTCTATTTCCAACAAGCTACGCATTATCGAGGCGGTCCGTGAATACCTTCAGGATCTTTCCGACGTTCCACCGCCAGCAGCCGACTACGAGACAAGCCACGAGGCGATGGCCATTCTCGGCGACAAGAAGACAGCCGCCCTGGAACTGCTCGATCGGGTGCATGCGCGCTGGTCATCCATCCTGAGCGGGCTCGACCGGACTGTCGACGCTGCCGAAAATCTTTTCGACGCGGAGCCGCAGGCGCCGGCACAGCCGGGCGAGACGCTGATCCAGCAGCTGCTGAGGCGTGACCTGCGGATTTCGTATCGCGCAGATGTCGAGCGACCCTTGAAACAGATTTTCGGAGGGCTTGAATTCTCCCCCGTACACCGCCAACTCGACGCCATCCACTCGCGGGTGCGCAACGCCCGGCTTTTCGTGGCGACCCATATGCACGCGGGCGACGGCAACGTTCACACCAACATCCCGGTCCATTCCAACGACTACGGAATGCTGCAGGAGGCGGATCGGATCGTTGCGCGTGTCATGGCCCTGGCGCTGTCGCTAGGCGGAGTCATATCCGGAGAACATGGCATAGGCATCACCAAGATCCAGTATCTCGACAAGGCATCCGTTGAGGCGTTCGCGCAATACAAGCGCAAGGTCGACCCGAACGGAAACTTCAATCGCGGAAAGCTGCTGCCGGAATCGGGTCTGGAACGCGCCTACACGCCGTCCCTGCGCCTGCTGCAGCAGGAGGCGATCATACTGGAGGAAAGCGAGCTCGGCGCTCTTAATGACGACATTCGCCACTGCCTTCGCTGCGGAAAATGCAAGCCGACGTGCAGCACCCACATACCCAGAGCAAACCTGCTGTACTCCCCGCGCAACAAGATCCTCGCCACGGGTCTCATCATCGAGGCCTTTCTCTACGAGGAGCAGACACGCCGCGGCATCTCGCTGCGCCATTTCGAGGCGATGAATGATGTCGCCGACCACTGCACGATCTGCCACAAGTGCCTCAACCCCTGTCCGGTCGACATCGATTTCGGGGACGTGACGATCCGCATGCGCCGGATCCTCAAGGATCGGGGCAAGCGCAGTCCGAATCCCGCGACCTGGCTGTCCATGGCCTATCTCAACGCCACCGACCCGACAAAAATCAGGCTGCTGCGCAAGTCGCTCATCGAGTGGGGTTACGGCGCGCAACGCATTGCCTATCGTCTTGCCCGGCATGTCGGCCTGCTGCACAACAGCAGGCCGCCTGAGGCAACCACGGGGCACACCCGGATTTCCGCGCAGATCATCAACTTCGTGCGCAGACCGATGCCTGGCGGCCTGCCGTCCATGACCACGCGCGCGCTGCTTGGCATCGAAGACAGCAAGACGATTCCGATACTGCGGGATCCGGCCCGCATCAGCGAAGACTCGGACGCGGTGTTCTATTTCCCCGGATGCGGATCAGAGCGACTGTTCAGTCAGGTGGGGCTCGCGACGCTGGCGATGCTCTACGAGGTTGGTGCGCAGACGGTCCTGCCTCCCGGCTATCTGTGCTGCGGCTACCCGCAACTGTCTGCCGGCGACGAGCGCAGGGGCTCGAAGATAACCACCGACAATCGCGTCCTCTTCCACCGCGTCGCAAACACGCTGAACTATCTCGACATCAAGACCGTGATCGTTTCCTGCGGCACTTGCATGGATCAGCTGCTCAAATACGAATTCGACGCGATTTTTCCCGGATGCCGCCTTCTGGATATCCACGAGTACCTCATGGAGAAGGGCGTGCACCTGACCGGGGTCAAGGGCGTGCGCTACCTGTACCACGATCCATGTCATACACCCATGAAGACCTACAATCCCGTGAGCGTCGCCTCAAAGCTGATGGGACAGGAGGTGGCTCTGTCCGACCGCTGCTGCGGGGAAGCCGGAACCTTTGCCATCGCACGTCCCGACATCGCAAACCAGGTCAGATTTCGAAAGCTGGAGGAGCTTCGTCGCACAAGTCAGCAGATCGCGGGGCAAAGCCAGACATCCGGCACTGGGATGAAAATACTCACCTCGTGCCCCGCCTGCGTACAGGGTCTGTCCCGATACCGCGACGAAACCGGACTCGACACGGATTACATCGTCGTCGAACTGGCCAATCAGCGATTGGGTGCAGACTGGCAGCGGCATTTCGTCGAACGCGTCCGCCGTGGCGGACTGGAGCAGGTTCTGCTCTGAACCGGGCAGGGTCGCGGCAGGGCCAGTGCCTGCGCTGCGGGCGGCAGTCCGGGAGAACCGGCAGCACCGGAGCAATCAGTCTTAAAAAAAAGGGATTTAGGCCAGACGGCTCCAGTCGAAGGTACAGTCCAGATGTGCACGCACCGCAATGACTCCGCTCAGCCCGTCGTTGATCATGACCTCGAGCGGCGTGCGATCATCGAATCGGCGATTGACCGTGTGCATCCATATCGCATCCATTGTACCGTTGAGCGGATGACTGGTACGAAGCGCGTCCGCGATTCCGGCCAGATGCTCGATGCGCTCGGCGACCTCGGCATCGTCGGGAAGCGCCTTGTTTTCGCGATACTGTCTTATCATTCCAGGGCGGGTACCCGGCGGGAGCGCAAGAATCGCCACCTGATCCGCCGCCGACAGTCCCCAGTGGTCCAATATGGATATGACCGCCCGCGCGAGATCCACGCGCTGTTCGTGACTCAGTTCATGCATTGAGCGCACTCCAAAGAATCCGTGAAATCGGCACGACTGCCCGGTGCACCCCGGGCTCGGGGACCGAGCAAATCCGCCCCCGCGCCTGTCGACCCGCTTTTATATTAAGACTAGCACGGAATCCGAAACGCTGTCATACGCACCACCGCGGGCGCGCCCCGAATTGGGCCGTCGCCACCATCTCGTATTCGTCGGGCGCGCCGTCCGCAGCCGCCGCCCATGCGTGGTACAGCTCCAGCCTGTGCGGCAGCGGCTTTATATTGAGGCCGGCTTCGGGCATGATAACGCCCCGTCATTGCCGATCATCCCGGCCGATCTAGGCGCAAGGCGCGTGCTGGCGGTGGGTATTTGCAGCAACATGAACCGACAAAACACGAACCCAGAATCCATCCCCGGTGACAAGGAGCTGCGCAGCCGCGTCAGGCTGTTCGGCGAACTCCTCGGCGACGTCCTGCACAGCCAGGCCGGCGGGCAGGTGCTGAAGGCGGTCGAAACGCTGCGCAAGGGATTCATCAGTCTGCACCGGCGGGAGAATCCGCGCATACGGCGACAGCTGATGCGCCTCATCGACCGCCTCGACCCTGAAACCCTGACCCACGTCCTGCGGGCATTCAACGCCTATTTTAGCCTGGTCAACATCGCGGAAGAGGCGTTTCAGCACCGCCAGCGGCGGCGCATGATGCGCTCGGGCGGGCCATTGTGGACCGGGTCATTCGACGAAACACTGCGCTGGTTCCATGCACAGGGCATAGGCGCGGGCGAGCTGCAGACGCTGTTCGACCGCCTGATGTTTGTGCCGGTGTTCACCGCCCATCCCACCGAAGCCAAGCGCCGCACGATCATGCAAGCACTGAGACGGATTTTCGTGACCTCCGAGTGTCTCAACGATCCGCGCCTCGGCAAAGAGGAAATCCAGGATACCATCGGGCAACTGCGGGCCCAGATCCAGATCCTCTGGAAAACCGATGAAGTGCGGACGCTGCGTCCCGCGGTACGCGATGAGATCCGCAATGGTCTTTTCTATTTTCGCGAAAGTCTGTTTCGGGCGGTGCCCACCACCTACCGGCTGGTCGAGGACGCCGTGCGCAGGATCTATGGCGACGACACTGCCGGCCAGCCCCTTGTCCGGGTCCCCAGCTTCCTGAGGTTCGGCTCATGGATCGGCGGAGACCGCGACGGCAACCCAAACGTAAAGCCGGAGACCACACTACTCGCGGTTGGCTTTCACGTTGAGGAGATTCTGCAGGAATACATGCGTCGGCTGACTGCGCTCAGCAATATACTTACCTATTCGATACTGCTCACCCGTCCGTCGGATGAGCTGATGAAAAGCCTGGCGCGCGACGAACGCTTCGGCCATCACGCGTTCGGCACCAAGCCGGAACAATTCTTTTCCGAACCTTACCGACGCAAGCTTTACTTCATGCGCTACCGGCTCGAGCATACGCTGCGCGCGGTACATCAGCGGCTTCACGGCGAGCCCAGCGGGGACGTGTCGGCGGCATATGGACGAGACGAACAGTTCCTCACCGACCTGTACCTGATCCGCGACTCGCTTGTCAGTCATCGTGACCAGGAAATAGCCGATGGCGAGCTCAAGGACCTGATTCGCCTGGCGGAAACCTTCGGCTTCCACCTTGTGCAGCTCGACATAAGACAGGAGGCCTCGCGCCACTCCGAGGCCCTGAACGAGATTTTGGCGCAGCTTCCGGGACAGAAGCCCTACCTCTCCCTCGACGAGCCTGCGCGACTGCAGCTGCTAACCAAACTGATTGCGGCACCCGCCCCCACGGCGGTCGATCGCCGACGCCTGGGCCCGGCCGCTCGCGAGACCCTCGAAACCTTCGAACTGATGGCGCGGCTCCAGGATAGTGTCAGCCGCCATGTGTTCGGCAACTATGTGATATCTATGACCCATGCGGCCAGCCACATTCTGGAGGTGATGCTGCTGGCACGTCTGGCCGGGCTGGCCGGGCTGGGCGCGGAAGGCTGGCACTGCGAGATCAGGATAAGTCCGCTGTTCGAAACGATCGACGATCTTGCACGTATCGAAGACGTCATGCATACGCTGTTAAGCATTCCAACCTATTGCGCGCTGCTGAAGGCTTCCGGAAACGTGCAGGAGGTCATGCTCGGCTACTCCGACTCCGCCAAGGACGGCGGTACCCTGTCTTCGTCGTGGAACCTGTACGAGGCACAGAAGAAGATCATCGGCATTGCCGAGCACTTCGGAGTCAGCTGCCGCCTGTTTCACGGCCGGGGCGGCACCATCGGCCGGGGCGGTGGGCCCACGCACGAGTCAATCCTGGCCCAGCCTCCCGGAACGGTCAACGGCCAGATCAAGTTCACCGAACAGGGTGAGGTGCTGTATTACAAGTACAGCAATGCCGAGACTGCTGCCTATGAGCTTACGATGGGCGCCACGGGCCTCATGAAGGCAAGCATTTCTCTCGTGCGCCCCACAGTGCAAGACCGCAAAGACCATCTCGCGGTCATGGAAGAACTCTCGCGCGCTGGTGAAACGAGTTACCGGTCTCTGACGGACCACACCCCGGGCTTCATGGACTATTTCTATGAGGCAACACCGGTCAATGAGATCGGATTACTGAACATCGGCTCGCGCCCGAGCCACAGGAACCGGACTGACCGGTCGAAAGCTTCGGTACGTGCGATCCCCTGGGTATTCGGCTGGGCCCAATCGCGTCACACTCTGCCGGCATGGTACGGCCTTGGCAGCGCGCTCGAATCCTGGCGCGCCAACGATCCGGCGCGGCTGGCAAAACTGCAGAGCATGTATCTTGAATGGCCATTCTTCCGGTCACTGCTCAGCAATACCCAGATGGCACTGTTCAAGAGTGACATGGATATCGCGCGCGAGTACGCCGAACTATGTCCGGACCCCGATACACGCCAGAGGGTCTACCGAATGATAAAAGATGAATTCCATCGCACGATAACCCAGGCGCTGGATGTCTCCGGTGCCAAGCATCTGATCGAGGACAATCCGGTCCTTGCGCTTTCGCTCGCCCGCCGCAACCCCTATCTGGATCCGCTCAACCATATCCAGACGGTTCTGCTCAAGCGCTACCGCGCCGCACCCGGTGACGAGAGCCGTCCGTCCGTTTGGCGCGACCCGCTGTTGCGCTCCATCAACGCCATCGCCGCCGGGATGCGCAATACCGGATGATGTCGTTGCAGGCTGTCGAAGCGGATAGGGCTGCCTGCACATCCATGCACCGCAACGCTGCACACGGCGCCAGTGACCCGCCGGCCCCGCGGAGCCGGTACCGCCATGCCCCCGTCCCGCGCAGCCGCGCGGACCGTAATCAGCCCGGTGCTGTTGTCGCCCGGCGGCAGACGCCGCGACTCCTAGCCCGAGGTATCACATGGATCATGCGTGAACCGGGGCATCGATCTGCCTTCCAGCTTGACGATGACCGCGGCTTCGACAAGCAGCGCATCGAGGCTGTGCGGTGATGCTGGGGTCGAAGCCAGCTCAAGCCGGCGCAACAGGGCATGGCGGCGGCGCACGTTCAGATAATCTTCCGCCGCCATCATCGGGCCGGCGAGCGAGAACCCGGCACTCAGGTGTTCGAATGCTCCGGTGAGTTTGCGGCTGAGAAGGAGCTGACCATAATATAAGTTCGGCGAGCGCCCTGGCGCGCCGGTTGCGGAAACCGGCGCGCACAGCCATATCATAATCGTAGCTTTGCGCTGCCCCATCCAGCCAATAGCGCGCAATCAGGATTTGCAGCCGCCCGGTGATGCAATGGTGCCCGGAGCGTTGCCCGCGGTGCATGATGCGCTGCGCCTGCTCCAGCAGGCTGCGCGCCCGTTCCGGGACAAGCGGCTCGGCATACCATCTGCCCAGCCAGCCCGCATGCACCCTCGTCGACCCCGTCCCGATCATCTAAAGAGCTTCCCCGAAGCTTCGACCCAACGATCCAAACGGCATACAATCGCGCCCCGCCATTGCATGTCCACCGGATGAACCATGCCAGACTACGAAAATGCGGTCACCGCCGCAAGCGGCGGACACGGATCGGGATATGCCGGACGCCATCTGCGGCAGCATGGTTTGCGGAGGGTGCGGCCATGAAGACGTACTTCATGCGTCATGGACAGACAAATTACAATGTTCTCGGTCTGTGCAACGACGACCCGGCACGACCGGTTCACCTGACCGACCTGGGGATAGAGCAGGTGCAGCCGCAGCGTGCGATCTGAAGGATGTGGCACTGGAGCGTATCGTCGTATCCGAACTGCCACGCACGCGGCAGACAGCCGAGATCGTCAATGGTGATCATCATGTACCCATCACCGTGCATCCTGCAGTCAACGACTTCCGTACCGGGCTCGACGGCGAGACGGTGAAACAGCTGTACTGCGCCATCGCCGCTGATCCCATGCATACCCGCATAGGTGGAGGCGAAACGCTCTTCGAACACAAGCAGCGTGTGCTCGGCTTTCTCGACTGGCTGCGGTTGCAGCCGGAGCGTACCGTGTTGGTGGTTGCCCACGAGGAAACGATGCGGGTAGCGGTCGCTCATTCACTTTGCCTCTCAGATCAGCAAATGCTGGCGCTGCGCTTTGCCAACGCCGAGGTCATCGCATTCGATCTGTAGGATCGTGGGCAGCACACCATTGCGCGGCGCTTGCGGGAAATCCGGGGAAACGCGCCAGGACTGTGTGTGGACTTCGGCCGGACTGGCGCAAACAGGGATTTGCCGCCGGGCCGGCGGCCGCTGTATAGCGATTGCGCAGCCGCCATTGCGCTGCGGTGCTTGGTGGCGGAACATAACATAATATGAGGATCGAATCCGGCCCGGAGATCTTGCAAACCGGGCGATGCGTCCGCATGCATAGCTGTAAGAGCGCGACCATGGAGCCGGATACCGAAGGTGACGGCCGCAACGGCTTTCGGGCGGCTAGCATTCACACGTGCTCCCAGCCCCGGCACCGCAGGTCGCGCCGCATGGGTGGCGCCAGGGGATGAGGCGCGCGTCAAGGGGCGCGGTGTTGTCTTCGAAGTTCTCTTGCATATAGGCCAGAGGAACCGCATGTCAATACATGATCCGAAATCCTGGATGTGGGACGAGGCCCTCGAACTTCTGGAACGGGCCGAACGCATGCAGCGGCAGTTCTTCCGCCTCGCTCAGAGCACCGGACAGCGCCCGATCTGGGAACCGCCGGCGGACATCTTCGAAACGTCCCGTCATCTGTGGATGATGATCGCCTTGCCGGGGATGGTCGCAGCACAGGTTCAGGTCGGAATCGAGGCTGGCGTGTTGCGGGTCTCGGGAGAACGGACACTGCCGCCGGAACTGCGGGCAGCGACGATACACCGCCTTGAGATTCCCTATGGACGCTATGAACGGCGTATCGAACTGCCTCCCGGGCATTATGAATTCGACCATAGGGATCTGGTCAACGGCGTTCTGATACTGAGTCTGCGCAAGGTGTAGCACGATCAGGTGCATAAACTATGGAAAACCACGACGACAAGACGCAACAGGAAATTGCCGCTCCGGAAACCACGCATGCTGAACCGCGGCCGGTCCCGCCGGATGCGCTGATCATCCTGCCGGTGCGGAATACCGTCCTGTTTCCGCGCATGATCCAGCCGATCAGCATTGGACGCCCCATGTCGGTCGCGGCCGCCCAGGAGGCGGCACGCAGTGAACGTTCCATCGGCATCCTGCAGCAGCGCAATGCCGAAGCCGATGTCCCGACTGAGGCAGATCTCTACCGGATCGGCACAATCGCCACTATCGTTCGCTATATCACGGCTCCCGACGGGTCTCACCATATCATCGCCCAGGGGCAACAAAGGTTCGGGATCCTCGAGTTCCTTGACGGCTATCCGTTCCTGGTGGCACGCGTGGCGCCCATGGAAGAAGTGGAAACGACAACGAGGGAAATCGAGGCGCGCACGCACCGCCTCAAGCAGCAGGCTGCCGCGGCGCTCGAGTTCATGCCGCAGGCCCCGCCGGAACTGGCTGCGGCAATCGAGAGCACCAACGCGCCGGCGGCCCTGGCAGATCTCATTGCCGGATTCCTGGAATTGAAGCCGGCCGAAAAACAGGAAGTCCTGGAAACGCTCGATGTGCAGACGCGGCTCGACAAGGTCCTCGGGTTTCTGGATCACCGCCTGGAGGTTTTGCGTCTCGCCGCAGAGATCGGCAAGCAGACCAAGGAATCGGTCGATGCACGGCAACGCGAGTTCATGCTGCGCGAGCAACTCAAAACCATCCAGGACGAGCTTGGTGAAACCGGCGCCAAGGATGTCGAGGTCGAAGAACTGACCAAAGCGATTGCCGATGCCCGGATGCCGCCGGAGGTCGAGGAACAGGCACGGCGTGAGCTCGCCCGGCTCGAGCGCATGCCCGAGGGCGCGGGTGAGCAGTCCATGATCAGGGCATACCTCGATTGGCTTACCGCATTGCCATGGTCTACGGCAAGCGAGGAGTCGATTGATATCGCCGAGGCGCGCCGCATCCTTGACGAGGATCACTACGGACTGGAAAAGATAAAGAGGCGCATCCTCGAATTCCTGGCGGTTCGCAAGCTGAACCCGCTGGGCCGCAGCCCCATTCTCTGTTTTGTCGGTCCGCCGGGCGTCGGAAAGACCTCGCTCGGACAGAGCATCGCACGCGCTCTCGGGCTGAAGTTCGTGCGAGTGAGCCTGGGCGGCGTACATGACGAAGCCGAGATTCGCGGTCACCGCAGAACCTACCTGGGCGCCCTGCCCGGCAATATCATTCAGGGAATTCGCAAGGCCGGCACGCGCAACCCCGTGTTCATGCTCGACGAGATGGACAAGCTTGGTTCCGGATTTCAGGGGGATCCTTCCGCAGCACTGCTGGAGGTCCTCGATCCCGAGCAGAATGCAACGTTCCGCGACAATTACCTGGCAGTGCCGTTCGATCTGAGCAAGGTGGTTTTCATAGGTACCGCCAATGTGCTCGACACCATTCCCGGACCGCTGCGTGACCGCATGGAGGTCATCGAGCTTTCGGGCTACACCGAAGAGGAGAAGGCCCAGATCGCCCGCCGTTACCTGGTGCGGCGCCAGCTCGAAGCCAACGGCCTGACCCCGAGGCAGTGCGAGATCACAGATGCGGCCCTGCTTGCCCTGGTCCGCGATTACACCCGTGAAGCGGGCGTGCGGAACCTTGAGCGCGAAATCGGACGCGTCTTCCGGCACGTAACCATGCAGATCGCCGAAGGCGCACAATCCATGGTGCGCATCGACACGGGTGACCTGCAGGAGATTCTAGGCGCCCCACGGTTCGAAAGCGAAGTCGCCATGCGAACCAGCCTGCCTGGAGTTGCCACGGGGCTCGCATGGACACCGGTAGGCGGAGATATTCTATTCGTGGAGGCAAGCCGCGCCCCGGGGGCAGGCCGTCTGATTCTGACCGGTCAGCTCGGCGATATCATGAAGGAGAGCGCCCAGGCTGCGCTCAGCCTGGTCAAGGCGCGTGCCGCCGAGCTTGGTCTCGCGCCAGAAATCCTGGAGAAAAGCGATGTTCATATCCACGTTCCCGCTGGCGCCATTCCCAAGGACGGGCCCAGCGCCGGAGTTGCCATGTTCATTGCCCTGGTCTCCCTCTTTACTGCAAAGACAGTGCGCAGCGATATCGCCATGACCGGTGAAATCAGCCTGCGCGGCCTGGTGCTTCCGGTGGGCGGAATCAAGGAGAAGGTCGTTGCAGCGGCACGTGCCGGCATCGCGACAGTGCTGCTGCCTTCGCGCAACCGCAGGGACCTTGAGGACATTCCGGACAGTGTCCGCAAAAAGATGAAGTTCGTCTGGATCGAGCACGTAAGCGATGCCGTGACGGCAGCCATCGGAAAAGGGGTATGGAACCAGGACCGCGAGGACCAGATACGTTCCTCCACCGAGGCCTCCTCACGCATAGCACCGTGATCGGTTTGCGACCGGCGGCCCCCTTCCCGGCGGCGGATCCGCGCGCGAGCACTCCCGCCTTCCTAACGGGCCAGGAACAGGCCATATACGGCGAGATTGAGGATCGTCAGAGGCACGCCGACGCGCGCAAATTCCAGAAACGTCAGGGCAACACCGCGGCGCTCCGCATTCTGGACGATGATGACATTGCTCGCGGCCCCGAGGATCAGCAGATTGCCGGCAATGGTGCTGCCGGCAGCGAGCGCCAGAGAGGCATGGACCGTGGCGGCATGCACGAGCAATGGCAGGTACAAGGCCACGAGCGGTACATTCGAAATCAGCTGGCTGAGCAGCACGCTGAGCCCCATTATCGTATGCACGTCGGTCAGATCGAGCCGCTCGCGTGCAAGCAGTGACTGGATATACCCCGTCTGCCACACGCTCTTGGTGAGCACGAACAGGGCGGCGAAGAATGCCAGGGTTTTCCAATCGACGTCGCGCAGCAGCTCGCCGCGACGCGGACTCAGGACGAGCAGCGGCAGAGCGGCCGCGACGGCAATCCAGCTGAGCGGAAGCACGCGGGCTGCGCCGGTCTGCTCCAGCAGCGCGTTTGTTGCCCCCAGGACAATCACCGTCAGCAGTGCGATGCGCGCCAGGCGCGCCAATGCCGGGTCGGTGACAGCCACTGGCGCGTGCACCAGAACACGTGTGTGAAAAGACCCGCGGAAAAACAGGCGCAGCACGCCGTAGGCAAGCATGAGGTTGACGAGGCTCGGAACGGCCAGGGCCCTGAAGAAGACGCTGAACGGCGCATGCATCCCGGTCTGCACCGCGATCAGCAGATTTTGGGGATTTCCGATGGGGCTCATGACGCTGCCGATCGTCACAGAGAACGCCAGTGCCAGGAGCAGCAATTTCGGATCCATGCGGTGCTCGCGGGCCAAGCGCAGCATGAGCGGCGTTCCAATGATTGCCACCGTGTCATTCATGAGCACCGTTGATGCCATGCCGGCAGCAAACAGCACCATGAATACCAGCGCGCCCGGCGAGGCCGCGCGGCTAAAAAGCCGGTACGCCAGGAAATACAGATAGCCGCTGGCCACAAGCGCCTGACCCACCACGAACATTCCGAACAAAAACAGCATCACATCCGGATCGATGGCCCGGATCGATGCTTCGATGCCGATCTGCCGGGTCAGCATCACCACGGCAGCGCCAACGACCATGGCCTGCCAGATCGCGACGCGCAAACGGCCGAGCCGGCGCAACGCAATGAGCGCGAACACGCAGAACAGCGTTATGAGCGGAAGGTTCACAGGCGTCCGATCTGGCTCCGCGAGTATATGGGGCGCACAGCACGATCATCGGGAGCGAACTGCGGACTTTGTCCGCGCGACATCCTTGTGCAAATCCGATACGCCGGACACCGAGCCTCCGGATGAGTGCAGCGTCCTGGGATTGACAAAAGACGATCGCCGCAGACAAAGGCCCTCCCCGGCCCGCGGCATCGAGCCGTTGCCGTCGTCTCCGCGCGCTGAAGCGTCGGAGCGCGTGCGGGCCTACGCTTCAGCAGGTACAATGGCCAGGCAAGACACCTTCCCGGGCGCAATAAGGATAAATCCATGTTGATTGTCTTTTTGATGTTGTGGGTGGCAACTGCCTTCGGTCTGTGGCTGGTGACGCACATCGTTCCCGGAGTACGCGCCCGCTCGGGCCGTGGGCTGTGGCTTGCCGCCCTGGTGCTGGGACTGATCAACGCGTTCATCCGCCCGGTCCTGTTCTGGCTCACATTGCCGCTGACTTTCCTTACATTCGGCGCGTTCGCACTGGTGATCAACGCTCTGATGATCAAGCTCGTGTCCTGGTTCGTACGCGATTTCGAAGTGGACGGATTCGGCGCCGCGCTTTTGGCCGCGGTAGTGCTGGCGCTGCTGAATCTCGCCGCCCTGCTGGTATTCGGCTGGATAGTAGCCGGCGGTGGTGTCGGCCTTCCCAGGAACGGAATCCTCACCTGACACTGCACCAGAGTGTCCGGACCTGCCCGGCTGCTCGCCGCGTGGTGTCTGCCGCATCGCGATCCCGTGCGCTGCCCTTCATTCTCCGTTCCCGTTCGCCGGCCACCGGCCGGCGCCGAAAAATTTCACATACAGCAGCAGATTTCCCGCCATGACCAGTCCATAAAGAAAGAACGGGACCTCGAAGTGCGCAGCATCGAGCAGATGTCCGCTGACGCCGATCCCGGCCGATGTTGCGATCAGCCTCGCCACACGGTTGATACCGAGCGCGCACCCCATCTCGTCTTCATCGACCCGCTTTGTCAGTTCCGACTGCTGTATCGGCAGCCCGGCAACCCTGAGCGCCGGCGCCACAATATAGATTGCGGCGGACAACGGAAGGAATCGGATAATCGGGAAAACCAGAAACAGCAGCAGCCCGGTTCCTCTGGTGATCAGAATGCTTTTGAGAAATCCAAGCCTTTTCTCGAGCAGCGGCGCGCCAAGAAGCGACAGTGAGGCAAGCAATCCCGCGGAGAAAGCAAATACCGACATCTTCGACTTGGGCAGGTGATAGACGAGGATGAAAAACGGAATAAGGAACGGCACGACCAGACCCTGTGCAAATCCATTAAGCATTCCGGTCAAGCTGAACTTGCCTATGGTTGCCCTGGTCTTGAGGCGAACCAGTTTTCCGTGACTTGTGTCGACTTTGATGCACCACAACAGCGGGATTCCCGCAGCCGAGATAATCGCAGCGGCCAGGAAGATATCGCGCACCTCCAGCGCCCTCGCGAGCAACGCTCCCAGCGCCCCAGCGATCCCGGCAAGAAAGGTAAAGAGCGAAAAATACTTCGTCCTCTCCTGATACAACGTAAGGCTCGCCAGAACCACGCTCTGGACCGGCTGGGCCACGCCGCCGACCCCGCCGCCTCCGAGCGATCCGGTGGAGGAATAGCCGCCGAGCATGGCTGCCGGCACAATCAGCCAGAGGCTATGCGACAGGTAAACCATGATCGCGCTGAGCGGCAACAGAAGGTTGGCCGCGATGAGTGTGCCGCGTTTGCCCCAGACGTCCGCGCCGATCCCTACCAGCAAGCTGAGCGCTGCACCCGCCAGGGTGGCGGCAACAAATATGAAACTGATCACCAGCGCGCCATGCTGGAATCTGGTGAGGATGTAGTATGGGAAAGCCAGATTTAACATCCCGGCCGCGATGCTGCGGCAGGTACGCGCCAGGGCGAGGAACACCATCGCTCGTCGATTATCCATCAGGCTCGCGGGAACTCTATCGCCCCGGTCGAGCCGGTCGGACCTTGGCACTGGCATGCGATGGGTTCCGGAAGCCGGCACGCGGTGACTTCGCGGAAACAGCGCAACGCAGACGGATGGATCCCGGCGCCTGTCCCGGAATCACGATCCCTGACGCTGGTGCAAATCTGGACAAGGTACTGCAGTGCCACCCAGACCGCAGTATCCACCCGGGTTCTTGGCGAGATACTGCTGGTGATATTCCTCGGCATAATAGAATTCGGCAGCATCGAGAATCTCGGTGGTGATCCGACCGAACCCGGCTGCACCGAGCGCCTCCTGGTAGAGGTCGCGCGATGCCTGGGCAGCCATCTTCTGCGCACTGCCATACGTATATATTCCGGAGCGGTACTGGGTGCCGATGTCATTGCCCTGGCGCATGCCCTGGGTGGGGTCGTGGGACTCCCAGAAGAGCCTCAGCAGCTCGTCGTAGCGGGTGACCGCAGGGTCGAATACGACGCGCACGACTTCGTTGTGACCCGTCATGCCGCTGCATACCTCGCGATAGGTCGGATTCGGCGTGTATCCGGCCGAATATCCCACGGCGGTGGCGTAGACACCGGCGAGCTGCCAGTATTTGCGTTCCGCGCCCCAGAAACAGCCGAGCCCGAATAGCGCCAGTTCCAGGCCTTCCGGAAACGGTGGTGCGATAGGCCGGCCGCTGACAAAATGGCGCGGCGGAATCGGCATGCGCTCGCTGCGACCGGGGAGCGCTTCGGTCAGGGCGGGAAGCTCGATTTTTCGGTATGCCGGCATGCGCACGATCCGGGCTGGTGGCTGATCAGCGAGTTTGCTCTACGGGGAATGAAAACTCAAATCGGCAGCTCAGGCCATCGTGGCGATACCAGGCATTGGCATGCACCCGGAACCAGGTTCCGCACTTTGCCTGGCAATCCATCGGGATAATGCCTCGTGGGCCGCTTCCCGCAGGTCACCGCCCACTACACGGCGAGCCGCAGCCGGTTCCACAACTCGTCGATGGTGCCGGCCTCCCGCGCCGGCTTCAGGGCGATCAGCGGAACCGTCTTGAGCACCTGTCCTGCGGCAGTGAATGTAAGGTGTCCGATGGCCTGACCCATGCTGACAGTACGGGGCAGGCCGGAATCCAGATACCAGTGAATCTTCAGGCCGCTTCCCCTGGGGACGGTAACGGTCACTGCATGGCCCGTTCCGGCAGGCAGATGCAGGGGATTGAGGTCTACCCGGGTCAGTGTCACGACCGGCGTGCTGTCACCGTAGAAGGTGCGGTTTTTGAAAAAGCGCATGCCGTAATCGAGCAGCGACTCCACGCCGGAAGTGCTCTTCTTCCAACTCGGTCCGTGCATCACCACTGCGATCAGACGGCGGCCGTGGCGCACGGCCGTGGCGTCAATGCAATAGCCCGATGCATCCGTGAGTCCCGTCTTCAGGCCATCTGCGGTCGGGTCGCGAAACAACACCGGATTCCAGGTAGGCTGCTTGATCTTGTTGTATGTGTAGAATTTGCGCGAAGAAACCGTGAGGATCTGCGGATAATTCTGGATCAAGTCCCGCGAGAGCCGGGCGACATCCAGCGCGCTCGTGTAAAGCGTCGGCGCCGGAAGCCCGGTGACGTTGACATAGTGCGTATCGCTCATCCCCAGTCGGCGGGCGGTCTCGTTCATCAGATCAACAAACGCGGTTCTGCTGCCTGCAACCGCCTGCGCCAATGCGACCGCCGCGTCATTTCCAGAATCTATGATCAGACCGTGCAGCAGCTGATTCACGTTGACAGCCAGTCCGGGCTGGATGAACATCCGCGACCCCGGGGTGTGCCAAGCGGCCGTTGAGACGGGCACGGTCTGATCCATCGACAGCATCCGGTGCTGAATCGCTTGATAGGTTAGATAGGCAACCATCAGTTTGGTGAGGCTCGCTGGTGCGGCATGCACCTGATCGTCCTTTTCCGCGAGCACCTGCCCGCTTCCGAAATCCATCAATACATAGCTGCCGACGGCGGGCAGCGGCGGCGATGGCGGGACCAGGGGGCCGAACGATTCATTCCCTGTTCCGGAAGATGCAAGTGCCTGGGGCACAAACAGCGCGACGCCGGCAGCAAGCAAGCCGATGCGCGCAATGCGGGATATCAACGAATTCATCAATCTGCTCCAGTGAAAAATTTCAACACTCGGGACTCCAGAAACGGCGGAAAATGCGGTTGGAGTTCCCCGTCCGTCGCTGATGATAATCACGCTGGCGCGAAGTACAACCCCGATTCCGCCTCTCTTGGAACCAGACATGCACCGGAGCGCCATGCGGATCCCGGGGCGGCAATACCAACCGAAAATCGAGTCGCATGCGCCTTCAGTCTGCCGTCCGGTCAGGATCGCCGTCAGTCCGGTTGTGCCCGAAACTGAGGCCGGACCCGATGGCGTTTCCGAGCAGGAGCTTGAGCTCCTTTGCCTCAGGGAAACGTTCCTGTTCGCGGCGCGAAAAAAGCACGACGCCATCGAGACGAACAATAAAGTCCCCACCGCTGCCCGGCTTCAGGGCAACTTCGCCGATCTCCGTTTCGAAGGCGCGGAGCAGCTCCTGTGCAATCCACGCGGCGCGCAAAAGGAATCCGCACCGGATACAGTACTCAATCTCGATATGCGGTGCTGCGCCGCTATTGGCCATGGATGCGCAACCCGGTTCGTCCCGCCACCCGACCCCGATCGCCGACATCAAAAATCCTGGCCGGCACACCGCCTTCCGCCGCTGGCCACTGCGTGCACCGCCGCCTATTCAGATGCGTCCGGAGCGAGATGCGCATCGGCACGAGCGCATAGGGCATCGAAGTATTCCTCCATGGGCCGATTGCTTCCGCGCATGCGGTCAACCACCGCCCTGGCCCATGCAATATACTGGCGTTTGCGATCGACCGGCCAGCCCTCCGGGGGACGTTCGACGATGTCGCGGACGTTGCAGATCTTGTCCGCCAGTTTGACCAGTCGGGCGCGTTTTGATTTCAGGTGCGCATGGTCGATCTGCAGCTGCTTGCGCTGCAACGGAGGCAGGGTCTTGTCATCCGTCACCTCCTCGACCACCTCGCTGATGTCCTTCCCGAAGCGGTCCCTTATATCCGCCGCGGTAGTCTCAGTGTCTTCGATCGTATCGTGCAGAATACCGGCCACAATGGCTACCGCATCACGTACCCCTCCTACGACACACAGCACTTCCGCCACGGCTATCGGATGGTTGATGTAGGGCGATGCCTGCTCATCCTTGCGCCGCTGATCGCGGTGCCTGTCGGCCGCAAAGTGCAGCGCCTGAAGTATCAAGGTCAACTCGTCTTGTGCCATCGAAACAGCCCAGAATCCACGTTAAACGAAGCACACGCCGGATCCGCCGGATCCCGCCCCTGAATCTATGCTCCGGACCTGCGGTTTTCGGCAAGCATGTTGCAGAACACGGCCCCCTGCTCGAGCGCGTCATCCAGCGCCACATGGCTATGCGGCAGTTCGTCGAACCAGCGCTTGGGAAGATAGGTGCGCGAAGTCATGCGGAATTCGGTCTTACGCATCCCCATTGCATAGGAACGTATATCCAGGGCGTTTTCGCGGAACGGCCGCATGCCGGTAAATCGCACCAGATACCAGTAAATCCACATGAAATCCCAGCTGGCCGGCCATCCGACGAATACTGCGCGACCGGGTAGCCGTTCAAGCCAAGCGGCATATTCCGACATGACCTGCTCCGGTGCACGCACGTCTTCGCGGCACGCAGCCCAGGCCTCAGGAAAGCCTTTCCACCACTCCTCGGTAACCGGATGTGGGCTGGACCCGGGCAGAGTCTGCAGGTTGGCCGTATAGGTACTCACGATCGTCTTGTCGGCACCATAGGCGACGGATGCAAAACTCAGCATCGAGTGCGGGCCCGGAATGGGTCCATCCGCCTCGATGTCCGTGCTGACATAGATTTCCGCCAGACTGCCCGCTCCACCCTTACCCATCTGTTCTCCGCGTTGTCTGCAGGTCGCACCGGTCCGGCTCATTGCGGTCTCCGGTCACAAAATTGCCCCAGGTTCTTTGAGCGCATACTGAGACAACTGTTCCACGACATAATTGTACGCCTCGTCGATCAAGTCCGTACTGTAAAAGATCGCCAGGTCCTGCGCATCGATGGTGCCGCTACGGACCATGGCATCGAAGTTGACCACCTCACTCCAGTATTTGCGGCCGAACAATACGATCGGCAGATGCTTGCGGATCTTGTGGGTCTGCAGCAGCGTCAACAGCTCGAACAACTCGTCGAGTGTCCCAAAACCACCGGGGAAAACGATGACCGCCTTGGCAAGATAGGCGAACCAGAACTTGCGCATGAAAAAGTAGTGGAAATGAAATGAAAGCTCGCGCGTCACGTACCGGTTATCAAACTCCTCCACGGGTATCGAAATCGTCAGGCCTACGTTCATGCCTTTGGCCTCGGATGCTCCGCGGTTCGCCGCTTCCATGATGCCTGGGCCGCCCCCGGTGCAGACGACAAAACGTCGCTCCTCGTCGCTCAGCTTCTTGGACCACTCCGTGAGACGCCGCGCTAGCTCGCGTGCAGCCTCGTAATAGTGCGACATGTCGAGCCGCAATTTCGCCTGGACCAAATCGCCGCTTCCCTGTTCGGCGGCCCGCACCTCCTCCTCGGCCTGATCGCGCGGGACCACGCGTGCCGACCCCATGAAAACAATGGTGTCATGAACCCGGTAGTGCGAGAAGCGGCTCTCCGGCTCCAGATACTCAGCGAGGATACGCAGCGCGCGGGCATCGCGGCTGTCGAGGAATGATTCGTTGCGGTAGGCCTTGACCGAGTAATGCCGTCTTTCTGTCATTAGCTATGCTCCCGCGGGACTGCGCGATCCTCCGGCCGCACGGCGAAAGAGGCCTGTCTTTCGTCGTCCTTCCGCACGCGGGAACCGCACCTCAGGCATGCGCTCAGGCAGGGCGGTGACGCCAGTCCACCCCAGCCGGCCGGACTAGTCCTGCAGCCAGCAAACCAGATAATACAGGCGGAACCCCTCGGAGGAGCGTGCCGGACCGACAACCCTGGCCGGATAGCGGTCCTCGGAGGTGTTGGCAGCGGCGAGCGCCGCCGCTTCCGATTCGACGACCTGTACGCAATCCTCGGCAAAACGTCCACGTTTCCGTCGCGGCGCATAAACCACTGCGTAGCGCTCTTCGACAATGTCCGTATCCGGATCCAGCGATATGCCGCGCATGGCAGGCAATTATCACCCTTGCCTGCCGGCAGAACAAGCGATACAAAGAACCGGCCGCGACACAAATCGCATCGAGGCGGCACCACCGCAACACAGGGACATCGACCGCGCCCCATTCCGATGAACCGCGACACAAACCAGCCGGCACCAAATCGCCTGTGGCCCGCGATCCTGCGGCGCTCGCAAGAGGCGCTGGAATCCGGGGCACTGCAACCCATTGGAACGCGCGAGGAGATCATCGAACAGGAAAACGTGCGCTACATGGCACGCGTCGTCATGAACCTCGCGCTCAAGGACTCGAGCCGGAGACAGCGCGACTCCGCGGGCGCCGCACGAGGCCAGACGGATCCCTTTCTTCCGCCCGACCCGGATCTGTTCGTTGCCGATGTTTCGGCGACGCATTTCTGCCTTCTCAACAAATTCAGCGTGATCGATCATCACGTGCTCATCGTCACCCGCCGCTTCGAGCCGCAGGAGGTTGTCCTCAACCGAAGTGACTTCGAAGCCCTATGGACATGCATGGCAGAATTCGACACGCTCGGCTTTTACAACAGCGGCGCCATTGCCGGCGCAAGCGAAACGCACAGGCATCTGCAGCTTGTGCCGTTGCCGCTTTCCCGGCAGGGCGATGCCATTCCGATCGCACCGTTGCTGGGCGGGCACATGCAGGACGGGCGGCTTGTCTCGCTGCCATTCGCGCACGCCATGACGAGGCTGGATCCGCTCCTTCTGCGCCCTGCGGACGCTGCGGCTGCAAGCCATGAACATTACCTGTCCATGCTCGATCGACTCGGCATCGCAGCCGCGCGCACCGAGGGAGGGACACGGCCGGCTCCTTACAACCTCCTTGTCAGCAGGAACTGGATGCTGATGGTGCCGCGATCGCGCGAGCGCTTCACCACCATTTCGGTAAATGCTCTCGGTTTCGCCGGATCATTTTTCCTGCGCAATGAGCACGAGCTTGCAACGGTCCGGCGCGTCGGGCCCATGAACATACTGCGCAAGGTGGCCATTTCCGGGTTCCCGTCCCGATGACTCCGGGCATGCCCGGAGTCCCACCAAAGCGCCGTGTCACACGGAAGCTGCCGCACGGCGCGGACGAGCATCACGCGCAGACCATCGAGCATCCATGGATATCTGGTCAAAAGGGCCTGAAATTATCCAGAAGCGAAAGCGCTTCGGCGACCGGCTTGCAACGGACATGCCCGTCGAAGGTGTTCAGCCCCTTGGCGAAGTAAGGATCTGCGCGCAGCGCATCCACACCTCCTTGCGCAAGGCGCAGGGCGTACGGCAGCGTCGCGTCGGTAAGTGCCATCGTCGAACTGCGGGGATAGGCGCCGGGCATGTTCGTTACCGCATAGTGGATCACTCCGTGATGCAGGAAAACCGGATCCGAATGGGAGGTCGGCCGTGAGGTCTCGATGCATCCTCCCTGGTCAATGCTGACGTCGACGATCACCGAACCCGGCTCCATGTGCTGCACCATGGCCTCGCTGACCACATGCGGCGCGCGGGCACCGTGAGCAAGGACGGCTCCGACCAGCAGATCGACATCCCTGAGATTCTGCGTGATGCGCTGTTCGTCCGAGGACAGGAAGCGGATTTGCCCGGAAACGGCAGGCAGCACAGACGCCGCTTTCCTCGGGTCCAGCCCGAAAACCACCACCTCCGAGCCGATGCCGGCTGCCGCCCGTGCCGCATGCTGCCCCACTACTCCGTCGCCGATGATGACCACCTTGCCGTGGCTGCGGCCGAGCAGGTTGCCCAGCAGTACTCCCTTGCCGCCGTTCGGTCGTGACAAATAGTGATTTCCGACCGTAATCGACATGGCCCCGGCAACGGCGCTCATTGGAGCCAGCAACGGCAGCCGTCCGGCCTCGTTCTCGACCGTTTCGTAGGCGACAGCAGTGGTTTTGCTGGCAAGCAGACTTTCCGTCAGGAGCCTGGGAGCGCCGGCGAGATGCAGATAGGTGAACACGATCTGCCCCCGCAGGCAGCGGTATTCGGACTCCAGCGGTTCCTTGACCTTCAGAACCAGGTCGCAATTCCATGCTTCTTCGGCAGACACCAGCTCCGCTCCTGACTCGCGATACTCCCTGTCGCCAAATCCGGAGCCGGCCCCGGCCAGAAGCTGCACGCAGACGTGGTGTCCCGCGGAGATCATTGCGCGCACGCCGGCCGGGGTCAGGGCAACGCGATTTTCCTGATCCTTTATTTCCCTGACCACACCGACTTTCATGACAGACGCTCCCGCAACGGACTCGTGACCGGACGCTAGGCAGTCGAGGATTTCGTGCCTACCGATGGTCTGATCGACCGCGAAAATTCGAGCATGCGCGAGGTGGCGCGCAGCGCCTTGACCCGTATCTCCTCGTCGAGTCGGACTTCGTTCTCTCCCCGCTCCAGCACGCGCACCAGGCCGCGCAGATCATTCATTGCCATCCACGGGCAGTGGGCACAGCTGCGGCAGGTCGCGCCGGCACCGGCAGTGGGCGCTTCGATCAGCAGCTTACCTGGCGCGGCTTGCTTCATCTTATGGAAGATTCCATTATCGGTTGCGACGATCATGGAGAGATTTGGCAACTGGCGTGCGGCATTGATGAGCTGCGTGGTTGAACCAACCACGTCCGCAAGTTCCAGGATGGCGGCGGGAGATTCCGGGTGGGCAAGCACGGCCGCCTCCGGATGCATTTCCTTCAGTGCCGCCAGGGCCTGGGCCTTGAATGCCTCATGCACCACACAGGCCCCCGGCCACAGCACCATGTCGGCTCCGGTAACGCGCTCTATATAGGATCCGAGATGGCGATCCGGCGCCCACAGTATGCGTTCGCCTTGCTCCTTCAGGTGCCTGGCCAGCTGCACGGCAATGCCAGAGGTTACAACCCAATCAGCACGCGCCTTGACCTCGGCGCTGGTATTCGAGTACACGACTACCGTGCAGTCTGGATGGGCATCGCAGAACGGAACGAACCGATCCGCCGGACACTCGAGATCAAGCGAGCACTCCGCCTCCAGTGCCGCCATCAGAACCCGCTTCTCCGGATTGAGTATCTTGGCCGTCTCGCCCATGAATCGCACGCCGGCCACGATCAGCGTCGTTGCCGGATGTTCATGGCCGAAACGCGCCATGTCGAGAGAATCCGAAACAACACCGCCGGTTTCTTCGGCGATGATCTGCAGGTCTTCGTGCACGTAGTAATGGGCCACCAGCACCGCATCCTGCTCTCTGAGCAGGCGCTTGATCCGGTCGATGATCTCCTGTCGCTCGCCTGCGGTCATCGGGATAGCGCGCGCCAGTACCTCCGCGGTAGCGGGTGCCTTAACGACCGGGATGGCAGGTAGGGTCACAGGACTATTCATGTATCACCTCCAGCGGCTTCGTGGATCCGAGCAGTGTGATCGCACGGGCACGCTCTGAAAGTCTCGATGCGAGGCGCCGCTGCCTCGAAAATTCGACCGATTCCGGCCGGTCGGCGCAGCTGGCGGCGTCCGACACCGATGGCAACGTGGCTGCCGATTGCTTCCGGTACCGCCTAGCGGACGATTGCCACCGACCCCAGCTGCCTGGCGCGATACAGCCGTGCCGGACGGCTGCGGCCATCATTCCGCTTTTCGCAGGTCTCCTCGATGGCACCCAGTGCCAGCACCCGCCTGCGAAAATTGCGCTTGTCCAGATCGGCGCCCTGTATGATCTCGTAGACCTCTTGCAGTTCGCCCAGAGTAAACATCTCCGGCACCAATTGAAAAGCCACAGTCGAGTAGTCCAGCTTTGCCGCAAGCCTCCGTCGGGCTGCCGTCACAATCTCCTGATGATCGAATTCAAGGATCGGCAACGCATCGAATCCGAACCATTCAGCTTCTCCGGCGCCCGCAGATTGCCGCAGCACCACTCTGTCTGGCGGCATCGCTGCATAGTACGCAATATTTACGACTCTGCCGCGTGGATCTGCGGATACTCGCCCGAAGGTGTACAGCTGCTCAAGATAGACGCCGCAAATCCCGGCCTGCTCTGCGAGTTCACGGCGCGCGCAATCCTCCAGATTCTCATCCAGACGGACCCGGCCGCCCGGAAGAACCCAGCGCTGGTGATGCTGCTCGCGCATTCGCCGGACTAGAAGCAGTCTGAGGGCGCGTTCATGCACCGCGAAGATCGCGACGACCACGCTGACCAGGGGGCAATTGGCGGATTCTGAACCCATTGCACGGGTACTCGGTGTCCAAGAGACACTGCAGGCAGTGTACACGCAACATGCTGATTCCATCAAACCCGACCCCGGCGTCTTTTGCGCAGCCGGAAACCGGCACTGGAGAGGCCTCGTCGACATAACGACTTTCGCGCGCCACACCGGCGCCGCTCGTCGAAAACTATTATTCCTTCCGATGGCAAACTGCTATATTATTTAAGGATATGGGGGCTTGGCCCGCAAGAGTGGTTTATGTGCCACGGGCCGAACATGCGCGATTTCGGTAATCCTGATAAGACTTTTAAAGAGCGAACCGACCGGACATGAAGCCGCACAAGCAGACCATCGCCTTGGCAACGACGGCTAGCATAATCTTTGCGGCGATACTCTTGCCGAAGATTTGGGCCGATGAGCACCGGACCGACTTCACCAGACCCGCGGCGGTGATCGCGGCAGCACCGCCGACTGCGCGGGCGGTGACGGCCGTTGCCACCCAGTCTCCCCCGAGGTTGCTCAATCGGGCCGAAGAGTTCCTGCGGTATGCGAATCCATATGGGCTTTATCTGCGGTCCGGCTCCGCCCTGGTCATGGACGAAAGAGATGGCACCGTGCTGTATTCCAAGGATAGCGACACGCAGCGCCCTATTGCGTCCCTCACCAAGCTGATGACCGCCGTGGTGGTTCTTGATGCACACCTGCCGATGGACCGGCTCATCACGATCACCCAGGCTGATCGCGACACCTTCCGGGGCTCGAGTTCGCGCCTTCCGTTCGGAACGGTGCTGACGCGCTACGACATGCTTCATGTTGCACTTGCGGCTTCCGATAACCGCGCCGCCGCGGCCCTGGCCCGTACCTACCCGGGAGGCAAGGCCGCATTTGTGCAGGCCATGAATGCCAAGGCACGGGCGCTCGGAATGACCAATACCCGTTACGTCGACAGCACCGGCCTGTATAACGGCGATGTGTCCACCGCCGCCGACCTCGGCAAGCTCATCATGGCGGCGGACAAATATCCGCTGCTGCATAAATTCACGACTACCGGGATGTTCAGTGTCGCCGACCGGCGTACCGGTCACGTAATAAGATTCCTCAACACCGACCTTCTGGTCAGAAACAGGACCTGGAACATCAGCTTGAGCAAGACCGGCTACACCTCCAATGCCGGCCAATGCCTCGCGATGGAAACCGCGATAGCGCACAGGCCGGTAATCATCGTGCTCATGGATGGCTGGGGGTGGGACGCGAGGTTCGCGGATGCGCGACGAATCCGTCACTGGATTCTCAGTACCGACCGGCGGATCCCGGATTATCTCAATGAGAGGCTGGCGAGCGCGCAGAACTAGCGCCCTGCCTGCTTCCCCCGGCGATGCGTCACGCGTGACCGCCTGACCGGCCGGTCTGCTTCCGGAAAAGCCGCCATCGGCACTTCCTGCTTGCGGATATCGCGGCAGAACCCCGGCTACAGCGCGCGATCAAGGGCCGTACCTGCAGACAGGTTTTCTCTCGCCGGAAAAGATCTAGGCCCGCGGGGCACTTTCCCCGTCCGGGAATTGCAGGGGAAGATAAAAAAACACGAAGCGTCCTCCCTCCACGTCAACTTTCAGCGTTGCGCCGTGATTGACGCCATAGTCCACGTAGCCAGGAACGGCGCTCGCCTGGTGACATTCGCTCGAGTGCTGCGGCGACTCGAAGTCCCGGTCGCGGTCGTACCATGACAACAGCATATGGTCACCAAGCCGCGCACTCGCCTCATGCTCAGCCAGCGCCATGGCGACCTGCAGATCGGCGACCGGCCGCTGCGGGCTGATCTCCGCAACCGTCAACCCGGACAGATCCGCTGCCGCCGGCGCACAGGCGCATCCGGCCTCACCGCCCTTTTCCGGCCCCATGGATAACGCCCGGTCACTACGTTCATTCTTCGGCTGCATGTTCCTGACCCCGGTGCACCGCGACCGCTCCCGGATCAGGCGAGATGGTCGTCGATAAAGCTGCGTACATAGGTCTCCGGCCTGGCGCCGCTGAAGCGTCCGCGTTCCACACCGCGGTCGAACAGAATGACAGTGGGAAATCCTTTCAGTCCGAAGCGGCCGGCAAGGCGCATGTTATCGTCCACCTCCACCTTGGCAAGGCACAGCGCACCCGCATAGGCACGGGTCACCTTCTCCAGGACCGGAGTCAGCACCCGGCACGGGGCGCACCAGTCAGCCCAGAAATCGACGATCACAGGCTGGACGTGGGAGGCTTCGAGAACCGACTGCGAAAAATCGTCTTCATTGGCATTGAATATCAGGGGATCCGGCATATTTTCCACGAGCATGCGGGTTGCAACGAGCAGCAAAACCTACCATGGCCCCCCCGGCTGGCGCAATGGCGCGAATCCCGGGATCCAGCCGTCACTCCTCGCAGGAATATCCGAGCTGCGACAACCCCTCCTCCAGGTAATCCGCAACCAGCGGAGTGGCAATCAGATAGTCCGCTGTCCGCGCATTCCATGAGGCACGCGCAGCGTCCAGCGCCTGGATCCATTCGTCGATGTCGAAGTCTCCGCGCCCGACCCACATCAGCGCCACCAGGGCCTGCTGCTGGTCGGGTTCAAGATCATTGATCGTGGCCTTGAACTCCGCGTAGACGGAGTCGTCCTGATGGTCAGCGAGCACCTGCAGGGCCCAGTCTTCGCTCGGACTGAATGGCGTATCCGGCAGGACGACTTCCTCCTTGGCGTGAAACTCGTGTGCCTTGTCGATCAGGAAACAGACCGTCTCGGGGTTGACTGAAAACTCGATATCTCCTGGCATGGGTTCCTCCTCATAGCCAGGACACCGCCTGCGTCGGGTCGAAACCGCAACCGCAGGCAGGGTGCCGGCATTAAACCATGGCTCTTTGCGGCCTCGACTCGATCCCGGAATGCGGTCGCACAACCCGCCCCCATCGGGCGAAACCACTCCTTAAACCATCGCCCGACGGATCCCGCGCTTGAGGTCGTGAATGCGGCGCAGAATGCTGCGCAATTCATCGTGGTCCTTGGCGGCAAGTGCCACATCGCGCCTTTTCTTGAGCTCCCGGATGCGTGTCTTGATGCCGGACTTGTCGACGCCAACCACCTCGTGGTGCTCGTGCGCGTCTATACCGAGCGCCTTGCACAACGCGACAAGGAGGTGATCCTTGTTCAGCTGCGTGTAGCCCTTCACCGCTTCATGTTCGAGACCGGACGCGATTTCGCGGAGTTCGGCAACGGTCTTCCCTTTGAGTTCCTCGTAGCTGTATGCCATAGACAAAGTCCTCTCGTTCAGCGACAAAACATCCAGCGCGGGTGTCCATGTCCGCCTCCGGCCGCGCGAGAAACGGTCGAGATTTGCGTGACATCCTGTCCCGCCACGGTTCAACAGGCAAGCATCCCACCCCGGATACACCGGCCCGGCCCTCGTGCCGCCTCGCACGCCGAACCCCGGGACCTCGCGACCGCATCGATGCCGATAACGACAGTCCGGCCTTTGCGGCCGCCGTCAGGGGCGCAGATGACGCGCAAAGAACTCCAGCGTGCGCGGCCAGGAAGCCTGATCGGCGGATTCGCGATACCGCTCGGCATTGGTGAAATTCATGAATGCATGCCCGGCGCCGGAATAGCTGTAAAACTCATGAGGCTTGCCGAGGCGGGACAGTTCGGCATCGAACTGCTGCAGGTCCTGTGGCGCCGGATTGGTATCCTCGGCGCCGGCGTGGAACATCAGAGGACAGTGGATCTCCGCGCTGCGCGCAAACGGCGCGACGACGTCGTCCCCCCATGGAACCATGATGTTTCCCCCATAGTAGGCCACGGCCGCCTTGAAGTGCGGATTAGCCGCCGCCATCAGGTAGGTCACGCGGCCCCCCATGCAGAAACCCGTTATGCCAAGACGCGCGTTATCGACGCGGGGATGACGATGCAGGTAGTCCACGACTGCGTTGACATCCTCTTCCACTTCGCGGTCTTTCAGCAGCCGGAAGCGTTCCATTGCCTCACGCGTCGGATCGAGGCGATGGTAGAGATCGGGTGCGACCGCGGCGTAGCCGGCCTCGGCAAGGCGATCGGCCATGCGATGAAGAAACCTGTCAACACCGGGCGCATGCTGGATTACGACAATCGCAGGACAACGTTGCGCACCGTCAGGAAGCGCCTCGTACACCGCCATGCCGGCACCGCCTGCTGTGATCGTTCTGGTAAAGCAAGCCATCTGCTCCTCCTGGATCCTTGCCTCGGCGAGAGCCGCTCCGGTTGCATGGGACAAGTACCGGTGAAGGCGGGCAGCCGAGGCCAGCGCAATCATTGTGCCTCCATTCGCGCGGTACTGACAAGCGAGGGCGACGCTTTACCTGTGCGCCACCCGCCCCTAACATAACGCCCCTCCATCGCGACCGACGGCATCCACGGGACCGTGCGCTCGCGGTCACGCAGGCAGGTATGCAAATGGGCTCCGACTGGATTCGCATCAGAGGCGCGCGCCAGAACAATCTCAAGAACCTCAACCTGAGGCTTCCCCTCAACGAATTGGTCGTCGTCACGGGTGTGAGTGGCTGCGGAAAGTCGTCACTGGCCTTCGATACGATCTTTGCCGAAGGCCAGCGGCGCTATGTCGAGACATTTTCGCCCTATGCCCGCCAGTTCCTGGACCGCATGGACAGGCCTCAGGTGGATGCCATAGACGGCATCCCTCCGGCCATCGCCATCGACCAGATCAATCCGGTCCGCACATCACGGTCTACGGTCGGAACCATGACGGAGTTGAACGACCACCTCAAGCTCCTGTTTGCCCGGGCCGCCCGCCTCCATTGCCGCAAATGCGGTCGCCCGGTAATGCGCGACACCCCGGACAGCATTTACGCCCGCCTTCGGGAGCGTGCCGGCGGTCCGTCGCAACAGGTACTGATCGCCTTTTCCGTCAAGATACCGGAGAACTTCAGCGAAACCGAGGTTGCCGGTCTGCTCGCAGCCCAGGGCTACACGCGCGTACGGCACCGCGCGCCCGACATTCTAGAAGTCATCCAGGACCGCATCCTGATCGCGCCGGAAAACCGCGCGCGGCTCGCAGAGGATCTTGAAGCGGCGCTCAAGGCCGGCCGCGGCCGCGTCTCGGTTTATCCTCTGGGACTGCAGGGCGAGGAGAACGATCCATGGCGTTTCTCTTCCGGACTGCATTGCGCGGACTGCGACATTGAATACCACGATCCGGTTCCGAACCTGTTTTCGTTCAACTCTCCGATCGGCGCCTGTCCGACCTGCCGGGGGTTCGGCCGTATCATAGGGATCGACTACAACCTCGTCGTTCCCGACGAATCCAGGACGCTGGCCGCAGGCGCGGTAAGGCCGTGGCAGACCGAAAGCTACCGCGAGTGCCAATCCGACCTTCTGCGCTTTGCACGCAAGCGCAAGATCCCCACCGATGTCCCGTGGAGTCATCTGTCTGCGGCTCAGCGGCAATGGGTGCTGGAGGGAGAAGGCGCCTGGGAGGAGGCGAAGTGGTACGGGGTAAGACGATTTTTCGAGTGGCTGGAAACCAAGAGTTACCGCATGCACATCCGCGTGCTTCTGTCGAAGTATCGCGCATACACGGTCTGTCCGGATTGTGGCGGAGCACGGCTGAAGCCCGAGGCCCTGCTCTGGCGTCTCGGTACGGACGCCGACGCCGCCCGTGCACGCTCAGGCATCCTTGCTCCGGGCGGCCACGGCAGCGCCGTGCCGCTGCCGGGACTGACGCTTCGCGACATCACGCTTCTTCCGCTTGGCCGCTGCCGGGAGTTCTTTGCGCAGCTGCGCCTCGGCGCGCCCCTGGACGAGGCGACGGAGCTGCTGCTGGGCGAGGTGCGAACGCGCCTCGCTTACCTCGTGGAGGTGGGTCTCGGATACCTGACGCTGGACCGGCAGTCGCGCACGCTGTCGGGAGGGGAGGTGCAGCGCATAAATCTGACCACGGCACTGGGCACCTCCCTGGTTAATGCACTATTCGTTCTGGACGAACCGTCCATCGGCTTGCACGCGCGCGATGTCCAGCGCCTGATGAAGGTACTCCATCGACTGCGCGACGCGGGAAATTCACTGCTCGTGGTCGAACATGATCCGCAGGTCATGCTCGGAGCCGATCGCATCCTCGACCTCGGGCCGGGTCCGGGCGAACACGGGGGCCGGGTGGTCTTTTTTGGAACACCCGCAGCGCTGCTGCGGTCGCGCCGCTCCCTTACCGCACGCTACCTGCGCGGCGAGAAATCCGTTGCCGCGGAAGAAACCGGGCCAACCCGAAACCCGGATCAGGATGCGGCGATCGAGATACTCGGCGCGACCGAAAACAACCTCAGGAACATCGACGTGCGGATACCGCTGAACCGCCTGGTCTGCATCACCGGCGTGTCAGGTTCCGGCAAATCGACGCTGATGGTAGACGTCTGCTTCAACGCACTGCGCAAGCTCAAGGGTCATGCGGCGGGTGCCGCCGGGCACCACCGTGAACTGCGCGGACATGAGCAGCTGCGCGACGTCGTGCTGGTAGACCAGTCTCCGATCGGAAGGACCTCGCGCTCCAATCCGGCAACTTACGTCGGCGCTCTCGATCCGATACGCAGGCTGTTCGCCGGGCAGCCGCTCGCGAAGCAGCGCGCTTATACCGCCGGCACGTTCAGCTTCAACGCCGGAACCGGCCGCTGCCCTACCTGCCAGGGCTCCGGCTTCGAACACGTGGAGATGCAGTTTCTAAGCGATGTCTACATTCGCTGTCCGGACTGCGACGGCCGGCGCTACCGAAATGAAGTTCTGGAGGTGAAGCTGTTTGCGCAGGCATCTTCGAAGGTGCCTGCCACCCGAAACCGGAAAGGCCGACCGCACCGATCACGCCCGGCGGCGACTGCCATGTCGATTGCCGATGTCCTGGACATGACCGCGTCGGAAGCCATCGGTTTTTTTTCGGGGCATGCGGAGCTGCAGCGCGTGCTCGAGCCGCTGGCAGCCGTCGGGCTATCCTATCTGAAGCTCGGACAGCCGGTTCCGACGCTTTCCGGCGGTGAAGCACAGCGCCTCAAGCTCGCCGGCCATCTGGCCGAGGCGCGCCGGCGGCGCGACCTTGACCGGTCCATCCTGTTCCTTTTCGACGAGCCCACGACCGGGCTGCACTTCGATGACATCGCCACACTGCTGCGCGCATTCCGCCGGCTCCTAGAGGAAGGCCACTCCGTGGTTGTGATCGAGCATAATCTGGACGTCATCCGCTCCGCGGACTGGATCATCGATCTCGGCCCAGAGGGTGGCGAGGGCGGTGGCACGGTCATTTGCGCCGGCACTGCCGAACAGGTATCCCGGCATCCCACCAGCCATACCGGCAAGGCGCTTCGGGAGCACATGCCGGCCCCGGGGCATACCGGTACCACGCGGCTGCCGGACCGCTACCTCGGGAATGACGCGCCCGTCGCGGCGCCAAGGCCGGCGGGGACGGACAGCGCCATCCGCATCTGGAATGCGCGCGAACACAACCTGAAAGGAATCGATCTCGCCATACCACGCGACTGTTTCACGGTGATCACCGGCATCTCCGGATCTGGAAAGAGTACCGTGGCCTTTGACATTCTTTTCGCCGAAGGACAGCGCCGCTATCTCGAATCGCTCAATGCCTATGCACGCCAGTTCGTGCAACCGGCTGCCCGTCCGGACGTCGATGCGATCCGCGGCATACCGCCTACAGTGGCCATCGAGCAGCGCACCAGCCGCGGCGGGCGCAAGAGCACTGTGGGTACGCTCACCGAGATCCATCATTTCCTGCGGCTGCTCTTCGTCAAGCTGGGGATCCAGCACTGCCCGGACTGCCGTGTTCCGATCGAATCGCAAACCGCAGAATCGATACTGGGGCGCATACTTCGCGATTACCGCGGTCAACGGGTCACTTTACTGGCCCCGCTGGTGACGGCACGCAAGGGCTACTACACGGATCTCGCGCAGTGGGCCTACGGAAAGGGTCACACACGGCTACGCGTCGACGGCACCTATGTCGGCACGGCCGACTGGCCGCGCCTGGACCGCTTCCGCGAGCATGATATCGAATTGCCCGTCGATGAGATGGAGATTAGTCCGGACGGCGAAGAGCGGCTGCGCACAGCGCTGGAACACGCACTCGCGCTGGGCAAGGGAAATCTGCAGCTGCTTCCCGAGCCATCGCGGAAAAAGCGCCTTCCGGACGCGCCGGTCCTGTTTTCGACGAATCGTGCCTGCAGCGTGTGCGGACGTGGGTTCGATGCGCTCGATCCGCGGCTGTTTTCGTACAACTCGAAGCACGGGTGGTGCAACCGCTGTTACGGCACCGGAGTACTGCTTTCCGGTTTCGATGCAGGCCAGTCAGGCGAGGAAATCTGGTGGAACGAATGGTGGGAAGGCGAGGAGCGCACCTGTCCCGACTGCGACGGCCAGCGCCTGAACCCCGTGGCACTCGCCGTACGCTTTCAGAACCGGTCCATTGCCGAGTTCTCCACCATGCCAGCAATCGCCGCGGCCCGGCTGTTCGGCCGCATCCGTCTGACCGGTCGGGCCGCGGCGATTGCCCGCGATATCCTCGCGGAACTGGGAGCGCGACTCGGCTTCCTGACACGCGTCGGACTGGGCTATCTCACGCTCGACCGGGCCGCGCCGACTCTGTCCGGCGGCGAGGCACAACGCATCCGGCTTGCGGCACAGCTGGGCTCCAACCTGCGGGGTGTATGCTACATCCTCGACGAACCGACGATCGGACTGCACCCGCATGACAATCGAATGCTTCTCGGGGCGCTACAGGCACTACGGCGCAACGGTAACACCCTGCTTGTCGTCGAACACGACGAGGAGACCATCCGCAAGGCTCAGCACGTGATCGACCTCGGCCCCGGCGCCGGCATCAACGGTGGACGCGTGGTTGCCCAAGGAACCCTCGACGTTTTGCTGGCGAACCCGGAGTCGATCACCGGACGCTGCCTGGCGAATCCGATGAGCCATCCGCTTTTTCAATACCGGCCGGTGCACTTTTCCGGAAAAACGGTCACAGCCAGCATCGAGATCGAGAAAGCCCGACTGAACAACCTGAAAAACCTCAATGCACGCATCCCGCTGGGACGGCTGGTATGCGTCACCGGAATCAGCGGCAGCGGCAAGAGCACTTTGGTACGGCAGATCCTGTACGAGAACCTGCGTCACGTCCTGCAGGCGCGCAGCGGCCGCATGCCTCCGCTGCGCGGCTGCCGCGCGATTCGAGGCATGGATTCAATCGGCCGCGTGCTGGAAGTCGACCAGACGCCGATCGGAAAGACACCGCGTTCCTGTCCGGCCACCTACGTCGGATTCTGGGACCAGATCCGCCGGCTGTTTTCGGCAACAGTCGAGTCGCGCCTGCGCGGATACTCGCCGGCACGATTCTCCTTCAACACCCCGGGCGGCCGCTGCGAGACGTGCGAAGGCCAGGGCGTCAAGAAAATAGAGATGAGTTTCCTTCCGGACGTGACGGTGGCGTGCGAAGCCTGCGCGGGCGCTCGCTTCGGTACCGAAACGCTGATGGTGCGTTTCAAGGACAAAAATATCGCCGAGGTGCTCGCAATGAGCATAGACGAGGCGACGGAGTTCTTCGCCGCCCAAGAGCGCATCCACCGGGCATTGCGCCTGCTGCAGGACGTGGGTCTCGGATATCTGACTCTCGGCCAGCCCAGTCCGACCCTCTCCGGCGGGGAAGCGCAACGCATCAAGCTGGTGACCGAGCTGGCCAAAAACAGCCCCACCGCACGCCTGCGGTCCAGGTCCGCCCCGGCGACCACCGCCCGGCACACCCTGTACATCCTTGACGAGCCCACCGTCGGTCTGCACATGGCGGACGTGGACAAGCTCATACACGTGCTCCACCGGCTGGTTGCATCCGGAAACACCGTCGTGGTGATCGAACATAATCTCGACATAATCGCGGAAGCGGACTGGATCATAGACCTCGGTCCGGAAGGCGGCGACAGCGGCGGGCGCATCGTCGCCCAGGGCGCGCCCGATGTCATCGCACACAAGCACCATTCCCACACCGCCCGGGCGCTTGCCGGATTTCTGCACAGACGCAGCGCTTCGGCCCGTCGCCGGATGCGCGAAGGCTGACGTTTTCGGAATCGGCCCGCAGGCGGCTGGCGGGGGCATCCTTTGCGCGACGCTTGTCCTCTTGCTTTTTGTGGTCAATCGCCCGGCTTGAGCAAAGGCCCCGCTGTCCCGACTTGAGCATCGATTTATACAGGCGCAGAATCCGTCTGCCGCAGACGAAAATCCGGGGCATGCCCCGCGTCCTGCTCTCCGCAATACCGCCACCGGGAGGACCAGTCCAGTGACCCTACGCAAGATCGAACAGGTTATCCAGGCGCTGGCCGTTTCGGAAGGGGCCGGTGTCGTCGTACACAGAACGCTTGGAACTCCGGGGCTGCGCCACCTGGATCCTTTTCTGATGCTCGACCATTTCGCCAGCGAAAACCCGGATGACTATATTGCCGGATTTCCCGACCACCCCCACCGCGGCTTCATCACGCTGACTTACATGCTGGATGGGCACATGCTGCACCAGGACAGCATGGGTAACCGCGGGGATCTGCGCGCCGGCGGAATCCAGTGGATGAAAGCGGCCAGCGGCGTCATCCATTCGGAAATGCCGCAACAGACCAACGGTCTTATGCGCGGCTTTCAGCTTTGGATCAATCTTCCGGCGGCCGAAAAAATGAGCCAGCCGGGATACCAGGAGTTTCCGGCCGCACGCATCCCTGAAGTCGATGCAGGCGGCGTGCACGTCAAGGTCATTAGCGGCGAATATGCTTCGCAACGCGGTCCGGTCGATGACCCGCTTACCCAGGTTCTGTATCTCGATGTCGCGCTCGCGCCGAATGCCGAGTTCAGTCATGCGCTTCACGGCGCGCTGAGCGCGTTTCTCTACCTGTTCGAAGGGGAAATCCGGATCGGCGAGCGAAGGGTCGCCACACACAATCTGGTGGTGCTTGGCGCCGGAGACCAGGTAGCGCTCACCGCCGGCGAGCGGGGCGCACGCCTGATCCTGGTTGCCGGACATCCGCTGAACGAGCCGGTCGTCCAGTACGGACCCTTCGTCATGAGCACGGAAAAGGAGATTCGTGAAGCCATCGATGACTATCGCAACGACCGCCTTGTCCGAGCGGCGGCCCGCGTCGGCACCGCCTGACGCCCGAGCTTGCTGCAACGACCGGCATGCGGGGCCATTCGGGCCTCGGCTGCATCCTGCGTGATAATCCGGGTCTACCATCCTCCAGGCAGGCCGGTACCGGCTCTGAGCGAGGGGAAGTTCCTGGAAGTCGCTGTTCACGGAAAGGAATATCTGCTGTTCGCTTCGAGCGAATTGCATCGCTATCACAATCAGATTCTGGCGCATTTCCTGGTAGACCAGAAAATCCCCCACCGCTGGCTTACATCGAAGGAACTTCAGGTCGACTATCCGGAACTGCGGGTGATGGGCGGCGGACGCTATCGACTCGATTCCGCCATTCGGACTCTGACGCTCTGGGATGAGTCACAGGCATACGGTTCGTTCGACGCGCACGCGCTGGCGAAGATAATTGCAGCAGCCGGCCCACCATGGAACACCTACCGCATTGTACTGCCCGACCGGTCAATATGACCGGCGGCGTTCCGGAACCGGATTCGAATGTTCGCTGCACGTGCGCAAGCATTGTGGCTCCTTGCGTGCGGGCAACCCGGCCTGTTCTTCTCGAGCACAACTGAACCAGCGGCGCCGTCGCATTCTGCGCGCCACCCCGGGGCGATCTGCGCAATACGCGCATCCGCCCATCGGGACGGAATGCGACAAGGGAGATTCCCGGGGGGCAAGCTCCTGCTCCACATGACCGCACTCGGCGGTGCACAGGCGGGTCTATGCGCGCCCGGCGTTGGTGTCGGATGGCGAATGATAGTATTCGCTTTCTTCGGCGAACTGCCTGATCAGCCGCTGCAGTTCCGCCAGACGCATGTCGGCCGTGCCGATAGAGGCGCAGTCTTCGCAGCGCGGATCTCCGCAGGGCTGGCGCGAATACAGCCAGTATTGTACGGCGCCCGCCAGCAGACCGTCGGCGATGTCCCAGAGGTCGGCTTCCTCGTCGCTGTTGGCCTGGCGGTTTCCCAGCTCTACCGCCTTGTGGAATACGTCGTTGAATGCAGTATCCGGGTCCGTTTCGGAATCGTTCATCGAAACTCCTCACCGCTGGTTGCAGAACATATCGCTACAGTTTACCAGAATGGCGGAGAAGTCCTGGCCCGGTCTACAGGCCGTATCGACCATGGCGCGATACCCAGAGTCGAAACACCGTCCCTGGAGGGCGCTAGGCCTCAGTTCCCGCTGTCGCGGCCACCAGCGCGAGATCTCCGGGTCTGACCGACCCAAGATCGAATTTCCGGGCGGCCGCAGCCATGCGCGTAAGCGCTGCGGCCATCGGCATGGGTGGCCCGGCACTGCCTTTTTTTACCTGATGGAAGCGCAGCGGATTGATGCGTGCCACGACGTAGTTGCGAAGATAGGGCGAATTGAACCCTCGGGCCTGAAGACCGGCGATGATCCGCCGGACATCGGCATCGATTGCCTCGATTCGCGCCGCAAACCCTTCGCGTTTCCGGATGCTGGCAGAAAGGCGACTCTCGCTGAAGCGCTCAACCTTCCGCAGGAACGGACCGTAGGCGCCTCCCGCAAACCGGCTGTTCTTCTCGTATACAAGCCCCAGAGTCAGCAATTCTGGGGATTCAAACTCGGCGGCGAACTCCGATTCCCTGGCTGCCGGTCTGCGACCTGCGAGGTTTCGTGCCATACGGATCACTTCAAGGCTGCGGTCCTTGAGATTGTGCGACTTTTCCGTATTCAGGGCCAAAATACGGAATGCCAGATCTTCATCCGGAGAGACTAAGGCCGTGATCTGGCGCAGCCCCAGCACCTTGGCGGCCGCCAGCCGATGCCGGCCATTGGGGGTCCACAACTTTCCGTCCTGGCCGCGCACGACGATGAGCGGATCCAGAAACGCACCGGCCTCCTCGATCCTCCGTGCGAGACGCTTGGTATGCGTTGGAGACAGGTCTCTCTGGAATGGCGTTGGCTGCACTGCCGAAAGCGGCAATGCCGCCAGCAGCAGCGGCCGGCCAGAAAGCGGTTCGCGATAACCGCCAATGGCGGCACCGCCGGCCAAGCGCACCTGCTCCACCAGGGGGAGAAGATCGGGAGCCTCCAGCCCCAGCGCAATTTCCGCAGCCACCAGACCGCGCGTGATCTTGCGGGGTGCCAATCCGGTACGGGCGCTGGCGCCTCGGGCGGATTTCGATTTGCGCTTTTTTTTTGCCTTGAGGAGTGCCATCCGGACAAGTGTAACGAAATACCCGGGAAGACGGTAAGGCAGATCACCACCTGCCGGTCCCGGGATGAATGCGGGAGCGCGATTCGGCTTCGCGCAGTGCTCCGCGATCAGCCGTGAAGCGATTCCATGTTCACCGAACCGCATCGGCCGGTGCCGCCGCCGGCAGCGTTATTCCGCGCGCCCTGCGACACGGGGACGGATATGAAAGACCATTTCGATAAGCTGCGTGAGCCCGCGCATCCGGAACCGAGGATTCTCGTCGAGGGCATCCCGCGTATGCAACCGCTCTACGCGATACTCCGGTTCGTAAAGGGCCCGCACTTCGCGCTCCGAAACCGAGAAGGGAGGACCCGACATCTGCTCCTGCGGATAGTCCATCACTACCAGAAGCGTCTGCACGGATGGCGGCAGTATCGAGGCGAGCTTTCTGACGTACCGCTGGCGCATCTCCGGAGGAAAGGCAATAAGCGACGCGCGATCATAAACCGCAGCGACATCTGCCAGGTCGCCGGCGCTCAATTCGAACAGGTCGCCGCGCAGCAGAGTCAGTCTGTCCGACTCCCAGCGATCGAACGGCGGCTGGGTCTTCACCTGGACCTGCAGGCGGTTTTCCGCACAGAAGTCGCGTACCGCAATCGGACTTAGCTCGACTCCAAGAACCCGGTAACCCTGCTCCCGCAGCCAGATCATGTCATGTGTACGCCCGCATAGCGGCACAAATACCAGCGCGCCGGGCGGTATCTGCAGATGTGTCCAATAGTCTCGCAGATGCGCATTGATCTCGGTCTGGTGGAAACCGATCTCATTGTTCTGCCACCGCTCCAACCAGAACTCGGGCTTCATGACTGTTTCTCCGTCAGCAACACGCCCGCGCCGTGGTGATGGCGACGCAATCGGCGCGGCAGGATTATCGTTCGGATTCGGTAGGCGATGCGCTCCGGCTTGGCGGCCGGCTTGCGGCGCGCACATTCAGGATATCCCGCGTCGTTCCTGTATTCAACGGGCTGAACCGCCGTCCGATTGCCCTGCCCCTAGCCCAGCCAAATGACCATCAGATAGATCAGCGCGGCCAGCACGAGGCTGCCGCCCCAGAAAGTAAGCCATCGTTGCCGTCCATACATGCCAAGGCGCACCAGCACCACACCAATCAACAGCGACAGCGCCACCGTAAACAACACCATATGGTCGGTGACCGCAGTGTGGGGGTGATGTCCGTAAATTGAATAGCGCATGAAATCTCCGTCCCGTTATGACCCGCTGTTAGGCGCAGACATAGAGTCCGCCCCGGGCACGACACGCCCTAGACCGGCCCGTCCGGCAACACACACGGGGCAGCGTCTCCCCCCGGGTGCCCTGCCAGGCACGGCCCGCCCTGCACGCGCGCGCCAAGCCCTTCCGGCATTCCGGCTGCGGCCCCAAAATCCCGGAGCACCTTGCCATCCCAAGTCTGACTTGGATCAAATCACAAAACAGCGGAATTGTGTATAAGAAAGGCGTACCCGCTTTATGACAGGCGAAATCCGCAAAATCCATCCGGTCGCCTGCAACAGCGGTCACTGCGACGGGCGGAAACACCCGTGAAGCGTGCGATCCAGGGCAAGACGATGCGCCGGCGCCGATCGTAGAGCGGATCCGGGTCTGCCCGGTTGGGCGGCCCTGAAACCGGAAATGATCCATATATTTATGGTGCAGCTACTCCGTCAACAATATCGGCAATGTCTCGGCAAACAGGTTTTTTGCTGCGAAATGCGATCCTGCCGAAGACAACGTCCCGACCTGAGCCACGAAAGCTGGCGTCAGGGAATCGGTTGGCCGTGCGACATTTGCGGGTCCAATACGCCAATTCACGAACGGGAGTCTGACTTATGGCCGCTCCGTTGCAAATCACAGTACGCGACATGCCCCATTCGGAGGTTCTCGATGAGGCAATCCGCAAGAAAGCCGAAAAACTCAATCGGTTCTACGACCGGATCACAAGTTGCCGCGTCCTGATCGAGGCCGCACACCGGCATCGGCATCAGGGCAAACGCTACCAGGTACGCATCGACATCACGGTACCCGGAAGTGAAATCGCGATAACACGCGACCCGTCCGGCAACGACTCGCACGAAGATGCCTATGTCGCCATTCGCGATGCATTCGATTCTGCCAGACGTCAGCTGCAGGAATATGCGCGACGCGAGCGCGGCGAGGTGAAAACCCATGAGACCGTACAGCATGCGCGTATATTTCGATTGTTTCCGGCACAGGAATACGGCTTTCTGCGGACCGCCGACAATCGCGACATCTACTTCCACGCGAATTGCCTGCGCGACCTGGATTTCGGGCACCTGGATCTGGGCACCGAAGTGACTTACGCCGAAGAAGAGGGTTACGAGGGACCCCAGGCGATTTGGGTAGCCAGCGGCAAGTTCGGCTCCGCAGCCTGATGGCCGCCCGCCTAGCGGTGTCCTCGAACCAGCAGAACCGGTACCGGCGACAGGCGCATTACGCCTTCGGCAACGCTCCCGAGCAGAAAATGGTCTATGCCGCGGCGTCCGTGCGTACCGATCACGATGAGATCGGCGGACCATTCACGGGCATGCTCGGCGATGACTTTGGCGACCCGCTGACCAGGCGTTTCCATCTCTATCAGCCGGGTTTCCGCTTCGATGCCCGCCTCGCGAGCCGTCCGTTGCGCCTGCTCCAGGACGCCGCGCGCGAAGCTGCGCACCGATTCCCGGATCTGTTCAAGGTCTATGGGAGTGAACTCGGAATCCCAGACGGCGGCCGAAGAATCGGCAACGTGGATGATGCGCAATCCCGTGGACTCGCTGCGGGCCAGCTTGATGGCCTCCTGCAGGGCCGCATTTGCCGTGTCGCTGCCATCCACCGGAACCATGATCTTCTTGTACACGAGCCACCTCCGCTGATTGCATCCAGGTCTGGAATCTGCCGCGGAACCTAGGTAGCACCGTGATGCTACGGCCCGTCAACGTCGAATGCAGCCACCTGTGCCGCAGACCATGCGTCCCGGCGCATCCATTCCGGGCGGACGGGACGTCGCAGCTATTGTATACCGGCCGCCGGGGTCATGCATGCCTGCGCCCGGGCATCGCCGTGCCACGGCAGCGCCGGCGTCAGGGCGCAAATACGATCAACGGAACAAACATCTCCTCGGAACTCAGGCCACCGTGCACACCAATCTGGACGTGCCGCTGCTCGCCTGCAACCGAATCATTGATTGCGAAGTTCTCGTTCATGATGAGCGCATAGTGGCCGATCCGGTCGCTCAGGTGTGGGTGTGGTGCTCCAAGGCCGAAGTAGCCCTGAGCCAGCAGCTCGGTACTCTTGACCAGGGTTGCCTCACGATCTAGTCGTGTCGTGACGTAGTCCTCGAACTGCACGCATTTGTCCGGATGTACATAGCAGAACGCTGCGCGTCGCTCTCCGCACAACGGCATGACCAGGGTCTCAGACAGGGCCGGATGGGCTTCCAGCTCGATGACGCTGTCCGGGCTTGTATCGATGAACCCATGATCTCCGGTCACGATTACGATGGCATCATGACCGCGTATGACATCGATGAAATAGTCAAAGGCGGCATCAAGCTCTTCCAGGTGCATCGACACCTGGCGACTCGCTACGCCATGCTCATGCGCCAGCCGGTCCAGTTCCGGCCAATAGGCATAGGTGAAGCTCGGTTCGCCGCCCTCATCGAGACCTTTTCCGATCGCATCGAAAAACTGCGGAAGCGTGGTGTAGGCACGACGTATCGCCCCATGGCTGTGGGCAACATTGAACGCCGAATCGATCAGACGCTGCGGTGTCACGGTGTAGCAGCGGCGACCGATGCGATCGAACACCGATCGGTGCCCGAAGAACCGCGCCGCATCGATGCCGGATTCATCGAGGCCCGCGCCTCCATGGCGATCCTGGAAGGGAAGCACGGCAATAACGCTGCCGAGTTCGCGGAAATACGTAAACCAGCCGGTAAGGCCGTGCTGCTGCGGGGCGGCCGCAGTCAGGAACGTAGTAATCGCGGTCGCGGTCGTGGACGGAAACACCGAGGTGATGCGCCCCCTCAGCCCGCGCCGCAGGGCCACCCCCGGTTCGGAACGGGTCAGATATTCGTGGCCAAGTCCATCCACGACCAGCAATACCACATGCCGGCGGCGGGTGACCGCCTCCGCCTCCAGAGCCGCCAGCGGAACATAACCGATGTCGCCGCCGCCCAGCCCGGCAACCAAGGAGGCCATGAGGTTCACGATGCTGCCGCCTCGATAATCGGGTAGGGGCATGGTCACCTCGGTCCGGTATTGAGCATCCTTGCATACCGTTTCATAGGAATCCGATGCTACCGAATTATGCCGGCCGAGGCCACCCACTCGCGGCACGCCATGGCGCCGCGGTGCCGGCCGCGGGTCACAGCCAGCGCACGCCGATTTTCAGCGACGCTGGCAACGAGCGCCCAGGCGCCTTCCCCTGCCACGGATGACCGGCTATGGCACGACATGATAACCTTTCACGATGCGCACGGTTCGTTTCCACCCGGCCGTTCATGCCTGGTTTGTCCGGAAATTCGGTACACCCACCCCTCCGCAACGTGCGGCATGGCCCGCAATCCAGAGCGGCCGTCATACCCTGATTGCCGCGCCCACCGGCTCGGGAAAGACATTGGCCGCTTTTCTTGCCGCCATCGATGTGCTCGTCCGGCAGGCTGCAGAGCGTGAACTTGAAGACAGGACCCAGGTTCTTTATGTTTCGCCGCTGAAGGCTCTTTCCAACGATATCGAGCGCAATCTGCGCGACCCGCTCGCCGGCATCGCAGCGCAGATCCAGTCGGCAGGCCTGGGTAGCGTGGCGATCCGCGCCCAGGTGCGCAGCGGCGATACCACGCCCGCAGAGCGTTCGGCCATGATCCGGCGGCCTCCCCATATACTGGTGACAACGCCCGAGTCCCTGTATCTGCTGCTGACAGCAGAATCGGGGCGGCAAATGCTGGGCGGCGTCCGTACCGTGATCCTGGATGAAATTCATGCTGTCGCCGGCACCAAGCGCGGCGCCCACCTGAGCCTGTCTCTGGAGCGGCTGAGCGCCCTGGTCGAGCGGCCGTTCGTGCGTATCGGCCTGTCCGCGACCCAGAAGCCGATTTCGGAACTGGCCCGATTCCTCACCGGGAGGGAGGCGACCGACTGCACCATCGTGGACATTGGCCATATGCGCGAGCGGGACCTCGGCCTGGAACTGCCGGATACGCCCCTCGACGCAGTAATGTCGACCGAAGCCTGGGAGGAAATCTACGAGCGACTGACCGAGCTGGTCTCCGCCCACAGAACCACGCTCGTTTTCGTCAACACCCGCCGCCTCGCAGAACGCGTCTCGCGCCATCTGAGCGAACGCCTGGGCAAGGACCAGGTCACTTCCCACCATGGAAGCCTAGCCAAAGACCAGCGTCTGGATGCCGAAAGGCGGCTCAAGTCCGGCCATCTCAAGGCGCTGGTGGCCACCGCCTCGCTTGAACTCGGCATCGACGTGGGCGACGTCGATCTGGTGTGCCAGATCGGATCGCCGCGGTCGATCTCCACGTTTCTTCAGCGTGTGGGACGGTCGGGACATACGATCGGGGGCACCCCGCGCGGCCGGCTGTTCCCCTTGAGCCGCGACGAACTTGTGGAGTGCGCCGCCTTGCTGGATTCGGTACGGCGCGGCGAGCTCGACCGACTGACCATTCCGTCCAAACCGCTCGATGTTCTGGCACAGCAGATCGTTGCCGAGGTGTCGGCGCGCGACTGGGGCGAAGATGAGCTCTACGAACGTCTGTGCCGCGCCTATCCCTACCATGACCTGACGCGCGCCGAGTTCGATGATGTTGTGCGCATGCTCGCAGAAGGTTTCAGCACGCGCCGCGGCCGGCGTTCCGCCTACCTGCACCGGGATGGCGTGAACCGGCGCCTGCGCGCGCGCAAGGGCGCCCGCCTCACGGCACTCACCTGCGGCGGTGCGATTCCCGACAGCGCAGACTATCAGGTTGTCCTCGAACCGGCGGACGTCTTTATCGGTACGCTGAACGAGGATTTTGCGGTCGAAAGCATGGCCGGCGATGTCTTTCAGCTGGGCAACACCTCGTATCGCATCCGCAGGATCGAATCGGGCCGGGTGCGCGTCGAAGATGCCCAGGGACAGCCTCCGAACATTCCCTTCTGGATCGGCGAGGCACCGGCACGCAGCGATGAGCTGTCCGCCGCGGTTTCGCGCCTGCGCGCCGACATCGCGCGCTCACTCGCGGAGGTGGGTCCGGAATCGATTGCGCGGACGGCCTCGGAACTGTCCGGTAATCTCGGCCTGAGCGCAGGTGCCGCTGCCCAGATTACCGAGTACCTCGCGGCGGCCAAGGCCATGCTCGGAACCTTGCCGACCCAGCAGACAATCGTACTCGAGCGGTTTTTCGACGAGGCCGGAGGCATGCAGCTCGTCGTGCATGCTTCGTTCGGCAGCCGGATCAACCGGGCCTGGGGCCTCGCTCTGCGCAAGCGCTTCTGCCGGAAATTCAACTTCGAGCTGCAGGCGGCGGCCACCGAGGATGCGATCGTGCTGTCACTCGGCGAGACCCACAGTTTCGAGCTGGAAGACGTCGCGCACTATTTGAAAAGCACCAGTGTCCGCGAAGTACTGGTCCAGGCGCTGCTGGCTGCACCGCTGTTCACCACGCGCTGGCGCTGGAACGCCACCATCGCGCTCGCAATCAAGCGCAGCCGCGGCGGCGTCAGGACCGCACCCGCCCTGCAGCGCATGCAGGCAGAGGATCTGGTTGCCGTCGTGTTTCCCGACCAGATCGCCTGTGCCGAAAATATCGTGGGCGAGCGCGCCGTCCCCGACCATCCGCTTGTCAATCAGACGATCTCCGATTGTCTGGAAACAGCCATGGACATCGACGGTCTCGTCCGCCTCCTGCGCGGCCTGGAGCACGGCGAAAAGACGATCGTTGCACGCGACCTGCCGCATCCTTCGCCGCTTGCGCAGGAAATCCTCAACGCCAAGCCTTACGCCTTTCTCGACGATGCGCCGCTCGAGGAGCGTCGCACCCAGGCAGTCATGAGCCGACGTTGGCTCGACCCAGTTTCCGCCGCCGATCTCGGCCGGCTCGACCCGGCGGCGATACGCCGCGTTCAAGAAGAGGCATGGCCGGAAGCCGCAAACGCCGATGAACTGCACGATGCCCTGATGGTGCTGCTCACTGTCAGCGAGCGTGAAGGGCTGTCCAGCGGATGGGCGGCCCACTTCGAACAGCTGGCTGCTGCCCGCCGGGCAACACAGTTACGCACCGGCAAGGCCTTGCTGTGGGCGGCAGCCGAACAGCTACCGCTGCTGCTCGCTGTATTTCCGGAAGCGCAAGCCGAACCGCCGATCAACCCGCCTACCGAGTCCGGCTTGCGCGTCTGGACTGCGGACGAAGCTACGAGGGAACTGGTGCGCGGGCGCCTGCAGGGGCTCGGTCCGGTCACGGCCGCGACCCTCGCGGACCATATCGGCGCCGATCCGGATGCGGTCCAGCACGCCCTGGCAGCGCTCGAAGCCGAAGGTTTCGTGCTGCGCGGGCGCTTCTCTCCGCAACCGGCCAGCGGGGGCGGTGAGACCGAATGGTGCGAGCGCCGGCTTCTGGCACGGATTCATCGCTACACCCTCAAGCAGCTGCGCGCCGAAATCGAACCAGTCAGTGCGGCTGACTTTCTGCGTTTTCTGCTCGAATGGCATGGCCTGGGATCCGATCCGCCGCGTGAGGGGCCTCAAGCCCTGGCAGCAGTCATCGACCAGCTCGAGGGCTTCGAAGCGGCCAGCAGCGCCTGGGAGCAGGACATCCTGGCAAGCCGCGTACCACAGTACGATCCGCAGTGGCTAGACAGCCTGTGCCTTTCGGGTCGCGTCACGTGGGCCCGGCTCACGCCACCCCGGTCCACCCCTGGCAGAGAGCGTGCGGCCGCCTCGGTGCGCACCGCACCCATTGCACTGGTGGCGCGCCCGCATCTGGGCCTGTGGCGCGCACTGGCACACGCACGCCATCCCACCGATGCGCAGCTTTCGACCCGGGCTCAGGCGCTGGCGGGCTTACTGGCTGCACAGGGCGCCTCGTTTTTCGAGGAGCTTTTGCGCGTGGGCGGCCTGCTGCGGGCCCAGACTGAGGAGGCGCTGGGCGAACTCGTGGCGACCGGGCTTGCGCACTCCGACAGCTTCAGCGGTCTGCGGGCACTGATCGCTCCGCACGAGCGACAGCGGCGCGCACGTGCCCACGTGCGCACATCCTCTTCGGGAATCGCGAATGCCGGGCGCTGGACATTGCTCGATCCACACCCCCAGGCCGGCCAAGCGATCGCGGTTGCCCAGCTCGGACCGGGGGCGAAGTCCGGCAGCGAATACGAGATGGTCGAACAGATCGCACTCCAGCTGCTGCGCCGCTACGGCGTGATTTTCAAGCGGTTGCTCGAGCGGGAAGGCGCGTGGCTACCTTCCTGGTACGAACTGCTGCGCGTGTACCGGCGACTTGAGGCGCGTGGCGAAATCCGGGGCGGGCGCTTCGTCGCCGGGTTCACCGGCGAGCAATACGCCCTGCCGGGCGCAATTGACGCGCTGCGCGCCTTGCGTAAGCGGAGTCCGAACGGGACGCTGGTATCGATCAGCGCGTCCGATCCTTTGAACCTTGTCGGGATCCTTACGCCTGGGACACGCATTCCGGCGCTGTACGGAAACCGCGTGCTGTTCCGCGACGGCATTCCCATCGCGGTACGCATCGGCGGCAAAACCCGCTTCCTCGACGCACTGGAACCCGCATTGGAGTGGGAGGCACGCAATGCGCTGCTGCGTTCGCAGATCGTGCTGCCGGCGCACGTCCGCCTGAACTGAATACCCGCAGCGCTTGCCGGACCGGTCAGACCGCGCCTGCCTGCGGCCGCGCAACGATTCGGCAGAACCCGTCCTGCGCCTTTCCACCCCGGCTCCGGGATTCATGGCTTATCCGCTGCCCGGCAACAAATGTACGCTCACCGCGCTCAACCCCCACAGCACGAGGTTGAGCTCGAGCGGCACGTGTGCATGCGGATGGTAGGGGACAACCCGCGGGGTAAAATGTGTCACGGGGCGTGTGCTGGCGATGCGGCAACGGTAGACATAGCCGTTTGCCGCGCCCGGTATCGCCGCCTGGCGTTCCAGCGCCACCTGCACCGGCGGCTGGGCCTCTGCCTCATCCGCGTAGATCTGGACCGCCACTTCCTCCGGCAGGATTTCTCCGAGATACACGGCCAGCGAAAACGACCAGCCGTCGGATTCCTGCCACGCCTCGAGATTGCCCAGATGGATTCCATGCCAGTGTCGCACTAGGTTCTGTTCCCACGCACGCAGCTCGCGCGCACCCTTCCCCGCATCAGCCACGCGCTGCTGGAAGGTCTGAGCGGCCGGCCGATATATGTTCTGCACGTATTCCTGCAGCATGCGGTTGCTGCTGAATCTGGGTGCAAGCCGTGCCATGCTGGCACGCATGCGCGCCACCCAGCGGTGCGGGATCCCATCGGCATCGCGCCCGTAGAACGCCGGCAACACTTCCTGTTCGAGCAGCTGATACAGCTGGGTGGCCTCGATCCCATCCCAGTCCGGCTCACTATGCTCACGACCGTCGCCGAGCGACCAGCCGACCTCCGGCGAATACGCCTCGGCCCACCAGCCATCAAGCTCCGACAGGTTTATGCCTCCGTTCACAAGCACTTTCATGCCGCTCGTGCCGCAGGCTTCCCACGGGCGTCGCGGCGTGTTGATCCACAGGTCGACGCCCTGCACCATCTCCTGGGCCAGCGTCATGTCATAGTCTTCGAGAAACACCGCGCGCGTTCGCACCTCGGATCGCTGCACGAACTCGACCCATTGGCGCACGAACCGCTTTCCCTCCTCGTCGAGGGGATGCGCCTTTCCGGCCACGATGATCTGGACCGGCTGGTCATGGTTGGTCAGCAGCCGCACCAGGCGCCGGGTGTCGCGCAACAGCAGATTGGGCCGCTTGTACTCGGTGAAACGCCGCGCGAAACCGAGGGTCAGGGCGTTCGGGTCGAGGATGTCGCGCGCGCCTGCCACCGCCCGAGCGTCCGCCCCGCGCTGACCGAGCTGGCGGGCAAGCCGCTGGCGCGCGTAGTGCACAAGATCGCGGCGCTGCCGGCCGCGAAAGGCCCAAACGGTCTCATCGTCCAGAGCCTCGATCGCCGGACCGAGATCTTCGAGTGCTCCCAGCCAGCGGTCCTTTCCGCAGGTCTCGGTCCAGATCCGGTCAGCCCACGACGAATCCCAGGTCGGCACGTGCACACCGTTTGTGACATGCCTGACCGGAACCTCACGCTGCGGCCAGCGCGGATACAGGCCCTGGAAAATGCCCCGGCTCACCTCTCCGTGCAAGCGGCTCACGCCGTTGATCACACCGCAGGTACGTGCGGCCAGATAGGCCATATTGAACGGTTCACCGGTATCAGCCGGATTTTTCCGCCCCAGCGCCAGAAGTTCGGAGGCGGAAATGCCGAATCCCGCGGAATAATCGCCACCGTAGTGCGCCAGCAGCGATGATTTGTAACTGTCGAATCCGGATGGCACCGAAGTATGGGTGGTGAAGACGTTGCCGGCACGGGTCGCCCACAACGCTTCCCAGAAATCCACATGATGCGACTGCATGTATGCCCGCGCCCGTTCGAGCGTCACGAATGCGGCATGCCCCTCGTTCAGGTGACACACCTCCACTTCCAGTCCCAGCGCCTCCAGCATGCGCCAGCCGCCGATACCCAGTGCGATTTCCTGCACCAGACGCAGTTCCTGACCACCGCCATAGAGTCGGCTGGTGATGCCGCGGTCGCGAGGACTGTTGAGCGGATCGTTGCTGTCCAGCAGATAGAGCATGATCCGCCCTACGCGCACCTGCCATGCCCGGAACCTGACCAGACGCCCCGGAAATTCTATCGACACGTGCAGCCAGCCATCGGTGCCGGTCTCTGCCGGAACGATCGGCAGGCTTGTCGTATCGTTATAGGGATAGGTTTCCTGCTGCTGGCCGCCGGCATCGAAGGTCTGACGGAAGTAGCCCTCCTGATAGAGCAATCCCACGCCGACCAGCGGAACCCCCAGATCACTCGAAGCCTTGAGATGATCCCCGGCGAGCACCCCGAGGCCGCCGGCATAAAGCGGCAGCGCTTCGCTCAGACCGAACTCCATGCTGAAATAGGCCACCGGCGCGCTGCGCGCGTTTGCCACCGTCTCATGCCAGCAATGGCGACTGAGGTAGTCCTGTCTGGAGCGCACCAGGCGCTCCAGTTCTCTGCGAACGACGGCATCCTGTGACAGCTCCCGCATGCGCCCGGGCGACAGGTTCTGCAGAATGACGTAGGGATTCGCGGTCTGCGCCCAGATTTCCGGATTTATCGCCCTCCACAGGGCGTCACCTGCGTGGCTCCAGGTCCAGAACATGTCGGTCGCCAGCTCAACCAGAGGTTGAAGCTCCACGGGCATCTCGACGGACATCGGACTCCTGGTGGCGATCATGGGGAAAACCTCGCTCGTGCCGGCCACGATCCGGCACGCTGGTCTAAGGGCCTCTTCAGTAGGACCATTGCCACTCACGCACCTCGGGCATGTCCTCGCCATGACGCCGGATATACTCGAAATGATCGACACGCCTGTCGCGCATCGCCTGCTTCAGATGGGCTGCGCGATATCCGAGACTCGGTACCCGGTCAATCACGTCCTCCACCAGGTGGAAGCGGTCGAGATCGTTGCGCACCGCCATGTCGAACGGCGTAGTCGTGGTTCCCTCTTCCTTGTAGCCGCGCACATGCATGTTTGCATGGTTCGTGCGCCGATAGGTCAGCCGGTGAATCAGCCATGGATACCCGTGGTAGGCAAAGATGATTGGCTTGTCCGGGGTAAACAGCGCATCGAAATCCTTGTCGGATAGCCCATGCGGATGTTCCTCCTTCGGCTGCAGAGTCATCAGGTCGACGACATTCACCACGCGGACGCGAAGCTGCGGCAGATTCCGCCGCAGCAGGTCGACGGCCGCCAGGACTTCGAGCGTCGGCACGTCCCCGGCACAGGCCATGACAACATCGGTCTCTCCGCCCTGATCGCTGCTCGCCCAGTTCCAGATGCCGATGCCGGTGGCGCAGTGTCTGCGCGCCGCATCCAGATCGAGCCACTGCGCCTCGGGCTGCTTTCCGGCAACGATCACGTTGACCCGATTGCGGCTGCGCAGGCAGGAATCCACGACTATAAGCAGCGTGTTGGCATCCGGGGGCAGATAGACCCGGATCACATCGGCCTTTTTGTTGACCACATGGTCGATGAAACCGGGATCCTGATGGGAAAAGCCGTTATGATCCTGGCGCCATACATGGGAAGTAAGCAAGTAGTTGAGGGAGGCGATCGGACGGCGCCAGGGAATCTCCTTGCTGCTCACCTTGAGCCACTTGGCATGCTGGTTGAACATAGAATCCACGATGTGGATGAACGCCTCGTAGCAGGTAAAAAGTCCGTGACGTCCGGTAAGCAGGTATCCCTCGAGCCACCCCTGGCAGGTATGTTCCGACAGAATCTCCATCACCCTGCCATCACGCGCCAAGCGGTCGTCTTCCGGCAGCGTTTCCGCCATCCATGCACGCCCGGTCACCTCGAGCAGCGCATCGAGCCGGTTGGACACAAGTTCGTCCGGGGCCATGAGCCGGAAATTGCATGCTGCCTGGTTCATCTTCATCACGTCGCGCAGGAATGTTCCGGACACGCGCGTCGACTCGCCCTGTACCGCGCCTGGCCGCGGTACCGGGACCGCGTAATCGCTCAGGTCAGGCAGGTTCAGCTCCTTCAGCAGCAGCCCACCGTTGGCGTGAGGGTTGGATCCCATGCGCCGGTCACCCGTGGGCGCCAGGGCCGCCAGTTCCGGAAGCAGTCGCCCGTTGCCGTCGAACAGCTCCTCGGGGCGATAACTTTTCATCCACTGCTCGAGCAGCTTTACACGCTGCGCATTGCTGTCCATCCCGGTGATCGGAACCTGGTGCGCGCGCCAATAGCCTTCCAGCTTCTTTCCGTCGACTTCAGCCGGAGCGGTCCAGCCCTTGGGGGAGCGCAGCACGATGGCCGGCCAGCGCGGCCGCTGCACGACCCCGTGCAACCGCGACTCGTCCTGGATCTCCTTGATTTCCGCAATCGCACGATCCAGCGTGGCCGCCATCTGCTGATGCATCAGTGCAGGATCCGAACCTTCCACGAAATACGGGTGATAGCCGTAGCCCGTCAGCAGACTCTCTAGCTCCTCGTGGCCTATGCGCGCAAGCACCGTCGGGTTGGCGATCTTGTAGCCGTTCAGGTGAAGAATGGGCAGCACTGCGCCGTCGCGTACCGGATTCAGAAACTTGTTGGAATGCCACGCCGTGGCCAGCGGACCGGTCTCGGCTTCCCCGTCGCCGACGACACAGCATGCGAGCAGATCCGGATTGTCAAAAACGGCACCGAATGCATGCGACAGGGAATAACCAAGCTCTCCGCCCTCGTGGATGGAGCCGGGAGTTTCCGGCGCCACATGGCTGGGTATGCCCCCCGGAAAGGAAAACTGCCGGAACAGCCGCTTCATGCCCTCCGTATTGCACGGAATGTTGGGATAGAACTCGCTGTAGCTGCCCTCCAGATAGGTATTGGCAACCAGCCCGGGACCGCCATGCCCGGGGCCAGCAACGTAGATGACGTTGAGATCCTGCGCCTTGATCAGCCGATTCATATGGACATAGATGAAATTGAGCCCCGGGGTCGTCCCCCAGTGGCCCAGCAGGCGCGGCTTGATGTGTTCGAGCACGAGCGGCTTTGAAAGCAGCGGATTGTCGACCAGATAGATCTGGCCGATCGACAGATAATTGGCCGCTCGCCAGTAGGCGTCCATCTTGCGCAACTCCTCGGCCGACAGCGGACCGGCGGCGGCTGTGCGGTGCCTGGTTCCTTTGCTGCCTCCGGAGACTGTATCTTCGGTTTCCTTCATGTTCACCCCTCCAGACTGCTCCATCCGCCAGACGATGCACCTACACGGCCCTCTCACCGCCGCGCCATGACCGCGAGCGCCTCGCGGGCAAGTTCCCCGGCCTCATCCACCGCGAAAACCCAGACATCCACGGCGCTTTGGGCGCTGCTGATGCGCCGCTCGCCGCCGCCCGCGCCGTTTGCGGTCCGATCCAGCGTGACCCCGCACCATTCCATGCCGGATAGGATGCGCTCGCGCACCTGCGGCGCATGCTCACCGATGCCGCCACCGAACACGATGCCTTCGGTTCCTCCCAGTACCGCGAGGTACGCACCGAGATACTTGCGTGCTCGATAGCAGAAAAGATCGATCGCCAGCCGCGCCCGCGCGCCGTCGTCGGCAAGCAGCTCTCGCATATCGCCGCTCACGCCCGACACGCCAAGAAGTCCCGACTGCTTCTCCAGCATTCGGTCCGTCTGGTCCGGCGTCAATTTCTCGTTGCGCTGCAGATAGGTGAGCAGCCCCGCGTCAATATCCCCGCAGCGGGTGGCCATGACTAAGCCCTCCAGGGGCGAGAACCCCATCGAGGTATCGAGCGCCGCCCCGTCCCGGATGGCGGTCACCGAGCAGCCGGAGCCGAGCTGCAGACTGATGATCCGGCCGCGCCCGGCGCGCGCCTCGTGCAGCTGCGTCCATCGCCGCCACATGGCCCGGTGGGCAAGCCCGTGGAACCCGTAGCGCCGCAACCGGTATTTCTCCGTCATCAGTCGCGGCAGCGCGTAGCTGCGCGCGGCATCGGGCAGATTGGAATAGAACGCCGTATCGAATACCGCAACCTGCGGTATGCCAGATCCGAAGCGCGTGCGGCACGAACGTATCCAGCGCAGCGCCTGCTCGTTATGCAGGGGCGCCAGCGGCTCGAGCCGCTCGATCTCGCGCTCGACCGCCTTGTCCACGCAACGCGATTCCACCAGCAGGGCGCCGCCATGCACGACACGGTGGGCCACCACGGAAACATCCGCCAGCCCGTACTGTGCGATAAAGCGCGCGAGAAAATCCTCATCCGCCGCGGTTGTCAGATCCGCATGCACCGCCGCAAACATTTCCAGCCGGCCTTCGCCCGCACTCCTGAAGGCCGCAAGGCGCACCGAAGAACTGCCGCAGTTTACCGTCAGTATGTTCATGCGCCGCCGTCGATGACCTGCAACCCGCCGGACTGCGCGCTCCCCAACCCGCAGGCTGACAGTCCAGCAGGGCAGCGTGCCATCGCGCGCGGGGAATTTTTCCCGATGCCCCACGATACCTGAGCGGACCCGCTGAACATTGATCCTCATCAAAATTCACGCCCCGATGCACGGTGATGCCTGCGGCGAAAACCCGGCTGTTCCCCCTCGGCCAGGTGGCTGAATTGCCGCGGCGGATTGCCTCTGACACGACAACGCGACCGCGCTCGATGCATCGAGACCCGGCGCGGGTGCGCTTTTGATCTTGCCGACAATCCAAGAATCCGTCGCCTCATGCCGGCGCATCGGTCGCTGCGGATCGCCGCTGGTGGACAGCGTTGCCCGCACCTCAGGACATGCGGTGGCGGAAAAGCCAGGCGGCGAGCGTCATGCTGGCGAGTGCGAGTACCGCGAGCCCGGCGTACTGCGATCCGAGCACGCCGGCGCCGTCGCCCTGGAGGAAGGTACCCCGCAGAATCACCAGGAAATAGCGCAGTGGATCGAGGTAAGTCAGATACTGCACCGCCACGGGCATGTTGGCGATGGGTGTGGCAAATCCCGAAAGAATCACCGCCGGGACCATGAACAGGAAAACCCCGAGCGCCCCCTGCTGCTGGGTCACGGACATGGACGAAATCATCAGGCCGATTCCAATGCCGGAGAGCAGAAATACGACAAGTCCCAGATACAGTGCCACCAGGCTGCCCGTGAAGGGCACGTCGAACCAGAATACAGCCGCAACCAGGATCACGGTCGCCTCCATCAACCCGATGACAAATCCCGGGACGGACTTGCCGAGCAGGATTTCGGCCGACCCCAGCGGCGTAACCAGCAACTGATCGAACGTGCCACTTTCCCGCTCGCGCGCCACCGACAGCCCGGTCGCCAGCAAGGTGACCACCAGCGTGAGCAACCCGATAATCCCGGGGACGATGAACCAGCGGGACAGCAGATCCGGATTGAACCAGGAGCGCACGACAAGCTGCGCGGGAGGTGCCTGCCAGCCATGCGTCGCGGCCCATTCGGTTTCGAACCCCTGCACCACCTCATTCACGTAGTTACCCGCGAGCGCCGCGGTATTGGAGTTTCTGCCATCGATGATCACCTGGATCCGGGCCGGACGGTGTGCCAGCAGATCGCGACTGAACTGCGGGCCGATGTGAATGACCAGCAGCACGCGCTTGTCGTCGATCGCCGGTGCGATCTGGCGTTCGGCGGTAAGTACCGCCTTGCGGCGGAAAAACGAAGATCCCTCGAAACGCGCCAGCAGTTCGTGTGACGCCGCGCCGCCATCCTGGTCGTATACGGCGTAAGGAATGTCCCGGATGTTGAACGTCGCGGCATAACCAAAAATGACCAGCTGCAGCAGTGGCGGCACAATCATCGTCATTCTGGCCACTTTGTCCCGCAGCAGCGCCAGAAATTCCTTTATGACCAAAGCCCGGATCCGCGGCCACATGGCGTCAGTCCAGACGCTTGCGCGACAGCCGCCAGGTGAGGCCGAGAAAGAAGGCCGCCATGACGCACAGGGCGGCTGCATTGGCCAGAACCACCGGCCATAAATCGCCCGCACCGAATACCGTCTGAAGGATGGCGACGAAATATCGGGCGGCGACGATATGCGTCAGGAGGCGGACCGGCCACGGCATCGAGTTCAGATCAAAGATGAAGCCCGACAGGATGAACGCGGGCAGAAAGGTCGTAACGATGGCGATCGTCGCCGATACGAACTGGTTCTTGGCAACCGTCGATATGAGCAGTCCCATGCCCAGCGCGACAAGCAGAAACAGCCCGGACGCCGAAAACAGGACAAGCAGCGTACCCCGGAGCGGGACCGTGAACAGCCACACCGCCATCGCCACCGACAGCGCCGTTCCCACCATGCCGAGCGCGAAATAGGGGATGAGCTTGCTCAGCAGAATGTCGGCCATGCTGACCGGAGTGGCCATAAGCGCCTCCATGGTCCCGCGTTCCCATTCGCGCGACACCACTTGCGCGGTGAGCAGCGCGCCGATCAGGGTCATGACGATGGCAATCAGGCCGGGCACCAGATAATTGCGGCTGCGCAACGCCGCATTGAACCAGATGCGCTGCTCCACCGTGACCGGAACACTGAGCGTACTGCCCTGGGCCTGCGCCTGGCGAGAAAGCCAGCCGAGCCACACTCCGCGGATGTAGGCCTCGAGCAGACCGGCATTGTTGGCGTCGACACCGTTGACGAACACGCCGATGCCCGCATTGCCCCGTGCCAGCACGTGGCGCCCGAAGTCACTGCGCAGCCACACGATGCCTTCCACCCGGCGGCGGACGAGCGCATGAGTCGCCGCCGCCATGGTCGCGTAGCGCCGCGGCACGAAATAGGGCGAGTGCTCGAACCCCCCCAGAAGTTCCTGCGCCTGCGGCGAGCGCGGCGCAACCAGCGCCAGCGGCACGCGCCGCGCGTTGAGCGATACACCGTATCCGAAAAGCAGCAGCAGGACGAACGGCAGAACCACGGCGATGGCGATCGCCGACGGATCGCGCATGATCTGCAGGAATTCCTTGCGAATGAGGCCGCGCAGCCGCATCCGGTTCATGAGGCTCTCCGGATGCTCTGCTCATGTTCCGCGATCAGCACGATGAATGCATCTTCCATCGTCGGCTCCGGCCGCTCCGGGGTCTGAGCGAGGCGACGGATCTCCGGTGGCGTGCCGGATGCAAGCACCTCGCCTTGCGACATGAGCACCAGGCGGTCGCAATACTCGGCCTCCTCCATGAAATGGGTAGTGACCATCACCGTGACACCGTCGTGCGCCAAGGCATTGATGCGCTCCCAGAACTCGCGGCGCGCGAGCGGATCCACGCCGGAGGTCGGTTCATCCAGAAACAGGATCTGCGGCTCATGGAGCAGCGCACAGGCCAGCGCGAGCCGCTGTTTGTAGCCGACCGACAGCGCGCTGGCATTAACCGAACGGTACGGTCCGAGATCGAACTCCTCCTCGGCCCAGCGCAGGCGCGCATCGAGCGCCGCACGTCCGAGACCATAGACCCCGGCGAAGAATTGCAGATTCTGCGCCACGCTCAGGTTGCCATAAAGAACGAAGCGCTGCGACACATAGCCGATGCGCTGGCGCGCCGACGCGCCGGCGTGATACATGTCGGCCCCGGCGACGCTCAGCTTGCCCGCCGTGGGCAGAAGCAGTCCGCAAAGCATGCGGAATGCCGTGGTTTTGCCGGCACCGTTGGCGCCGAGAAGCCCGAATACCTCCCCGGTGGATACGTCGAAACTCACCCCCTTGACGGCCTCGAATGTTCCGAAGGAACGCCGCAGATCCCGGGCTGTGATCACCACGCCTGGAGGCAGCCGGACCGGTTCGGAAGCTGGACCCACTGCGGCAGCCTCACGCTTCAGCCGAATACGTCCGCCCTGCAGCAGGGCGACGAAAGCGTCTTCGACGCGCGGAACCGCCTGCTCCCAGATCTCCCCGGGTTCGGGTTGCGGCGTTGCACCTTCAGACAGAATGACCCGGACCTCGCTCGCCTGCAGCTGCGCGTCGATGACACCGGTCCGGTGCGCGAGCTGCTGCTGCAACCGGCGGCGCCCGCCATCCGCAGCACGCACCAGAAAGGACCGCCCCACGAGCGGCGCGCGAAACGATTCCGGACCGGCCTGGCCGAGCAGTCTGCCTTCGTTCAGCATCACGAGATCCTGACAGCGTTCCGCCTCATCAAGGTAAGCCGTGCTCATCAGCACCGTGACCCCTTCCCGCGCGAGACGCTCGATGATGATCCACAGCTCGCGGCGGGAAATCGGGTCCACGCCGACCGTCGGCTCATCGAGAAGCAGCAGTCGCGGCGTGCCCAGCAATACGCACGCGAGCCCGAGCTTCTGCTTCATGCCGCCGGACAGTGCACCGGCCCGGCGCGTTCCGAACGGCCCGAGCGCGGTCATCGCCAGCAGTTCGTCATAGCGCGCCGAACGCGCATCGCCCGCAAGCCCCTGGAGGTCGGCGTACAGTTCCAGATTCTCGCGTACGGTCAGATCTTCGTAGAGACCGAAGCGCTGCGGCATGTATCCGATCGATCCGGAGGAGGCGCGCGCCTCGCTCGTGGCGTCGTGCCCGAATACCGAAATCTGTCCGCGATCAGGCAGCAACAGCCCCGCGGCCAGGCGCATCAGGGTGGTTTTGCCGGCGCCGTCCGGTCCGAGAAGACCGGTAATGACGCCTGCCGCGATCTCGACACTGAGCCCCTTCAGCGCCTCGGTGATGCGTCCGCCGCCCGCCGCGAAGCGCTTGTCCACGTCCTTGAACACCAGGGCGCCCGTTGCCATGGATCAACGGGCACAGGGGTGGATCGATTGGCCCTGGGCCGGGCGACCCGGAAGGGGGATGGTCACCGTGACCGGCATGCCGAGACGCAACTCGCCCTGCGGGTTGCAGGCATAGACCCGCATGCGATAGACGAGCTCGGTGCGCAGCTGTGCCGTCTCCACCGTCTTCGGAGTAAATTCCGCGACCGGCGAAACGAACCCCACCCACCCCTCGAAGTGCTTGCCGGGGAAACTGTCGCTCGAGATCACCGCACGCATGCCCTCGCGCAGCTCGCCCAGGGCAGGCTCCGGAACGTAGGCCCGCGCCCACACCGGATTGTCCAGCGCGAGGGTCAGCACCGGGGTCTGCGGGCTCGTCATGTCGCCCGGCTCCAGGATCCGGTTGTCGATCACGCCATTCTCCGGAGCATAGAGATGCGTATCGGCCAGCTCCTTGTGTGCCAAAGCGAACGCCGCCGTATCGGCCGCCACCTGGGCGCGGGCGGCAGCGATGTCCTGCAGCCGCGGTCCCTTGATGGCCAGCCGCAGAGCCTGCTCGGCTGCCTGCCAGCGTGACCGCGCGACCGTCAGTGCTTGTCGGGCATCGTCTCTGGCCTGCTGCGGCAGATAGCGTTCCTTCGCGAGCTCGGAATTGCGACGATAGGTCGTCTGGGCGTTGCGCCAGACGGCCAGCGCCGCCGCCGCATTCGCGCGCGCCTCGCTGATTTCCTCCGGACGCGATCCGGCGAGCAGACGGGCAAGCACCTGGTGGGCGACGGCAAGCCTCGCCTGCGCCTGGGCGACTGCATCCCTGAACCGCGCCGGATCGAGCTTCGCCAGCAGCTGCCCGCGGTGCACACGGTCACCTTCCTGCACCGCGATGGCAGCGATGCGGCCGCTGTCATTGAAAGCGAGCTGAATCTCCCGGATGTCGATCGAACCGTATACCGTGAGGGCATCCACAGGCCGGCCGGCACGCCTGACGTACAGGTAGGCAGCGCCGGCGACAATAGCCAGCACCGCCACGACTGCGATCAAACGCAGTTTTCGGGTTATTGCCATGATGCGGTTCCTTTGAAAAAACGGTATCGATTCATGGGGCAGGGCACCGCCGCAGCAGATCGTTGACAGCAACGACGTCGGCCGGTGCAAGAATGCCGGACGCGGCCTTCAACCGCACGCGCGCAATGATCTGGTCGTAAAGTGCCCGTTCGTAGTCGCGCTGCGCCCGGGCGGCATCGGATGCCGCCGTCAGCACATCCAGGATCGACCGCACGCCCAGATCGTAGCCCTTGCGCGTTGCCTTCAGCGCCAACGCCGCGGAGCGGCGCGCCGCACGTGCCTCCGTCAACTGCGGGACGCTGTCGCGCAAGACCAGAAAAGCGGTCTGGGTATCGAGACGGATCCCGTCGTCCAGATCGGCGATGTGCGCCTGCTGAGCCCGGACCTGCGCGTGCGCCTGGCGCACGCCGGCATCGATCGCGCCGCCGGCAAAAATCGGCACGGCCAGATTGAGGCTGGCTCCGGCCGTGTTCATCGTCATATCAGGCAGAAGCACTCCGTAACCGTGCTGGGCGATCCCGGAAATGCTGATCGTCGGCCATGCGGCGCGCCGACGCACATCGACCTGATCCCGGTCAGCACGCAATTGCGCCCGTGCCTGCCTCAGAAGCGGCTGATCACGCAGGGCCATGGCCACCCACTGATGCATGCGGTCCGGATCCGGGCCGCGCGGCGCAAACGGCCTGACATCGCACAGCTGCGGCACCGGGGCGTGGGTGAGGCGCTCGAGCTGGCGGTTCGCAACCGAAACCGCGTCGTCGGCACGCGTGAGTACCGACCGCGCGGCGTCGAGCCGCGCCCTGGCCTCTGCGACGGCGACGATATCCCCGGCACCGATCTTCAGGCGGGCCTGGGCCTCGCGGTACAGACTGTCGAGCAGTCGCTTCTGATCGCGCGCCACCCGCGCATCGGCGATGCGCCGCAACACCCCGAAATAGGCCTCGGTGACATTCAGGATCAGCGCCTGCTGCACATACGCCAGCGCCGCCTGGTCACCGCGGATACGGCTATCGGCAGCATGAAGGGCAGCGTACGCTGACCCATCCAGCAGCGGCTGGGTGAGCGTGACGCTGTAGCTGTCCGAGTAGAAAGATCCCGAGATCTTCTGGGGCAGCACCCCGGAAACGGTGGTGTTGTTTACGCCGGCGCTGGCACCGGCTGAAAGATGCGGCAGCAGCTGCCCCCGGGCAATCGAATGGCCTGCCTGGTCGGCCTGCAGCAGCGCGCGACTCTGTGCGATCACCGGCGACGACACCATCGCCTGGTGGTACACGCCCACGAGATCCTCAGCCTGAACATGCAACGGTGCTGCCAGCATCAGGGTCAAAGCCGCAGACCCGACCACCCGCCTTCCGGTTAGCCGCGGCCGGCCGGGAGCTGCGGGCACCATCCGGCATTCCGGATATGGATCATAGATATGCGTATCGAACTCCGATGTCCCTTACGGCACCCTGATGGCATAAAGAACTTCAAGCCTTTGCAGACCCAGGATTTCCTCATTTTTGCTCCGACCATGTCAAGCAACGCAATCGTGCTGCGTGGCATTTCGCACCGGCATCGTCCGGGTGGAATCCCGTCGACCCCACCCGGGCAAGGTACACGTACTACCCTACACCGTCACGACCGTGTGCGATATGACACGGAGCAAATACGGCGCCAGGTCGCTCGATGCGCGGTCACCAACCGCCCTTCCCGCTTCAAGACGCGCCCGGGGGATGGCAGGAATTTGAAAATCGCGCTGTGCCCGCGACCTGTCGCATTGCGCCGTAACGGAGGGCTGGTGCTGGTTCGTTCCCGACAGGTCGGTGACTCAATGGAAATCGCGCGAATGCGTGACAAGCGCGCCGAGCAGTTCAGAACGATCTTCCAGGCGCCGGGCAATCATGTGCAGCACCTCGCCCTCCCTCTGGATCTCTCCGGTCACCACCAGCAGGCGCGCACCGAGCAGCGCCCGGCGCTCACGCTCCGCCACACCCGGCCAGACGATGACATTTATATGGCCGGTCTCATCCTCGAGAGTGACGAAAATGACGCCTCCGGCGCTGGCGGGACGCTGACGGCTGATGACCAGACCGGCAGTGCGCGCCGGGCTGCCGCGGGAAAGCAGGCGCACCGCTGCGGCGCAGTGCACCCCGAGGCGGTCCAGCTGCAGACGCAGCAGGGCCATGGGGTGACGACGCAGACTGAGTCCGAGGCTGGCATAATCGGCGACGATGTTCTCGCCCTCCGTGGGCGGGCGCAGCAGCGGCTGCGCCTCAGCGACATCACGCCCCTCGAGCAGTGGCAGATCGGGCTTCACTCCGGCTACCGCCCAATGCGCCACATGCCGGTGTCCTGCCAGCCCGGCAAGCGCTCCGGCGGCGGCAAGCATGCCGAGATCGTGGCGCGCAAGTTGTGCACGCCGGGCGAGATCGGCGACACCGGTGAACAGCGCCTGCATTCGCGCCTCGACCAGACGTCGCGCTCCGGCACGCGAAAGTCCCCGCACCAGGCCCAATCCCAGTCGCACCGCGGGCGCGCAAGAACGTCCACTCTCCAGCGTGCAGTCCCAGTCGCTGGCGCGCGCGTCCACGGGGCGGACTTCGACGCCATGCCGGCGCGCGTCCTGCACCAGCTGCGCCGGAGAATAGAATCCCATCGGCTGACTGTTCAGCAGCGCGCACAGAAACGCCGCCGGCTCGTGGCACTTCAGCCATGCCGATGCATACACCAGCAGGGCGAAACTCGCGGCATGGGACTCGGGAAAACCGTATTCGCCGAAACCCTGGATCTGGGCGAATATCTGGCGTGCGAAATCCTCCGTGTAACCGTTTGTGCGCATGCCGTCGATAAGACGCTGTTCGAAGTGCCCGAGTCCGCCGCGCCGGTGCCAGGCAGCCATGGCCCGACGCAAACGGTCGGCTTCGCCGGCGCCGAAGCCTGCCGCCACCATGGCAAGCCTGATCACCTGTTCCTGGAAGATAGGCACGCCCAGCGTGCGTGCGAGCACTTCGCGCACCACCTCCGAAGGGTAGCTCACCGGCTCTTCGCCCCGGCGGCGGCGCAGATAGGGGTGCACCATGCCGCCCTGGATCGGGCCCGGTCGCACGATGGCCACCTCGATCACCAGGTCGTAGAAGCGGTCGGGCCTGAGACGGGGAAGCATCGCCATCTGTGCGCGCGATTCGATCTGGAATACGCCCACTGTATCGGCCCGCTGGATCATCGCATACACGGCGGGATCCTCGGCCGGCAGGCTCGCCATCGTGAGCTGCCGTCCCTGGACCGCCTCTATGAGATCGAAGGCACGGTGGATGGTGCTGAGCATGCCGAGCGCCAGGCAGTCGACTTTCAGCAGACCGAGCGCATCAAGGTCGTCCTTGTCCCACTGGATCACCGTGCGTTCGGGCATGGCGGCGTTTTCGATCGGCACCAGGGACGACAGCGGTCCGCGTGCGATCACGAAACCGCCGACATGCTGGGACAGGTGGCGCGGAAAACCCAGCAGCTCGCGCACCCGTTCCATCAGACGCCGGATGGCGGGATTGGCCGGATCGAATCCAGCCTCGGCGAGTCGATCCGGAACGACATCCCGGCCATCCCACCACTGGAGGTTCGCGGTCAGACGATCCAACTGCTCCGGCGCCAGCCCCAGCGCCTTGCCCACATCACGCACTGCGCTGCGCGGGCGGTAAGTGATGACAGTGGCCACCAGGGCGGCGCGTGCGCGGCCGTACTTATGGTAGATATACTGAATCACCTCCTCGCGTCGGTCGTGCTCAAAATCCACGTCGATGTCGGGCGGCTCGTTGCGCTCCCTCGAAATGAACCGTTCGAACAGCGTCTCGATACGGTCAGGGTCGACTTCAGTGATGCCGAGACAGTAGCACACCACCGAGTTGGCTGCGGAGCCGCGCCCCTGGCAGAGAATGCCGCGGGCACGGGCAAAGCGCACGATATCGTACACGGTAAGGAAATAGGGCTCGTAGCCAAGCTCGGCGATGAGCGCAAGCTCGTGCGCCACCAGTTCGCGCACCCTACCTGGCGCGCCGGCAGGCCAGCGCCGGCCCAGACCCTCGGTGACGAGCCGCGCCAGGTAGGCGGCGGGCATCTCTCCCGCCGGAACCACCTCCTCCGGGTATTCATAACGCAGCTCGTCCAGGGAAAAACGGCAGCGTTCGGCGATGCGCTTCGTTTCCGCGAGCAGTTCCGGCGCATAGAGACGCGCCAGAACCCGGCGGGTGCGCAGATGACGCTCGCCGTTGGCATTCAGCGCACAACCGACCTCCTCCAGCGGCACGCCCAGGCGGATGGCGGTAAGCGTATCCTGCAGGGCGCGCCGGGCGCGCACATGCATGTGCACATCCCCGCTCGCAACGAGCGGCAGGCCGGTCTGCCTTCCGAGGTCGGCGAGGCGTGCGAGACGTGCGCCGTCGAGACCGTCACGCATCAGTTCGACGGCGATCCACGCACTCCCCGGGAAACACTGGCGCAGCCACAACCCGGGCTCGGGGTCCGGCACCGATCCGGGAATCTCCTCCGGCAGCCACAGCGCCAGGCAGCGGGTGGCGATGCGCGCCACGTCTGCGCGCCCCAGGCTGTATTTTCCCTTGTCCGCCGCGCGCCGGCCGCAGGTAATCAACTCCGACAGATCTCCATAGGAGGTGCGGTCGACCGCAAGCAGCACCAGCCGCGGCCCGTCGGAAAGTGCGAATTCGCTGCCCAGGATCAGCCTGATCTGCCGGTCGCGTGCCGCCAGATGTGCGCGCACCGCCCCGGCCAGCGAGCACTCATCGGTAATGGCCAGCGCCACATAACCCAGAGCGGCAGCGCGCTCGACCAGCTCTTCGGGATGCGAGGCACCCCGCAGGAAGCTGAAGTTCGAAAGGCAGTGAAGCTCGGCGTAGTCGGCCAGAGTATTCATCGATCCATGCGGGAACCCGGACCTTCGGTCCGGGAAGGGATAGCACCTCGTCCCACTACTCCCTTCGCCATGCTATCGGACTGAACTAATAACCATTTCCGTCGGCCTGCCGCAGAAGGCGCCGACGCCAGCGGCAAATGCCCTGCACAACGTTCGCGGAGATCCGTGCACTGAAGTCTCCCGACAGTCGTACCGCGACGGGACCGCAACCGGTTTGCCTGCGCCTAGGCAAACACGCCGTGGAGAAACCAGCGATGCCTTCCGGCAAGCTCCCGGTACACCCATAGCCGCACGCCCTGTCCGCTGCACGCGATGAAGTAATCGCGCGCGATATCCTGTCCATCCCACCAGCCGCTTTCGATGCGTTCCCGCTCCCGCCCAAGCACCAGCACCCCATCGAGATACGGGTGCTCGCCGTGCATTTCCAGCGGCATCGGTTCACGCAGCAGCCACAGGGGCCGTTTCCGGTCCCCGGCTCCGTGCAATGTGCATGCGCTGCCTTGCAACGGCTGTCGGCCGGACCCGCCGCGGACCACCGCACCACTTCCCGGCTCGACATAGGTCCAGGCCCGTTCCGGACGATGTTCCGCCACCTGCCCCAGGCCGCGTACCGCATCCCTGCCCAGACGCGCACGCAGCCGTTCGATGAGCATCCCCTCCGCCGCCTGTGCAGGCGCGAAGAAATCAAGATTGCGCGGGGCGAGCAAACGCGGGTCGGCGACATGCAACGAGACCTCCTCCACCGGTGCCGGCAAGGCAATGTGCTCCAGCCGCTCGCGCAACAGCAGAGTCAGATAGGCTGCGTCGCGCGACGGGGCCACGAGCTCGAGTCCCACCGGAGTTGTCCCAGCCGCTGCATGATGAAATGACAATGTCAGGGAACACGTACCCGCATCGCGCGCACACAGAAAACCCTCGAGCTCGAGCAGCAAACGGCGCACAGGAAACAGCAGTCCTTCGGCCGTACTCACCGCACTGGGCAGCGGCAGGCTGCTCGCGAACACGGGTGGCACGACAAACGCCGGACGCGGATCCGGAACGCATCCCAGGGCCCGATCGAGGATATCAATCAGCCCCGGCCCCATGCGCCGCGCAAGCCCGTCCCGCGGCAGACGCAGGCAGTCACCGATCGTGCGTACCCCCATTCCATGCAGCATCTCGCTGTGCTTTGCCGTCAGGCCGAGACACGTGAGCGGCAGGGGCGCAAGCACGGCAGCAAGCGTGTCCCGCCGGATAACGCAGGCCTCGCGACCGGCCTGCGCCAGCCATGAAGCAGCAAGCGGTGTCGGCGCGCTAGCCAGAGACGCACGATAGCCGAGTTCCGCCACCCCCCGGCTGACCGTCTCCTTCAATCGCTCCAGACCGCCAAACAGCCGGCAGCTGCCGGCCACTTCCAGCAACAGCGCCTGCGGCGGCGTCTGGCTGACGACAGAGGTAAACTGACCGGACCAGGCTGCAAGACAGTCGAGCGCGACACGTTCGGCTTCCCTGTCGCGTTCGCATACCCGTAATGAACCGGCAAGCGCATGAGCCGCATTGAGACCCATATCCGGCTGTATGCCGCGGCCACGTGCGGCGGCATTGCACAGCGCTACCCGCCGTTTACGTCCATTGCCGCAAACCACGACCAGCGGGTCATTCGCCGGCGCGCCGCGAGTGAATATCTCAAGCGCGAGATCCGGCAGATGCAGGCACAGCCACAGCATGATCTAGCCTCAGATCCAACGACACCGGCCCGACCGGCCAGCCGCCGCGGCGCTTCAGGATGTGCACATCGATGCCACCGGAAGTGGGCGCAAGCCGCAGGCGCAGTGCGGCGGGAGAACCTGCATCGGCCGATTGCCCGGAACGAAACAGTACGCCCCAGGACCCGCCCGCCTCCGCGGCCAGCTGCAGACGCCGCAGGGCGCGTGCATCGGAGGTCGACGGCCAGGCCAGCACTGCACTGCAGGTGCCGGCACGCAAGGACTGCTCCACCGCCCACAGCCCGTCGGTGGCGGCGCGCGGATGGACCAGCAACACCCGCGACAAATCCACCTGTGCCGCTGCCAGTGCCGGGGCATAGGGAATATGCGGCGGCGCAATGAAGGCGAGCCAGCGGTTGCCATGGCTCAGTCGCGCGAGGGCGGGCAGGAGCAGCTGCAGCTCGCCGATGCCCGGAGACGGGACGAGGATCTCCGTGAGCATGCCGGGTGGCCAACCGCCCCCGGGCAGCAGCGCATCCAGCTGCGGAAAACCGCTGGGCACCCCTGGAGCAAATGCCGATGCAGCGCCGGCACGCCAGACCTCGGTGCCCAGCATCAGGTCCTGCAGGTTCATTGGAGCCTGCCGTTGCGTAGGATGCCTACGCCAACGCCTTCGATAACGAAGGCATCGTGCCGCAGGTCGACTTCGATAGGCTCGAAATCGGGATTCTCCGGCAGCAGCCGTACCTGGTGGCCGCGGCGCTGGAAACGTTTCACGGTCACCTCGTCCGTCAGGCGCGCCACCACAATCTGGCCATTGCCTGCCTCGGGCGTGCGATGCACTGCGAGCAGGTCATCGTTCAGGATACCGGCATCGTGCATGCTGTGACCGCGTACCCGCAGAAAATAATCGGCGTGCGGACGGAAAAGCGCGGGGTCGATCTGGTAATGATCCTCGATGTGCTCTTCCGCCAGGATCGGACTGCCCGCCGCCACCCTGCCTACCACCGGCAACCCTTCTTCCCTGAGGCGGATGCCGCGCGAAGTACCCGGTATGAGCTCGATCGCCCCTTTGCGTGCGAGCGCCCGCAGGTGATCTTCGGCGGCATTCGGCGAGCGGAAACCAAGAGCGGCGGCGATCTCTAGGCGCGTCGGCGGCCGGCCGTAATCTGCCAGGAAGCGGCGGATCATGTGCAGAATCTGGGCTTGGCGCGAAGTCAAGGCATCCATATTCAATCTCCTGTATGAACATCCAGTCCTGTGATTATATATAGATTGAAGGTCGGTGCAAGCCGCCGGATCCCGGGCGCGGGATCCGGATGCAGGAATGGCACATCCGGACCGGACTGAACGCCATGGCTGTTACTGCCTGGTTGCCGGAGCTGCCGGCAAGCGGTTCGCAGCACCGGGCAGCCACAGGCATGTGGCTTCCGGCAGTCCGGCCGCGGCAAAGACACACATTCCATGTCGTTGAAAAACATGCCGCCAGCCACATTTAAGGAGCGTTGGCCATCATGTCCGGATCGGCGGCAAACCGGCACCCGCCGGTTTGCCGATCGGCCCCCGGGCAAAGGAGGCGTTATGTACCGCAGACTGTATTTCGTATTGCCGGACGAGGCCCATGCCCTGCAGGTCGTGCATGACATCGAAGCCTCGGGGGTGGATAGCAGCCACATCCACGTTGTTCCCGGGCGCGGAGTGAATCTCGCCCAACTGCCCTCGGCGACTTTGCGCCAACAGCACGATGTCGCCGGTCGCATCGAAAAGATCGTCTGGATGGCAAATCTGGCTGTTTTCTTCATTGCCATGATCGCGCTGATCCAGGGGCTAGTGCGCAACTCCGTGTGGTGGTCCGTGGTTGCCCTGATCGTGGCCGCCGCCACTGCCGGCGCAGGGACACTGTTCGCATCGCGGATACCAGACACGCACCTCAGTGAGCTGTACAGCGCACTCAGCCACGGCGATATCGTGCTGATGGTGGACGTGCCGAAAGCACGTGTCCGGGAAATTGAAGCGGTCGCGGAACGGCACCACCCCGAAGTCACCGCGGGTGGCGTCGGCTGGGCCATCAATGCGCTCGGCGTTTGACCCCTTCGATGTCGGGGCTGGCACACTTCCCGCATCGGTCCTTTCGCAAACAGCCTGCGCGGATCCGTGCTACGCGTCCCGGATTCCGCTGTGGTTCCGGCCGACGGGAGGGACGTCACGCACAGATCCCGGATCGATTATGCACTAGCCTGGATTTCCACGGCGCAGCTTTGGCCTAACGGCGGCGACTTATGGGCCGCTGCTTCTTCCGTTGATTTTATTCGCATCTGCTAGTGAGCGTTAGGCGTTAGGTGCTCCTACGTGGGGGTA
>JAJYEE010000072.1 GCA_021790335.1 Pseudomonadota bacterium | reverse complement strand
GCTCCACCGGGCGTACCTGGAGCTCCGATAGTGCTTCGCGGGTGAATTTCGCCGGTTCCATCCGGTGATTTATACCGGGAATCCCGGGCGTTGTCCAGCCTGCTACCTTAATTCTCTGCTTTCTATAGCTATTTCCGGTAGGGCAAATTCACCCTGCGCGGCCCTCCAATGCAGCTTGACCAAGCCGGTAGCCGACAGTAGCATAGCCACCCTTCTGTTCCCCGGTAGCTCAGTCGGTAGAGCAGGTGACTGTTAATCACCGGGTCGGCGGTTCGAGTCCGTCCCGGGGAGCCAATTAAATCAAGCCTTTACAGTCAGTTTCTCCGTCTTGCTTGCCATCCACCTTGCTTTTGCCATAGCCTTGCCATAGTTCAGTTATGGCAAGGCTATGGCAACATTCCGTAAGCGTCTGGGGCCGGGAGGCAAGACCGTTTGGCAGGCACAGATCATCCGCATCGGCCAGCGCGCGAAGTTCGGCACCTTCGACACCAAGGGCGCGGCCGTGGAGTGGGCCCGACAGATCGAAAGCGCCATGGACCGTGGCGAGTGGGTGGACCGGGCCGAAGGCGACCGGACAACACTGCGCGCGGCCCTGGATCGCTACGAGCGCGAGATCCTGCCCGGCAAAGCGGAATCCGGACAGGATAGTGAGGCGCGCCGGCTCAAGCGCCTAAAGGACCGGCCGATCGGGAAGATCGCTATCACCCGCATCACCGGCGCGGACGTCGCTAACTATATTAAGGAGCGTGAGGTGACCGGTGTGTCTCCCAACACCATCCGCCTCGATCTCGCCTCGATCTCCCACGTCTACACCGTCGCCCGCACTGCCTGGGGCATGCCCTACCTGACCAATCCTGTGCCGCTCGCCAAAACCGCCCGCCCGCGCCTGCCGGCTGGCCGGGACCGGCGGCTCAAGGATGGCGAGGAGACGCATCTGCTCGCCGCTGCCGGCAAGACCTTCGCGCCGGTCATCCGCTTTGCGCTTGCGACCGCGATGCGGCGTGGCGAGATCGCGGGACTCACTTGGGATCGCGTGAACCTCAAGCAGCGAAGCGCCCATTTACCTACGACCAAGAACGGCACGGCCCGCAGCGTGCCACTCTCGCGCGAGGCCCTGGCAGTGCTCAAGTCCGTCCCGCGCCGCCAGGACGTCGCGGGCAAGGAAGATCCAGGCGTCTTTGGTCTGAGCGAGAATGCAATCACGATGGCCTGGAAGCGCGTCATCCGCGCGACCAAGATCGGTGGACTCACATTCCATGATCTGCGGCATGAGGCGATCAGCAGGCTTTTCGAGCGCACCGACCTCGATGCCATGGAGATCGCCCGCATCTCGGGGCACCGGACGCTTTCGATGCTGAGTCGGTATACCCATCTGCGGGCACATCATCTGGCGCGACGGCTGGACGGAGCGCCGAGGGGGTGGGCTGACCGAAAATATTCAAAGACGCGGAAATCGGTTGTTACCCAGTAACGTAACCATCCAACTTCGCGTCATCCAGCCGGCCCGTCAACCGCCGATCCGCCTACGCGATCAGGTCCACCAGGACCTGCGCCTGCCTCATACCCTTCTGGCGCGCCAGGCGGCGTAGCGCCATCGCGCGCAGACGGCCAGCTTGGTAACGAAACGACCGACCACGCGCCCGGAACACGGCTTGCAGCTCGGATGCAGACCAGTAGAGCCGAGGTCTGCCGGGGCCTGCTGGCAATGTTGATAGATGCCGAACGGCCTATGCACACAAATCGGCCAGAGCGGTCAGTCGACCCCTGCGAGTTACCGGCAGCTGATTAACCTTAAGCAGCCGGATCCTGTAGGTCGCTGCTAAGCTGAGGCAGCCTAACCACGGGCAGCTGGCCGGGGACGGCCACTGCGGTAACTTGAGTCAAACTAAACGGCCGTCGCGAAAGCGGGACGGTTCAGTTGCGGTCGCTTAAGTGCGGAGGGACGTAGCCCTGGGCAACTACTGTGCCGATGCGGGTTTCGTCTGGGCCTACCGCTCCGACGGCAGTGTGGCGTGAAACTTGCGCAAGGCCTTAAAGTGTGGGAGGTCAAGGCTAGCAGTGGTAGCCACGGCAGCTGCATGCTATCTTCGCAGAAAAACAATTCGCGCGCATCGCAAGTAAAAACAGGTATCCCAATCGGAAGTCCGCGTGTTGCAACGAAGATTACGGCGTCCTCAATCTGGATAGTGAATAAAACAACCGCATCTTAGGGATTATTCTAGCCACTCATTGGCTGCTAGCCCCTTACGGAGGACGCACATGTCCAAGAAGCCCCGCTGGACGGAGAGTAACATCGTCAATGGTTTCACGGAAATTGAGTTCTCTTCATGGAAATATTTTCATGACTATGTTCGCCAGGAGATGCTGAGTTATTCGCACTATATATGGAGAGGACAGCGCGATTCAGCATGGAACCTTGAATCAAGTCTTGACCGCCTTCTGCATGGGAAATCGCCCTCCGTTCGTAACGAGTTAGCTAAACGCCATCTGGAGAAATTCAAATACGCTGCACGTGGTCGAAGAGGAGCCCACCCTGCGCGCATTGACGACGAGAATGAATGGTGGGCACTTGGACAGCATCACGGATTGGCTACTCCTCTATTGGATTGGACAGAGTCACCATTCGTCGCCCTCTATTTCGCATTCGAAAAAACACAACCGCCCAAGTCTAGGAAGCGGGCGGTCTGGGCATTAGGCCCTCTATCCGATAAAAATAAGGAGGTCGTCAAGGCTCATAAAAGAGCCAAAAAAAGGGGACGCTCACCCACCCTTCAATACGGTTCGGCCGCATCAGGATGAAAACGCGCGGGTAGTCAGTCAGAGCGGGTTATTCACTCGAGGACCGCTAGGCGAAACAGTGAATGATTGGATTCGGCGGAATTTCTCCGGTTACAGCTCCGGTATCTTATTGTTGAAGCTAGTCCTTCCTGAAAAGGGGCGAAATGAATGCCTTAGTACACTCAACAGGATGAACATTAATCACGTCACGCTCTTTCCTGACCTATATGGCGCTGGACAGCATTGCAACAAGTACCTTCAAATTGATAAGTACTAGCCTAGATCACCATTCCGTCGTCCTGTTTATACCGTTGCGAGTGCTGAAGTAATGGACCCCATCCCTTGGACAGCCAACACGGCATCTTAGGTGGTTCATCCGCATGATGGGTCATCAAGCTGCCTGGGCGATGGGGCTGGCGGTGTAAACTTGCCAGGGCGTGCGCCGGTTGAGTGACTGATGACCGCGTACATGGTTGTAGAAATCGAAGTAATTGGCAAGACTCCTTCTTGCCTCGTGGGCGGTTTCATAGGCCTTGAGATAGTCGAGTAGCCCGGGGGAATCTCACCCCCAGGGCCGGGTCGCCGGAGGCAGTCACCCACCTCCGGCTCCCACAGAACGTAGCGAGCAGATTTCCCGCACTACGCTCGTCAGGAGCGCCCGGTCAGCAACACAGGGGACGCCCAAGGGACGTTTTTCCTGCTTGCCGGGCTTGGGGATATAGACGCGCCGTATGGCTGGCGCTTGATATCCCTCACGGTGCATTGAATTGAGCATCGGCTCGATCCATGCCTTGAAGTTCTCCTTCGCCTGACTCACCGTCTGGTCATCCACGCCGGGGGCCGAGCAGTGGGGAATCCGACAGAGATTCTTCCACACCCGCTCCCGCGTCATGTGATGGGCCAGCGAGGTGAACCGAAGCTTTCGTTCACACCGCGCTTTCGCTGCTATTCGTTCGAGTCCCGTTGCCATGACCGGTTTCTCTTCTCTTTGCATAGAAGACCTCTCTCCCGTTGAATGGAGTTCATGTTTCCCACGAACGATTCACTCTCCGCTGGCCGCTTCCCCGTGTAGCCGGCTCTCCCGACCTCCGAGTACTATCAGCCAGTCCGACTTCCGCCGGGTCATCGGAACTTCCTCGCCTTGGCGGCTTGTTGGTCTCTACCAGCGTCCTGCTGGAACCCAACGGATCTCCCTTGTTCACATACAATCCTTCAACCGCATGCCGGCGGTACGAACCCCGGAAGCACTCCAGAACACTCGCCCTCGCGCATCCTGGAATTTCGCCTTCCCCATAGAGAGATTGGATCGGCTACCTCAACCACGTTCGATTTCGGGGCTAACGCTCCGTTCACTTTCGTTCCGGCCTACGGCCTCCCTGTCTACGCTTCGCAGTGACCGTTACCGGGCACCACGCAAGACTCGGTACGCGGTGGCTGGCTAGGCCTTGCCGCGGTCGCCATTTCAGGCGACGGGACTGCATGCGCTTGCAAGGCGCAACTCTCCGAGAACCGGACGTGAACCTCTCGATTCATCCGGCTCCTATCGTCCAGCCCGACCGCCGCCAGAACGTGATGGCCCTCGACCACGATGCCGTCCAGATACACGGCGAGCAGGTCCATATCCTCGAAGCGCCGGCTCATCAGCGTCTGAAGCGCCTGTGCGGCTGCCCGGACGAACTGACGCGACACGCTGCTGCGGGCGATGCCCACACTGCCCGCCATCGCCGGCAGCACTCGCGCGTACTTGCGCGTCGAGACCCCGGTCACCAGAATGTCGCGCACTCGCTGTCCCAGCTGCGGTTGCGTGCGCAGCTGTTCGTAGGCCGGCACTGCCACTTCCCGCGATGCCGGACCCTTGGTGCGCAGGCGCGGGCGCTGGACGCTGAGCTTGCGTTCCGCCAGCGCAATACGCCCCGGTTGGGTACCGTGCCAGCGCACCTCGCCGTGCGCCCGGCCCGGATGCTTGCCGCCGGCGACCTCCTGCGCCGACAGGACCAGCAGTTGCTCGACCAAGCCGCGCGCGGTCTCGTGCATCAACTCGTCGATGCTGGCCCGGGCGTCCTGCACCAGTGTCAGCAACGGCGCCAGCAGCGCCTCCTGTCCGGCAAAACAGGCGCGCAGCGCCTGCTGATCGATCCGGCTGACTACCCGCAGACGGGCTTTCTTGCCGGCGGACTTTACTCTACGATTCTTCATAGCGGTTTCCTCCCCAAGAGTGTCATGGTTGGCAATCCCGATTCTCGCGGATTTACCCGGAAACCGCCGCCTCTAACCTTCAACTAGAAATGGGACATCGCCTGTCCTATCCGTGGTAAGATTCTGGGAGATTGCCTTGCTTGTCTCAAGAACAGCGGAGGGCATTGTCATGATCGACCACAGAGGCGGTTTAATTTCATGGGGCCATACATGCGTTGGTTAGACACACACACATACGGCGCAAAGGGCATGCGCTCGCCTATCGCTGTATCAATGACCCGTGCGGCCTTGTGTATTGGATTTCTGGCGGCGCTATCGGCCTGCGCCCCAGAATTCAGTGCGTTGACTATCAACGGCGAGGAAGGGATTCCGCAGAATATCACCGTCAGCACCAACCCACCCGGCGCTACCTGCACGCTTGTCCAGCAAGGCAGGCTCATTGCGACCGCCAACCCCACGCCGCGCTCGGTAACAGTCCTCCAGCTCGAAGGCGGTATCACTATCACGTGCAATGAGGCGGGCTACCAGACGGCGCGCACGGTACTGCACTCCGACGTGGCCGGCTCCGTGATCATTGGCTCACTTCTTCCCGTGACCCCCGATATCTATCCGCATTCGGTCGCGCTGACGCTGGTCCCGGGGTCTCCCTCCGAAGCGGCCCCGGCCGCCGCAGGGAGCGCGACAGGCGCACCGCAGCAACAAGCGAGTGAACAAGCCGGATACGCCGCAGGGCGGGAGGCAGCGTTCGAACTGGTAAATCAGAACTATTTCGATCTTCTGGCGCAAGCCTATCGTTCACTGCCGGCGAAGCCGCCTCTGCCCGAAGAGGTGCGCAAAGAGAAAATAGTGGCCCGAGCCGCACTTCAGAATAACGCCCTGCCGACCGCAATCCAGGTATTTTCGATGGCACTGAAGTCCGCGCCGTGGTGGCCACAAGGCAACCGCGATGTGGCGCTGGCCATGGGGCGCTTGCATTCCGACACTGTCATACCGTCCGTCATAACGGGTCTACCTGACGGCCCGACAATGAATCATTGGACGGCCGCCATAGAAATGATGAAACGGTATCTCGCATTTGCGCCGGACGCGCCAGACGCACCGCAGATGCAGGCCAAGATCACGGAATGGTCGCGCCTTGGGCCGCCGCCCCCGATCCCGCCGTTGGACCTACCCACGCCGCCCGGTGGTTGGCCTGGATTGGGGATCATTCCAGCTGACGTGCCCGCCATCGTGGCGAGCGCCAGGGGCAAGCCCGATCTCAAAGGCGCGCTAGTTGTGTTCGTGCTTCCGGGATCGCTGGCCGAGAAGGCCGGCCTCGCCCGAGGGGACATCATCGTGGCGGTCAACGGCGCGCCCGTGAACTCGGCAATCGATCTCCGGGTATCGCTCATAAACGCGACGCCGGGGGGTACGCTGCAGCTCGGGGTGTTGCGTGGTAAACATATGCTGGCGCTCGTCGCACAAAAACCAGTGGGTTTACCTAAGAATGGGTATCCCCATGACACCCCTTGAAGCGAGGGATACGTTGGCTGCATGGGAAATGCAAGCGGCAAGTTGGCGCCAGGCGTGGATTATCCGCGGACGTTCCAGGAGATGGACGACTGGTTCCGGGACGAGGCGGGCTGTCGGGAGTACAGGGTGACGAGCTGGCCGAAACGATTAACGGCTTGTACAAGACCGAGGTCATTCGAAAACAAGGGCCCTGGCACAACATCGATGCGGTCGAATATGCCACGATGAAATGGGTGGATTGGTTCAACAACCGGCGGCTGCTGGAGCCGATCGGCGACATCCCGCCGGCCGAATTCGAAATGCTCTACTGGCAAGGAATCGACAGAACCGATACAGTTGGCGTCAAACAAGCGAGTCTCCACTGAACCCGGGGCGATTCAGCCAACGGTTTGAATCCAGCTCTACACGCCCACTGAAACAGCCTGCGATGCGCTGGCGTAGGCTGGCCTTGGGGTCATGGTCAGGTACGGGCAATTACCGCACTCAGCGCCTTGATGCTGGCCTGCCAATGATGCGATGGCCAGGCGTCGGTCAGCAGTGCCAGGGTGGGCTTCCTCGATCACTGTCCGAGGCTGCCTCCCATTACGACAGCGGCTATCCGCGCCGCACCGGGGATTGCCAACTCGTAAGCACTCCAGTTAACGGTACCGCTTGGCAGCAGATCAAGCGGTTGCAAGACGATTGGCTGCGTGTACAGGAGTTGTCCAAATGAGCCATAGTAATAAACTGCAATTTGGAGGCTTGTAATAGGCTGCGTACCAAGATTACTCACATTACCAAAGATACCTTGATGTCCATCGGATGTCGGAGCGATGGAAAAGTGAAGCATCGCGGTGCGGTGCAATGTCTCGACCTGCTGCATCTTTGCAATTTGACGGTGGTACTCTTCGTTTTTTGCCTTGAGATAATCTGTATACGTGCCTACGATGCCCGATGTGAGATCCACTAATCCGTTTCCGCTCGAAGCACTTTCCCTTGGTATCAATGTGTTGCTTTGTAGGATGCTTGCATATGCAGTGTTCTGCATGCCTTCACCCTTGTAATACCGCATTGCAAGTGGCGCCAGAGAGACCAGAATTTTTTCGCGATCGGCGTTCAACGGATGATCGTACAAAAGATCGCCCGGATTGCTCCCGTATTTTTCCGCCGCACGCGCCCAGATACCTGGCACGACGTTCGGGTTACAACCCGCAAAAGCCATGTAAAGCAGACTCACGCGGTCCACTTGTTCCTCTTGCAGGGTTGAGTAACTTGCCTCGAAGAGAGGCGTCCCGACCGCCTTGCGTACCTTTTTTGGACAGCATGTGCATATTCCGGCGAAGATGACCGTCCATTCCAGCTGAACGTGACCGCTGCGCAGCGTGTAGTGTTACGCGGTTAGATTGTAGGCTCTTCAGGGAATCGTGTGGGCAGAGGCGATCTTGCCTAAACCCCGCCGCCTTGCGAGTATCGCGCCCCTATGCGCGATACCGAACTTTATCAAATGCTTCTGGGCCTCACCCCACCCTGGGAGGTGAGTGCGGTGAACATTGCCCCAGCCTCCGCCGACCGCCCGCTTGGGGAGATTGCCGTGGAGATTGCTTGGGCGATCGCAGACACCGCTGGTCTGCCCGAGCTGCGGACAGGGCGTTGCGCGCTATGACAGTCGGCCCCGGCGCTGGCGGCATCTCAACACGATGCAGTGGAAGACGTTCATCACGGCTGACGTCCCGCGCGTCAACTGC
>JAJYEE010000071.1 GCA_021790335.1 Pseudomonadota bacterium | reverse complement strand
CCGTATTGGTGATTGCAGTAGCCATCTTTAGTTGAAACTACTCAACTCCCCTCGACCTGTCAAGTGCTGTGCTATCTGAGCAGCAATTCTAAATGTGGCATCGACCTCACGGGCCGGCGGCGGTTCCGTACCGCCGGAAAGTTTTCCAGGAATTTCCGCTGCAGCGAGGTTGCACGTGAAGTTGCATTTCCACATGGGATACCTCCATGTATCGCAAAGAAATTCAGACGGAAATTTTGCAAAGCTTTGTCGCAGAACTCGGGCAGTGGCTTAGCTTCGCTAAGCGCACGCCCGTGGCCCTCGTTCTGCGGTACTGCAGGGGTGGTGCTGACTTCTCCCTGATTCAGTCTATTTCTGCACATAACCGGACGTAGCGGAGACTGGCAAGGCGCTTTCATTGCACAGCCACCTTCCGTCGGACCACGGTATCGCCCGAGGTCCGCGACGGTACCTGCTGCTTCCGACAGATGGCGCAGGAAGGCGGGTTCTGCTCCATCCAGAATACCGAGCGTGTCTTCCGGTCCCAGAGCGAAATTTCATGCGTGATTTCCTTGCCGCAATCGCAAAAAATTCTGACTACCATGACTGCACCTCCAAAGGTTCAAACTGCCGTCGCCAGTGGCTGCATGCCGGACTTTCCTGAATGTGTCAGGAATTCCACCAGCGACATACCGATGCGCTCGATGTTCTGCTCATCCAAAAACCGCGCCTCGTTGTGTGTGAGATCGCCTTCTAGCAGCGCCCAGTGTCTGTCAGAGGAACGCTTCATGATTTGACGCGCAAACAGCCGGTCAAGCTGGGTGGCGAAACGACAGCCAAGAAACAAGAAATGCCGGCCGCACCGCCGCTCCTTTACCAGGGCCGGAATCGGTGTTTGGATGTCGATTTCAGTAAGAACTTCAACGAAGTCAGTATCCGACACCAGGAAATTCGCAGCCGGCACAATCGACCCGAGCGGTTGATATAGCAGCGTTGCCCAATCGCGCGCGTGGGCTTCGTCTACCCGAGCACCGTTCCGGTCGAAATACTGCATCCATATGCCAAAGTGCTCCGACTGGCTCACGCCCTGCACCGCACCCCAACTGCCATGTGACGCGAACGCCTTCATCAACAGACCATCGTACCAAGTAGAGACGATAACCGGCACTTGTGGCAACGATGCAAAGTAGTGGTGCAGATCGCCGGGAGCGACTTCGACGCTGAAAGCCTCGGTCATCGCCTTAACCACCGTCTTGCGGTGCTTGAAATTCTCGATGAACTGGGCCGCAGCGGTGAGGTTGTTCTGGATCTTGTGCGGTACGCTCGCTTTGGCCACCAGCCGTAACACGAGGCACGTTGGCGAACCCGGCAAAGCTTCGCTGCCGGGCGTGGCAGCCAGCACTCCCGGACCCAGGTATGGAATGACCGCGCCGTTCGCGATTCCCGCGAAGACTTCATCGACCGCGGCCATCACGACATCCCCGTTTGCAGCGACTGCAGCTGTACCGCTGATACTTGGAACAACCCGCGTCCGCCGGACAGTGCCCGATAGACGTTTGCGGCCTCCTTGCTCAGGCGGTTGAACCAGTCCTGGGCGCTCAAAGTAGCCGGTCGCGCGCTCACCTCGCACGCCGTGCCGCCCGGCGAAAACCGCACGTGAATCATAATCTCCGAATTCCCCATGACTTCCTCCTGACGATTAGAGATAAATGGCCACACCGGAACCGACATTTATCGAAGCGTCCCTCACGGTTTGGACAATGAATGCCACTTGGTCATCATTCATGTACCCATGTAGCGGCAATGCCAGAACCTGGTCGGCGACTTTCTCGGTCACGCACTGCCCCCGCGGGCCCGCGACGGGACGGATGACGATGGAGCGGCTGGAACCAGACCGCGACCTCGATTCCAGCGGCGTGCAGATCATCGACGATGGCGTCGCGGCCGGCGCGTGAAGCATGTGCCGAGGTGTACGAGATAGAGATACAAGTGCACATCATCGACCTCCGGAGCAACGTAGGGATCCTTAATGCCCTTGAACGACTTGACTTGCTCGTAGTAGTAACGCTCCACGATCTTGCGGCGAGCCAGAATTTCCTTTGGGCGCGCAAGCTGCGTCAGCCCTAGGGCGGCCGCGAGATCACTCACGCCGGCCTGCCACGGTACGCAGGCGCCGGCAACTACCGAGAATCGCTCATCAACAGGCCGATTGCGGCTGCTGCGCAGGAGTGTGGCGATGTCGGCGTCGTCCGTCACCACCATGCCGCCCTCGCCACAGACCAGCACGCCCGGCTGGGAAAAATCGAAAATCGCACAATCACCGAAGCTGCCAACCGACCTTCCCTGGTAGCGTGAACCTATGGCCTCGGTCGAGTCCTCGATCAGCAAAAGTCCACGTTGCGAGGCAAGCTCACGCAACGGTCCCCAATCGGCCGGGCGGCCATTTACGTTACAAGCGATGATCGCCTGGGTGGACGGACCGATGCATGCCTCGACCTTGTCGAGCGATAGCGTGCCGGACCAGTAGTCGATGTCTGCGAATACCGGCGTGGCACCGGCAATCGTTACAGCGTTGGCGATCTGGTACCAGGAATACGGCGACACTACCACTTCGCCCGTAGGAGCGAGGGAAGAGCCGCGCGACAGGGGTGTCCCGGTTTCGGTTTCGTGTCCGTGGCCAATCCGACAAGCCTGGAGCGTCAACAACAGCCCGAGCGTGCCACTCGCTACGGCTACCGCGTGCTGACGTCCGAGACTCGCGGCGAAAGCTTGCTCGACCTGCTCCACAACCGGTCCCTGGCTTAGGCGCTGTGAGCGCAGCACCACGGCCACGGCGTCGAGGTCCGGCACCGAGATGTCCGGATCGGATAGGGAGATGTCCAACTGCCTCTTCATCGTCCCGGCTTCCGCATGGCCAGCACGATACCGCTGGCACATCCGGGGTCGCTAGTCATGCACCAGCAGTGATCACTGCGATCCACGAGGTGCAGATTGATACCTGGGTAGCGGCAGTACGGCACTTCGTAGTCCACGTCCGTAGCCACGCAGCACGTGACCGTCAACCTTGGAAAGCGCTGATGGACCTCGACCGAGAACGCCGCACCAACGGCACGACCGGCCAGCAGCGTTGCGAATTCGGTGAAGTCCCGGTCGCTGATAGCCATGGTCATTCGGTCAAGCGGCGCGCCTCGACCGTGATCGGCAACGCGGTGTCGGCAGCCAGGGGCGGCAATTCCAGCCGCCAGCCATTGGCAAGCGTCACGCACCCGCCCCACAGCTGCGGATGGTCCATCGCTACGATGGGCTCTTCCAGGTCTTTCTTGGCGACATAGGCGGAAAACATCCCTTCACTGTCTCTGCGGATCATTACCTTCATGGTCATCCTCGATCATTTCGCTTTGTGGCCCTGATGCAGTTGCGATGCACCAGAATCCGGGAACGTTTCGATAGCTCGGCCAACACTTCGCTTCAGCCAGGCTACAGACCCTATCAGGCCGCCGCAGGCTGGTTGCGCACGACTTCTGGCAGCAGATCGAGCACGCGCTCGATCTCTTTACCGGTGGTATAACGACTTAGTGAAAACCGCATGCTGGCCAGCACCGCGCGTGCGTCGAGTCCCATGGCAGTGAGCACGTGCGATGGCGCGCTATACCCGGCGGTGCAGGCGGCGCCGAGCGCAACACATACGCCGGCCTGGTCCAGGCGCGCCGCAAGCGCCTCGCCAATGAGGTTTCCGAAACGGATGCTGCTGGTATTCGCAACACGCGCGGCATCGCCACCGTTCACGGTCGCAAACGGAACGCGCTCGCACACGCCCTGCTCCAGTCGGGCACGCAACGTCATCATCGTATGCATGCCGGTTTCCAGGGTCTCCGCCGCGACAGCCGCTGCAATCCCGAGTCCGACGATGGCTGGAACGTTTTCTGTCCCGCCACGCCGCGCACGTTCCTGATGGCCGAATAGCAACGGCGGCAGCGTTACACCCTTGCGCACGAACAACGCGCCCACACCCTTGGGAGCATGAAACTTGTGGCCAGACAATGACAGAAAGTCGGCCGGCAGTTGCCGCAAGTCCACTGCGAGTTTGCCAACCACCTGTACGGCGTCGAGATGCAACAACACGTTGCGCTCGCGCGCAATGCGCGCCAAGTTCCCAACGGGAAACAGCACCCCGGTCTCGTTGTTGGCCCATAAGAACGAGATCAACGCCGTGTCGGGCGCAATCGCCGCCTCGACGGCAGCCGGGTCCAGCCGGCCCTGGGCGTCGACCGGCAATAACGTGACACGTACTCCGCACCCCTCCAGGTGGCGCAGCAACTGGAGCGTGGAAGGATGCTCGACCAAACTTGTGACCACGTGCTGGCGCCGTGGATCGCGTGCCAGCCCCCCGAGAATGGCCAGATGATTACTCTCGGTCCCTCCGCTGGTAAAGACAATCTCGGCCGATTGCGCGCCGAGCAGTTCGGCGACTTGGGCACGTGCTTCATTGACCAGCCGGCGCGCGTGATCTCCAGCGGCGTGCTTGCTCGACGGGTTGCCGTATTCGTCGCGCAAGCAGGCAAGCACAGCGTCCAGGCACTCAGGAGCGACCCGCGTGGTGGCGTTGTTGTCGAGATAGATGGTGCCGTTCATTGCCAGAATGCCCGCCTCAGATCCTTATTCAGTTCGTTTACCAGCGCCGCGAGCGTCGCGTATTCCGCGTAGAATTCCCATTCGTTCCGCCGGTGATCACGGCGATACAGCCGCCAGCGGCACAACTGCAGACCAAATTCGATCCGCGCGATATCGATAGCGCCGCCGTTCTGATCGACGTTACGCGAGCAACAGGGGCTCTCGATGCGGTACCCTCGCACTGCCGGTCGCACCACCGGGGTTACGTAACGGTATCGCCCACGATTGGCCAGCGCGCGTTCTATGCGCTTGCGATCGACGTCATTCGGGTGCGGACAACCACCCGGCCCGGCCAAAAACCTTTCACTCACTTTGGCAGTCATCGCCGCCCCGTCATTCCGGCGTGATTTCCTCTTCCAGGCATCCCACCACATGACGAATCCCGGAAAACTCCACCATATAAACCGGCGTGTTCGACTCTACGTGCACACCAGTTTTGACGATCTCGCCAGACGCACCGGCCGGCACCAGCAAGGCATCCGGATCGTGCGCGGGATGACTGCCGTCGTTATTCAGGACAACGGCGGCGCGCACCTGCTGGCCGCGCTGATATTTCGGATCGCGTGCGTCGGTCTCCGATGGGACCGAGACGTGAAACGAGGGGCCTGAATGTCCCACTTTAACGTTCATACCGTGCGTTCCCGATTCGGCCGTGATGGTTCCACCGGGTCCAGCTCGCGGCTCTTCATGCCAACCTGGTAACCGTGTATCACGAAGTCCACGCCATAGATGTAAAACTGCTGCAGGAAAGTGCCGATGCTGGCGACGTACCCTTCGTCGCCCTTTTTAACCAGAATGTCGCCGATGTCGCGGCCCGCAAAAGTGCCGTCGTTGCGGATCGTGCTGCGCGCGCGCACCTTCTGACCGTATTCGAAACGCGGCGGACCATTGAGTTCCATCACGTCGCTATCGCGATTGATGTCACCCATGGCGTCAGGCCTCGCACGCCCCGGCAAGCACCGCATGCATCCCAGTGCGCTGGCGGCAGTGGTCACGTACCAGCGGATCGGCATCGGCCAGTAACCCGTCGGGCAAGTCGGCATCGAAGCGCCCGGCGAGTTCGTAACGTACCCACCAGTCCGGATCGCCCCGCAGCCACTGGAGCCGGCAGGCAGGCAGGCGCCGCGCAACCGCGCTCCCGCGCACCACCACATGCCCGGGGACCGGTGCCGCGGCATGCCGCAACTGACGCTGGGCGACAAAGTCGCCGTGATCGGTCAGCTGGGCGAGGCGCAAACCGCGTTTTGCCACTGATGGCAAACCGCCGCCGAGCGGTGCATCGTCTACTGAAATGACGCGAGAGCCACGCGCCAAAGATAGTCCGATTGCAATTTCCGCCAGCGGCGCCGCTTGCGACGTTGCTGGAGGTTTCCAGGTTTCGGTTGCGAATGTCATGACAGCACTCCGTCAGTACTTGCGCCCGATACCTGCGGCGTCGAACGTGCACGTCGCAGGCGCCTTGCTGGAACAGGTTCCCGAGCAGGGCACGGCGTTTGGGTTGACGAATCTCAGGCCGCTGCTCATCGGCGTGTCGCTGAAGTCGATGGTGACACCTTCCAGAAGCAGGCGGCTCTTGGCCGGCAGGAACAGCTTGAGCCCGTTGTGTTCAAGCACGCTGTCGCCGGCGCGCGGCGTCGCCGCGACACTGAACTCGGCACCCAGTCCAGAGCAACCGGTGGCGGTCATCACCAGGCGGAATCCGTCCTGGTCGCTACCATTGAAACGAATCATTCTGCGGATGAATTTCGCGGCGGCCGGGGTGAGCGTGACGTTCATAACTCTGCTCCTCAGGCCGTCGCCTGGTAACGCGGACAGGCGGCGTCGATGATGCAGGTATTCTCCACCGGGCAGACCGCGACGCACTGCGGATCATCGAAGTAGCCGATGCACTCGGTGCACTTCTCCGGCTTGATGATGAAGGTTCCATCCTTCTCGCGAATTGCGTTGTTCGGACACTCCGGTTCGCAAGCAGCGCAGGCGGTGCATTGAGACTTGACAATCTTGTAAGCCATCTTCGTTCCCCTCGAATAAGTTTGAATAGCACCTGTCATGCCACGACATACGCGCCCTGGCGGATATCGGCATCGCCACGCGCTGTGTGTCGGATCTCCGCGCGCTTCACCCTGTCCAGGTATCCCTTGAACCAGGCGATCGCCGACTGCTCGATGAATTCGTGTGCGTACCGGTCCACGGGCTCTATGCCTGCCTGGATCAGCTCGCCACGCGGACAGCCACCGATCTTGGCGACGAACACCGCGTGGCAATCATTGATGGCACGAATGACGGTCGGCAACGAATCCTTCTCGCCGTAGCCACCCCGGCAGTAGAGATCCACACGCCGATGACCGACAAACTTGGCACCGCCGGTGCTCAGCTCATATACCTGAAACTCCCTGGCATGGCCAAAATGCTCGTTGATCCGGCCCAAACCCTGAGTCGCAACCGCGACCAGCACCCGGATGTCGCTAGTTTCGCCAGTTACCTGCGAGAGCCCCCCCTGGCGGGCTGCGACTTTGCTCCGGCGTTCCTGCTCGACCATCTGCTGATAGGCCTTGCGCGTGTCGGCGTCGTAGTTAACATCCATCTCCATAATCTTCTCGGTAGTGAATTCCGCAGACCGGTCCTCACCCAACAGCCCAACGGCATCGGCTCGGCACTGGCGACAATGGCGCATCATGTTCATCTGGCCCTCGCAACTGTCCTGCAGGCCCTTGAGTTCCTGCGCGCTCGGACCGCGCTGGCCGGTGAGCCCGAACACCGTGCCGTGCTCAGGCGAAGAGATGAGCGGCATGATGTTGTGCAGGAAGGCGCCGCGCGATTTCACCGCCTTATTGACGTCCACAAGGTGCCGATCGTTGATGCCAGGTATCATCACCGAGTTGACCTTACACAGGATGCCGCGCTCGGTGAGCATATCGAGCCCCTGCAACTGGCGTTCAGCAAGAATCTTCGCCGCCTCCCTGCCCTTGATGCGCCTGTGTTTGTAGAAAATCCACGGATAAATCTCAGCGCCCACCTCGGGGTCGATCATATTGATCGTGATGGTCACGTGATCGACATTTAAATTCTTGATCGTGTCAACATGGTCGGGCAGCGCGAGCCCATTGGTCGACAGGCACAACTTGATGTCGGGTGCGACCTTCGAGATCAACTCGAAGGTCTTAAAGGTCTTCTCCGGGTTGGCGAGCGGGTCACCGGGCCCGGCGATGCCAAGCACGGTCATTTGCGGGATGGCCGAGGCCACTGCCAGTACTTTTCTTACCGCCTGCTGGGGCGTTAGCTTTTCGCTCACCACACCGGGGCGCGACTCGTTGGCGCAGTCGTACTTACGGTTACAGTAGTTGCACTGCATGTTGCAGGACGGCGCCACGGCTACGTGCATGCGCGCGTAGTGGTGGTGCGCCTCTTCGCTGTAGCATGGGTGGTTTTTTACTTTCTCCCAGACTTCCGGTGCCAGATCGCCCTGTCCGGCCGCTGACCCGCAACTGGCTTTGCCACTTCCAGCCGACATCCCGCAGCCCTTATGCTCGGCCATTTTCTGCATGACCTTATCAAGTGGCTTCATTTCCTGCACGCCGCCAATGCTGACATCGATTGCTTGTCTCATGTGTATCTCCGCTCGTGGTAGCTGACGAGATGCCTGTTCATGACATGTGCATTCAACTCACGATACGCCTGAGTAGCACAGAGCAATTGGCATGCCATGCGTGAATATTCCAAAGAATCCGGACAAATAGCCGTTGTCGCGTGGATGGTCTCTGTCGCGATATCGACACGACCGCGAAACATGTAGCGCTTTGTCGCGTTCGCAACAAAGCGCGGGCGGCGCTAGAGGTGCTTTATCGACACGTTGTACTTCTTGAGAGCGTAACCGATCTGACGGGGTGTGAGGTTGAGCAGGCGCGCGGCCTTTGCCTGGACCCAGCCACATTGCTCCATCGCCCAGACGAGACGCGAGCGCTCCGACTGCGGCG
>JAJYEE010000070.1 GCA_021790335.1 Pseudomonadota bacterium | reverse complement strand
CCGAGGTGATAAGGATGTCACGCCATTGCGCGCTACCGGCAAGTACAGACCCGCACTTGCCGGAGTTAGGTAGGTGGTAAGGAACGCAAACGGGCAAGTCAACGTGAAGCGCCACGGAAAAACCTAGACAGATTTATCCCCCGTAACGTTTACCTGCCTCCAGACATTGCTACCGAGCCCAGCAGAATCCAGGAAAAAAGATCGGCCCCAAAACTGAATGGCAGGTCGACCCGCGGGAACGCCGGCGGTTTGGCATGAGACCGGTCGACCGCAGCCTGGTCGCCGCGGATGGCGGCAATGTCCAGACGCGTACCGCTCATAAACCACGGATAGCCCGGCTGGTAGGCAACCATCGTACGCGCTGTGGCACACCCGCCCAGGAGCAGGGCACACAGGCTCAATACCGTGACGCGCCTGAACCGGTTACACCGCATCTCGATCGCTACCGATTTATTGGTGTTAGGGCTTTCGACCATCCCATGATTATGAGCATGCCATGCTATGGATTGTACCGGCAAGTCCGGACCTGCACTGGCCGGAGTCCGGGTTTCTCGCAAAGATCGGGCTTTATTGCGGGTGTGTTGGGGCTTCATCCGGGCCGGATCTTCAAAGCACACCGCATATGCGACATCTAGCGCTGCAGAGGAAGGTATTGTTATCGCAGGTCGCAGTCCACGAAAACCTATCCGGGCGTGCTGGAAGCCTTCAAACTGAATCAGGGACGATTCAGCACCGACCCTGCAGTACAGCGGAACGAGGACCACGGCCCAAGGCGCAGGGAATAGGCGCGTAGCGCGCGGCGAAGCCGCCTAATCCCCTGCCCGAGTTCCGCGACAAACCCTTGCAAAATTTCCGTCTGAATTCCTTTGCGATACACGGAGGTATCGCATGGAAAAATGCAACTTCACCTGCAACAACGCTGCAGCGGAAATTCCCGGAAAACTTTCCGTCAGATACGGAAATTTTCCGTCCCACGGAACCGCCGGATGTGGCCCGATAGGGCGCCCTGGGATGGTTGACCCGTGGGATGACCCCGGGCGAGCGTCACGGGCAGTGCCCCGATCGTGGCCGGCTGATCGACCACCAACAGAATGCTGCCTCGGGCTTTGAGTTCCGCGATCAGCGCTCTCAGCTTCGCCTCGTCATTGGGCAGGGTTTTGTCGAACAGCCGCTTGCCCGACCGATCCACGGCCACCGCGTGATGCTCGCCTTTGCCGACGTCGACCCCGATAAACACATCGATTCCATCCTGTTGCAGCGTGCTTTCCATGGAAACCCTCCTTGTGTCCGGATTCCTTGCATGGCCAGTGTGCCTCTTTGGCAGTGCGTCTCGGCATCCACGTTACAGGCGGCCTCGAACCACTTTCCGGGCCGAACCCCTATCAGCGATGATGCACTGCCTGCCCGACCCGGTGACAACACCCCCCGGATCATGGTCGACTGGGGGCGGCAATCATGCCGGGCTGGCCGATGCCCCTATTGTAGGGGCGGGAACATAGTAACGGGGCGAGGGTAGCGTCTGCGATACGGCGGTCGGCTCCTCATGTTCTTCGCGTGAAACTTGACTGTGTTCTCGCTTAATCCGAGGAGTTTCTCTATTTCCCAATACGATTTCCCCCGTGCCATCCACATCAAGCACTCTGCTTCGCGGGTAGAGAGTCGTACGCCGTTCATGCGACTGTGCTGCCGCCGCAGCCTTCCATGACGCAGTTCCTTCTCCACAAGAACAATTGATCTGTTAGGGCGTCGCCGATAATGTCCTGCGCAAAAAAATCAAGGCTAAGAAGGCGACGCCGCCACCCAGGTCGTACAAAAGCGACGCTCCGGCCGGGATGGCGACCCCTCCGAGTGAGGTACCCAATCCAATGCCAAGATAGATCGCCGATGAATTTAGCGAGATCGCCAGGGGCGCTTCCTGAGGAGCGGCCGCTATGAGGCGATGCTGCTGCGCGGGTGTTTGCGCCCAACTGCTCGCGCCCCACAGCAGCATCAACAGGCCGACAAAGATTTGGATTTGTGGGGAATTGCTCGCGGCCAGCCACCCGAACCCGACGAGAGTGCCAGTCATGATGATGTAAGTGACCGTCAGAGCAGGAGCCGGGCCCCACCGATCGGTGGCATAGCCGGAGAACAAACTACCGATCACCGCTCCCAAACCGTACATGAAGAACATCACTGCGATGGTTGTGGCGGGGACTCCCACCGCATGCAGCATGGGGACACTGTACGCGTAGGGCGTATAACAGGCCACCATACCCAGAACAGTGAGCGGCAGAACCGCACGTACCCCGGGGTGGCGCATCGCTGCCAGCCGTCTGCGCAAAGGGACTCGTGGGTTCCCGGCTAACTTCGGCATGCTCAAGAGGATACAAACCCCCGCCAGCAGCGATACAGCAGCCACGAAGGCCAACGCTGCGCGCCATCCGAGCCAGTGACTGGCGAGATTTCCAAGCGGGATGCCTAGTGCGGTTGCGCTCGTTAAACCGCCGATGACCACCGCCAGCGCGCGCCCCCGGAGTTCCGGGCGCACCAGCGCCGCACTCGCAGCCCCGGCGGTCGGCGTAAAACTAGCGGCCCCAATCGCGGCCAATATCCGACTTGCAATGAGTACTGAGAAATTCGGTGCCAGTGCCGAAACGAAATTGGCGGCAGCAAGCACGGTGAGAGCCGCGACGAGCAGTGCCCGGCGAGGCATCTGTGCCGTCAACGTCGCAATGACCGGAGCCAAAAGTGCATAAGTCGCTGCAAACACGGTCAGTGACTGTCCGGCCATCGCGGTTGACACTCGTAATCCATCGGCCATGGCGGGCAGAAACGCAGCGACAATAAAGGCGTCCGTGCCGACGGCGAACGTGCCCAGTGCCAATACCAGCACCGAACCGAGGCCACGCGACTTCAATGTACTGTATTCCGCCGATAACAGTCGATCGAGGGAATTCACGCTATTCGACATCTCGTTGTCTCACGCCAAGCGTGCTGGATTGACGTCCAATCGTTATCACCTGCTCCTTTGTTCATACCAGCAACGCGCTTGATCTGCGGCAGCACGTGGCGCTGCGGTCATGAGGTCTGCCAAGGTCTGAGCCTTCAACTCTTGGCGCCACGCTAATTCGGCCCTTTGCATTGCAAGTGCAATGCCGCATGGGCGCGTGAAGTCCCGCGCAGGCCTAGCTCTTCCTGCTCCCCGCTGACGTATCTCTGTACAACGGAACGCCGGCTCAGGGCCTTCGATTGCTGTCACCACATCAAGGAGTGTGATCTCTCGCGGATGACGGGCAAGCCGAAAGCCGCCCCTTGCGCCCGGGCTCGATACCAGGACCTCTGCTCGGACGAGAGCCTGCAGGCCTTTGTTGAGGTAGGCGGGCGGCAACTCGAACATTGCCGCGAGATCGGCAGCCGATACCGGCGCTTCGTCTTCAAGCCAGGCCAACGTGAGGGCGCAGTGCAGACCCCACTCGACAATCTCACTCATCCGCATCGGTTACCCCGCGACGAGAAACAACCAGGATATCTATTATCCAGGTTATGCCGAGAAGCGCTCGCCTGTCAATCCTACCCATCCGGGTAGTTGACGGGATCGGACCTCGCTGGAGAATGGCGACCAGCGGATCGGTTCGCACAGTCCCGCGAGACGCGGAAAAAGACTTTAAGGCCCGTATTTTTCCTAGCCGTGTCTTCAGAAAGCTTCGGGCATCGCTGTGCACGACGGGATTCGATCCGTGTGGCGTAAGATTGGAGGTTTGGCATAGAAAGGCTCGTTATTGACAACCATGACTCGTTCACTTGATAGCGAGAGTCTCCGGCAAATGGCCGACAGTCATCATGAATGACTCTGCCGAGTGGAACATCAACAAACTTGAATTCTTTGATAATGTGGTGATTACACCGGGGCCCGGCCACCTAGAGAATGCACGGGACTTCGGGACTAGCTAGAGCGTCTTGCTGCAAGATCGCGTGCCGGTCCTTGGAGCGTGCCTTGACCATCATGGTATCTGCATGTCTGCAGGGGTCGGTGTCGATCGTGCCCCAGAGCCAATGCATGGACGGGTTTCACGAGTGATTCATGATGGCAGGGACATATTGGCGGGAATTCCGTCTCCGTTCTGCGTCGTGAGATACCACTCCCTTGCTGTTAGCCGGACGACGCATGAGCTGGAGTCCCTGGACTTCCCCGATGACGGGGTTTTGATGGCCGTGCGGCACCGGAACAGGCCGCAGTGGGGCATCCAATTTCAGCCAGAATCCATCTCACCCACACAAAAGCCGGAAGAGCCGACTATTTTCGGTGTGTCGGACGTGCACCTCTCTAATCTCCAAAGTGCTGAGCCGTATGTGACCTTCGTCAGGGACGATAGAGATATTGATATCGTCTGTGGTTTCGTTATCGGCTGCTCCTATCTCGGATGGCCACGCGTCCGGCCGAGATAGCGGTACTCGTGCCACGTGAGTGCGATCACCACAATATCGACCGCGGTGATGAGGAGGAGCCACGGGGAATGAGTCGAGTCGAAGCGGTATAGCTGATAAATGATGAAAAGGCCGAAGACGACGAGCGCCGTGGGGTAGTACCAAAGCCGCTCCCGCAGGAGCCCGACAACGAGCCAGAGCTTCACCAGGCCGTGGCTTAAAAGATAGTACGCCGTGAATTGCTGTGCGTTGATCGAGAGATGTTCCGCGGAGTGAAGGAGGAAATTCGCGATGAGATCATGCGGGTTTTCGGCGAGCTCCCCCTGGGTGATCGCGCTCGCGACACCCACAAGGAATTGCCGTCTGACGAAGAACGCGGCCACCCCGCCCGCAATCTCCGTGATCGCAAAAAGGCCCTTGACCCAGAGAGTCACCCGAAAGGCGAAGTGGATCGTCCTTTCGCTGAGGAATTTATTACCGGTTGCACGCATTGGGTTATGCTGCCACAGGCCGAGCATTGGCGCAGGGCATCTGGTTCCGACCGACCGATTAGAGTGAGGATACGTGAGTGTTGAACATGTTCACCCAAACCCATTCGCGTTGATGGCGCTGTCAGGTGTTACCCCTACGTTTTTCGCTCATTTTGGCGTCGAATTTCGCTTTGTTGATTATAAATCGCTCATGCTTTCCTTTGGAAATGAGATCTACCTCATCACGGGCCTCTACGGCAAAAACCAGCTTTCTTCCCGCGACCGCGATCAGCTCAACGGTTGCCGTGACTTCCAGACCAGGCGGTGTTGCCGCTTCGTGACTGATGTCGATGTGCGTTCCAACCGTTTGTTCGCTCGGCCAGTCTAGGTGTGGATTGATCGCCTTGATGCAGGCCCATTCAAGAAAACCCACCAGGAAACCGGTAGCGAAGACTTCCGGCATGGCCACAAACTCCGCTGACTCGGGATAAAGCGCCGGGACGGTTTTCGACACGGGTACCACGAACTTGTGCTCATATCGGACGCCAGGTTTCAAAGTTTCCTTCATCGTGTGCTCCTGTTATGCGTAATGCCTGAATTTACTGTGACTCTGTGCAGCTTTTCGCGCAGGCATGGCCTGTGCCTGCGGGGCTTGCGCTTCCCCGTGAAGAGGCCGCCGGTCCCGGCGACGGAAAACCCACATGCAGGGTCTTGAGAAAATCGGTTTCGCGCAAGACGATGAGGGCTACTACACCACGCACCTGGTGAGTGACGACGATGTGCTGCGGCTCGCCGTCTCGATCTTCGGGCGGCACTTTCACCGCAGCGCCACCATCAATCATGCCAAGACGCGGCCGTGCTCTTGCGCCACCGTTTGGCGCTGCGCGAGCACGAAGTCTTTGTAATTATCTGGCTTGATCAGCGCCACCGCTTCATCTGATGAGAGGCCATGTATTTATTCGACATTCAGGACGCGAAAGACTAGAACTTCGTCCAAGAGCCATACGCAGCCGGCGCTTCCGAATGGCTGCTTACCCGTGATGACCAGCCATTCGCGCCGATAGCTCTGTCTGTCCGGATCTGGCCGATTCCCCGCCGTTACTACCGGGCAAGACGTAGCTAAGCGATCGGCCCGATGCAGTTTCTTTCGCACCTAGGCGCGTGCACGGAACTTGCGCCTCGGGGAGACAGACGTTCGGCGGTTTCGCATCAAGTGGCCGACATCGGCAGCGCCGTCTTGTACACCACGCGGCGCAGCACGAAGCTCGAATGCACGCCCGTCACGCCCTTGATGCGGGTGATACGGTTGAGCAGCAGCTCCTGGTAGCCATCCATATCCTTCACCATCACCTTCAACTGGTAGTCGGCCTCCTGGCCGGTGATCAGCAGGCACTCCATGACCTCGGGAATCTTGCTGATCGCCGCCTGGAAGTGGGTGAAGCGCTCCGGCGTGTGCTGGTCCATGGAGATGTGGATCAGCGCCATCAGCGACAGCCCCAGCGCATTGGCGTCCACCATCGCGCGGTAGCCGGTGATGACGCCCGCTTCCTCCAGCGCGCGCACCCGGCGCAAGCAAGGGGAGGGCGAGAGGCTGATGCGATCCGCGAGATCCTGGTTGCTGATGCGGCCGTTTTCCTGCAGCGCTTCCAGGATGCGACGGTCGAAACGGTCTATTTGCATGATATTTCTCAGTTACGTGTATATGCGCAAGAGAATAGCTACAAAATACATGATGACGCAATATTCCGCTAAACGCCTCGCGGCGTTAACCGCATAACGCAAGCGTCTGCCGTGCTGTCCCCAGTACCATTTGCTCCATCGGTACACACCTTGAGGAGCGCGCCATGTTGAAACTTCCATCCGCCAAATATGCGCCTTTCGTGCCCGTAAACTTGCCAGACCGGCGCTGGCCAGGCCGCGTCATCACCGCGCCGCCGATCTGGATGAGCACCGACCTGCGCGACGGCAACCAGGCGCTCTTTGAGCCGATGAACGCCGATCGCAAGATGCGGATGTTCCGCACGCTGTGCGACATCGGCTTCAAGGAAATCGAGGTGGCGTTCCCTTCTGCTTCGCAGACCGATTTCGACTTCGTGCGGATGCTGATCGAGGGGAATCATATTCCGCCCGATGTCACCGTCGAGGTGCTCAGCCAGGCGCGCGAGCACCTTATCCGCCGCACCATGGAATCGCTCAGAGGTGCGCGCCGGGCAATCGTGCACGTATACAACGCCACCTCCCGGCCGTTCCGCGAGATCGTGTTCGGCATGAGCCGGAGCGAGGTCGTCGAGATGGCCGTCTCCGCCGTGCGCCTCATCGGGGAATTGGCTGACGCGCAGCCTGAAACTGAATGGGTGCTGGAATTCAGCCCTGAGACCTTCTCTGCCACCGAGCTCGATTTTGCGCTCGAGATCTGCGATGCGGTCACCGCTGAGTGGGGCGCTGGGCCGGGGAACAAGGTGATCCTCAACTTGCCATCCACCGTGGAGTGCGCGACACCCAACGTCTATGCCGACCAGATCGAGTGGATGCACCGTCACCTCGCGCGCCGAGACAGCGTCATCCTCAGCCTGCACCCGCACAACGACCGCGGCACCGCCGTGGCCGCGGCCGAACTCGGTTTGATGGCGGGTGCCGACCGCATTGAGGGCTGCTTGTTCGGAAACGGCGAGCGCACCGGCAACGTTGACATCGTCACGCTCGCGCTCAACCTCTATACTCAGGGCATTGCGCCCGGGCTGGACTTCTCGGACATCAACGCCGTGGCACGCACCGCCGAACACTGTACCCGCCTGCCCATCCATCCGCGCCATCCCTACGTGGGCGATCTAGTGTTCACCGCGTTCTCAGGCTCGCACCAGGACGCCATCAAGAAAGGCTTTGCAGTGCAGCGGCCGGACGCCCCGTGGAACGTGCCCTATCTACCGATAGACCCCGCCGACGTGGGTCGCAGCTACGACTCGGTGATCCGGGTGAACAGCCAGTCTGGCAAGGGCGGCGTCGCTTATTTGCTGGAGGCGGAATACGGCGTCGTGCTGCCGCGCCGGCTGCAAATTGAATTTTCGGCCGAGGTAAAGCGCCACACCGACACCCACGGCGGCGAAATGAGCGCGGCCGAAATATGGACACTGTTCTCTCGCACCTATCTTTCCGGCGAGGGCGCCATGCGGTATGTGGACTATCAGCTCTACGAGCACGGCGGTGCGCAAGGCATACGCCTCACCGTCGAAAGGAATAGCATCCGCCACCTGCTCACAGGAACAGGCAACGGGCCGATAGACGCCGCCGTCGAGGCGCTGTGCAGCCTCGGCATCGCACTCCAGGTGCGCAGCTTCGAGGAACGCTCCATGGGCAGCAGCGCGGAAGGCGGCAATGCCGACGCCTGCGCGTTCATCAATGTCGCTACCCCAGGCATGCCGAACGAATGTTATGGCGTGGGCATAGATGCCAATATCGTTACGGCGTCGATCAAGGCGCTGGTGAGCGGCGTGAACAGGCTGGGGGCGGATGCGTGGATCGAGCAGGGAAGGCAAGCGGCCAACTGAAGGTACTCTGGCCTGCGGCTAGTTTTCGGCCTTTGCTGACGTTTGCTCGCAGGGGTCTGGCGGCTGGTTGGGATTGGACACCTGCCGCTGGCCGGGAACCCGGGCGGAACGGCAGCTTTTCAACTCGACGAACTCACACTTCCGACCCTAAACGGTCATTCCTTACCGTAGTCCAATTCCCTTCAAAGCGGACATCCCCAATGCGCGATACGGGGTAAAAACGCCGGTTGTCTCCTGCTGGTTGCTACCCATCGCCAGGTTATGC
>JAJYEE010000004.1 GCA_021790335.1 Pseudomonadota bacterium | reverse complement strand
CGGGCTGGGTCAGACCCAATCAACTGTCCGGGCTACAAGAACATGCGACACGGCGCCCCGCGCTAACGTACGGGCTGTACCGCCCAAGGGCTCAACGGGCTGGCGCGTCGCCAACCGCAGGGGAATTACTCCCCCGCTCAAGTGCCGATTCTTCTACGGAATCGGTGGATTGAACATACAAGGTGAGGGGTCGAGCCGCCAAAAAACTATCGCGACCTCTATCCGTCTCCCTTCCGCCCCGAAGTCTCTTTCATGCCCTGGGGTGACGCAACCGTCATGACCGTTAGACAAGGTCTTATCAGTGAGTTATCGGTGAGGCCCATCCGGTACGGTGTGCCGTGTGTGGTTGCGGAGGGCGGTTGCCCCGCGACCGGAAAGCTGACGGCTGTTTTGATGCGCATGCATTGCCTTATTTAAGAAGAAGAACGACACCGTATTGACCTGGGGGAGATCATCATGTTCCGCACCTTTTTCATCCGCAACGTCCCGATAGCGCTTGTTGTTGCTGTGCTGCTCACGCTGGCAGCCTGTGGTGGGGGCGGCGGAGGAGGAGGGAGCAGCGGTAGCGGTAGCCCGACCGGCACTGTCAGTGTCTATCCCCGGTTTGCCTATGTCGCGAACGCACGATCCAATACCGTCTCTGAATACTACGTCGATGCGGCCACCGGCCAGTGGCATGCCAACGGCTATGTCCCGGCCGGGACCAGTCCCTACTCCGTTACTGTAGACCCCTCGGGGCACTATGCCTATGTGGCGAATCAGGTCAGCAACACCGTCTCCGAGTACACGATCGGAGCCAACGGCACCCTGACTGCAATGGCGACTCCGACGGTCGCCACGGGGACCAGCCCCGAGTCCATCACCGTCGACCCCACGGGGCATTACGCCTATGTGGCGAATGGCGGCGCCGCCGATGTCTCCGAATACATGATCGGCACCAACGGCGAACTGACTGCGATGGCGACGGTCGCAGCGGAAAGTGGCCCCGTCTCCGTCACCGTCGACCCCTCCGGGAAGTACGCCTATGTGGCGAATTACAACAGCAACACCGTCTCCGAATACACGATCGGCACCGGCGGCGTATTGACCGCCATGGCCACCCCGACGGTCGCGGCCGGGGCCGACCCCTACTCCGTTACCGTCGATCCCACCGGGCACTATGTGTATGTCGCGAATCAGATCAACAGCACCATCTCCGAGTACTCAGTCGGCAGCAACGGCACCCTGACGGCGATGGCCACCCCGACGGTCGTGGCCGGGACCAGCCCCCTCTCCGTCACCGTCGACCCCTCCGGGAAGTACGCCTATGTGGCGAATTACAACAGCGACAATGTTTCCGAATACACGATTGGCACCGGGGGCGTCTTGAACCCCATGGCCACCCCGACGGTCGCGGCCGGGACCGGCCCCTACTCCGTCACCGTCGACCCCTCCGGGAAGTACGCCTATGTGGCCAATTACACTAGTGACACTGTCTCCGAATACACGATCGGCAGCACAGGCCAGCTCACAGCTCTCGCCATCCCGACTCTGGCCACCCAGAATGGCCCCATGGCAATCGCCATGACCCAGGGCAGCGCCCCGGTTACGGTAACCCCGATCGCCGTGTATGTCGTGGATGAAAGCGATAACACCATTTCCCAATACACGATCGGCGCCAATGGTGCCCTGACTGCGATGGCGACCCCGACGGTTCCGGCCGGGACCTATCCCAGTTCCATTGCCGTCGACCCTTCCGGGCGCTACGCCTATGTTGCAAATGGCTCCAGCGCCAACGTCTCCGAGTACGCGATCGGTGCGGGAGGAATATTGGCCGAGATGAATCCGGCGTTGGTCCCCGCCGGGACGAACCCTGCCTCGGTGACCGTTGATCCCTCCGGGCGTTATGTGTATGTGGCGGATCAAGGCAGCGCCAATGTCTCTGAATATACGATTGGCGCCGGGGGCGTGTTGACCCCCATGGCCACCCCGACGGTTGCGACCGGATCCAATCCCATTTTCGTTACCATCGACCCTTCCGGGCGCTACGCCTATGTGGCGAATTATGGCAGCGCCGATGTCTCCGAATACACGATCGGCTTCGGGGGCGTATTGACCCCCATGGCGACTTCGATGGTCGCCACGGGGGTTTACCCCGCCTCCGTCACCGTCGACCCCACGGGGAAGTACGCCTATGTGGCGAATTACAACAGCAACACTGTCTCCGAATACACGATTGGCGCCGGGGGCGTGTTGACCCCCATGGCCACCCCGACGGTTGCGACCGGGACCGGACCCAACTCCGTTACCGTCGACCCCACGGGCAGGTACGCCTATGTGGCGAATTACACTGGTGGCACTGTGTCCGAATACACGATCGGCAGCGACGGCGCTCTGGCCTCGATGGCGACCCCGACGGTTGCGGCCGGGACCGACCCTTACTTCGTCACCATCGATCCCACGGGGCATTATTCCTATTTGGCGAATTATGGCAGCGCCAATGTCTCCGAATACACGGTCGGCACCGGGGGCGTCTTGAACTCCATGGCCACCCCGACGGTCGCGGCTGGGACCCATCCTTTCTGTGTCACGGCGTGGGCGACGATCCAGTAGTGCCCGGGTGGTCACGAATCGAAGAGCGTTCCGGGTCCGGGCTATCTTTACCTGCCGGAAGTGATGACCGAAGCGCGCAATGAAAAGTTTGGATGGCGGACGACAGGGTAGGGACGCGTCATCGCCCAGGCGGATCATCTTAATATCCGAGGAGCCGCGCAGTAATAGTCCCTGCGCCAGTTCCGACGTCCGTGGAGCAAGCGGCTGCTGAGCGGTCTGAGGGTTGCTGCCGTGCTGCATGGATGTTCATATCCGGCCGCGTGTTCCTGATTGTCAGGAGGGGAAGGGAGCATGAACCATTTTTTTCAGTCTTGCGTCTGGGATATCCGTCATAGAGCCCGTGTTCCCGGGGTCAGCATGCTTTCGCGATGCCCCAATGACGCATCCTGCGCCGGACCTGTTCCTGCGGGGGGCGAAAATGAACACAAGATCCGGCCGCTTGCCTTGCGGGTGGCAGTGCATGGGCTGTTGGTGGTTCACGGGCTGCATGTGACCGGGCGCCGGGCTTCCTGCGACTGCGTTTCCGCGTGATGCTGAATACGCGCAGACTTTTATTCCATTCATTATCCGGAGGGAATCATCCACGGTGTGCCGTGTGTGGTTGCGGAGGGCGGTTGCCCCGAGCCTGGAAAGCTGACGGCTGTTTTGATGCGCATGCATTGCCTTATTTAAGAAGAACGACACCGTATTGACCTGGGGGAGATCATCATGTTCCGCACCTTTTTCATCCGCAACGTCCCGATAGCGCTTGTTGTTGCTGTGCTGCTCACGCTGGCAGCCTGTGGTGGGGGCGGCGGCAGTAGCGGCAGTAGCAGCGGTAGCGGTAGCCCGACCGGCACCGTCAGTGTCTATCCCCGGTTTGCCTATGTCGCGAATGATAACGACAACAGCGTATCCGTCTATGCGGTTAACGCCACCACCGGGCGTCTCACGTTCACGGGCAAAGTCAGCACGGGGACGAACCCCTGGTCCGTCACCGTCGACCCGAGCGGCCGGTACGCTTATGTGGCAAACGAAGGCAGCGCCACCGTCTCCCAGTATATGATCGGTACGAATGGAAGCCTCACGCCGATGGCGACCCCCACGGTCAATACGGGGACGTTCCCCGCCTTCGTCACCGTCGACCCGAGCGGTCAGTACGCCTATGTGGCGAATCACGGCAGCAACACCGTCTCCCAGTATACGATCGGTACGAATGGAAGCCTCACGCCGATGGCGACCCCCACGGTCACCACGGGGACGGGCCCCATCTTCGTCACCGTCGACCCGAGCGGCCGGTACGCCTATGTGGCGAATAACGGCAGCAACACTATTTCTCAGTATACGATCGGAGCTGGTGGAAGCCTCACGCCGATGGCGACCCCCACGGTCAATGCGGGGACGAACCCCTGGTCCGTCACCGTCGACCCGAGCGGCCGGTACGCCTATGTGACGAGTGGCGCCAGCAACACCGTCTCCCAGTACACGATCGGTACCAATGGAAGCCTCACGCCGATGGCGACCCCCACGGTCAGCACGGGGGCGGGGCCCGTCTTCGTCACCGTCGACCCGAGCGGCCGGTACGCCTATGTGACGAATGTCGGCGACAACACCGTCTCGCAGTACACAATCGGTACGAATGGAAGCCTCACGCCGATGGCGACCCCCACGGTGATCACGGGGACGTTCCCGGAGTCCGTCACCGTCGACCCGAGCGGCCAGTACGCCTATGTGGCGAATTACGTCGGTAACACCATCTCCCAGTACACGATCGGAGCCGGTGGAAGCCTCACGCCGAATGCGCCGATCACCGTCGCGACGCCGGCCGGTCCGTATTCGCTGGCGATGAGCCATGGCGCGAGCCCGGCAACCGTGGTGCCGAAATATGCCTATGTGGCGAATTACCTCAGCAACACCGTCTCCGAGTATACGATCGGTACCAATGGAAGCCTCACGCCGATGGCGACCCCCACGGTCAATACGGAGACGGATCCCGTCTCCGTCGCCGTCGATCCGAGCGGGCAGTACGCCTATGTGGCGAATTACCTCAGTAACACCGTCTCCCAGTATACGATCGGTACCAATGGAAGCCTCACGCCGATGGCGACCCCCACGGTCAGCACGGGGACGGGGCCCTGGTCCGTCACCGTCGACCCGAGCGGCCGGTACTCCTATGTGACGAGTGGCACCAACAACACCGTTTCCCAGTATACGATCGGTACCAATGGAAGCCTCACGCCGATGGCGACCTCCACGGTCAGCACGGGGACAAACCCCCTCTCCGTCACTGTCGACCCGAGCGGCCGGTACGCCTATGTGGCGAATTACAGCAGCAACACCGTCTCCCAGTATACGATCGGTACCAATGGAAGCCTCACGCCGATGGCGACCTCCACGGTCAGCACGGGGACGGGGCCCTGGTTCGTCACCGTCGACCCGAGCGGAAAGTACGCCTATGTGACGAATTACAGCGGCGCCACCGTCTCCCAGTATACGATCGGTACCAATGGAAGTCTCACGCCGATGGCGACTCCCACGGTTAGCGCGGGGACGGGCCCCGAGTCCGTCACCGTCGATCCGAGCGGGCAGTACGCCTATGTGGCGAATTACAGCAGCAACACCGTCTCCCAGTACACGATCGGTACCAATGGAAGCCTCACGCCGATGGCGACCTCCACGGTCATCACGGGGACGGAGCCCGTCTTCGTCACCGTCGATCCGAGCGGCCGGTACGCCTATGTGGCAAACGAAGGCAACGCCACCGTCTCCCAGTATACGATCGGTACCAATGGAAGCCTCACGCCGATGGCCACCGCCTCGATCAGCGTGGGGAACCCCATCTCTATCATCACCACCGGCAGCTATCAGTAACAATTGGTTCAATTCCCGGCGCCGCTTGGCGCCGGGAACTAGCGGGAACGCCCCGTGCGCGCCTCTGCTGAGGCGGGAATCGGATTGATGGACTACGGGTCGGCGATAGCGGTTCCTAAGATCGGTTCTTATCGGTGAGTCATCGGTGAGACCCTTCCGGTACTTTGTGCCGTGTCGGGTTGCAGAGGGGAGACTGTCCGGTGTCCAGGACGGTTATTTAAATGCCAGGGACCGGTTGAAGCTGACGGCTGTTTTGATGCGCATGCATTGCCTTATTTAAGAAGAACGACACCGTATTGACCTGGGGGAGATCATCATGTTCCGCACCTTTTTCATCCGCAACGTCCCGATAGCGCTTGTTGTTGCTGTGCTGCTCACGCTGGCAGCCTGTGGTGGGGGCGGCGGAGGAGGAGGGAGCAGCGGTAGCGGTAGCCCGACCGGCACTGTCAGTGTCTATCCCCGGTTTGCCTATGTCGCGAACGCACGATCCAATACCGTCTCTGAATACTACGTCGATGCGGCCACCGGCCAGTGGCATGCCAACGGCTATGTCCCGGCCGGGACCAGTCCCTACTCCGTTACTGTAGACCCCTCGGGGCACTATGCCTATGTGGCGAATCAGGTCAGCAACACCGTCTCCGAGTACACGATCGGAGCCAACGGCACCCTGACTGCAATGGCGACTCCGACGGTCGCCACGGGGACCAGCCCCGAGTCCATCACCGTCGATCCCACGGGGCACTACGTTTATGTCGCGAATTATGGTGATAGCACCGTTTCCGAATACACGATCGGCACCGGCGGCGTATTGACCCCGATGACGACCGCGACAGTGGCCGCCGGGAACGGTTGCTATTTTGTCACCGTCGACCCCTCGGGGCACTACGTCTATGTGGCGAATTATGTCGGTGGTTCGGTCTCCGAATACACGATCGGCACCGGCGGCGTATTGACCGCCATGGCGCCCCCGACGATTGCGGCCGGAGCCCGTCCCGTCTTCATCACCGTCGACCCCTCCGGGAAGTACACCTATGTGGCGAATGACAGCAGCAACACCGTCTCCGAATACACGATCGGCACCGGCGGCGTATTGACCGCCATGGCGCCCCCGACGGTGGCGGTGGGGGCCGGCCCTGACTCGGTCGCCATTGACCCATCGGGACGCTATGCCTATGTAGCCAACGCTAGTAGCAGCACGATCGCGCAGTACACAATCGGCAGCAATGGCATGCTCAGCGCAATGGCGACGCCGACCGTCTCGACAGGAATCTCGGGGCCGACGTCTGTCTTGGTGGATGCTTCCGGCCATTATGTTTACGTGGCCAACAACACCGGCGGCAACAGTTATGTATCAGCATACGCGATCGGAAGCGCCGGTGCGCTTACACCGCTATCTGTGCCTACCGCCGCCACTCAGGCGGCCCCGGTTTCCATTGCCATGACGACAGGCACGGCGCCTGTCACCTACACGCCAAAGTATGCCTATGTGGTGAATTACCAGAGTGGAAATACGATTTCCGAGTACACGATCGGCAGCACGGGCACCCTGACTGCGATGTCGCCGCCGACGGTGACTTCCGGAAACGCGCCGGACGCCGTCGCGATCGATCCCACTGGGAGCTACGTGTACGTGACAGATTACAGCGCTGGAACCATTTCCGAGTACACGATCGGCAGCACCGGAGCCCTGGCTGCAATGTCGCCGGGTACCGTGGCTTGCGGTACGGGACCATATGCGGTCGCCGTGGACCCATCAGGGCGGTACGCATATGTCGCAAACTCTGTGAGTAATACGGTGTCGCAATACGACCTGGGTGCCGGTGGTGTCCTGACGGCGATGTCGACGCCCACGGTTGCGACCGGGAATTCCCCCGTCTCGATCGCCGTCGATCCTTCCGGCCGCTACGTCTACGTGGCGAACAACAACGACGGCACTGTCTCCCAGTACTTGATCGGTATCAGCGGGGTTCTGACCGCGATGAGCCCGGCAACTGTGGCGACCGGCTCTGGTCCGGAATCGATTGGCATTGATCCCTCGGGGCGTTACGTCTACGTCGCGAATGGCGCCGGAACCACGATTTCCGAATACACCATAGGGAGCACGGGCGCTCTGAGCGCCATGTCGGTACCAACCGTGGCCGCTGGCTTCGCCCCCCATTCTGTCGGCGTCGATCCCACAGGCCAATATCTTTATGCCGCCAATCTGAACAGCCATGATGTCTCTGAATACGCGGTCGGCAGTACCGGTGTCCTTAACCCGATGTCGACGCCCACGGTCGCGGTAGGAAACGACCCCGCCTCTGTCGGCCTGGATTCCGCAGGGCGCTACGCTTATGTGGTGAATAACGGGGACGGCACTGTCTCCCAATTCACCATCGGCAGCGGTGGGGTACTGATGCCAATGAACCCGGCGACGGTCGCGGCCGGTGTAGGTCCGATGTCATTGGCAATCACCGGGGCGATTCAGTAGGTATGAGGTGGAAGAGGATGCAGTGGTTGGGCGGGGTCTCGGCGGAGGATTCGGCGCTGACGCGCACCTTCGTCCGTGGAGCAAGCGGCTGCTGAGCGGTCTGAGGGTTGCTGCCGTGCTGCATGGATGTTCATATCCGGCCGCGTGTTCCTGATTGTCAGGAGGGGAAGGGAGCATGAACCATTTTTTTCAGTCTTGCGTCTGGGATATCCGTCATAGAGCCCGTGTTCCCGGGGTCAGCATGCTTTCGCGATGCCCCAATGACGCATCCTGCGCCGGACCTGTTCCTGCGGGGGGCGAAAATGAACACAAGATCCGGCCGCTTGCCTTGCGGGTGGCAGTGCATGGGCTGTTGGTGGTTCACGGGCTGCATGTGACCGGGCGCCGGGCTTCCTGCGACTGCGTTTCCGCGTGATGCTGAATACGCGCAGACTTTTATTCCATTCATTACCCTGGAGGAATCATCTTTATGATCCACAGCACTTCCGCAAAGTTGGTCCATCGCCCCGTACCGCCGGTCCGCACAGGACTGATTGTTCTGGCGCTAACGCTTGCCACAACGGCTTTGCCGGCCGTCGCGCAAACCCCGTACCACTCCGACTCCAGCCAGGTCGTGCGCCATTACCACTACCCACAGCCGCTCAATGCAGTGGCCGAGCACGCCCACAGCAAAGGCGCGCACGGCACCACGGCCGGCATGCGGGCGGCGGGGCAAAGGCTACGCGGCAACAAAGAAGCCGGCTTAGTGCATCTCCCGCCCGGTCGCGGGCCCCTGGAGCAGCACCATTGGCCTGATAGCCGCGCGTCCAACGTCGCCGCCCCGGGGAGGTAGAGCATCGCGTGGCCCACGCATGGCAGTGGCCGTCCGAACTTAAAATGAAAGGCATCGTTAAAGATGCCCGGAATTTCGGGAGAACCAGGCGCCCACTGCTCAGATTGAAGGAACGTCCACCCCTTCCCTGAGCGGCATCTCTAAAGTGCCAGAGTGAAGCGGTGGCTGCCTCATCCAAACCGGGGGTAGGCGACGCATGAAACTTGCGATCATGGGGCTCAACTTGGCAAAGATAGCCATCCAGATGCATGACGCGCACGGGTATGACAGGGTGGTGCTGAAGAAGCAGATCAAGCGCGAGCAGGTGCTAACGTGCTTCGGAAACCTCGGTCCCTGCCATGATCGGCATGGAGGCCCGCGGTAGCAGGCACAACTGGGTGCGCAAACTCCAGACGATGGGCCACAAGGCGAAGCTCATGACCCACAGTTCGTGAAGCCCTATGTGAAATCCAACAATTCAGAACACGAAGAAGGAGGTTAACCATGTCCCACGCTTCCGCAACTACCGCTGCATTACTCGTCGCATTGATTGGGCTCCCGTTGGCGAATTCGTCAGTCGCGCGCGACATTCCACGGCATGCGGAGCATGGCAACTCTGCCTGCATGGGGGTGCCCTTCCATTTCACCGGTTTCAACTACCGCATCATGGAGATTCGCTGGGTACCCATTGGCGATCGCTTTGCAACCGCCATTGCACCCTACGTTGCCGCTGTCCAATCTCCGGACGGCTATCTCGTTTTCAGGGTTCCTGTGGAAAATGTGCAAAGTGGCGACGCTAACGCGCCCGGCGTCGACATCACCGCGTTTTACAAGGACGGAACGAATGCGACGACCAATGAGACCCCGTTCTCCAGGTCAGGAGCATCGCAGATGACTACAAACATTTCTCCCCGGCAGGGGATGACGGTGTATTACGCGATCCCGAACGTGCCGCGTCCGACAAGATCAAATCCGATTGTCAGGCTGATCCTGCGCTACACCGCAAACAATGATCCGGGTTATCCGGATACCTATTACATGCGCTACCCGATCGTATTCCGATGACGGGATGAGCAGGTCCGCCCGTCATGGCCATGGCGCACGACAACCTGCGGCAGACAAAGCGGAATACCCGGTCCTCGAGGGCGGTGCTATGCGCGTCGCCATAAAAGGCCCCCGGTCGGCATTCCTGCCTGTCGGCTGCGACAACGGCGGCGCGCGGTGTAGCTGCCCTCATCGGGATCCGCTGGAGATACAGAAAAATAGCGATTTCCTGCAGTCTTGCGGCTACTGAATGGGAGTTCCATCTTAATGGGCGCTAAGCATGTGCAAGTGATGGTTCTCGCGGCCTGTCTTGTTGCGCTGACGCCCGTGTCCGCGCACAGCGCTCCATACGTCAAGATGGTCTACAAGGTTCCCAAAGCGAATCACGATTTCAGCCAGATCGCTATCTCAAAGTCCGGGACGGTGTGGGTACTCAACGCAGATGCCGGGGGTAAATATCATGCACTATACGCGTTCGCGCCAGCAGGAAAATTGATTGGCCGATATCCGGCCACGTGGAATCCCATGTCCTCTGTCGCCGCATGCTGGACGGGCCGGGGTCAAATGTCCGCGTCCCAGCTTCAGAGCGCTGCCGCGCAATTCCAGCAATGCGTCAAATCCAATGCGCAAACGGTCAATATCGCACACCCGACCGGCGTGGCCATCGATCACAATGGCGATGTCTGGGTCGTCACTGATGGAAGGTCGTCGCAGCTGTATGAGATATCACCGGGCGGATCGATCATCGGAAAGCCGGTCAGCGCGGGCATGAATGCACGAGGACTCACGATCGCACCCAATGGGTACATCTGGGTTGTCACGGAAGCGTCGCCAAAGGTCGATCCCGATGTTCCTGAGCCTAAAACCGGATCACAGTCCGCCATGAACCGATTATGGGGAGGGAATTCGCGACTTCGTGTCTATGACGACAACGGAACGCTGGTCGGCAAGGTCAAGTATATGGATTTCGTCATTTCCCAACCGCCCAGCACTGTCCTCAGGAGAACCAGCGACTGGCGCATTTTTGATAATCTGGTTTTCACGGCATCAGGCAGGTACACGAACCTGTCCGCAATGCTGACGACCAAGGACTCCGAACACAAATGCACGGAATGTGTGGCGGGCGGCGTCCCCTCGACCGAAGGCCATCTGGTCCGCGACTTCGATCTGACGAGCGAACCGTGGGATTGTGATGTCGGGACCAATCCCGGGGAAATCGGTGGCGATGGCGGTAGCGGGTTGCGGTATGCGGCGTTTTCCCCGGATGGTCTGCTGTGGCGCTCGTGGGATGCGGGAATGGTTGCCGTCGATCTGAAACACGGGGTGGTGAAACATAAAATCTGCGCCAAGGCGCTCAAGCTTATCGGTCGTTTCGCCATCTCGACGGACGGAACAATCTGGGCATACGCGCCGATGGAACATGGAGTCGTAAATTTTACGGCCAACGGCGAGATCATCCAGCATTTTGCCGGCGTGAAAGCCCGGGATATCGCCATCGACCATGACGGAAACGTCTGGGCCGTATCTGCAGGCCGCATCGTCGAAATCGTTGGTGCTGCGCGCAAACCGCCGTACTTTCCCTACAACTTCAATTTTCCCGGCGCTCCGCAGTGGCCATAGCCGTAGCCGTAGCCGTGCCGGGTGCAAAAACAGCAAATAACCATGACCAAGGGGGATATCAGTATGGAAAAGCTTCTTTCGCGACTTAGCGGATTTTTGTTCGCGCCGCGCGCCACGTGGGCCACCATAGCAGCTGAGCAGACGACGCCATCTTCGCTGTATCGTGACTGGATTGTGTGGCTGGCGGCGATCACCCCGGTCTCGATGTTCATCGGCCTTGCGGTATTCGGGCTTTCGCTGCCGTTCGTTGGCACGGTCCGCGTGGGGGTAGGCGCGCTGCTTCTGCAGATGTTGGTGGGCTACGTATTGGCGCTCGTTGTGGTCTACCTCGTTGCGCTGCTTGCCGCCGCGATATCTCCCGCATTTGGCGGTCACAAAGACAATGTGCAGGCGCTGAAGCTCGTCGCCTATGCATGGGCGCCGGTCTGGGTGGCCGGTGTTCTGCATCTGATTCCGGCATTCGGAGTAGTTGCTGCCGTGGCAGAGCTGGCTGCACTGATTTACAGCATCTGGCTCCTGTGGGTCGGCGCGCAAGCCGTGCTCACCGTGCCTCAGGGTCGGGCCGCGGGCTTTACCGCGCTGCTCATCGTGATCGGTGTGGTCCTCGCCATCGCGGTCGGAGCCGCCAGTGCGGCGCTGAGCGGCATCGGGGCGATGGCGCCCGGCGCTGCGTCGCCGTTCTCGACGTCCCACCGCGGCGGTTTACCCGGTACCGGTATTGCCACTCCGGCAATGCGGGACGCCATGCGTGCGGCTGCAAGCGCAGGACCCGCATCGGGTCCGGTCAAACCGCTGGCACCCGGCCAGCTGGGCGCCTTCCTGCCGGCGACAGTGGATGGCCTGGCGAGAGGTCCGGTCAGCACGTTCAGCAGCGGCTTGTCCGGCCTGCAGATCAGCAGCGCGAAGGCGCAGTACGGCACCGGGGCGCAAAGTATCAAGATCAGCATCACGGATCTTGCGTCCGAACGCGCCATGCTGGCCCTGTCGGGGGCCATACAGAAAGATCAGAACACGACCACTGGCTACGACAAGATCTTCCAGCAGTATGGCAACACCGTCATGGAGCATTGGGTCGCGAGCGACCGCTACGGTACCTGTTCGGTGATCGTGGCTGATCGCTTTAAGGTCAAAGTCACAGGCAATGGACCGGGCATGGCGACCCTGTACAAGGACGCGCAGGCCGTGGACCTCGCCGGGCTCGCGAAGCTCGGCAACGCCCGCTAGCGCGCGGATCCGTGTCCTCCCGGACCGCCCGCGTGCGGCACGATGTTGGCGGCCGCCGCACGGCGGCAGAATGCGCACCGGCATGCGGGGATGGGTGGCGCGGTCGCCGGACTGTTGGGCAGCCTACCGGGAGTGATGGGCCGGCGCATCGAGTGTTGCGCCGGCCACCCGCCCGGGGCGATCTTCGAACCCGTCGTGCGGGCCGTGCAGCGGTACGTTCCGCTGCTGGACCGTTAATCGCAAATCGATGCTGGACGCCACGTCCTCCGGCTGGTGCGCGGGCTACTTCGGCTTGGCGAGTTCCCGCAGAATGCGTTCCTGTTCGGCAAAGGATGGAATGCGTTTCCTGCCGTGGGGGGTTGTCGCGGCGCCCGCCGGACTGCCGTCATGCGGTGGTTCTTCCGTTGCGGCCGCCGCCATGCCGGCATCGTCGGTATAGCGACCGCGGAATCCGGCGGGCGGTCGGTTGTCTGAACGCAGGTACTCCGCAACGCGGATTTGCTTGTTGATCCGGGTTACACGACGATCGATCCAGACCAGATCGTACAAGGCCCAGGCGGCCGCGATTGCCACCGGCACGAGCAGGAGCCAGTTGCCCAGGCTCAAGTACAGAATTATCGCCGCAGTGGTCAGCCCCGTGTAACCCAGGGCACGGGGCAGGTCGTCGAGGTAGACGCGGTGCCCCCCGAGCGGGAACAAAAACCACAGGAAATACGCGATATTCCGCCGTTTCAGGCGCCGGACCAGGCGCCGGTTCGCGCTCTGCAGTCCGCCGCCTTCGAGATCCAGATTTTCCCAGGCACGCTTCATGGATGGCACGGCAATTAACGAAAAATATTTGAAATAAGCCCCGATTATGCTGAAATGTCAGAGTTGAATCCAACCGCGCCTCCGGCGCCCGGTCTCTCTGACAAGACAGAATGGCTGATCGCAGACTTCAAGTATTCCACACTGTAGCGCGTCTCCTCAGTTTCACCAAGGCGGCCGAGACGCTGCATATGACCCAGCCGGCGGTGACTTTCCAGATCCGCCAGCTGGAGGAGTATTTCAATACGCGCCTGTTTGACCGCACCCATAACCGCATCAGCCTCACTGCGGCAGGGGAGCGTGTGCACGAATATGCTGAAAAAATCATCGTGCTGTACGGCGAGATGGACAGCCGTGTGCGCGAGCTGACCGGTGACGTGAGCGGCATTCTGATCATCGGCGCCAGCACTACCATCGCCGAGTACGTGCTCCCCGGACTGCTCGGGGAATTCCAGGCGCGCTATCCCGACGTCAATGTACGGCTGAGCGTGTCCAACTCCCTGGGCATCGTCCATCTGGTGGAGAACAACTCGGTGGATGTGGGCATCGTGGAGTCGCCGGTGGCGAACAAGAATCTGGCGGTGGAAGTCTGCTGGCACGACGAACTCGTCTTCATCTGTCCGCCGCACCATGCACTGGCGAAGAAGACGGCGATTGCGGTGGACGAACTCACGACCCTGCCGTTCCTGTGCCGCGAAGAGGGTTCCGGCACGCGCGAGGTCATCGGCGACTATCTGGCTCTGAACGGGATCCAGCTGCAGGACCTGAATCTCTGCATGGAGTTCGGCAGCCCGGAGTCGATCAAGAGTGCGGTCGAAGCCGGGCTCGGCGTGTCGATCGTTTCACGTGCCACCGTGGGCAAGGAACTCAAGCTCGGAACGCTCGTGGCGCTGCCGCTCAGGCCGCCGCTGGAGCGCCCTTTTTCCTTCGTGCATCAGCGCCAGAAATTTCGCCTGCGGGCAGTGGACGAATTCATGAACTTCGCCCACGAGCACTGTGAGCGCCGCGGCGCGCAGAGCAAGGATGCGCAGGCGGGAGATTGAGGTGCCTATGATGCGCGGCCGGATCGGGAGGGCCGCACCGGGGCGGTGCGGGTGTGCTGCCGATTCGTGCGACGGGGTCGTGCCGTGAAGCAATTCGTGGTCGTGCAGCATACCTATTCCGAATTCCTGGGCACCATCGAGAACCAACTTGAAAAGCGCGACATCGGTTTCATTTATTTTCGCCCGTTCGTAGGACAGGACCTGCCGGGCAGTGCCGGGCAGTTCGACGCGCTGTTCCTGCTGGGCGGGTCCCATCCGACCGCGGATCGCGAGGCCTGTCCCTGGGTCGACGATGAATTGCGCCTGATCGGAGTCTTCCGGCAGGCGCGGCGTCCGATCGTGGCCTTCGGTTTCGGCGCCCTGCTGCTGGCCGAGCACGAAGGCGCCCGGATATCGGCAACACCGTTGCATACCGGCTACTGGACCACCGGCCACAGGACGGCGGCGGGTTCGGGAGATGCCCTGGCGGAAGCGGTGGACGGCCGGCGCCTGCTCGTCCTGTACAACGGCAGCGCCGCTTTGCCGGCGGGTATGGAGCCGATCGTGGTGGACGATGACGGCAACTGGCTGGCGGTCCGGCCGCAGAACGAAAGCTACGGCATGCTTTTCCGGCCCGAGATCAAGCCCGGCATGATCGAGGACATGATCATGGAGGCCAAGCGCCCGGTCCCGGACAACATCGGCGACCTGCTGGCCGAGGCGCGCAGGGAGTGGAAGGGCATGGAGGAGACCAAGGATCGGGTGATCGTCGCCCTGGTGAAGGAGCTCGATCTGATGCAGGAACGCCACAAGATGCCGGTATTCCGGCTGAATGTTCCGGACAACTCCTAGATCGCGGGTATTGCCATGACGGAATGCGGGGAAAATGTCGAAAGTTGACGAGAAGCGGCTGCGCGACATTCTGCGGAGCCTGCCGGAATCGCAGGCACGAACCCTGCTGGAGTTCGCCGAATTCCTGGACGCACGCAGCCGCCAGGCCGCAGCCGGTGTCGAGGCTTCTGGCCCGCCCGCTGCCCCGGTGCCGGCGGACATCCCGCGTCCGTCGCAGGAGAGCGTGGTGAAGGCCATCAAGCGTCTGGCGGCGACCTATCCGATGCTGGACCGCTCCAAGATGCTGAACGAGACCTCTTCGCTCATGACCCAGCATGTCATCCAGGGCCGGGATTCCGTCGAAGTGATCGACGAACTCGAGGTCATCTTCCGCCGTCACTACGAGAAGCTGCTGGGCGGAGAGAGTGAGAAATGACCGCTGTACCGTCTTCGCCTGGCGGAGCCTGAATACCCGAATCCGGCCGGCGCGTGATGCGCGGCGAAACAGCTGCCTGCGCACCATCGTCCAGACCTGCCCGGGATGCCGGGCCCGTTCCGCCGCGCTCGCGGACGTTCAGAGTATTTCCGTCGCGTAATCCGCCAGGCGCGAGCGTTCGCCGCGCTGCAGCGTTACGTGCCCGCTGTGTTCCCAATGCTTGAAGCGGTCGACCACGTAGGTGAGCCCGGAGGTAGTCTCGGTGAGATAGGGCGTATCGATCTGCGCGATGTTGCCGAGGCAGACAATCTTGCTGCCCGGACCGGCGCGGGTCACCAGGGTCTTCATCTGGTGCGGGCTGAGATTCTGGGCCTCGTCGATGATGATGAGCTTCTTTAGAAAGGTGCGTCCGCGCATGAAATTCAGCGACTTGATGCGGATGCGGCTGCGGACCAGGTCGTGGGTCGCGGCCCGACCCCAGGCTCCCCGTTCGAGGTGTTCGCTCGGGTTAAGCACGTCCAGGTTGTCCTCGAGCGCGCCCATCCACGGTCCCATTTTCTCCTCTTCGGTGCCCGGCAGGAATCCGATGTCTTCTCCCACGGGAACCGTGACGCGTGTCATGATGATTTCGCTGTAGCGTTTTTCTTCCAGCGTCTGGGTGAGGGCGGCCGCGAGGGTGAGCAGGGTCTTGCCGGTGCCGGCGTGCCCGAGGAGCGTGATGAAGTCGATGTCCGGGTCCATCAGCAGATTGAGCGCGAAGTTCTGCTCGCGGTTCCGTGCGCTGATGCCCCAGACGCTGTTGTGGGCGCTGCCGTAGTCCTTGACGACTTCGATGACTGCGCTGTCGTTCTCCAGCCGTCGCACCACGGCTTCGAAGGCGCGCTCGCTTTCATCGAACAGAAACTGGTTCGGCAGCCACGTGCGCGCCAGCGGCCCGCGGATACGGTAGAAAGTGCGGCCCTGATCCGCCTTCCACGATTCCATGTCCTTGGCGTGGGTCTCCCAGAAATCCGGGCCGAGCTTCATCGTTCCGGTATACAGCAGGTTGGCGTCGTCCAGAACCTGGTCGTTGGTGTAGTCCTCGGCCCGGATTCCCAGCGCGTGCGCCTTGATGCGCAGGTTGATGTCCTTGGAAACCAGCACCACGTCGGCCTCGGGGTGCTTCTTGCCCAGGTCCAGGGTTACGCCGATCAGCGTATTGTCCGGGCTGCCGTCAGCCATGCCGTTGGGAAGGTGGCTGTGTACGGCATCCATGTGGAAATAGAGCCGTCCGGTCTGAATCGTTTCGGCTGCAGCCGGCAGCTTCAGGCCGCTGCTGATGTCGGCGTCGCGGTTTTCGATCAGGTCATCGATGAAGCGGCTCACCTGCCGCACGTTGCGCGCCACTTCGGACATGCCCTTTTTTGCGTTATCGAGCTCTTCCAGGACGACGATCGGAAGATAGATGTCGTGTTCCTTGAAACGGAATATCGCGGACGGGTCGTGCATCAGGACATTGGTGTCCAGCACGAAAATCTTCTTTCTGGGTTCAGGCATTGGTGTTACCGGAAGTTCAGGCGCAATCAGAGCGCCCTAAGCGCATCGAGCACATGCGCGACATGCCCCTCGACCTTGACTCCGCGGAACTCCTGCCGCAGGACGCCCTTGCGGTCGATGACGAAGGTGCTGCGTTCTATGCCCATGTATTTCTTTCCGTAGAGTTTCTTCTCCCTGATGACATCGAAGAGCGCGCACAATGTGCCGTCGGCGTCGGAGACCAGGTCGAAAGGAAAGCAGTTCTTGCTCTTGAAGCTTTCATGCGACTTGACGCTGTCGCGTGAGACGCCGAGAATTTCCGTCCCGAGCTTCCTGAACTCCTCGAAGTTGTCACGAAAATCCTGCCCTTCGGTCGTGCACCCCGGCGTATTGTCCTTGGGGTAGAAGTAGAGAACCACGTTCTTGCCGTGCAGATCGGAAAACCGGATGGTCTGGTCATCCGTTGTCACCAGCTCCACGTCCGGTACCGGCCGCCCAATCGCGATGCTGCCCATTCCTGCCCCCCTTGCCTTGCTGTCTTGCCGCCGGCCGCGTGCGACCTGATGTGCTGATGCCGTGCCGGCTGACCGTCGCCTAGATTACAGGGGTTCCTTATTCCAGCACAACCGCCCTCAGTGTTTCGGCGGCCTCCTCCGGACTGATGGTGTTGACAAAGAGTCCCGATCCCAGTTCGAAGCCGGAGGGAATCGTGGTTCTGGGGCAGATCTCGAGATGCCAATGGAAGCTCGCGGCATTGCCGGAGCTGTCCTCGCCATGTGGTACCGAATGCAGGAAGTAATTGTACTGGGCGCCTCCGAGCACCGCATCGAGGCGCGCCATGGTGCGGCGCAGCACGCGCGCAAGATCGACATGGTCTTCGGCGGTGCTCTCCAGGAAATCGGCGTGATGTGCGAGCGGCAGGATGTGCACCTCCCACTCGTAGCGGCTGGCAAACGGCTTGATGGCGATGAACCGCTCGCCGCGTTCGATGACGAACTGCCCGACGTCTATCCTGCGGCGGATCTCGCCCGATTCGCGGTCGTAGAATGTCGCTTCGAACGTCAGAGCTTCGTCGATCAGGCTGCAGAAAATGCAGCGGTGATTCTTGGTGAAATAGGCGCGGCTGTTCACGACCTCCATCTGCACGTTGTCCGGTACCACCGGCATGCCGATGATCTGGCTGTGCGTGTGGGCGATGCTTGCCCCGGCGGCCGGGCCGAAATTCTTGAACACCAGCACGTAGCGCAGGCGGCGGTTGGAGCGGTAGAGCTGCTCCATCCGCGCCCGGTATGCGCCGAACAGCAGGGCGAGGTGGGACTCGGTCATCTCGTGCACCGCAGCGCCGTGGGAATTGTGGTCGATGATGACCTCGTGGCGGCCGTAGCCGTCGATGGTCTGCTGCAGGCCGAGGTTCAGGTTGGGGTTCTCGCGATCGTCGCCGAGCACCGGATAAAGGTTCTCGACGATGCGGATTTCCCAGGGTCCCTGTGGCGGGTAGGTGGCGATGGCCGGCGGGGTCATGGACTCGTTGCCGACGCAGAACGGACAGGTATCGACATGCCGGCGCGTGTCGCGCGGCGCCGGGGCCTCGGCCTTCTTCGGCCGCATGCTGCGCGCCGTGGCCACCAGCACGGATTCAGTAGGGACGATCGGGTTGATGCGGATCTCTCGGACGGGTTTCTCGTTTTTCATTGATTCGACTTCTGCCAGACAGAAAATAGGGACACAGAACTTCCTGGTCCGACGATGGATTCCGGACCGGCCCCGGGACGATCCGGGCGATGCCGTCGCTGTTCCGGGAATTGCGGTATTCAAACTTGGCAAGACATCCGGGTGTGGTGGGACGGGATCTGCGGGGTGCGCAGCGGGGCTTGTCAGCGGAGCAGGATACTAAAATGCGGCGCGCTTGCCTAATGCCCGGCCACGGCGGTGTGCCGCCGTGGCCGGGCAGTCGGGGTGCGTTGGTACGCTGTTGTGCCCGGACACGGCCGGCGGGCGGTGCGCGGTCAGTTGTCGCCGGGAAAATTGGGGTGTGGATAGCGCACGAAATAGCTCTGTGCCTTGACTGGCAGGCTCGCGACATAGGCCGCCAGCTCCTGGATATCGGTGTTTTTCAGGCTGGCGGTCGCGCTCGACATGACCACGGACGGACGGCTGGCCGCATCTTTGCGGAAGTTCTTGAGCGTGCGTACGACGTATTTCGGCTGTTGCCCGGCGATGCGCGGATATTCGCCCCGGCCCATGCCGCTGCCGCCATGGCAGGCGGCGCAGTGCTGGGCGAAGATCGGGGCGCCCTTCAGTGCCAGGCCGGTGTCTGTGACCGGGCGCCGGGTCAGGGGCATGTTGGAGAAATAAAGCGCAATGGTGACCTCCTCGCTGGGAGTAAAGGTCCTGGCCAGCTTCTGCATGACCCCCACGTACTCGTCCTTGCGTTGACCGTCGGCGAACTGGCGCATCTGCGCCAGCAGGTAGGCGGGATTCTGCTCTGCGAGGTTCGGGATATCCGGGTTGACGCTGTTGCCTGCGCTGCCGTGGCAGTACACGCAGAAAGTATCGGTCTGATTGCGACCCGCCTGAACCAGGGATTGCATGGCGGTCGGATCGTGCTCAATGGCCTGCAGACGGGCATCGAGCGCCGCGGTCTGGCCGGCGGCAAGCGCGCCGGTGGACGTTGCGGCCAGCAGGCCCAGAGCGACAAGCATCGCGGCCAGGTCCCGCACCAGTGCGGCTTTGGCGATATATTGCATGACAGCAGTCAACCGCGCTTTTCCCACGAATTCCCCCTTGCTATAGGCCGATGCCCGAAAGAAAGCGCGCTAGTCTAGCTTCCGGTTTCGGCGTTTGAATTGATGCAGATCATCAAGTTGCCCACGGGCCGGTGCCTGTCCGGCGGGAGGCGGGGCCTGACGGGCCGGGCGCACTTGTTTTGAATGAGGCGGAAAAGTACTATCGCCGCTCAACTCCTTAAAAGCCCGGTATCCTTTAAAATAGCTTATGTTCCACGGCAGCATGGTCGCTCTGGTGACGCCGATGCATCCGGACGGCGCCCTGGACCGGACGGCATTACGCAGATTAATCGATTTCCAGATCGAAAACGGGACCACGGCAATCGTTTCGGTGGGCACCACCGGCGAGTCACCCACGCTCGACATGGAGGAACACTGCGAGGTCATCCGCCTGTCTGTGGAATACACCCGCCAGCGGGTCCCGGTCATCGCCGGCACCGGTGCCAACAGTACCGCCGAAGCCATCGAGCTGACCCGGTGTGCGCAGGCGGCCGGGGCTGACGCCTGTCTGCTGGTGACGCCCTACTATAATAAGCCGACCCAGGAAGGCCTGTTTTTGCATTACCGCGCCATCGCCCAGGCCGTAGCCATCCCTCAGATTCTTTATAATGTCCCCGGACGGACCGCCTGCGATCTGCTTCCGGCGACGGTGGCGCGCCTGGCGGAGGTCCCCAACATCGTCGGGATCAAGGAGGCGACCGGCAATCTGGACCGCGCCCGTGAAATTTTCGCCGCCTGCGGGCCCGATTTTGAGGTCTATTCCGGGGATGACGCGACCGCGCTCGACCTCCTGCTCCTGGGCGGGAAGGGGGTCATTTCGGTCACGACCAACGTGGCACCGCGCGCCATGCAGGACATGTGTGCGGCGGCGCTGAACGGCGATGCCCAGACCGCGCGCGCGATCAACGAGAGGTTGATGGGTTTGCATCGGAATCTGTTCGTGGAAGCCAATCCGATTCCGGTAAAGTGGGCGTTGCAGCAGATGGGGCTTATCGAGAGCGGCATCCGTCTTCCCCTCACTCCCTTGTCGCCCCAGTATCACGAGACGGTGCGCCAGGCCATGCGTGGCGCCGGCGTTGTCTCATGACTGCCCGTCCGACGCAGCCCGCGGCGGCCACACCAGGAAAGGAAGTTTGAAAATGAATGACAGACGAATCGCCGCCGGTGTGGCCCTGTGCGCCCTGGCATCGCTACTGAGCGCCTGCGGGACTTTTTCCTCCCCCAAGCATCTGTATGAGAACAGTTTTCTGCGGCCGCCACTGGAGGTGCCTCCGGGGCTGGCGCTGCCGGTCGCCTCGGATAATCTGGGAATCGGGTCCGCAACCGGCGCAACCGGCGCTTCCGGGGGTTCTTCCCCGGTGACGCAGGCGGTGCTGCCGCAATTCCCCGGCATGCGCCTGGAGCGTGACGGCTGCGAGCGCTGGCTGGTGGTCCAGGCTGAACCGGCGCAGGTCTGGGATCTCATCCAGCGGTTTGCCAAGGACCAGAAACTGGCGATCATGCACGAATCGCGTTCGCAGGGAATCGTGGACACCGCCTGGCGCGGCGTCGAGCCGTACGCCACCGCCGCCACCGCCACCACGCCCAGGGTGCTCGGCGCCCGCGCGGCCTACCGGTTCCGGCTCGAGCGCGGCATGCATCCGGGCAATACCGAACTCTATATCAGCCGGCGTGCCGTGTATGAGGTGGCCACCAGCCACGGCAATACCTGGGAATCGGCCCCGCCCGATCCGGAGGCCGAGGCACGCATGTTGCGCGCCTTCATGGTTTTCGCGGGCGCGAGCGCGCCGACCGCCTCCGCACCGGTTACCGCTCATGCGTCGCTGCAGGTCGATGCGCAGGGCAATACGGTGCTGAGCTTTCATGACAGCCTCGACAACGGTTGGCGCCGCGTGGGCCTTGCCCTGGAGCGCATAGGCTGGCTGGTCAAGGACCGCAACCGCTCGCAGTGGACCTATCGCGTGCAGCAGGCGCCCGCGGGCGGCGGGAAGCCCGGATTTTTCGCTCGGCTGTTCGGTCATCACGCGGTGACCCGTGGACCCGTGTATCTGGTCGGGCTGCGCGCCGGCACCGATGGCTGGGTTGATCTCTATCTGAGGAACACGGACAACGCCCCGGTGCCGCAGGCGGTTGCCGAGCCGTTGCTGAAGCAGCTCTACGAACAGCTGAAATAGGCGAGGAGGCAGACTGCCTGGCTCAACCGGCACCTTGCGGTTCGCGTCGCTGGGCAGCGGCAGTCGCGGCAATGCGACGCTGGTCGAGCATGGCACTACCTGTCTGCTGATCGATTGCGGATTTTCGATCCAGGAACTGAGACGGCGCCTCGCGCGGGTTCACCGTGAAGGCTCACAACTGAGTGCCATCGTCGTCACCCACGAGCATGGCGACCATATTCGCGGGGTCGCGGCCTGTGCCCGCCAGTTCGGGCTGCCTGTGTGGCTCACGCCGGGGACGCTGCATGCCGTCGCCGACCAGGGAATGGGCAGCCTGTCCGGCCTCAAACTGTTCAGTTGCCACGAACCGTTTGCCATCGGCGACATCGAAGTGCGCCCCTTCCCGGTACCGCACGATGCGCGCGAGCCGAGCCAGTTCGTGTTGTCGGACGGCGACCGGTGCCTCGGTGTGCTGACCGATACGGGCTGCGCTACGCGCCACATCGAGGCGAGCCTGACCGGCTGCCACGCCCTGGTACTCGAGTGCAACCACGACCGTGACATGCTGCTCAACGGAGCATACCCGCCGGCGCTCAAGCAGCGTGTGGGCGGACCGCTCGGACACCTGGACAACGAGTCGGCGGCGGCGCTTCTGGCGCGCCTCGACACCTCGCGTCTGCAACACCTGGTTGCCGCCCATCTGAGCGAGAAGAACAATACGCCTTACCTGGCGCGGACCAGTCTGGGCGGTGCGCTCGGTTGCGCGGACTCGTGGGTACAAGTCGCCGACCAGGACCATGGGCTGCCATGGCGCGAGATCACATGACGCTTCTGCCCGTGGCGCCCCTCCCGTATAATGCCGGCGGACAAAATCATGGGTAGCGACAAGATCGACACTCATTCCGGGCCAGCCTCCACGATTGCCGACGGGGCGCCAGCGAGGATCGTCAACATGCGCGGTTCTCCGGTGCTGTCTGCATTCCGTCACCGGCGGCTGCTCGAACGCATGCGCCGGGCGGTTCCGCAGGTCGCTGCCGTCTACGCCGAATACTGGCATTTCGCCGCGTTCTCCTCCGGTCCCGACGCCGCCGAGGAGGCGGTGCTGCGGCGCCTGCTCACCTATGGTCCGAGCCATGCGGCGGAAGCGGCCGCGGGCGGGCTGCTGCTTGTGGTGCCGCGCATCGGCACGATCTCACCCTGGTCGACCAAGGCCACCGACATCGCCCGCCACTGCGGGCTTGCGCGCATGCTGCGCCTCGAGCGGGGTGTCGCCTGGCGTGTCGCTGCGGCCGACGGTGGTGCGCTCGCGCCGGAGCGGCTGGCGCCGCTGCTGCCGTTCATACACGACCGCATGACAGAGACCGTGCTCTACGGGTTCGAGGAGGCAGCAGCGATGTTCCGTGAGGACACGCCAGCGCGGCTCGTGACGGTCGACGTTCTGCGTGGCGGACGCGCGGCGCTCGACGCGGCGAATGCTTCCCTCGGGCTTGCGCTGTCGGCCGACGAGATCGGCTATCTTGCGGACAGCTTTGCGCACCTCGGCAGGAACCCCACCGACGTCGAACTCATGATGTTCGCGCAGGCGAACTCCGAGCATTGCCGGCACAAGATCTTCAATGCCGGCTGGGTCATCGACGGGAGCCGCCAGGAACGTTCGCTGTTCGCGATGATCCGCGGTACCCATGAGCTGCATGCGCGCGGCACGCTGGTGGCGTACCGCGACAATGCCGCGGTGATCGAGGGGTTCCGCGCCGGGCGTTTCTTCCCCGATCCGGCATCGCACGAGTATGCCTATCATCAGGACGATACCCATATCGTGATGAAAGTGGAAACCCACAATCATCCTACCGCCATCTCGCCGTTTCCCGGGGCGGCGACCGGCAGCGGCGGGGAGATCCGCGACGAGGGGGCGACCGGGCGCGGAGCGAGACCGAAAGCGGGTATCACCGGTTTCTCGGTGTCCAACCTGTGCATCCCGGGTGCAGAGCAGCCGTGGGAAACGGATCACGGCAAGCCCGCACGCATCGCGAGCGCCCTCGAGATCATGATCGATGGGCCGCTCGGCGGCGCATCCTTCAACAATGAATTCGGAAGACCGAACATCGGTGGCTATTTCCGTACCTACGAGGAAACGGTCGGCGGCGAAGTGCGGGGCTATCACAAGCCGATCATGCTTGCCGGCGGAATCGGCAACATCTGCGGCCGGCATGTGCATAAGACCGGATTTGCGGCCGGCGCGTGCATCATCGTACTGGGTGGCCCGGCCATGCTCATCGGTCTGGGCGGGGGTGCGGCATCGAGTGTCGCAACCGGCAGGAGCAGCGAGGAACTCGACTTCGCGTCGGTACAGCGCGGCAACCCGGAAATGCAGCGGCGTTGCCAGGAAGTGATCGACCAATGCTGGGCGCTTGGCTCCGGCAATCCGATACTCTCCATCCACGATGTCGGCGCCGGTGGGCTGTCGAACGCCGTTCCGGAACTGATCAACGACGCCGGACTGGGCGGGCATTTCGAGCTGCGCAGCGTGCCCAACGACCAGCGTGGCATGTCGCCCATGCAGATCTGGTGCAACGAGGCGCAGGAGCGCTACGTTGTGGCGGTGGATGCGACGCAGCTGGCAGTGTTCCAGACGCTGTGCGAGCGCGAGCGCTGCCCGTGTGCGGTGATCGGGCATGCCACGCTGGAACCGCGCCTGGTGGTGGAGGACCGCTATTTCGGCGGCGCCGCCGCGAGCGCGACGCAGGATGGGCAGCGTGACGGCTGCCCCATCGACATGGATATCTCCGTGCTGCTCGGAAAGCCGCCGAGGATGGTGCGTGAGGTGCGGCACCTGCGCCGCCGGCCGGCGGCGTTTTCGACCGCCGGCATCGATATCGCCGACGCGGCACAGCGCGTGCTGCGTCTGCCGGCGGTCGCGCACAAGGGTTTCCTGATTACCATCGGCGACCGCAGCGTCGGCGGTCTGGTGTGCCGGGATCAGATGGTCGGTCCGTGGCAGGTCCCGGTGGCCGATGTGGCGGTTACCGCTACCGGTTACCGCGGCAACACCGGCGAGGCCATGGCGCTCGGCGAGCGCTCCCCGATCGCGCTGATCGATCCGGCCGCGAGCGGACGCATGGCGGTCGGTGAAGCGCTTACCAACATAGCGGCCGCGCGCATCGAAAAACTTCCGGACGTGAAGCTTTCCGCCAACTGGATGGCCGCTGCCGGCCATCCGGGTGAGGACGCGGCGCTCTACGACACTGTGCGCGCCGTCGCCCAGGAACTGTGCCCGGCGCTGGGCATCAGCATCCCTGTCGGCAAGGATTCCATGTCCATGAAGACCGTGTGGCACGATCCGTCCGGCACCGAGCGCTCGGTGACTGCGCCGCTGTCGCTCATCGTGTCGGCATTCGCGCCGGTGATGAATCTGCGTAAAACGCTGACCCCGCAGCTGCGTACGGATCGCGGTGCGACCGATCTCATGCTGATCGATCTCGGAAAGGGCAAGAACCGCCTCGGCGGTTCGGCGCTGGCGCAGGTGTACAAGCACACTGGTGACACGGTGCCGGATGTGGACGATCCGCGCGTGCTGAAACTGTTTTTCGCGGTCATCCAGGCGCTCAACGAACTCGGTTTCCTGCTCGCCTATCATGACCGTTCCGACGGCGGTCTGTTCGCCACGATCTGCGAGATGGCGTTCTGCGGACGTACCGGCGTCTCGATCGACCTGAGCGAACTCGGACGCGATCCGGTGGCGGCGCTGTTCAGCGAGGAACTGGGCGCGGTGCTGCAGATTCCGCGCGAACGCCGCGACGGGATCCTCGGAGCGTTCAAGAAGGCCGGTCTGCTGCGCCATACGCGCCTCATAGGCTCGATCAGCGACGACGACCGGGTCAGCTTCATGCGCAACGGTCGTGTCGTCTTCAGCGACAGCCGCGTCAATCTGCAGCGGATCTGGACCGAGACCAGCTACCAGATACAGAGCCTGCGCGACAACCCGCAATGCGCGCGGGAAGAGTACGATCGCATTCTCGACGACACCGATCCGGGGCTCAGCGCCCACCCCAGTTTCGATCCGGACGAGGACGTCGCGGCGCCCTTCATCGCCCGCGGTGTGCGTCCCCCTGTTGCCATTCTGCGCGAGCAGGGTGTGAATGGCCACCTGGAGATGGCGGCAGCCTTTGACCGTGCCGGCTTCCGGGCCGTGGACGTGACCATGAGCGATATCATCGATGGTCGGGTGCGGCTCGACGAGTTCAAGGGTTTCGCGGCCTGCGGCGGCTTTTCCTACGGCGATGTGCTCGGGGCGGGGGAGGGCTGGGCGAAGTCGATTCTGTTCAACAGCCGCGCGCGCGAGGAGTTCGGCGCGTTCTTTGCCCGTGCCGACAGTTTCGCGCTGGGTGTATGCAACGGATGCCAGATGATGTCCAACCTGCACGAACTGATTCCCGGTGCCGAGCGCTGGCCGCACTTCGTCCGCAACACCTCCGAGCAGTTCGAGGCGCGGGTATGCATGGTGCAGGTTCCACAGAATCCGTCCATCTTCTTCCGCGGCATGATCGGATCGTTCCTGCCGATCGCCGTTTCCCACGGCGAAGGCCGCGCGGAGTTTCGCGAGCGCACTGACCTTGATGCTGTGCTTGCCGGGCACCAGGTTGCGATGCGGTTCATGGACAACCGCGGAGCGCCGGCCGAGACCTACCCGGCCAATCCGAACGGATCGCCCCAGGGCATTGCCGGCCTCACCACGCACGACGGCCGGTTCACGATTCTCATGCCGCACCCGGAGCGCGTGACACGCGCCGTATCCAACTCCTGGCGGCCCGATCACTGGAACGAGGATGCTCCCTGGATGCGCATGTTCCGCAATGCCCGGGTGTGGGTGGACTGAGTCGCTACCGGCGCGGCGCAGCGGACGCCGGCGGTTGTTTCAGCCGGGTGCCGCGCGTATCATCGCGCGGGACATCGTGTGCGTGGGCCGCTAAACCGGCCGGCCGTATCGCGGGTCGAAACGAGGCTTCCAGCGCGAAACCATGCTTTGCACACGGTATGGTGTATTGGAAGCAGTTTTGCGGTCCATCTGATCGAAGGAGCTTTCGATGACCGATTTGAATTCCCAGACATCACGAGATTTGCTGGCGCGGCGCGTACGCCTGTTGCGGGCGGCGCGCGGCTGGTCGCAGGAAGTGCTGGCCGAACTGAGCGGTGTCCACCGCAACTACATCGGTCACATCGAGCGGGCGGAGATCAATGCCGGCCTGGACAATCTCGAGAAGATCGCCCAGGCGTTCGACATGCAGGTGCATGCACTTCTCGCCTTCCATGATCTCAGCGAGTTTGCCGGCCTCCTGAAGATCGAAGACGGCACCGGCCCCTACCTGCCGGCTTTCGCATGAGCGATTGAGCGCACCGCGGCCGACCGCGCCGCGGTGCGCAGAGCGCGGAGCTATTCCGCGCTGGCCGCCTGGGTTTTTTGCGACGCGATCTGACCGCGCACGGTATCCATGTCGAGCGCCTTGGCCTTGGTGATCAGTTCTTCGAAGGCGCTGGCCGGCAGGGCCCCCGGTTGCGAGAAGATGATGATCTGATCGCGGAATATCATCAGGGTCGGGATGGACCGGATCTGGAACGCGCCAGCCAGTTCCTGCTGTTCCTCGGTGTTGATCTTCGCGAAAACGACGTCCGGGTGCTGCTCTGAGGTTTGCTCAAATACCGGCGCGAAAGAGCGGCAGGGTCCGCACCACGGTGCCCAGAAGTCGAGGATGACCATGCCGTTATTGTTGATGGTCTCGTTGAAATTCTCTTGGGTGATCGTCACGATGCTCACAATATTGGCTCCTCTAGGCTCATGGGACTGCAGGTGTGCCGGAATGAAGGCAGGCTGGGTGCGGTGCGGTTCCGGGTAACCAAAAAAACAGCAGTTTAATCGAATGGCGCCGCCGATGCATGCGCCCCCGGCCGGTGACGGTTTGCGGCCACTCGCGGCAGCCAGAAGTCCGGCACCCCGCCGTCTGTCCGGCACTTGGGGCCTGCACGCCGCGTCCCTCAATCCCCGCTCATGAGCATCTGATTCCTCGCCAATTCAGATACTTGCATTTCACCTGCGGGGATTTTCAAGGCGACACAACCTTTTAGATGGCACAGGAAATGCAAGTTCCCTTGAGTGGAATTCCGCCCGCCGAGCGGCGGCAAGGGGGAACGCGGCATGATGCCCGGACCGGAATACGCAAAACGATGGTTCATCGTGGTGCTCACCGCAGTCGGGTTCTGCCTGGCCGCGGCGGCGCACGCGCAGTGGTATGTCTACCAAAGGCCTGACGGGTCGCGCCTGCTCTCCGACCACGCTCTGGGCAGCCCCCGCTATCGCTTGATCCGGGCGAGCAATTCGGTCCGCGGCATGGGTGCAGTGTTGGCGCGGCGCGGTGTTCCGTGCGCGCCAGCCGCCTCCGGCCGCTACGACCGGCTCATCCGGCGCGATGCCGTGGCCGCACACGTGAGTGTCGCCCTGGTCAAGGCGGTGGTGCACGCGGAATCCGGTTTTGACCCCGGGGCCGTATCCCCGAAAGGAGCCTCGGGGCTGATGCAGCTCATGCCGGCCACCGCCGCGCGTTATGGTGTACGCGATGTCTTTGATCCGGCCCAGAATCTCGGTGCCGGGGTTCGTTATCTCAAGGATCTACTGGTGGAATTCGACGACAATCACCGGCTGGCGCTTGCCGCGTACAACGCCGGTGCCAGTGCGGTCCTGCGCTACCGGGGTGTGCCGCCATTCAACGAGACGCAAACGTACGTGCGCCGGGTGATGCAGTATCGCAACCGCTATGTGAGAAAAGAGTTCCGCACACGCTAGCGGCCGCCGGCGTTGCGGCGGTCAGGCCAGCAGCACCGCAACGATGCCGGTGACAAAGATCCCGTCGAAAGTTCCGGCGCCCCCGATCGATGCGACCGGAGCGCCCATGCGGCGGATGTCCCGCAGCCTGAGCAGATCGGCGCCGATCAGCACCCCGAGCGTGCCGCAGACGTAGGCCAGCGGCGCCGCCTCGGCGGGATTGACGATCAGGGCTACCAGGGCCGCACACACCGGCGCCACGAACACCGGCATTGCGATGCCGATCCCGCGTACCGGACGGCTCAACCTGTGGCTGACGGCAGCGACGACTGCGATCGAGAGCAGCACCTGCCACGCCGGCAAGGCATGACGCGAAAGCAGATACAGCGAAAACCACACCGGCACCAGGCAACCTCCGACGTTCACCGCGATGAGCGTCCTTCCGTGGTATTCCCGGACCATCTGGCGCAGCAGTCCGCGCAACGGTGGTGGCAGCGCCGCGTCGTCGGCTGGCGCCTCGGTTCTGATCGAGAACAGCGGCAGATTGAAGGCGCTGCCGAACAGCGAGGCAAATAGCAGCAGCATGGCCGAACTCCAGGACAGGCCGAGTTTGCCGAAGGCGATCGACAGGACGCCGAACTGAACCAGGGCCGACAGGACAGCCACGGCGAAGATGAACAGCACCAGCTGGGGCAGCGAGTACGGAGATCGCACCGGCTATGTGTCCCGCGCGGGGCGACCGCGCTCGGTTCGGGAACTGCGCATGCGCTATTGTGTGCCAGGCCGCGGTCCGGGTCCATTCGTAGCCTCTTCCAACATGAGATGGGTCTGGAGGAGGGTGGCACCGCCTGCTGCGATAATCGCGATGAGCCTGTCGAACAGGGCTTTTGAGCCGGCCTGGTCGAGGTCCACCACCATCGCAGCTTGCAACCGGGTGGCGGTTTGCGTAGTATTTCCGCCCGGTCCCGGCCCGATGGTGGCGGGGAGGGCGTTGAAGCAGTTGTACTCAAGACCGGTTGTCGTCCCATGCTTTACAGTGAGCTGGCTGTGCCACCTTTCTTAGTCTCTTCTTCAGCCGCATTAACCCGGGAATTTCCCGTTCATGCTCCGAGGAGCGAGAGGTAAATATGCAAAGTGGTACCGTAAAGTGGTTCAACGACGCGAAGGGTTTTGGTTTTATTACCCCGAAAGACGGAAGCGCAGATGTGTTCGTACATTTTTCCGTGGTCCAAGGGGATGGATTCAAGAGCCTTGCCGAGGGTCAGCAGGTGGAGTTTGAAGCCACCAAGGGTCCGAAAGGCATGCAAGCGACCAAGGTTGTGCCACGCTGAGGCCGGCACATCCGGACCTGGTCCGGATTTCCTTAGTTGATCAAACAGTATCGGAAAACCCCGCGCAAGCGGGGTTTTCGGCATTTGTACCGAAATTTGCGGCGGGCAGTCCTGTCCGTTCTGCCCCGTCATATGCCGGCCGACGACCCGCAGAAGCGGCGGTTTGGGGCTTTCCGGGACCATCGCCCGTCCAGCGGCGCTGCCGGAATGTGCCTGCCGGGATGGTGCTTGGGGCGCGCCCATTTACCGGTCTGCGCCTCCGGGAATCCGCACGGGGATGTTTGCGGCGCTTGCCGGCCTTCGGACCCCGTTGCAGGCGGTCATCGCGATCAATGCTGTTTTCTTGCTGCAATTCCCCGAAAACACAGTCTTTTTGCCGGATCCCTGAAGTACCGCACAGACCGTGCTCCGGCGCCGGTGGCCGTGGGATATCCCAATTCCTTCTGGTTTTTTGCATAATGCGCCACCTTTGCCGGGTTTGTAGCCGGCCGGGTTCATTCTGAACTGGCGATGCCTGAAAATAATAAGCCCGGGGATTCGGTTCCGGCCCCTCCGACGATAGCTGGCGGCACTTTGACGTCGCCGACGATGCGTGTATTGCATTCTCTGCGCATGCTGGTGCTGGGACCTCCCCGTGACCCGCTGTCGCCGCAGACCCGCCAGCACATCACGCTGATCGCTTTCCTCGCGTGGGTGGGGCTGGGCGCGGATGGCCTGTCGTCCTCGTGTTATGGTCCGGAAGAGTCGTTCCGCGCGCTGTTGCCGCATACCGATCCGGCGATTTTTCTTGCAGTTGCCACGGCCCTCACCGTCTTTGTCATCGCCGTCGCCTACAATCAGGTGATCGAGCTTTTTCCGAGCGGTGGCGGAGGCTACAAGGTGGCGACGCGTCTGCTCGGCCGGCACGTCGGCCTCGTCTCGGGCAGCGCCCTGGTGGTGGATTACATGCTGACGATCGCCATTTCGATCGCCGCCGGCGTGGACGCGCTGCTCAGCTTCCTGCCGCACGCCTGGGATGCCTACGGGCTGGAAGTAAAGATCCTGCTGCTTGTCGCGCTTTTGGTTCTGAATTTGCGCGGCGTGAAGGAGTCGATCCGGTTTCTGCTCCCGCTGTTCCTCGGATTCGTGTTCACCCACGCCTTTCTCATCGTTTACGGCGTGGGGCTGCACGTGCAGCACCTGTCGGGTGTGCTGTACGCCAGCACCAGGCAGTTCTCTTCCATGACGCACAATCTGGGCTGGATCGGGGCGCTGGCGATCATAATGCGCGCCTACGCCTTGGGCGGCGGTACCTATACCGGTATCGAGGCGGTCTCCAACAGCGTCAATGTGCTGAAAGAGCCGCGCGTGCACACCGGCAAGTGGACCATGTTCTACATGGCACTTTCACTGTCGTTCACCGCCGGCGGGATCATTCTTCTGTATCTGCTGTGGAATGTGCGTCCGGTGGCGGGGCAGACCCTCAATGCGGTGGTGTTTTCCGCAATACTTTCGAACTGGCATGTCGGAGGCGTGAACGCGGGCCATATTGTGATGGTCATTACCATGCTGCTCGAGGCGGCCCTGCTGTTCGTTGCCGCGAATACCGGCTATCTGGGTGGCCCGGCGGTTCTGGCAAATATGGCCGTGGACCATTGGTTGCCGCACCGGTTCTCGCAGCTGTCAGACCGGCTGGTGACGAAGAACGGCATCCTTCTGATGGGCATGGCCGCGATCATCGTGTTGGTGGCGACCGGCGGAAGCGTCGATCTGCTCGTTGTCCTGTACAGTATCAATGTATTTCTGACGTTCACGCTCACGCTGCTCGGTCTGTGCGTCTATTGGTGGCGCCACCGCAGCGCCGAGACCGGGTGGCGCTGGCGATTGCCGCTGTCGCTGCTGGGGCTTGCAGTAACCAGCAGCATCCTGGTCATCACGCTGATGGAAAAGTTCGACCAGGGCGGCTGGGTCACGACCCTCGTGACCGGGTCTCTCATCGGGCTCTGCCTGCTGGTGAGCCGGCACTATGAGATGGTTCACCGGCAGCTCGAGTCGCTGGACGATGTGCTGACGACGCTGCCGGCGTCGCCTGGCCCCGCCGCTGCGGCGCAGCTCGAGGAAGGAGAGCCGGCCGCGGTCTTCTTCGTCTCGAGCTACCGCGGGCTCGGCATCCACACGCTGCTGAACTCGCAGCGCCTGTTCCCCGGCCGCTTCAAGAACTTCGTATTTCTGACGGTGGGCGAGGTGGACACGGCCGGTTTCAAGGAGGACGAGACGATCGAGCAGCTGCAGAAGAACGCCGATGCGCAGATCGTGAACTACGTGAATTTCTGCCATGCGCACGGCATGGCGGCGACCGGCTATGTCGATTTCGGAACGGATCCGGTCGAAGTGGCCCTGAGGCTCGCCGACCGCACGCTGCAGCGCTTCCCGGGCAGCGTGTTCTTCGCAGGCACTCTGGTGTTCCGCAGCGAGAACTGGCTTACGCGCCTGCTGCATAACTACACGGCGCTTGCAATCCAGCGCAAGCTTCATCTGCGCGGCGTGCCGCTGGTGATCATGCCCATGTTGGTGGAAGGCCGCTCGCCCGGAAGCGCGGCGGTGCCGGCACGCAATCCGGCGGATGTGGCTGCCCTGGTCCCGGCAGATCACCACGCGGAAGGTCGTTGATCACCATGAAAATCCTGCTGCTATCCGATGATCTGATGAGCCGCGTGCGTATCGAGTCAAGCTGGAAAGCGGCGGGCGCGCAGCTGCTCAAGGATGATTCCGCGGTCGAGCCCGATCTGATCGTGGTGGACCTCGGGGTTGCCGATGCGCTCGAATGCATCAGCCGCATGCACAATGCACATCCCGGTACAGGCATTCTCGCCTTCGGTCCGCATCTGGACGGAGACGCCTTTCGCCGGGCGAAGGCCGCCGGCGCCACGCAGCTCGTTGCGCGCGGCAAGGTGGTGGAAAAAGTTCTGGCGCGGATTGCCGGCGGCGGATAGGACTGCGATCGGCCGCCGGCGGGTTCCGCCGGTTTATGCTAGCGCAGGTTCCCGGTGTGCCCGAGCGAGTAGCGGCCCGGCTGCGGCCATACCGTAAGACCATGCGGCTCCCAGCCCACCGGTATGCTTCTTCGGCAGGTTTCTGGGGAGTTTAGTTTTTGGGTATCCGCGTTTTATGATTGATTCACCCACCCTTTCGCAAGGCCGCCTTCGCATTAAAAACCGCAATCCGTGATTGACGCCTAGGCGTTCATGGACTACAGTTCGGCGATCTGGTCGGGAACAGGACTCTGCGCATGAAGCCATCCATCGCATTTCAGCAGCATCGCGATGCCATTCGGCAGATCGTCGAGCGCCATCATGCCAAGAACGTCCGTGTTTTCGGATCCGTACTCTATGGGCAGGATACCGATGATAGTGATCTGGACATCCTCATTGACGCCACCGAGGAAACTTCGCTTTTCGATATTGGAGCCATACGTGCCGAGCTGATGGAGCTTCTTGGAGTGGAGGTCGATGTGCTGACTCCCGGGGCATTGCCGGACAGATGGAAAATGGAAGTGCTGAAAGAGGCGCGGGCGGTATGAGCCGGCGGGACGAGCTTGCCCTGAAAGACTACCTGGAGCATATCCAGCAGGCCATCGGTCGCATTCAACGGTATCTATCCGATATCGACCGCGCCGCGTTCCTCACCAATGAAGAGAAGCAGGATGCGGTGATCCGCAATCTGGAGATCATCGGGGAGGCGGCAGGCAACATCCAGCGTCATTTCCCGGACTTCGCCATGCAGCATCCAGGTTTCCCCCTCAAAGCCGTTTACGGTACACGCAATGCGTTGGCCCACGGCTACTTCAAGGTAGACCTTGAAGTGGTCTGGAAAACGGTGGAGCGTGATTTGCCATTGCTGGAAATTCAGGTCGATGTTGTGCTTCAAGCGCTCGGCCATGCAGGAACGGCACCAGCGCCATGAATACCGGCAAGCCTCTCCAGGCCGGCCCGGCCGATTGCATCACGGCATCGCCGGTACGAGGCAGCAGCGTCAGCCGCTGCTGTCCTGCCTGTACGCGGTAAGAGGTGTACCCGCTCAAGACCCGATGGCGCTGTCCTCCTGCGGATTCGATTTCGACAAGAACAACCGGTCACCCGGTAAAGAGCTCCGGTAATGTGTATCGGCGCGCGGCGGGGGAAGAGGTAAGTAAATTTGGGGATATTTGGTGGGCACGCAATGTGCACACCTGATGTGCTTACATTGCCGGGCATCGTAGCGATGATGGTTTTTGGAGTTTACCGTCCGTGGTGACTCCAGTTGTCATTGGCGGCGCTATAGCTTTGGCATTTATACAAAACACGGTATAAGTCCAACGCTTTGCCTTACGAATAACCATGCCTCGCAACATCCTCAATCTTCCCTCCTATGCCATCTCGCGCATCGAGGAAGACGAACACGATTACCACATCTGGGCCGAGGCATCGGGTCACCCGTCATCCTGCCAACATTGCGGCCGCCGAGAAATAGTGGGGTTCGGTCGGAGAGAGCAGCTGATTCGAGATCTTCCCATGCGCGGCAAACGGGTCGGTATCTATGTTGATACTCGACGCTATCGCTGTCGCCGGTGCGGCAAGACTTTTTATGAGCACCCGCCGGACATGGACGAGCGGCGGATGATGACATCCCGCCTGGCCGATTGGGTCGGAAAGCAGTCAATAAAGCGACCATTCACGCACTTATCCGATGAGGTGGGGCTGGCCGAGAATACCATCAAAAACGTCTTCCGCGATTACATTAACGAGCTGGAACGCACCATCCGGTTCGAGGTGCCGAGGTGGATGGGGGTCGACGATATCCACATCATCAAAAAGCCCCGCTGCATCATCTCCAACATTGAACACAACACGGCCGTCGAAGTGCTGAGCGACCGGACAAAACGGACCGTGATGACCTATTTCCAGAACCTCAAGGGCAGGGAGAAGGTCAGCTACGTGGCCATGGATATGTGGGCGCCTTACCGGGAATCTGTCCAGGCCCTCATGCCGCAGGCCACCATTGTCGTCGACAAGTTCCATGTGGTGCGGATGGCGAACGAGGCGCTGGAGAGCGTCCGCAAGGCGCAGCGGGCCGAGATTTCTCCCCGCAAGCGAAGGGGTCTGATGCATGACCGTTTGGTGTTGCTCAAGCGACGCCACGATCTGACGGACGAGGAATATCTGAAGCTCACCGGGTGGGCGGCCAATTACCCCCTCCTGGGTGCCGCCTACGATGCCAAGGAGGCGTTCTACGGGATTTGGGACATGAAGACCCGGCCAGCGGCGGAACGTGCCTACGAAATATGGAAGAGTGGTCTGACGTCGGACGTGCGCGAAGCGTTTCAGCCCCTTGTTCGTGCTGTCGATGGCTGGCGGCCCCACATCTTCGCCTACTTCGACCATCAGGTGACCAACGCCTATGCCGAGAGCGTGAACCACCTCATACGGGTTATGAACGGCCTCGGCCGGGGGTACAGCTTCGAAGCCCTCCGTGCGAAAATCCTGTTCGCCGAAGGCTCGCATAAGCTCAAGCGCCCCAACTTACGCCGCCGGCAGCCGGGCTGGCTATTGAACGACATGATGATGGCCCGCTCCAACCGCTACGCCATGGACACGTCGGATGCAGACCGAGAAATCAACTACGGGGCCGACATTTCAACGCTGGTGAGATTAATCAGGGAGGGGAAGCTCTAACCGCGGATCAACCGCAGAATTGCGGATACCGGATTTTTCAACCTAAATTCGGCGGTCAGTGCGGGGAACGAATCCTATCCAGTAGATTTTTTTTTTGCAATTTCACCTGCTACGCAGTTCACCAAATCGGTGAAAACATATTTTTGTGCCAATAGTTACGAATCTTATGGCTATCCCTATGGCATCGATTTCGACTGCCGGATTTAGGCTCAAACGGTAAAGTGAGGCGTGCTGATTTCGGGGGAAAGGCAAAACGCGCATCACGATCTGCTTCGATGACACGATGAGACCTGCGCTCGAGCTGAACGCGCCGGCTGCAGGTACCAGACCATGAAGAATGACGCTTTGGGGACATTTTTGGAAAAGGAACGAGTAACCGGTCACGGCAACTGTGTTGCGCCGGATTCTCCGCGAAGGACTTCCAAGCAGGCCGCAGCGGACACGTCGTTCCGCCGGGCGTGCGAAAACAGCACGCCAGTGAATTAGAGGTCATCAGCTATCTCGCCACTGACTCCTAGGTAGACGGAATTGCCTTCTTGTCGCGCACCGGGCCAGGCGAAGGCCGCCGGCGCCACGCAGCTCGTTGCGCGCGGCAAGGTGGTGGAAAAAGTTCTGGCGCGGATTGCCGGCGGCGGATAGGACTGCGATCGGCCGCCGGCGGGTTCCGCCGGTTTATGCTAGCGCAGGTTCCCGGTGTGCCCGAGCGAGTAGCGGCCCGGCTGCGGCCATACCGTAAGACCATGCGGCTCCCAGCCCACCGGTATGCTTTTGACGCGGCCGGTTGTGGTGTTGATCCGGTAGACAACATTGTCAAACCGCCCGGACAGCCAGAGGTACCTGCCGTCGGCACTGACGTTTCCCATGTCCGGACTGCCGCCGCCTGGAATCGGCCAATTGGCCACGACCTTGCGTGTGGCGAAATCAATGACGGACACGCTGCCCTTGCCGTGCGCCGGGGCTGGAATGTAGTTCGAGCCGCGGTTCGATACGTAGAGATCCTTGCTATTGCGGCTCGGGTACAGTCCGTGTGCGCCTATGCCGGTCGGAATGAAGCCGATTTTGCGGAAGGCGTTGCCGTCGACCAGGAATACACCATTGGCATCGAGATCGGCGACATAGAACACCTTGCCGTCGGGCGAGACGCGGATGTCCTGTGGCCGGCTGTGGCCGGCGAGTTTCAGGTAGCCGACGACCTTGCGGTGAACGAGATCCACTTTCACCAAACTGCCGGCGAATTCGCAGGTGAAAATCGCGTACCGTCCATCGATCGAGAAATCGCCGTGGTCGATACCGTTGCATCCCGGGGTCGGAATCGAGTACTGCAATGCCATCGTATGGGGGTTGCGAAAGTCCAGGCGCTTGCGCGCCTCGGCTACCACGATCGCCGAGCGGCCGTCCGGCGTGAAGTACATGTTGTACGGATCGTCGACCGGAATGGCGCGCCCTGGCTTGCCCGTCCAGGGGTTGATGGGCGTGAGGCTTCCGTCGGAGCGACCCTGGGCGTTGTTGGTCACCCACAGCGTCTTGAGGTCCCACGACGGCACGATGTGCTGCGGATTGATGCCGACCTTGTAGTGATCGACCACCTTGAGCGTGGCCGGATTGATCACGTAGACATCGTTCGACGAGACATCCGGGACGTAGATGCGCGGCAACGCCCCGGCCACCGCGGGACTGAAGTTTCCGGCCGCGGTTTCGCTGTACAGATTGCGCGGATCCACCACCGGGGGCATACCGGGTATGGTGTTTACCGCTGGCAGCGGCGAAGAGCCGGCGGCAGCGCCGGCGGTCCACCCGCACAGACCGAGGATCAGTGCCCGGCCCAGAGTCCGGACGATAGCGTGACGACGCATTCCCTTTGGCATACTCGATACACCTCTGACGATTTCAATTTGAAGGACCCGGAAAGCCCGCGCCGCCGGCTAGCGGTGGGCGGTATCTTTCCTGATTGCGGCAACCGTCTGCGCTATGATCGCATCCACGCCCAGCTGTCCCAGCGCCGCGCTGGAGCGGCGCGGATCCCCGTAGACGCCTTCGGACGGACCGGGGCTTGGTTCTGAGCGCAGTTGCCGCAGACGGACCAGGCGGGGATCGAGCGCCAGCATCAGCGAAGTGTCGGCGACACCGGCATGGGTTCCGATCTGTTCATTGCTGTATCCCAGCCGCCGCAGTGCCTGCACATATTCGGTCTGGGTGACCCGGTAGTACGTTTGCATGGCGTGCGCGCGCACGGGGGTGTGCGCCCAGCGGCGATTCAGCCGATCCGCCACCGTGACCTCGTATCGCTGATAACCACCGTGGTCTCCCAGAAAAAAAATATCCCGGAATCCCGCATGCTTGAAGCTGCGCGCCGCGTATTCGAGGATCTGCTCGAACGTGCCGACGGGAATGGTGATCGTACCAGGGAATCCCATGTGCCCCGTCGGCGGATGGATGCGGCCTTCCGGAACGTAGGCCAGGACTGGCGCCACCAGCGCATTGCCAAGCCGCTGCGCGATGCGTTCTGACAGCAGCCGGGCACGCACGTTGTGCTTGCCGAGCGCCATGTACGGTCCGTTCTCTTCGGTTCCGCCGATGGGAATGAGGATAGTGGTTTTCCCGGCACGGATGTCCTGCCGAAGTTCGGTCCATGTGAGGTTCTGCAGAAACACCGTGCCGCGTTCTTGCGCCGGGGCAGTCCGCGTTCCGGCCAGAGACACGAAAAGAGCGAGCAAGAAAAACAAACGGAACGACCGCTGGGTAGGCTGCATTGCACCATAATAGGGTATTTGCGACCGCTTCGCCAAGCGCCGGCAGCCGATGCGCCGCCTTGCGCGGAATCTGTGCCGACCGACGGACCGGGCCTTCGGGACCATCCGCGGATGATGGCATTTGGCCAGGAGTCCGGTTGCTGTCGATCGATGGTCGCGGCGACGCAATCCGTCCGCCGCTGCAGCGCTTCAGGATGCGTTAAGTTTTGCGGGCTATAGATCAACAATGGGAGACGGGCGTGTTGACGGGCTTGCGTCGGTTCGCGCGGCGTGTCGCGCCGAGTTGTTGCCCCTGACCGGTGAACGAACACCGGTGTTCTGCTTCTAACGTTAGGGCAGAAGAGGGGGGCGGAGCCGCGATTCGGCACGCGGGCGGCGGGCCGGGCATCATGGACGGCCCGGTCCCAGGAATCAGTCCGGCGCGGCTTCTGTTCTGGGCAAGGGCCGGGCTCGAGCCGAAGCGCCGGCGCCACGCGGGTGAACACGGGATGATGGAAATTCCCAGCGTGGACAGGCCTGCCGGCAGGCCGGCTCGGCAACGCGCGGCCCGGGACCCGGGCCGGCGTAGTGATTTTGTCGCGGTTTACTATTATTCAGCCTATGTGCAGATCAATGATCGGTTCCGAAGCGGTCCTGTGGAGGCGGCGTGGCGTATCGCGCTGCCTGTGTCAAGATGCCGGTCATTATTGCGACGATCGCTATCGATGAAAGCCAGATCACTGCTCGCCATCCTGGTCCTTGCCACCTTCACGGCCTGTACCACCTACCATCCCAAGCCGCTGGATCTTGCACCCGGGTTGGCTGGGTCGGTCCGGGACATCCGGATCAACCGCCGCATGGTGCCGCTGCCGCAGCTGCGTGCACACAGGTTCGATCCCGACCGCCCTCTGGACATGACGGAAGTGGCGATGGTTGCGGTCGTCAACAACCCGCAGCTGCGCATCGCCCGCGATGATGTCGGTGTGGCGCGCGCTCAGGCGTTCGCGGCCGGCCTGCTGCCGGACCCGCAGTTCAGCCTCTCGCGCGATTATCCGACCAGTGGACCCGCCACCACCAGTGCCTTCGGGATCGGCTTGGGTTACGACGTGGGCGCTCTGCTTCTGCGATCTGCCACCAAGGCAGCGGCTGCGTCCGAGGCGAGAAAGATAGACCTCAACCTGCTGTGGCAGGAGTGGCAGGTGGTAAGCAAAGCACGCCTGCTGTACGTGCGCGCGGTGGAACAGAAAAGCGAGCTTGGCCTGTTGCGCCGGTCCCGGACGCTTTTTGCACAGCGCCTCGATCATGTCCGGCAGGCGCTGCGCCACGGCAATGCAACGCTCGAAGCCGAGAGTGCCGACTTGGTCGCTCTGCAGAACGTGGACCGCCAGATCAATGACGCTCAGCGGCGGATCAACCGGACCCGCCATGATCTCAATGCGCTGCTCGGTCTAGCCCCCGAGGCGAAAGTCGAACTCGCCGGAATTCCGGCGCTGCCGGCACTCAACCGGCGGGCAGTGATAGCCGAATTGCCCGAACTTGCCCGTCGTCGCCCGGACCTGCTGGCGCTGCGGGCCGGATATCAGGCCCAGGAGGAGCGCGTGCGCGAGGCGATACTTGCCCAGTTTCCGGCCATTACGGTCGGCATCCGGCGGGCACGAGACAATACCGACGTATACAGCAGCGGGTTCGGCATCACAATCAGCCTGCCGATCTTCAACCGTAATCGTGGCGGCATTGCGGTCGCGCGGGCCACGCGCAAGCGGCTGTACGATGAATTCCGTCTGCGTCTGGACGCCGCATACAGCCAGATCCGTCGAATCCTCGATGATCAGCGGCTGCAGCGACGGCAGCTTCAGGAAGTGAAGGGCGGGATTGCAGCGCTGGCGCGCGTGGTCAGCAACGCGCGCACCGCCTATGTGTCCGGGAATCTGGACGAGCAAAGCTATGTCCGTCTGGCTGCAGGACTTCTCGACAAGCGTATCGAAGCAACCGGAATCGAGCAGCAAATCCTTGAACAGCGGGTGGCGCTGCAGACGCTGATCGGGGGCGAGCTTCCGACGAAATTGCCGACTGCCGAGGTGAATTGATGAAGAAGATGCAACGGGTGCTGGGCGCATGCTCGGTCGCTATCGCGTGCAGCGTGCCGTGGGCGGCGTCTGCCGCCGCAACGGTGAGCGCGCTGGTGCAGGTGGTAGCGCTCGCCAAGCACAGTGTCTCCGCCACCCTGACCGCCTATGGCGCTGTTTCCGCCGAAACCGGCAGCCGCGTCACGATCAGCCTGCCCCGTGCCGGTCGCGTTACCCGGCTGGCACTGACCGACGGCGCCGTCGTGCGGCGCGGCCAGACCCTGTTCTGGTTCCGCACCGGGGCGCGCGCCAGCGCGGGTTATGAACAGGCGGTCGCCGCGGTGAAATTCGCCAGGATGCAGGCGCAGCGCACCGCGAGCCTGCTCGCCGAAAAGCTGGCCACGGCGACGCAGCTGGATGCCGCCCGGCGGGTGCTGGCCGACAGCGAGGCGGCGCTCGCGGCGCAGAGGCGCATGGGCACTGGCCTGCATGTCGAGCGTGTGACGGCGCCGTTCGACGGGGTGGTGCTGAATGTGGCCGCAGCCCAGGGCGACCGTATCAAGGCGGGCGCGCCGGTTCTGACCCTGGCGCGGTCGGGGCAGCTGCGTGTGCATCTGGGGATCGAGCCGGAGGATGTGTCGAAGGTTGCGATCGGAATGCCGGTGTCGATCAGGCCGGTGTTCGACAGCAGGCTGGTGCTGCGCAGCCGGGTCGCCGCGATCCATGGCACCATCAATCCGCACACGCGCCTCGTCGATGTGGTGGTGAACCTTGATGGTCCGCAGACCGGGCAACTGCTGCCCGGCATGCAGGTCAGCGGCAGGATCACGCTCGAAACGATCACCGGCTGGGCGATTCCGCGTTCGGCGGTGCTGCGCAACGCCAAAGGCGCCTATCTCTTCCAGATCGACCACGGCCGGGCGCGCCGGGTCTACGTGACCACCGGACTCGAGAACGACAGACTGGTCGAGGTCAAAGGCCCGTTCGACGCGTCTCTTCCGGTGGTGGTGCTCGGGAACTACGAGCTCAAGAGCGGCATGGCTGTGCGGGAAAGCCGCCAATGAAGTTTACGCAGTGGCTGCAGGCGCATCGCCGTTCCATTCTGTTCTTCGTCCTGGTGCTGGCGCTGACCGGGATTTTTGCGGCATTCAGGCTGCCAGTCACTCTGTTTCCGAATGTCGATTTTCCGCGGGTCAAGGTACAGCTCGATGCCGGCGATCGGCCGGCGAAACTGATGGAAGTCCAGGTGACGATGCCGGTGGAGGAGGCAGTCCGCCGGGTTCCGGGGGTCACCGGCGTGCGCTCCAACACCAGCCGCGGCGCGGCCGATGTCGACGTCAACTTCAACTGGGGCACGCACATGGCGCTCGCCACGACCCAGGTAAGCGAGGCGATCTCCCAGATCCTGCCCCAGCTCCCGCACGGAACGCGCGTGGAAACCAAGCGCATGGATCCGACGGTGTTTCCGATCATCGCTTACAGTCTCACGTCCAAGCAGGAGTCGCTGACGCAGCTCTATAATCTTGCCGAGTACCAGCTGCGTCCGCTGCTGTTCGGTGTCAACGGCGTGGCCCGTGTCCAGGTGCTGGGCGGGGCGCCGGAGGAGTACCGGGTCACGGTAGACCCGCTGCGCCTGAAAGCGTATGGCCTGACACTCGGCGATGTCGCCAAAGCGATTTCCGCGGCCAATGTATTCTCGAGCGTCGGACGTATCGAGGACCACTACAAGCTCTATCTCGCCGTATCGGACACGCGCCTGCGCAATCTGCGCGGCATCGAGCGCATTGTCCTGCGCACCGGGACCCGGGGCGTAGTGCGTCTGTCCGACGTCGCGCAAGTCGCGCGCTCGTCGGTTCCGCAATGGATACGGGTCACGGCAGGGGGCCGCAATGCGGTATTGATCAACATCTACCAGCAGCCGGGAAGCAACAGCGTGCGCATCGCCCGCGACGTCAAGGCGAAGCTCGCGGGGTATCAGAAGCTGCTTCCGCAGGAAGTGAAGATCGCCAACTGGTACGACCAGAGCCAGCTCGTGATCAGCTCCGCGGCCAGCGTGCGCGATGCAATCCTCATCGGCATAGGACTGGCGGCTCTGGTGCTGCTCGCCTTTCTGCGCAACTTCAAGATTACCGTCATCGCCATGGTCGTGGTGCCCACCGTACTGGCGGCGACCATCGTGTTGCTGTTCGCCCTCGGCATGAGCTTCAACATCATGACCCTCGGCGGCATGGCCGCCGCCGTCGGGCTAATCATCGACGATGCCATCGTCATGATCGAGCACATCGTGCGGCGGCTGCGCGGTGCTCCGCAGCAGCACCACGGCCGCGTCATGACCGCGGCGCTCGAGTTCGTGCGTCCGCTTGCCGGTTCGTCGGCGTCGACGGTGATAATTTTCGTGCCGCTGGCATTCCTCACCGGCGTGACGGGGGCGTTTTTCAAGGCGCTGTCGCTCACCATGGCGGCGGGGCTGATCATCTCGTTTCTGGTGACCTGGCTGGCGGTGCCGATCCTCGCAGACCATTTTCTGAACGAAAAGGATGCCAATCAGAAGGAAGGCGGACGCGTCATGGAGTGGCTGCACCACAGCTACGAGGCGGTGATGCGCCGGATCCTGGCCCGCCCCGCTCTGATTCTTCTCGGCATCGTCCCGTTTCTGGTGCTCGGGGTCGTGGCTTACGAGCATGTTGGCACCGGCTTCATGCCGCGCATGGACGAGGGCGGGTTCATCCTCGACTACGAGGCAGCACCCGGGACCTCGCTTACCGAGACCAACCGGCTGCTCAAGCAGGTCGAGGCGATCCTGCAGGCGAATCCGTACGTGCAGACCTATTCGCGTCGCACCGGTACGCAGCTCGGCGGCGGTGTGACGGAAGCCAACGACGGCGACTTCTTCGTGCGCCTGAAGTCCGGACCGCGTCCGTCCATTTTCAAGATTATGGATTCGGTGCGCACGCAGGTGGAAGAGCAGGTTCCGGGACTGAAGATCCAGCTCGACCAGCTGATGGAGGATCTCATCGGTGATCTGACATCCGTGCCGCAGCCGATCGAGATCAAGATCTTCTCAGACAACGCCACGCTTCTAAGCCGCATAGCCCCGCGGGTAGCGCACGACATCGGCCGCATCCGTGGCGTGGTGGACGTGCGCCGCGGCATCAAGCCGGCGGGCGATGCGCTGGAAATCCACATCAACCGGCTGAAAGCCGCCCTCGAAGGCGTGAGCGTGCGGGATGTGACCCGGCAATTGTCCGGTTTCCTTACCGGCACGGTGGCTACCCGCATCGAACAAGGTCCGAAGATGGTCGGTGTGCGGGTGTGGATCCCGAATAATCTGCGCCGCACCGACCGCGATCCATATTCGCTGCTGATCCGCGCGCCGGACGGACATCTGTTTCCGCTGCGTCAGGTCGCACGTATCAAGGCAGTGAGCGGGCGGCCGGAGATTGAGCAGGAGAACCTCAAGCGCATGGTGGCCGTCACCGGCCGCATCAGTGGGCGCAGCATCGGCTCGGTCATCCGCGACGTGAAGAAGGTCATGCGCCAGCCCGGGCTGCTGCCCTCCGGGGTCTACTACCAGCTCGGGGGGCTGTACAAGCAGCAGATCATCGCCTTCAAAGGGCTGGCGGCCGTGTTCGTTGCGGCTACCGCACTGGTATTCCTGCTGCTGCTGTTTCTGTACGAACGCTTCCGTGTCGCGCTGGCGATCATGGCGATCCCGCTTCTGGCGGTTTCTGCAGTATTCATCGGTCTGTGGGTGACGCATATCGAGCTCAATATTTCCGCCATGATGGGCATGACCATGATCATCGGTATCGTCACGGAGGTGGGCATCTTCTATTTTTCGGAGTACGAGGCCGTCGCGGCGGACATGCCACGCGACGTTGCGCTGATCGAAGCCGGAAAGAACCGCATGCGGCCCATAGCGATGACCACGGTGGCCGCCATACTGACGCTGTTACCGCTGGCGTTCGCGATCGGGCAGGGGTCGGCGATGCAGCAGCCGCTCGCGGTGGCGATCATATCCGGCCTGGTCGTGCAGCTGCCGCTCACGCTGCTGGTGATGCCGGTGCTGTTCGTACTGCTCCGTGGCCAGGTCCGCAGTGAGGCGCCGTAGCGCTTCATCCCCGACTGCGCTATTCAGGCCAGCGCTTCGACGGCGGCCAACGCGTCGCCGCGACTGTGCCGACGCCATCGGTCGATGCTAAAATATGCTCCCGACCGGGTACGCAGGTCCTGTGCTCCGGATTTTGCTCGTTGGCGCCACGCTATCCGCATCGACCGGTGAGATGCGGTGCCTGCCGCGCAGGCCGGTGTCCTGCCGGAGTTGCCCTTACGGATTATTTCCGCGGTCCGGTTCGCAAAGAGGTCCGTGCCGGACAGAGCGTGTGCAAGGAGCGAATTGATGCGTTTGCTACTGGTGGAAGATGATCCCATGATCGGCGAGAGTGTGCGCCGCGGACTGAAGCGCGAGGGTTTCACGGTCGACTGGGTGGGGCAGGCGGAATCGGCCGAAACTGCGCTGCGTTCGGTAAATTACGATCTGCTGCTGCTCGACCTGGGGTTGCCACGCAAGTCAGGTCTGAGTCTGCTCAAGGAGCTGCGTTCCGGCGGCAGCGGGATTGCGGTGCTGGTGCTGACCGCGCGTGACTCCGTGGCCGACCGGGTGCTCGGACTCGATACCGGGGCCGACGATTATCTGGTGAAGCCGTTTGATCTCGATGAACTCGGCGCACGCGTGCGTGCGTTGTTGCGTCGCCAGACCGGGCGCGTGCTTCCCGAAATATCCCACGGGGGTCTGCGGCTGATTCCGGCCACGCACGAGGCGGTATTCCAGGACAGGGAACTGACACTGTCTGCGCGCGAATTCACGCTTCTCGCCGCGCTTCTGGAGAAGCCCGGCGCAGTGCTGTCACGCAGCCGGCTGGAGGAGCGGCTGTACGGCTGGGGTGAGGAGGTGGAGAGCAATGCCGTGGAGGTGCACGTGCACAATCTGCGCAAGAAACTGGGGACCGCGTTCATCCGCACCGTACGCGGCGTCGGCTACATGGTGCCCAGGAAGCCGTGAACTCGATCCGCAGCAGGCTGCTGGTTTGGATGCTGACGGCCCTGGCGCTCGCGGGCATTGCCGCCAGCGGCATGACTTATTTCGAGGCGCGTGAGGACGTCAACGACCTGTTCGATTACCAGCTTCAGCAGATGGTGCTGTCGCTCGAGCACCGGCCAGGAGTCGCGCCGCGCGTGAGCCGCGGCAATGCCGAAGACCGTGCGGAGGAATCGGATTTCGTTACCGAGATCTGGGACCGGCACGGACAGCTCGTATTCGCGAGCCATCCGCGGATGATCCTGCCGCGCTCGGCCAGCCAGGGGTATGCGATGCACCGCTGGCGCCACGACACCTGGCGCACCTATGAAGCCAGCTGGCGCGGACTCACCATCCAGGTCGCGCAGCCGATGACGGCGCGCGCAGAGATGGCTGCAGCCATGGCCTTGCGTATCCTGGTGCCGGTGCTGGTGCTGCTCCCGCTTCTCGGCGTGGCGATCTGGTTCAGCGTCGGACGCGGACTGCGGCCGCTGAAGGAGATCGGCGCCGCGCTCGGGGCGCGCAGCCCCTCGGCAATGTCGCCGCTGAGCGCGGCGAACCTGCCGGTGGAAGTCGTGCCCATGGTCACGGCTGTCAATGATCTGCTCGCACGCCTTTCCGAGGCCATGGAAAGGCAGCGCCAGTTCATCGGCGATGCAGCCCATGAACTGCGCACGCCGCTGACCGCCATACAGCTGCAGCTGCAGCTTGTGGAACGCGCCGATTCCGCAGCCGAGCGGGACACGGCGCTGGCGGAACTGCGATCCGGCATCGGTCGCGCCATTCATCTGGTACAGCAGCTGCTGGCGCTGGCGCGTGCAGAGCCGCAGGCTGTACCCGTGGCGTCCGCTGCCGCCTCCGTCGACGAAATGGTGCGCGCCGTCGTAGCCGACTATGCGGCGCTGGCGGTGGACCGGGGCGTGGACCTCGGCATTGCGCATATCGAGCGGGCGATGGTGGACGTTGATTTGGACAGTCTGCGTGTGATGCTGGGGAATCTGGTGGACAATGCCATCCGCTATACGCCGAGCGGCGGACGCATCGATCTGAGCGTCAGCGCTGCTGCCGGGAATGCGGTGCTGGAAGTGGAAGACAGCGGGCCCGGCATCTGTGCAGAACATCTTTCGCGGGTATTCGACCGGTTTTACCGCGAGCCCGGTACCCAGGTGCCCGGTAGCGGGCTGGGCCTGGCGATTGTCAAGAATATCGTTGAGCGCCATCGCGGCCGCATTGCGCTCGGAGCCGGAAAGAACGGACGGGGGCTCAGGGCGACCGTGCGCTTTGCGCTTGCCTCGCGAGGATCGGCAGCGGCCGGCTGATGCCGCCCGGTTCCGAAAGCCCTGTCTGCCGTTGCTGGCCATTTTGCGCTATAGGTATACGGTGTCTAAAGCGTGACTGCTTGATCCACGTCAATGCGGATTCCCTCCAGCAGCCTAGATTTTAACCATGTAACACTGTTTTTTTCCGGCTGCCTCGCAGGGGGGGCCGGGAAAATGATGTGTGCAGATGACAGAAAGGAGGAATGGCCATGACGATTCTGACGCTGTTCATCATGCTGGGCATGCTGGCGACTCTGGTGACCCTGGCGACCGGAATAACTTCGATGGGACACGGTGGTACATTCGACCGCAAGCACGAGATTCAATTAATGAGCACGCGGGTCGCGATGCAGGCGGTCACGATACTGCTCGTGCTGCTGACCGTCTACGTTGCGGCCCACTGAATGATCGCCTGAAGGCCGGGTTCGCTTTCCCGGCAACGTCTTGCGTTGCCGGAAGGCCGGTCAGCCGGGCGGGCAGTGCAGGAGTCCTTGGCGTGGCGGTGTCCGGATTGCGGTCCAGCAAGGACTGGGGCTTGGCAAATGGGCTGACGATCAGGCCCGTGGTTTTTGCGTGTCTGCGCAGCAGCGGACTGTTTCCTGGCCATTCGCCGGACGGGGTGTGGCGAGGGGCTTTGGTCGTGCGGCGGCCCGCAGGAAGTCGACCGGCATTGTCATGACCTTGAAGATTGGGCTGGGACCGAAGGTTGCACTCCCGACCCGTTCCCGGCTGTCGCGGCGCTGCCCGGGGAGCGAGATTCGCCCGATGCAAGGCTGTTAACCTCCGTGCCCTGGGATACAGACACCAGGGCTACCTGCTGCGTACTCTCTTGAAAACACCCCCAATGGGGAAACACAACAGGTGCCGATGCACGACGGTGCACATTATGCGACGCATTGTCACCAGTGGCGTTTGTATGCAACTGCAGTTGAACGTGTCACGCAAAATTAATAGACGGAGAGCGCGTTCGGGCAGGCGGGCCTGCTTCTGGTCGAACGTGGCCGCGCGTCGACGCTGCCGCTCAATGGCCGGGATAAAGGTGATTTCCTTGTGGACGGGTGCGGGACAGCGCCGTCGTCGAGCGTCACGGCACGGAGCGCGCGCAGCGGGTCAGTCTCAGGGCGACCGGCAGAGGCGGAACAGGCGAATCGGGACATTCGGCATTGAATTTGCATAGGACCACCGCGGACGGGAAATTGAAATCCATTCAACCAAAGGCTGCGATATGCAGAAAGGTATTTTTTCCAAACGCCTTGAGGTCCGGTTTTCAGCAACGAGGGCGTGATTGAAGTTGAAGGTATTACCCAGGGGTTTGCGTGCAGGTTCGAAGGCCAGCCTGCGGCAGTCCTTGGAACGGCACAAGGCCTGCCGATAATAGGCACGAATGCCAGCTCACAAGGTAGCGAAAAGGGTGCTGTCGTTCCCGGCACCAAAGCGTTCGGAAGTCTATGTGCGGAGCGCTGTGTGACTAAAGGCACACTTGTGCATGCCGCCGTACTGCACGCCGCGCGGTCGACGGAGATCCGGCTGCGCAAAGGCGGTCTGTCAGTGAAAGCCGAAGACATCCCGCGTCCGTGTGCGGAAGCGGTCACCGGTATGGGGGTTTGCAGTTGATGAACCGCTTCACAGTTGCCGATCTGCTGTCCCTGCCCGTGACCTGTGTCCAGGCAAACCAGTGCTATCGTGATGTCCCGCACAGTGGCGATGCCACGACGATATTCGCTGTCTTCGACGGTGATCGTTATCTTGGGCTGGCCGCGGAGGGCCAGCTCGCTTTGTCTCCGGAAGGTGTCTTCGCCGAGTTTGCCGCGCTGAGGCGAGTCGAACCGTTGCCGGGCAATGCCCCTCTGGAACAGGTGCTGGAATACATCCGACGAACCCGCGAGGAGCATATTCCCGTGGCGGATGAGAAGGGCCGGTTTCTGGGAACGGTGTCCCAGGCGTCTCTGTTCTCTGTCCTGGTCGCCTATTTCGATGCCGAACTCAGGCGCCACGACATTGCCGCATCCGTTTTCGACAATACCTAGTGACGGCATCGTGGTGACCGACGTCTCGGCACAAATTATTCTTGTGAACCGCGCGTTCACCGAAACGACCGGATACACGCTGGAGGAGGCGAAAGGGCGGCGTCCCAGCATGCTCAGCTCAGGTCACCACGAACCGGATTTCTATCAGTCGATGTGACAATCGCTGCAAAATACGGGAGCGTGGAGCGGCCAGATCTGGAACCGGCGCAAGAACGGCGAGATCTATCCGGAATGGCTGAGAATCAGCTCGGTCCGTGACCGCGCGGGAGCAGTTGCGAACTATGTGGGGATTTTCGCGGAAATCAGCAGCCAGCAACACCTGCAGCGCCAACTGCATCAGCTGGCCTATTACGACGCTCTGACCGGCCTGCCCAACCGCCAGCTCTTCTATGATCGGATCGGTCAGGTGATCGTGCACGCCAAGCGCGATGGATCCGGATTTGCCATCCTGTTCATCGATTTAGACCGCTTCAAGGATATCAACGACAGTCTGGGACACAGCTTCGGCGATAAGCTGCTGCAGGCCGCAGCGTGCCGGATCAAGAGTGTGGTGCGGGAAACGGACACCGTTTCCCGACTGGGCGGCGATGAGTTTACGATTCTTCTGAGCGAGACCGGCTCGGAACGCGATGTCGCTGCGATCGCCTCCAGTATCGTCCAGTCCAGCGAAATTCCCCTGGATGTGGACGGCCGCAAGATATACCTCACGGCAAGCGTGGGAATTGCGCGCTACCCGAATGACGGCAGGGATGTGGATATGCTGGTCAAGAGTGCGGACGCAGCGATGTACCGCGCCAAGAGAGAGGGCCGCAACCGCTATTGTTTCTTCACCAGCGAGCTCAACGTCCAGGTACTGGAACGCCTTTCGATGGAAGGCGCGCTGCGCACGAGCCTGAAGGGCGAAGGGCTCTACATGGTGTGGCAGCCTCAGGTACGCCTGGTCGATGGGGAGGTGATCGGACTGGAAGCCCTGGCGCGCTGGCGTCATCCGCATCAGGGCGAAGTGGCGCCGGTGCAGTTCATACCCCTGGCCGAGGAGGCCGGACTCATGCCGGAACTCGGCAACTGGGTGTTCGAAGCGGCGGCCGCCGGAGCCGTAGCCCTGGCCGGGATCTGCAGGCGCCGGCCCCTGAACCTGGGGGTGAACATCTCCGCCTCGCAACTGTTCCAGGGCGAGGCGCTCAAGCGGAATATCCTCGATACCCTGGAGCGTACCGGACTCGGTATGGAGTGCTTCGAACTTGAGCTGAGCGAGTCCACCCTGATGAATCGTGGGCGCAGCTCCTCGGCCATACTTGGCGAGCTCCGCCGCCTGGGTCTGCAGATCACAGTCGACGATTTCGGCACCAGCTTTTCCAAGCTTTCCTGCCTCAAGCAATTGGCGGTGCAACGCGTGAAGATCGACCATGGACTCATCCGCGATCTGGCAGAAGACGCCGTGAGCCGCCAGCTTGTCGCAGCCATCATTCAGATGGCCCATAGCCTCGATATCCGCGTATCGGCCGAGGGGGTGGAGACGGACGAGCAGCGCAGCATCCTTCTGCAGCTCGGATGCGATGAGGGGCAGGGTGTGCTGTTCGGCGAGCCGATGGATCTCAGCGCCCTGATCGGGCAGCTGTCGCTCTAAGCCGGTCTTTCACCGCTATCGGCCGGCAGGATCCGGGCGACAGGCATACACTGCCACCGCAATCCGGGCGACAGCCCGGGAGTACGCCGGCGGGGCAGCCTCAACGCGCCGGCATCAAGCCGTTTCCTACCGCCCGCAGCGGTGTTTCCCGGTCTTCCTGCTGCTGCAGCGCCCACAAATGTGCATAGACGCCGCTGCGCACGATGAGTTCACCGTGGGTGCCGCGTTCGACGATACGGCCGTGGTCCATGACCAGGATCTGATCGGCGTCCATGACCGTGGACAGGCGGTGTGCGATGACGAGCGTAGTGTGGTTGCGCGCGATTTCCTGCAATTCCGCCTGGATGGCACGCTCGGTCTTGGAATCGAGAGCCGAGGTGGCCTCGTCGAATATCAGGACGCGCGGATTCTTGAGCAGGGTCCGCGCGATCGCAACGCGCTGCTTTTCCCCGCCGGACAGCTTCAGGCCGCGCTCACCGACGAGTGACTCGTATTTGTCGGGAAGCGACTCGATAAACTGGTGAATGTGTGCCGCGCGCGCCACCTGCACGATTTCCTCGCGTGTGGCATCCGGCCGGCCGTAGGCGATGTTGTAGTAGATCGTGTCGTTGAACAGCACGGTGTCCTGGGGAACAATGCCGATCGCTGCACGCAGGCTGTGCTGCGTCACGTCGCGGATATCCTGGCCGTCGATGAGGATCCGGCCGCTACCCACGTCGTAGAAGCGGAACAGCAACCGCGACAGGGTCGACTTGCCGGCGCCGCTGGCGCCGACAACCGCAACCTTGTGGCCGGCGGGTACCTGGAAGTCGACGTCCGACAGGATCTGGCGGCGTGCATCGTAGCCGAAACTGACGTGCTCGAAGCGGATGGTGCCGTTTCTGACATCGAGTTCGCGGGCCCCGGGTTTGTCGTAGACCTCCGGCGCCTGGTCCAGAAGGTTGAACATGCGCTCCATGTCGGCGAGCGAATGGCGGATTTCGCGATAGACGAAGCCGAGAAAGTGCAGCGGCATGTAAAGCTGGATGAGAAACGAGTTGACCAGCACGAGGTCGCCAAGCGTCATCGTGCCCTTGGTGACGCCGTTGGCAGCCATGAGCATCAGGGCGGTCACGCCGGAGGCGATGATTGCTCCCTGGCCGACGTTCAGCACCGACAGCGAAGTCTGGTTGCGCACCGCGGCGCTTTCCCAGGTAGCCAGAGTGGAGTCGTAGCGCTGCGCCTCGTAGCCTTCATTGCCGAAATATTTCACTGTCTCGTAGTTGAGCAGGCTGTCGACAGCGCGCGTGTTGGCCTTCGAGTCCATTTCATTCATTGTGCGCCGGAAGATCATGCGCCACTCGGTGATCGCCAGCGTATAGACGATGTAGGCGACCAGCGTAATGAGCGTCACGACGCAGAACCATGGGTTGTACTTGAGCAGCAGAATGACCATGACGAGGCCCATCTCGAAGAGTGTGGGCAGAATGTTGAACAGCATGAAGTTCATGAGGAAGCGGATGCCGGCGGTGCCGCGTTCGATGTCGCGCGATACACCGCCAGTCTGGCGCTCGAGGTGAAAGCGCAGCGCCAGATCGTGAAGATGACGGAAGACTTTGAGCGCCACGCGCCGTATCGAGCGCTGCAGCACCTTCGCGAACACCACATCGCGCAGTTCGGCGAACAGGGTGTTGCCCAGGCGCAGAGCGCCATATGCGAGGAGCAAAAACAGCGGCAGCACCACTAGCGCCTTGGGCCGGTTCAGGGCGTCTACGATGCTCTTCAGGACGAGCGGTACGCCGACGTTCGCCAGTTTGGCCAGGATCAGAAAAACCATGGACAGCGCGACACGGCCCTTAAACTCGCGCAAATAGGGAAGGAGCGTGCGGATCGTCTTCCAGTCGTTGCGATTGGAGGGCGGCTTTCCGGAATGGGTGATGCGCATGATCGTGGATGCCTGGTCGAGTCCCTAATTCTAACCTTCCCGAGGGCCGTGCGGCCAATCCACCAGTCTGCGGCACGGCTGCCACGCCAAGGCCCACGGCGAATGCGGGATTGCGCACCGGCTCCGTGTGGGTCGCGGCGCTTGGTGAGTCCTGGCTCCGGCGCGCTTATGCTCCCAGGCCGGTCTTCGGGTCCTGCACGCAGCGCCGTGGCGGCTGCATCTCGTTGATCGGGTAAAAATTCACGAGGATACGCCGGTGAAAGCCATATTGCTTGCGCACCCCTTGAAGTGCAGTCTGTCGGGGGTGCAGGCAGGTCCGGGATCCGGTGCCGGTGCCGGAATTCAGCTGCGTCGGGAGCAGCGATCTGCCGCGGCAGACCGGTATCGAGCCCGCCCGGGCGCACGGTGTGATTCGTCCGTTCGTCACAAACCAGCTCTGGCGTGCCCGGCCGGGCAGGGCAGGTCAGGGGAATTGTGCCGCGCACAATTGACGGCAGGCACGCGTGCGGCTAGATAAAGGGTTATGGACCGGCAACGGCCGTCATGCAGCCGGTGCGGCGGCGGTTGCCGCAATCAGCGAGGCATCTCGGGCGGAGCATATGAAAATCAATTCCAAAAAATTCCGGGTAGCCGAGGGTGAGAAGGTCAGGCTCGGCAAGTGGCCGACGTTTGTAAAGCCGGTGTACAAGTCCAAGGAGCAATATCAGAAGCTTCTCGACGAGCACGTTGCCAGGCTGAGTTCGCTGCAGCAGCTTCACTATGCCTTCAACCGCTATTCTCTGCTGCTGATCTTTCAGGCCATGGACGCCGCCGGGAAGGACGGGGCCATCAAGCATGTCATGTCGGGTGTCAATCCGCAGGGCTGTCAGGTATTCAGTTTCAAGCATCCCAGCGCCACCGAGCTGGAACACGATTTTCTGTGGCGCACCACGAGGAGTTTGCCGGAACGCGGACGGATCGGGATCTTCAACCGGTCCTATTACGAGGAGGTGCTCATCGTTCGGGTGCATCCGCAGATCCTCCGCAGCCAGGGGCTGCCAGACGAACTTCTCGGTGGGCAGGCCATCTGGCGGCACCGCTACCGGTCGATCGTTGACCTGGAACGCCATCTTTTCCGGAACGGAACGCGAATCATCAAGTTTTTCCTGCACCTGTCGGAAGAAGAGCAGAGAAAGCGTCTCCTCGAGCGCATCGACAACCCGGAAAAGAACTGGAAATTCAGCGTCACGGATGTCGAGGAACGGAAATTCTGGAAGCAGTACATGAAGGCTTATGAGGATTGCCTGAGCGCAACCAGTACCGACAGCGCTCCCTGGTTCGTGGTCCCTGCCGACGACAAGGAAAACGCAAGGCTGATCATTTCCCAGATAATTCTCGAAACGCTTGAGGGACTGGGGATGGCCTACCCGAGGTCCAGTGCTAAACGCCGGAAGGAACTGCAGGCGCTGCGCAAGCGGCTGGAAAAGTAATGCTGGCGCCCGGCGTGCCAGGCCTCGGCATCTTCCCGGCCGTGAGGCCGGCCCTGCGCAATCCCTGATACGACTAATCGGAGGCACTTGTGACTTCAATACGCAATGAACAGAAAAAGGCCGAGCTGAGCCGGCGCATGGTGCAGAAGCAGTTGTCCCCCGATTTTCTGGATCCCGCCCACGAGTGGCGCCGCCTGTTTGCCGAGACCTGGGGCACGTTTCTGCTGGTTCTGGTCGCCGCGGGCGGGGGGGTGGTTGCCGCCCGCAGCGGCGGGACGGTCAGCGCCGGGATGGTTGCGGTGGCGCCCGGACTCATGGTGATGGCAATCATTTATTTCATGGGTACGGTGAGCGGGGCACATCTGAACCCGGCCGTCACCCTGGCGTTCGCTGCGCGGCGCAATTTTCCCTGGCGTCGGGTGCCGGGATACGTCCTGGCCCAGTTGATCGGCGGTGTCACGGCAGCGCTTTTTCTGCGGGCCATGTTCGGTACCATCGGTGCGCTGGGTGCCACTGTGCCAGGAAAGGGTATCGGCGCCGGCGGCGCGCTGGTTATGGAGATTGTGCTGACAGCCGGACTGGTGAACACGATACTGGGGACTGCATCGGGGGCACGCAATATCGGCACCAATGGTGCGATTGCAGTGGGCGGTTACATCGCCCTGGCGGGTCTGTGGGCGGGGCCGATAAGCGGCGCCTCGATGAATCCGGTACGCTCGTTTGCACCGGATCTGGTGCGTGGCGATCTCGGAATGACCTGGATCTACGTTCTCGGTCCGGTTATGGGCGCGCTGATCGGCGTTGCTTTCGAATGGATACTCAAGGGAAAACCGACAATCGCCGGGGCGATTGCAGCGCAAGGTTCGCTCGACGTCGACGATCCCGGGACGCCGCACCGCTAAGCCAGGCCTGTGCCAAATGGCCGCGTCTGCGGTCTGGGCGCCTGCTTCGCCTGACCGCTTCGCCCCTGCCCGCTAGTTACCGGGACAGCCTGCGGTACTTTATGCGGTGCGGCTGATCGGCGTCGGTGCCGAGCCGGCGGTGACGGTCCGTCTCGTAGTCGGCATAGTTGCCCTCGAACCACACCACCTTGCTCTCGTCTTCGAAGGCGAGCATGTGGGTCGCGATGCGGTCCAGGAACCAGCGGTCGTGGGAGATCACCACGGCACACCCGGCAAAGTCGAGCAGTGCGTCTTCGAGGGCACGCAGGGTTTCGACATCGAGGTCGTTGGTCGGCTCATCGAGCAGCAGCAGGTTCCCGCCGCTCTTGAGGAGCTTGGCCAGGTGTACGCGATTGCGCTCGCCTCCTGAGAGATCCTTGACCAGCTTCTGCTGGTCCGGTCCCTTGAAATTGAAGCGGCCGACGTAGGCGCGCGACGGCACCTCCATCTTGCCGAGGAGAATGTTGTCATGGCCGCCGGAGATTTCCTGCCAGACCGTCTTGCTGCCATCGAGGGTGTCGCGCGATTGATCGACGTAAGCGAGCTGCACGGTCGGGCCGATGCGCAGGTTTCCGGAGTCCGGTTTTTCCTGGCCGGTTATCATTCGGAACAGGGTGGTCTTGCCGGCGCCGTTGGCGCCGATGATGCCGACGATGCCGCCGCGCGGCAGATTGAAGCTGAGGTCATCGATCAGAAGCCTGTCGCCGAAGCTCTTCCTGATGTTCTGAGCCTCTACCACCAGGTCTCCGAGGCGCGGGCCGGCGGGGATGAAGATCTCCTTGGTTTCATTGCGCGCCTGCGACTCCTGGGACGCCAGTTCCTCGAACGCCGCCAGCCGCGCCTTGCTTTTGGCGTGGCGGCCCTTGGGTGCGGTGCGCACCCACTCGAGCTCACGCTTCATCGCACGCATGCGGGCGTTTTCCTGCTTTTCCTCGGCCTCCAGGCGCTTTTCCTTCTGCTCGAGCCAGGACGAATAGTTTCCCTGCCACGGAATGCCGTGGCCGCGGTCGAGTTCAAGTATCCATCCGGCCACGTTGTCGAGGAAATACCGGTCATGCGTGACAGCCACCACCGTGCCGGCATACTCCTTTAGGAACCGCTCGAGCCAGGCTACCGACTCGGCGTCCAGATGATTGGTGGGCTCATCCAGCAGCAGCATGTCCGGCTGGGAGAGGAGCAACTGGCAGAGGGCCACGCGGCGGCGTTCGCCGCCGGATAGTTTGGCCACGTTCGCGTCCCAGGGTGGCAGGCGCAGTGCATCGGCTGCGATCTCGAGCTTGCGATCGAGCTCCCATGCCCCGGCGGCATCGATCTGCTCCTGCAGCCTGGCCTGTTCCTCCATGAGCTTGTTCATCTGTTCATCGCTCATCGGTTCGGCGAATTTCATGGAGATTTCGTTGAAACTGTCCAGCAGTGCCTTGGTTCCGGCAACCGCTTTTTCGACGTTGCCGCGTACATCTTTTTCCGGGTCGAGATGCGGCTCCTGCGGCAGATATCCGACTTTTATATTGGATGCCGGACGCGCCTCGCCGTTGAAGTCCTTGTCGACGCCCGCCATGATCCGCAGCAGCGTCGACTTTCCGGAACCGTTGAGGCCGAGCACACCGATCTTTGCTCCCGGGAAGAACGACAACGAAATGTCCTTCAGGATTTCGCGCTTCGGCGGCACGACCTTGCCGACGCGATGCATTGTGTAGATGTATTGCTGTGACATGACGCTCTTGTATGATCAGGGGTGACCGCGGGACCGTGTTTCTTGGGCGCTAGAGGGTACTATCTGTGTGCCACTGCTGGCAAGCACCGGTCGCGGAACGCCGGGCGCGCCGCCAGCATGTTCAGTGGTCGAGACGCGTCCAGCTCGCCATGGCCTGATCCGAGTCGATCGATTCGCCGGCGAAGTTGTAGCTCAGAGTCGGGTCCGGTGGCTGGAAGTAGTTGCCCTGCACGTATTCGACGCCGAAATTCCACAGTACTGCCAGGCTGGCGGCATCTTCGACGTTCTTGACGATGATGCGGCGGTTGCCGCTGCTGGCCGCCTCGAACAGCTCCTTCACCACCGCCGTTCCAGCGGCTTCGTCGATCAGGGTGTGCACCAGCATGTTGTCAATCTTGAGGTAGTCGAGCGGCATCTGCAGGGGTGGCGTGTCGCGCTGCCGGCCGAATTCATCGGCAGCAAATCGGCATCCGAGTTTGCGCAGAGAGGATATGAATGCCGATGCCTCCTGGGGCTGCGCCGCCATGATGGCTTCGTTGATCTCGAATACCAGCGACCCGCCTTTTACCCCGGTGTCGCGCAGGGTTTCCAGGATCATGATCGGCAGCTCCTTGTCGGTGAGTGCTGCTGCCGAGAGGTTCACGAACAAGGTCACCTGGCGGCCGGCGGCACGCACATCGCGCAAGGTCCCGATAGCCCGCCGCACCACCAGGCGGTCTATTGCCAGGGCAAGCCGGGCTTCCGCGGCAGCGGGCATGAATTCGGCGGCCGTGACCAGATCCGTGCCGCCTGCGGGCATTCGCACGAGCACCTCGTAGTTCTCCGACGGATCGCCCTGCAAATTCACGATCGGCTGGTACAGCAGATGAAAACTGTCGGTCCGCAGCGCGGTCTCGATGGACTTCAGGACGCCGCTTGCGCGCTCGATTCTGTGGACCGTAGCAGAGGGCCGTACCTCGGGCGCTGCGGCTTCCTCGATGATCGCCGGCTTGACCGGCCGTGGTTGCTCAGGGGCGTGGGCGCGGTAGGCCCGCGTCAGCGCCTGTTCCGCCCCGTCCACTGTGGTGTCGATGACGGCGGTGCCGACGGCACAGCGGCAGGAAAATGTCTTGCCATCCTCGGTGAATGTGGCTTCGTTGAGGGCCCTGCCGATCTCTGCCACGGCATCCATTCCCGGCCGGTCCTTGGTGTCTGCCAGCAGTGCCGCAAACTCGTCGCCGCCGAAGCGCGCAAGGATGTCGCCTTCGCGCATCTTCTCGCGCAGCAGCTGGGCAAGCTTCAGGATCAGCCTGTCGCCGGCGCTGTATCCATGGGCATCGTTGATTTCCCGGAGCTGCTCCAGGTCAAGATGCAGCAGGACGCCAGCCTGTTTGCCGGCCTGTGCTGCCGACACCGCCTCGCCCAGCGCCTGCAGGAAATAATGCCGGTTGTACAGCCCGGTCAGCGGGTCGTGTTCGTGCAGGAACTGGAGACGGTCCTCGATGCTCTTCTGTCGCGAGATGTCGGTCACCCTGATCTGGTGCCAGTTCTCGCCATCCATGTTGATCGCCGAGATCGTGAGGTCGGCCGGGAAATGCGACCCGTCCTTGCGAATGGCGGTCAGTTCGCTGACCCGCAGTCCCTGGGAGTCGCGTGCAGCCTTGCGGAACTGTTCCTTGAGACGCGCGTGATCCGCTTTGTCGATCAGGTTGAGCACCGGAATTTCTTCCAGTTCCTTGACATCATCGTAGCCGAACAGCTTGACGTAGGCGGGATTGGCACTGGTATGCATGCCGTCCTGGCTGTAGCAGATTGCATCGTGCGACCCGTCGACCAGCGCCCGGTAGCGCTGCTGCAGCTGTGCAAGCTGCTGGCGTGTCTCTTCAAGTTCCAGACGAGTGCGCCCGGCAGCTATTTCGCGCTCGATGACCGGCGCCAGACGGGAGGTCTGATGCTTGAAAACGATGTCCTGCGCCCCTGCGGCCATCAGACCAGCCATGTCCTCGTCGCTGATCGTTCGCGTCATGATGATGCAGGGAGGTTCGCGCCGAGCATGGCGCAGGGCATCGAGAGCGGCAGGAATCGTGAGGTGCGGAACATCCATCTCGGCAATGACGACGTCCCAGGAATCCTTGGCCAGTGCCGACTGCATGCCGACGATGTCCTGAACCCTCTGGCTCTTGGGTATATAGCCGGCATTCCGCAGCGTCTCGACGACAAGCTCTGCATCGTCCGGCGAATCGTCGATGATCAGGACATGCAGCAGTTTCTTGTCCAACGAATCGGCCTCGTGAAGGCGAAATTCCGGTGATATGGCGGGCAGTTGCGTGCGTCGCAGAAAGATTTCCGGCAACGCTAGTCTCGCGACCATGATCCGTTCGGAATCGCGATAATTAAGCTAGAATTATAACACACCCCGGCCGCATGCGTGCAGGCGGTGTATGCCCGCCGCGGATATCCTCATTGACCCCGGCCGGGTCCGCCGCACAGAATAGGACGCATGGATTTGAGCCTCGTAAATCTGGGCAAGGAGCTGGTTTCCCTGCTCACGATCCTGACCCCCTTCAATGTCCTGCCGGTGTATGTGACGCTTACTGTCGGTATGTCGCGCCGAGCGCGCGAACACGCCTTGCGCAGGACCCTGGCGGCGGTGTTCGCGACGCTGCTGTTCTTCCAGTGGAGCGGCCTGTACCTGTTCCAGGTGCTCGGAGTCGAATTGCCCAGTTTCCAGATAGCGGGCGGCCTTATCATCGCCTCGGTGGCGTGGTCCATGCTGCACGCGAATCTTTCGCGCACCCAGACCAGTCGCACGGAAGGGGCTGAGACCATGGAAAGGGAGGATTTCTCGATCGTTCCACTTGCCATCCCCATGCTTTCGGGTCCCGGTGCGATTACTACCGTGATTCTTCTGTCGCAGCAGCAGCACGGCCTGCGCGGCGACATTGCGCTCACCAGCCTCATTGCGCTGTCAACGCTGATACTCTATCCGGTGTTCCGTCTGGCCCACCCGCTGTTTGGCCGCCTTGGCGTGACCGGAACGCGCATACTCACCCGTATCATGGGTATGCTGCTGCTTGCCATCGCGGTGGAGTTCATCGTTCAGGGAATCAGCCGCTCGTTTCCCGCAGTGCGCTGACCGGTAGCCGTTAGGCGCCTCAGCGCTTCTGGCCGGAGCCAGCCGGAGCCAGCAGGAATTCCAGGAGCGCCTTCTGGGCATGCAGCCGGTTCTCGGCCTCGTCCCAGACCACGCTCTGGGGTCCGTCGATCACGGCCGCGTCCACTTCGTATCCGCGGTATGCCGGCAGGCAGTGCATGAATACGGCATCTTTATGGGCCAGGCGCATGAGCCGGGGATCCACCATATAGCCGGAGAAGTCCTTTAAACGCTGTGTCTTCTCGCTTTCCTGGCCCATGCTCGCCCAGGTATCGGTGACCACAATGTCCGCTCCGCTCGCCGCCAGCTGCGGGTCATGGGTGAGGGTGACGCAGCTGCCTGCGGCGGCAAGCACTTGCGAATCGGGTTCGTAACCGGCGGGTGTGGCGATGTTGAGGTTAAAACCAAAGCGTCTGGCCGCGTTGATCCATGAATGGCAGACATTGTTGCCGTCCCCGATCCACGCTGCGGTTCTTCCCTTGATCGGGCCGCGCGCTTCGATATAGGTCTGGATATCGGCCAGCAGCTGGCAGGGATGGTAGCGGTCGGTGAGTGCGTTGATCACCGGCACAAGCGAGAACTCGGCGAATCGGACGACCATATCGTGTTCGAAGGCACGGATCACGATCACATCCACCATGCGCGACATGACACGCGCCGTGTCTTCGATCGGCTCGCCGCGGCCGAGGTGCGTGTCGCGCGGGGACAGGAACAGGCTGCTGCCGCCGAGATGGCTCATGCCCGCTTCGAAAGACACGCGCGTGCGTGTCGAGGATTTTTCGAAAATCATCGCCATGGTCCGCTGGTGCAGCGGTGTGTACGTCTCGCCCCGCCGGTGCATCGCCTTGAGGTCTATCGCGCGCCGCAGAAGCTGCTCGAGCTCGGCGCTGCTCAAGTCGAGCAGCGTGAGAAAATGACGGGGCTTCACGGGTTTGCGCTCCGTGTCTGAGACGATGCCAGGAAGTCGCGGATCAGACTGCTCACCCCCTGCACGATCTGGCCGGCCTCCGTGTCCGTGATGATGAGCGGGGGCAGCAGGCGCACCACCCGCTCGGCCGTGACGTTGATGAGCAACCCGGCGTCGAGGGCAAGCTTCATCAGGTCCTTGCAGGGCCGGTCAAGTTCGACTGCGAGCATCAGCCCCCTGCCGCGGATTTCCTTGACGCCATTCACAGACGCGAGTTCCTGCTTCAGATCCGAGAGCATGCGTTTGCCGAGATCGGCCGAGCGCCGATCGAGCTTTTCGCTGCGCAGTATGTCAAGTACTTCAAGCGCCACGCGGCAGACGAGGGGATTGCCGCTGAAGGTGGAGCCGTGATTGCCGGGCTGGAATACGCCGGCGGCGTCGCCACGGGCAAGGCATGCACCGATCGGCACGCCGTTTCCCAGACCCTTGGCCAGGGTCATCACGTCCGGCACGACATCTTCGTGTTGGCAGGCAAACCATTTGCCGGTGCGGCACATTCCGGTCTGTATTTCGTCGAACATTAGCAGCCAGCCGCGCTCGTCACAGATCCGGCGCAGCGCCGTCAGGTAACCGTCATCCGGTACGACGATGCCGCCTTCCCCGGTAATCGGCTCCACCAGCACGGCAACGATGTCCTGGGTGCGTTCGCCGACCTGGGCGACGGACGCGGCGTCATTGTAGGGAACGCGGTAGAAGCCCTGCACCAAAGGTTCGAACCCCGCCTGGATCTTGCGGTTGCCCGTGGCGCTTAGGGTGGCGAGCGTGCGGCCGTGGAAACTGCCCTCCATGACGATGATTCCCGGGGTCAGGATCTTGCGCTGATGCCCGTAAAGGCGGGCGAGCTTGATGGCAGCCTCATTCGCTTCCGCTCCGGAATTGCAGAAGAACACATTGTCCATGCCAGCCACCCGGCACAGTTCTTCGGCCAGCTTCGCCTGCAGCGGCACTTCGTACCAGTTCGAGCTGTGCAGCAGCTTTGTGGCCTGATCGCACAGCGCGCGTGCGATCCGCGGATGCGCGTGGCCGAGTCCGCAAACGGCGATTCCGGCCAGCGCATCCAGGTATTTCCGGCCGTTCGTATCCCACAGCGAGGCGCCTTGGCCGCGTTCGAAGGCAACCGGCAGCGGACTGAACACCGGCATCTGATATGATCTGGTCATTCGTTTTGCAATCACCAAAAAACATAAAGGCGCCCTGCAAGCAGGGCGCCGCGCTTATCGCTGGGACCAATCAGTCTATGACAATAACAATAACTCAAGTTTTCCGATTCGCCAAATGTGAAAACGACTTTTTTCCGGCCGTGGCCGGATCGCAATTCATCCTCTTTAAGTCGGGTTTTTGATACAGCAGGCCATCTCGCAGGATCTGCCTGTGCGGCAGACATGCAGCTGACCGCCACGTGCCGGGCGTGGATTGCGCGGCTGTTCACCCGCAGGGCATGTGCCCGGTTCTCCGTGACGGAATGCGAACTATTACGGTAACATGCCACGGCAGTCATTTCGCAAGGTGATCGCATGGCAAAATTCTACGAGTGCCTGAACACCAGCTTGCGGGAATTCATCGAGCGCCAGCATGTCTTTTTTGTTGCCACAGCGCCACGGTCCGGGCGCGTTAATCTCTCTCCGAAGGGCGCCGATACCTTCCGCATCATCGATGATGCGCGTGTCGCGTACCTCGATATCACCGGCAGCGGCAACGAGACCGCGGCTCATCTGCTGGATGACGGCAGGCTGACGATCATGTTCTGCAGTTTCGATCCGGATCCGCTGATATTGCGGCTTTACGGGCATGGCCGCGCGCTGCATCCTTCAGAAGCGGGCTGGTCCGAACTGTCCCGCTCTTTCACCATGCTCCCCGGCGTGCGCCAGATCATGTTGCTGGCGATCGAATCCGTGCAGACGTCCTGTGGCTACGCCGTTCCGCGCTACCGCTACGAAGGAGAGCGCGACACCTATCTGCGCTGGGCGGAGAAGAAAGGAGTGGACGGACTTGCCGCATATCAGGCGGACAAGAACCGTGTCAGCATCGACGGTCTGCCCACAGGACTGCACGAGACACCGGGTGCGACGGATTTTCCGGGAGACCCCCCGGACGTTTCCGACACCAGCCAGTATTGAAATCGTCAAGAACCTGTCTTAATCTAAACTACCGACAAATCCACTCAACTATTGTTTATCGATTGTTTCATAACGAGGAATAACCATGAAGAACCCGTTAGATTCCCTCTGGGGCACCATAATCTCCGGCGTGGCGCTGTCGCTGGTCCTCTACTACATCGCAAGTCATTTTCTCGTTACGGCCTGAGCACAGCGCAGTTTGGTGAGACGCCCAAAACAACTAGAAAATTCTCTCAAGGAGAGCAAAAAAAATGAGCTTTGAACTATTCTTCGACCGCTGGCTGCACATACTGGCCGGCATCATGTGGATCGGGCTGCTGTACTATTTCAATTTCGTGCAGGCCGCGGCCCTGCCCAAGGCCAGGGCGGACAACACCGCCGCCGGAATCACCAAGCATGTGGCCCCGCTGGCGTTGCTGTATTTCCGCTGGGCCGCGGTTGTGACGTGGCTGTCCGGCGCCTATTATCTCTTTCGCTCCGGCTTCGGCTTCACCGACGCATTCCTGCTGCGCGGCAGCGCCATGCCCATAGGAATCGGCGCCTGGCTGGGTACGATCATGCTGTTCAACGTCTGGGTTCTGATCTGGCCGAACCAGAAGAAGATACTGGGGTTGGTGCAGGCCGACGATGCAACCAAAGCCAAGGCCGGGCGCATCGCCTTCCTTGCGTCGCGCACGAACACCATGCTTTCCATTCCGATGATCTTCTTCATGATGGCGGGGACTCTCGGGCTGCCGAAGTAGACACCGTCATCGTCGTTATCGGGCGGACCGGGTGGCATAGTTCCCGGTCCGCCTGCTCCCTCGCGGCGCGGTCTGCACGCAAACCGCGTTTCAGTAAGCACCCTGAGGTTCGAATTTCTCCCTGACCGCAATGGTCCTGTCCTGCAGGGTCCGGCGGGATTCGGATGCCCTTGGCCATGCCGGCAGCCGATGCGGATTCGCTTTCCGGTGGCCGTCCGATGTGTGCATCCAGTCAACCCTGAACCTCCCGGCATGCCGCCGTTGGCGGTGGGCGGCGGGTCGATACGCCGTGTGGCCTGTTTTCACGGCCCTCCCTCGGGCCGGTCCGCAGTCTTAGACATGTGCGAGAATCCGGCTTATGCTGGCGCGCAGACATGCGGCCGGCGCAGATCGGTGACCGGAAAAAGGACCTCCATGAACGATACGCGACAAGTTGCGACCACTGTCATCGTGGCAGCCATCATCGGCATCGTGTTCTACGCTGCCGGGTATGGTCACGCGTCGAGCCGCGCCGAGTACAAGGAGCAGCAGCTTGTAAACGCGGCGCGCATGCAGCAGGCCAAGCTCCTCGCCATAAAGAGCCGCGCCAGTCTCCTGGGTGCGCGGGTTGCCCTTTACCAGGCGGAGGATGACATCGGCCGGGAAGACCCGGCAATGGCCAATGACCATATCGAGGAGGCTTCGTCCGATCTTGCGGCCGTCAATGCGTCGGAGGCCAATGTGGATGCCGGCCAGCTGTCCAACGTACAAAACCAGCTGCGCGGCTTCCAGGTGAGCGGTACGGCCGATCCCGATGCGCAGAGAAGCCAGGTCAAGGAGCTTGGCAAGGAACTGGACAAGCTGATATCGACCCCAGCCGCCGTTGCGGCAAGTCCGCGATAAAGAGCTGCACGGCTGGCGGACTGCCGGCCGGACTCCTGAGACCGGCGCGGTCTCTCGGAGGAGGCGCCTGGATTGCGACGCGGCGGACCGGTTGTCAGTCCTGGCGGATGTCTTCGGCCGTGGCGGCAGCTTTCGGCGGGCGCCGAGTCGTGCTGTCCAGGGCATCCAGGAACTGACGTGTACATGCACTCCAGGTATAGCGCAATGCCTCCTGGCGGCAGCGCTGCGGGTCGAGTGTTCGGGCGGCCAGTGCTGCCCGGGCAAGGTCCTCGTCGAGAAAGCCGGTCACGCCGTTTTGTATGATATCGCGCGGCCCCTGAACCGGGTAAGCAGCCACCGGCACGCCGCAGGCGAGCGCCTCGATCAGTACCAGACCGAAAGTGTCGGTACGGCTCGGAAAGACGAAGACATCGGCAGCGGCCAGATGACGTGCGAGGTCCTCCCCGGTCTTGAATCCCGTGAACAGCGCGAGCGGATAGCGCCGGCGCAGCATCTCCAGGTCCGGTCCGCCGCCGACCACATAACGGGTGCCGGGAAGCCTGAGACGGAGGAAGGCCTCGATATTCTTTTCGACAGCCACGCGCCCGACGTACATGAAGATCGGGCGTGGCCTGTCCAGGAAATCCCTGGGACGCGGCCGGAACATCTGGGTGTTCACGCCCCGCGACCACAGCCGCAGATTTCTGAAGCCCTGCTGTTGCAGATGCTGGCGCACGCTTTCCGTGGGAACCAGAGTGGCCTCGGCGCGTCCGTGGAACCAGCGGCTGAGAGCGTAGCCGGCCCGCAGCGGCAGACCCGTCCGCAGATTCAGATACTCCGGAAATTGGGTGTGGAACGACGACGTGAACGGAAATCCGCGGCGGATGCACCAGCGCCGCACAGCTAGCCCAAGAGGGCCTTCGGTCGCGATATGCACGGCATCGGGCGCGATCTGATCAAGCGCAGTCCGCACCCGGCGCCCGGGAAAGAGCGCAAGCCGGATTTCGGGATAAGTCGGGCACGGCAGGGTCGCAAAGCCCTGCGGAGTCAGCAGGGTGACCTCGTGGCCGGCAGCGTTGAGTTCGTGCTCGGTGTGGTCGAGCGTCGTCACGACGCCATTAATTTGCGGAAACCAGGCGTCGGTCGCGATGACTATGTTCATTGGATGCCTCGGATAAAAGAAAGACACTCTCGTCCGCCCAGCGAATTACCGCCAGGCTCCCATCCGCCCTCTCGACCAGCGCGGTGCAACTCTCCACCCAGTCTCCGTCGTTGCAATAGAGGATGCCGTCGCGTGTCTCAATGATCGCCCGGTGAATGTGGCCGCAAATCACGCCGTCGAATTTTCGCCTGCGTGCCTCGTGCACCACGGCGTTTTCGAAATGGGTGATGAAATTGACCGCATTCTTCACCTTGTGCTTGAGATAAGCGGAAAGTGACCAGTACGGGAAGCCGAGACGGCGGCGCACCAGGTTGAACCAGCGGTTGATCTCGAGCAGCGCATCGTAGGCCTGGGCTCCCAGCACCGCCAGCCAGCGGCTGTGCTTTACGATGCCGTCGAATTCATCGCCATGCAGTACAAGGAAGCGGCGGCCGTCAGCGGTGCGATGCACTGCTTCGGCGGCGATGTGCACGCCGCCGAACGTGTTGCCGGCATAATCCCGGAATAGCTCATCGTGATTGCCCGGAACATAGGTGACGCTGGTGCCACGCGCGGCCTTGTCCAGCACCGTCTGGATCACTTGGTTGTGCAGCGGTGGCCAATAGGCGCTGCGCTTCATGTTCCAGAAGTCGATCGCATCGCCCACCAGATACAGATGGTCCGACTCGGTGTGCCGGAGAAAATCCAGCAGGAATTCGGCCCGGCAGGACCGCAGGCCGAGATGCATGTCCGAGATCCAGATGGCATTGAAACGCAGTGGATTCATGGCTGGGCCCTCGTTCGGGTTCGGGTTGGCGCCAGCGCAGTATCACCGGGTTATGTGACGGCATATTGAATCTTGCGAGTCAGTTTTGTAACGCTGTGCCCGGGTTTGTCGCAAATCTGCCATATCGTGATGTTATAATTTGTCGTCGATCCCGTGCCGGCGGCTGCGTTCCGCAGTTCATGCAGGACTGTGGCGTGACCGCAGCAGCGCAAGAACGCCACTGGAGCATTGGAATGCGCTTCCGCAAGACTCAGCAACGCGTCACGGACCCCGGCCGCGTCGTGCGTGCCGCCGGCTATTCCCTCTCGGGGTTGCGGGCCGCATTCCGCAGGGAGGCGGCATTCCGGCAGGAGGTTATCGCGTTCGCGCTGCTGGCCCCGCTCGGGTTATGGCTGGGACGCGATGGCGTCGAGCGGGCGCTGCTGCTGGGAAGCTTGCTTCAGGTGCTGATCGTCGAGCTGCTCAATTCCGCGGTCGAGGCCACGGTGGATCGCGTCGGCCGCACATGGCACGAGCTTGCTGGACGCGCCAAGGACATGGGATCGGCGGCCGTCGCCCTCGCGCTGCTGCTCGCGGTGTTGACGTGGGTGCTGGTTCTGGCGGATCGCTGATCTGTTGCGCGCCGCGCCCAAAGCCGGAAAGCAATCTGGCTCATCGCCATCTGGCGTCGATTGCGTGCTTCAGGTGGAAGGTGACCTATTTTGCCAGCGTTACTTCGATGTCGTCATAGCGCTTGATCTTGTATATCAGGACCGAGACGATCCAGCTGATGGCGAAGACGCCGATGATCATGTAGCCGAGAGTGCCGAAATTGCTGTTCAGTGCGGCGACCGGTTCCCAGAACTGTCCTGAGAGATTGAATTCGGTTCGGATCAGTCCCAGGGTTTCGAGTCCGCCCACAATCAGCGCAACAATGATCGACACGTAGGTGATGGTGATGTTGTAGTAAAGTTTCCTGAGCGGCTTGGCGAAAGCCCAGCCGTAGGCACCGAGCATGAGAATGCTGTCGGTAGTGTCGATCAACGCCATGCCTGCGGTGAACAGGGCAGGGAACACCATGATCGACCAGATGGGAAGGCCCTTCGAGGCTTCGGCTGCCGAGATGCCGAGCAGCCCGACTTCCGTTGCGGTGTCGAAACCGAGCCCGAAGAGAACGCCGACAGGGTACATCTGCCAGCTATGGTCGACCAGCCGGAACAGCCCCTGAAATATGCGCCCGAAAAAACCGCGCCTGGCGAGAAGCAGGTTGAGGTCCTCATCCTGATAGACACCACCCGCCCTGACCCTGCGGAAGGTTCTGAAAATCGCCACCAGAATCACGAAGTTCATGATCGCAATGGCGAACAGGAAGAATGCCGAGATCAGCGTCCCCGCGATGTTACCCAGATTCTCCATCGCATCGAAACGGTTCTTGATCGCAACCGCCGCCACAACTACCGCCGCGGACAGGCCGACAACGATGGTTGAATGGCCGAGTGAGAAGAAAAAGCCGACGCCCACAGGACGCTTGCCGTGCTGCATCAGCTTGCGGGTCACGTTGTCGATGGCAGCCAAATGGTCCGCATCGACGGCGTGGCGCAGACCGAAGCTGTATGCGAGAAAGCATGTACCGAGCGCGACGGGATAATCGCGAAACGTCGCAAAGGCAAGACCCCAGAGCCCGACGTTCGCGATAACCAGAAATACATATATGCCGGCCGCCTTGCGGCGCACGTTTCGGTTTTCGTCGCTCAATATCTGTTTGGCTACGTCAAACATCGGGGCTGACCCGGCGTCTCTGGAATCATTACTGGAATAGCCCGGCCAGATGCGTCAGATACTCGCGCGCTGTCGCATCCTGCTCGGCGGGCGACCACTGTGCCCGTTCGTTGGCCGCAAGCGGGCGATAGGGTCCGGCCTTGGACTCGAAGAACACGCCCGCGGGCGCGAGTGCCACGAGTGTGTGGAAGACGCCATGCGGAACAGTCAGTCCGATGGCCGGACCGTTCGCATCAAGCAAAGTCGTGCCGGAGATGGCCCCGGAGGGATCGAAGAAAACCACGCCGAAACGGCCGCGCAGCACGATGATGGTCTCGTCCTTGGCGGGATCGATATGACGGTGCGGCTGGATATAGGAATCCGGTTCCATGGCATTGAGCAGACGATGGCTGGCATCATCGTCTGCGGAATGAAAGTTGTAGTTCTTGCGCCGCCGCGGCGATTTGCGGGCCATGCGCGACACTTCGTCGAGCAGCGCACGGTCGATCACTTGAATGTTCTTCATCGGATCACGTCCCGGCAAGGAGCTGTGCACATGATAGCAGAGCCGCCGCAGAAGAGGTCTGCGGGCCCGGGGCTTGAGCCTTCCGCCCCGCAGCGCAGGTAATGCAGGACAGGTGCTCGTGCGGGCCGTCCGGACCGGCGCAGTGCGCCGGCTTGGCAGGGCAAAGGGATCCCCCGGCAATTGTTGACATGGGTCAAAGGCGCTCCATCAGGCAGGGAATAGTATGTGTTCATGCCGACACCGCGTGCACGGCGCGATAGGCCGACGGTGCGGCCCTGGCATGTACGGCTGCAGGCCGAAGGCAAGGATGCGTGCGGCGCGTACCGAAGGAGCACGGCCCATGGCACACAAACGGATCCTGTTTCGGTCTGCCGCGCGCGAGAAGATCCTTCACGGCGCGACATCTCTCGCCGATGCGGTGCGCATCACTCTTGGCCCGAAATCCAAGTCGGTTCTTATCCAGCGAAAATGGGGCGCGCCTGTCGTCTGCAACGACGGTGTCACCATTGCCAAGGAGATCGACCTGGAGGACCCGGAGGAGAATCTCGGGGCGCAGGTGCTCCGTCAGGCAGCAGAGAAGACCGCGGAGACGGTCGGAGACGGCACCAGCACGGCAACGATTCTGGCCCATGCCATATTCGCCGATGGTGTGCGCAACGTGGTGGCCGGTGCCAGTGCAATCGATATCAAGCGTGGCCTGGAGCGGGGTTTGAAGGCGGCGGTCGAATCGCTCCGCGGACTGTCGCGTCCGGTCGAAACGCGCAAGGAAAAGGCCCAGGTTGCCACGATTTCCGCGCATAACGATGCGGCTATCGGAGAACTGGTTGCCGGGGCGATGGAGAAGGTGGGCGGCGACGGCGTGATCACGGTGGAGGAATCGAAGACCACCGAGACACAGCTGGAGGTGGTTGAAGGAATGCAGTTTGACCGGGGATATCTCTCCCCGTACTTCGTCACCGACGCCGAGAAGATGGAGGCCGTCCTGGAGGACACCTATATCCTCATTGCCGACAAGCGGGTAGGCGCGCTCCAGGATCTCATTGCGCTGCTGGAGCAGATCGCCAAGACCGGGCGGCCGATTCTGTTCGTCGCCGAGGAGGTCGAGGGCGAAGCGCTCGCAACGCTTATCGTAAACCAGATTCGCGGCGTGTTGCGCAGTGTCGCGGTCAAGGCTCCGGGCTTCGGCGAACGGCGCAAGGAGCTGCTCGGCGACATGGCTGTGCTTACCGGCGGTCAGGTGATATCCGATGAGGTCGGCATCAAGCTCGAGAACGTTCAGCCGGATCAGCTCGGGCGCGCGAAGCGTGTGGTCGTCAGCCGGGACGCGACAACGGTCATCGGGGGTGCCGGCGAGCGCAAGGCGATCGAAGCACGCATCCAGCAGATACGCAGGCAGATGGAAAAGGTGGCGAGCGACTATGACCGGGAGAAGCTCGAGGAGCGGCTGGCCAAGCTGTCCGGCGGTGTGGCCGTGATCCGCGCCGGGGCGCCGTCGGAAGCCGAGATGAAAAGCCGCAAGGAGGCGCTCGAGGACGCGATCAGTGCCACCAAGGCGGCAGTTGCCGAAGGCATAGTCCCGGGTGGCGGCCTCGCCCTGCTGCGCGCCACGGCCGCGGTGGTCCGTGCGCAGGCCGGATGCGACGGCGACATGAAGACCGGGCTGCAGATTCTGGCGCGGGCGCTCGAGGCACCGACCCGCCAGATTGCCGAAAACTCTGCGGTCGATGGAGGCGTAGTCGTCAGCCGCATGCTTGCCGGCGAGGGGAATCTCGGCTTCGATGCCGCCACCAAGGAATACGTCGACCTCGTGCAGGCGGGGATCGTCGATCCGACCAAAGTCGTGCGTATCGCGCTCGAAAATGCTGTTTCGGTTGCAAGTGTGCTGCTTCTGACGGAAGCCACGATGACCGAAATTCCCGAGCCGCCCGGGGCGGTACGGGAGGCCGCTACGCAGGCCGGTCTGTGACCGGGGCGACGGGCGGCGATGGGCCGGGCGTCACGGTGCCGGATACCGTTTGCGGGAGGGTTGAAAATGTCCATCACCAGACTCGAAAGCGTCGGCGCTGCACCCGCGCATGCGGAGCTTCCCATATCGAGACTGCGTGTGCGCTTCGGCGCCGAGCTGTTTCCATTCAAGACCACCCAGGATCTCGCCGAATCCAGGGAAATCATCGGCCAGGAGCGTGCGGTGCGGGCCATGGATTTCGGGCTGCACGTCTCGGGGCATGGATACAACATATATGTCTGCGGTGTTCCCGGCACCGGCAAGAACACCATCATCAAGCCCATGCTTCGCCAGGTTGCCGAGTCGCAGCCGACCCCGGAGGACTGGTGTTACGTTTACAATTTTCGCGATCCGGATCGTCCGCGCGCTCTCAATTTGCCTGCCGGCCGCGGAGGTGAGTTCCGCCGCGACATAGAGACCCTGGTCAATGCACTCAAGGATGCCTTTCGCAAGGCGTTCCAGAGCAAGGACTACGAAGAGCAGCATCAGTCCCTGCAAGAAGACTTTTCCAAGACCCATGCCGCCCTCAGTGCGGATCTGGAAGAGCATGCAAAACAGCTGGATTTTCTGATCAAGGCCACCCCCATGGGGTTTGTGACAGTGCCCCTCCGCAAGGGCAAGCCGATCGCGCCCGAAGAATTCGCCGACCTCGATCCCGAGGTAAAGGCGGACATTCAGCGCCGCGAAAAGGATGTGGACGAAGCTGTGCGCGTGTTCCGCCAGAAGTTGCGGGCCTCGCAGGAGGAGATAAACAGCAAGGTCGAGGACCTCAACCAGCGCGTGGCGAGCTATACATCCGAGCACCTGTTCGAGGGCGTGCGCGAAAAGTACCGGGACTTCGCCAACGTGCTGGACTACATCCGCTCGATGCAGGACGACGTTCTGAAGAATTTCGAGGGCTTTCTGGAGACCGCCGAGACAGCCGATGTGCCCGAGGACAATGCCGGACGATTCGTCATCCGCTATGCGGTGAACCTGGTCGTGGACAACGAAGAGACGCGCGGGGCTCCGATCCTGGAGGACACCAACCCGACTTATGCAAATCTCGTGGGCCGGGTTGAACGCAAAGCGCGCATGGGGTTTCTTTACGCCGATTTTACGCTCATCAAGGCCGGATCCATGCTGAGGTCGAACGGCGGTTACCTGCTGGTGAACGCACTCGATGTGCTGCGAAGCCCGTTTTCGTGGGAAGCGCTGAAGCGCGCCGTCATGCGCCAGGAAGTCGTGATTGAAGACCCGGCCGAGGCCTATGGCATCGTTGCCACGGCATCCATCAGGCCGGAGCCGATCCCGATGCGCTTGCGCGTCATAATGGTCGGCAGTCCGTTTCTCTATTACCTCCTGCAAGCATACGACGAGGACTTCGGCCGCATCTTCAAGGTAAAGGCGGATTTTGACGTGATCCGGGATCTGGCCGACGAGTCACCGATGCAGTACGCGCACTTCGTTGCCAATCTGTGTCGTGACGAAGGCCTGTTGCCGTTCGATGCCGGTGCGGTTGCGGGCATTCTGGAGCAGGCCGCGCGTGCGGCCGAGCATCAGCGCAAGCTGTCGCTGAGATTCAGCGATCTGGCCGATCTGGTTCGCGAATCAAGCTACTGGGCGAGCCGCGGAGGCGCTTCGGTCACCGAGCGCGCCCACGTTATCCAGGCGATCGAGGAAAAGATCCACCGCTCCGATCTGCTGGGGCAGCGTATCCGCGAGGTTATTGCCGAAGGGACGCTGATGGTCGACGTGGCGGGAGAGGTCGTGGGGCAGATCAACGGGCTTTCGATTCACGATCTCGGGGATTTCTCCTTCGGTCGCCCATCGCGCATCACCGCGCGGGTGTTTCTTGGCGGCAAAGGGGTTGTGAACATCGAACGCGAGGCCAAGCTGAGCGGCAACGTGCACAGTAAAGGCATGCTGATTCTGGTCGGCTTTCTTGGCGGGCGCTTCGCTCGCGGCAACCGGCTGTCATTGTCTGCGACCATCGCCTTCGAACAGAGTTACGGCATGGTGGACGGAGACAGCGCATCGGTAGCGGAACTGCTGGTATTGCTGTCGGCATTGGCAGACGTGCCGCTGCGCCAGGCCATTGCGGTCACCGGCTCGGTCAATCAGCGCGGAGAGGTGCAGGCCGTGGGCGGGGTAAACGAGAAAATCGAGGGATATTTTGCGGTGTGCAAAGCAATGGGCCTTTCGGGCGAGCAGGGCGTCGTTATCCCCCAGGCCAACGTCAGACATCTGATGCTCAAGGATGAGGTGGTAGACGCGGTTGCGGCAGGGAAATTTCACGTTTATGCGGTTTCGACCGTGGATGAGGCGATAGAAGTCCTGACGGCCCGCACGGCAGGCGATGTGCGTTGGGATGGCACGTACGCTGCGGGCACGGTCAATGCCGCCGTACTCAAGCGTCTACGTGAGATGGATGAGATGCAGACGCTGCGCGACAAGCGTGGCGGCGGCGACGTCGACGATCTCGAGGAGTGACGAAGTTTCCGACGCCGTGCGCTGCGGACGGGGTGGTCTCGGTCTGCGCCCGCCATGCCAATTGCATTGTCTTGGGGCGTCCGAGGGAATAAACCCATAGGGCGGTGACGTCCTTAATCACGGAGGGCGACCGGAACAAAGATGCTGGTCCCAGGGCGGTCCGCACAGGCGGGGGCCATCCGGCCCCATCAGGCCGGCGCTGCCGGATCCGTCGCCGTCAGCGGCGGGATAATGACTGTCAGTCAATTGTCAATTGAAGGAGGAGCGCATGACGAGCGTAAACGGGAGAATTTCGGGCTTCAAATCTGCGTGGCGCGCACTGGGCGCCGTTGCGGTGGTTACGGCGGTGCTGGGTATCCCCGGCCAGGCTGCAGCTGCCGGCGGGTTTCACGGAGCATCGGCGACCAAGTCGAGCTACGGGGCGATCTTTCAGATCGACAACGGCAACAATGGCGCGATCAAGAAGACGCTCAATAACGTGGAAAACCTGCTGGACGATCCGAGATTGAAGGGAAAGGTGAAGATTGAACTGATCGCAAACAGCAAGGGATATGCCATCTATGTCAAGAATAACGGGTTTGAGAAAAGGCTGCTCAATTTGCGCAAGCAGGGCGTCATTCTGGCGCAATGCAACAACACGCTCCGTGAGCTGCACGTGAGCCGCAGCAGCCTCTATCCATTCGTGAGCATTGTGCCTTCCGGGATGGGCGAGATTACCCTGCGGGAGTCCGAGGGCTGGGCCTATATCCACCCGTCGTCCCCGACGCACACATCGTTCTAGCTGATGTCCCACGCCCGGTCGCGGTGATCCCGCGACCGGGTGGCAACAAACCGCTCCGTGGCTAGAGCCGTGACTTTGGGCCCGGAACCGCCCCCGGATGGCCTGCCACGGGACCGATGGGTCCGGGCGGCAGGCCTGCTTAGTGATGCACCCGGTTAAGCCGTCCCTCGAGTTCGGCTTCCGCCGTCAGCCAGTCCTCGATCGGATCCCCGCCCACGAACCCGCGGTGCTCTGCACGATAATAGGCCGCCTCGGCGATCATGCGGCGCCGTTCCTCCGCAGAGATCGTCAATGCTGTAACCGGTGCCTTGGAAATCCTTTCAGTCGATACGGCTTTTGACTTCGCCATCTCAATGCCCTCCATGAAGGTAATATCGATGCATGCCGAGTTACTTTGCGCCCAACCGGCCGCCCAATACAAGCGTACCGCACCGGCATGCTGACATGCGGTATCGCTTCCTTATACTTGGCTTACTTGGCTCGATGCCATCCCGGATATCCAGCGCGGTTGAGATGTTAATCCACCCGACACGCAACCCGCGTTGATCCGTATCTAAAAAGAGCACTCGCCTGGGGTTTTCGCAGGCGTGATTCGGCCCGAAGTGGCCGGCATCCAGACAGCCCGGAGCCGGCGGGACCGCGATCGCCTACTGGAGCTGATCGATGATCTGTTTCAGGATATGTCGTGGCGGTGCTCCCTGAATTATGATCGGCGTGCCGTCCTTTAGGCGGAACACCATATCGGGCACAGCTTCCTGGCCCGCGAGGCTCAGCAGTTCCGCGTTCATGAGCAATTCCTTTTTGGCCGCCGGATTCGGCAAAGGTTCCTCGGGTATCTGCCCGAAGCCGGACGCCCGGCTGAATCCTTGTTCATTCCGTCGGAATGCGGCAAGCCGATTCTTGGCTTCGAGAATCGCGGCCGCCTTCCCGGGACTGGTTGCCATCAGCACTCCGACAGGCAGCCAGCGCAACTGGACCTCGTTGCGGTTGACCCAAGGACGTAAATCCTCATAGAGCTGATGGCAATACGGGCAATTCGGGTCGAAGAATATGTAGATGACATGCTTGTTATGGCCTTCCGCGATCCACGTTCCCTGTCCGATACCGCTCAGGATGGATTCGGCTATTCTTTCGTTGGCAGCCTGCGCTTTACTGGGGGCCGCCGCTGGTGCGGCCCACGCGGCACGGGGGGGCAGCAGCGCCAGCAAACCGGTTGCCAAAAGCAGCAAGCCGGACAGGATTGCGATGCACAGCCTGTCGGTAACATCATGTTTCTTAAGGAAGATCACAGTTATTGGCCTCAGTTATCTAAAGATGTGGCGGCGTGCGGCAGATTTTTTGCTAGATTTTAAACAGGCCACTGATTTTGGGTTTATCCTAAATCATCAGGAGGCATCAGGGGGCAACAATGGCCATGCGAGTGATCAAAATTGCGCTGCCACGGTATGAATGTTTTGCCGTAGCGGCATTATTCGTTTCGCGTTGTGCCGGCGTCAATGTTCAGAAAGTGCTGCAATCCCTGCGTCCCAGAGTAAGCTTTTCCTGAGACATCGGCGGCATGTTTCCCCGCCGGGTGAGGCACCGATTCCGCGGATAACAACCGTCCGTGGAAAGGAATTTTGATACCGGTGACAATCCCCGTCGACAGACCACGGTCTTCCTCACCGCGCAGCGTTGCAGGTGGCGCCCGCAACCGGCTTTAGGATTCACGTAGCCCCTTTATTTGAATTCTAACACCAATCGCCCGCGCTCTGCCCGAGTGCGTGAGTCCGTGGTTCCGGCATCCGGCATGTCCCTGCCCGCGCTTCCAAATGAATAAATTTAAAGTGCTCTGGGGATATTACACCAGTCTAGCGCCCGGGCCTGAGTCGTCTGCCCTGCGATCAGGCACTTCCAGCCATGGCTTGCGGCAGGCCGGTATCGACCCAGAGCACACCCGCCCTGCGCCGTGTCTCGAATGCCATGGAATCGATAGCGATTATGCCGGCATTATCGCGAAACAGGCGACTTTGTGCCCGCGTGACTCCTCCCGCCACGTGTCAGCAGCCGCTCAAATCGCCTTGGAAAGTCAATACCTTGACCTCGCCGGACAAAAAAACGATCATACGCCGCTTGAATTCGCCAGGTATCCGTCCGAACAGTTATCGGCATGCCATCGGGCGCCGGTTATTGAGAAAAGAATGTTTTCCCCAATGCCAGGGAGATCCATGAAAGCCGCTGACCAAAAACGCCTGTTGCGCGAGATGATCTTTTTTCGCCGCTTCGAAGAACGCTGTTTCGAAGCCTACATGGAACACAAGATCGGTGGCTTCCTGCATCTGTATTCCGGCCAGGAGGCAGTGGCCACCGGTGTGCTGGAAATGATCCGGCGCGGGAAGGATTACGTGATCACAGGCTATCGTGACCACGTCCATGCCATCAAGGCGGGCGCTCCGGCGCGCGAAGTGATGGCGGAGCTCTACGGCAAGGAAACGGGTTCGTCGCGCGGTCGTGGCGGCTCTATGCACATATTCGATCCAACCGCGCATTTCATGGGCGGCTACGCGCTCGTCGGCCAGCCCTTCCCGCTGGCGGCAGGTCTGGCGTTGGCATGCAAGTATAAAGGCACCGACGAGATCGCGGTCTGCTTTCTCGGCGACGGTGCCAACAATCAGGGCACCTTCCACGAGACGATGAACATGGCGTCATTGTGGCACCTGCCGGTTCTATTCGTGTGCGAGAACAACCAGTACGCCATCGGCACGCGCATCGACCGTTCCACGGCGGTGACCGACCAGTACAAGCGGGTATGCGGCTACAACATATCCTCGAGCCAGCATGACGGCCAGGACATCGATACCGTCATGGACGCTGCCGCCAAGGCGATAGAACATGTGCGTTCGGGCAAGGGTCCCTATTTCATCGAGTTTCTCACCTACCGCCAGCGCGGGCATTCGATGTCCGACAAGACTGCTGCCTATCGCAGCAAGGAAGAAGAGGCGGAATGGGCGCGGCGTGACCCGATCACGCTGTACCGGGACAAGCTCGTCAAGGCCAAAGTCGTGACCGATGCCGATGTCAAGGCCATGGAGCGCGAAGTCTCGAACGAGATCGAGAACGACATCGTGAAATTCGCCGAGGAAAGTCCGGTGCCGAAAGTCGAGGATCTCAACAAGTATGTTCTGGACGACAACCCGGATCCGCGCTGGATCGGGCCGCTGCAGAACCCCTGACGGCCGACTGTCAGGCAATCGTTAACGAGAAGGATCAACGCATGGCTGAGCTGGCATACTGGGAGGCGATACGCCGCGCCCACGACGAGGAGTTGGCCAATGACCCGATGGTCATCGCCATGGGCGAGGATATCGGAGTTGTCGGAGGAACCTACAAGGCGACATCCGGCTTGCACCAGAAGTACGGCGAGAAACGCATTATCGACACGCCTATTTCGGAGAATTCCTACACCGGCGTCGGTATCGGCGCCTCGATGGCCGGGATGCGGCCGATCATCGAGATCATGTCGATCAACTTCGCGCTGCTCGCTCTCGATACGCTGATCAATGCCGCTGCCAAGATCCGCTACATGTCGGGCGGGCGCGTGTCCTGCCCGATCGTCATGCGCACGCCGGGTGGCACAGCGCACCAGCTTGCAGCCCAGCATTCCGCACGCCTGGCACGGGTGTTCATGAGTACCTCGGGGTTGCGTGTCGTGACGCCGCGTGGCCCCATGGAGGCCTGCGGCATGCTGAAGTCCGCCGTGCGCTGCAACGATCCGGTGATCTTTATCGAGCACGAGCGCATGTACAACATGCGGGAGGACGTTCCGGAGACGGAATTTTTCCGGCCGCTCGAAGGTGCGGAAATCGTGCGCAAGGGGACGGACATCACCCTGATCGGCTACAACTGGAGCTTCGTTTTGTGCATGAAGGCGGCGGATATGCTGGCCAAGGACGGCATCAGCGCGGAGGTCATAGATCTGCGCTCGCTCAAGCCGCTTGATCGCGAGACGATCCGCCGTTCAGTCGAAAAGACGCACCGGGTGCTGGTTGCCGAAGAGGATGAGGCTGCGGTTGGCACGGGTGCGGAGATCATTTCCATCGTCATCGAGGATTGCTTTTTCGCCCTGGATGCACAACCGGTGCGTATTCACGCTGCGGACGTTCCGGTGCCGTATGCGGCCAATCTGGAACACGCCGCCATCCCGGACGAGCACGACGTCTATAAGGGCGCCCTCAAGGTGATGGGGCGGATCTAGCAGCGCGCCGGACGACCTGTTTGTCGCCGGTCCAATTCAGGGCGGGTGGCTACGGTGTGGGCGGCGGCAGTCAGCGCCGCAGATGACCGGATTTCAAATACCGCAACTCATGATCATCGAGAACAGAAGAACAGAGCATGGCTGAACCCTACGCGATAAAAATGCCCAAGCTGTCCGATACGATGACCGAAGGGACGGTGGTGTCGTGGGAAAAGAACATCGGCGATCACATCGGCCGCGGCACAGTGGTGGCGACGGTGGAGACCGACAAGGCCATCATGGATGTCGAGATCTTCCGTGAGGGCTATTTGTCCGGCCCGCTGGCACCGGTCGACGCGGTCGTGCCGGTCGGCGAGGTCATTGCCTACGTGGTTGCGGACAAGGGAGAGGTCAGAGGTGGCGAGGCAGCGGTAAAGCCCATTGCCAGGGAGGTCGCGGTCGAGACCGAGGAGACTTCCGCGATGCGCTTCGAGCCGTACGGAACCCAAAAGGCAAAAACGCATATTCCTGCCATGCCTCATGGCGCCACACCGGCTCCGCGACCACACACGGGCCACGCCACCCCGTACGCGCGCCAGCTTGCCGGCGCGCATGGTATCGAGATCAACAGCATTATCGGAACGGGCCCGTCAGGGATCGTTCTGGCCGCAGATGTAACCAAGGGGGAGATTCCGCGTGCCTTGGCGCGGCGCATCTATCAGGTGCCGGGAACGGGCCGGCCAATGGACGCGATGGAGAAGGCGGTGAGCCACAATATGGAATACGCCTTGTCCATGCCGCTTTTCCGCGCGAGCGTCAATATCCAGCCCGAGCGCCTGATGGCGGCGGCGAAGCAGGCGGGGTACTCGCTTACCGTGATGTTTGCCAAGGCCGCAGCGCTCGCGATCCAGAAGTTTCCGCGGGTCAATGCCGTCTACCAGCATGAGGATCGAATCGTCGAACGCGATCAGGTTGACATCGGCCTGGCGGTCGAGACCGAAGGCATGGGGCTGGTGGTGCCGGTGCTGCGCAATGTGCTCAATACCGGTCTGCGGACCATGAACGATCAGTGGAAGGATCTGGTGGCGCGCGCGCGCGTGAAGCGTCTGAAACCTCAGGAATATTCGAACCCGACATTCACCATTTCCAACATGGGCATGCTCGGGGTGAGCCAGTTCGACGCAATTCCTTCTCCGGGCACCTCGGCGATTTTCGCGATCGCCACCAAGGGACCGCGGGGAGTCCCGGTAACCATTACCGCCGATCATCGCATCATCAACGGTGCTGATGCCGCCAAGTTTTTGAATGCATTCAAGGACCTCGTTGAAAATCCGGCATCGTGGCTGAGCGGCATGGGCATAGCGGCCGTGACCGGAAGTGATGCGATCACGCCCGGCAAATGGGACTACGATGTGGTGGTGATCGGTGGCGGGCCTGGTGGCGAGGATTGTGCACGCGATCTTGCCGACCACGGCAAGAAGGTGGCCATGATCAATGATGCGCCGCTGCCCGGAGGCGAATGTCTGTGGCGCGGTTGCATTCCGTCGAAAGCGTGGCGCGCCGCAGCCGACCGCATGCGTGACCGCTCTCACGACGCGCATCTGGGCGTGGTTAACAGCACGGGTGCCCGGCTCAGCTGGGCCGGCTTGGAAAGGATGCGCAAGGAAGTGCTCAGTGCACGCGGCGACATGGCGCTCAAGACCGACAAGGGTGTCAAGATCGACCTGAAACAGGGTTTCGCCTGCTTTGATTCCGCCAACAGCGTTATTGTCGATGCCACGGGAAACGGCAAAGACCCGTTCGCTCGCCCGCGGCGCGGTGACGGGAAGAAGACCGAACGCATCACCTTCGGTGCCTGTGTCATTGCCGCCGGTGCGCCGCCATTCGTCCCGCCGATTCCAGGCGCGGACAGCAAAGGCGTGCTCACCTCGGATACGGTTTGGAGTCTGAAAACCGCGCCGAAGCGGCTCGGCATCGTCGGGGCCGGGGCCATCGGCCTGGAGATGGCGCAGATCTTCGCCGATTTCGGCACCAAGGTCGTGATCGTCGAGGCGCAGGAACGCCCGCTCCCCGAGGTCGAGAGCGAGATTGCCAGGGGGCTGGTCGAACTGCTCAAGAAACAGAAGAATCTCACGCTCATCACCTCCGCCAAGGTAAGCCGGATTTCCGGCAAGCCGGGACAGATGTCGCTCGCCTATGTCGATGCATCGGGAAAGACCACGAGCTTCAAATGCGATCATGTGCTGATGGCCACGGGCAAGCGCCCCGTGACCGGCCCCCTGCAGCTAGACAAGGCCGGCGTGAAGGCCGATGCGCACGGCGTGATCACGGTCGATCGCAACTGCCGCACTAACGTTGCGAACATTTTCGCGGTGGGTGACGTCAACGGCGGACTCATGCTGGCGCATACCGCCGGTCAGCAGGGACGAGTCGCGGCGGCCACGATTCTCGGCGAGCCCATGGAGTACAACCAGGACAAGGACTGCGGCGTGATCTTCACCCGGCCGCAAGCGGCCTTTGTAGGGCTGTCCGTGGAGCAGGCCAAGAGCAAGGGCATTGATGCGGTGGAAGTGAAGATTCCGCTGAACATAGATGCCAAGGCCATGATAACGGCCGAAACCGACGGTCTTATCAAGATCGTGGCGGACAGGGCAACGCGGCGCATCATCGGCGTCCATTTCCTTGCAGATCACGCAGATACCCTGATCGGCGAGGCGGTGATGATGGTCGCAGGTGACATGACCCTGGAGCAGGTTGCGCAGGCCATTCACCCGCACCCCACCCAGACCGAACTGTTCGGCGAGATGGCGCGGCGCCTGCTGTCGCGCCTGCGGCGGACGCAAAAGGCGGCCGCCGGCAAATAGCCGACCGCGCAAGCTCGACGCCGTTGCGGATTGGCAACCGTTGCCGGCGTGCAATGTGATACGGACTCTATGAAGAAGATAAAGAAAGTCGTTCTCGCGTACTCCGGCGGGTTGGACACATCCGTCATCCTGAAATGGCTGCAGGAGACCTACCGGTGCGAGGTGGTGACCTTCACGGCCGACATCGGGCAGGGCGAGGAGCTCGCGCCGGCACGCGCCAAGGCGCGCAAGTTCGGTGTCAAGCAGATATATATTGACGACCTGAAAGAAGAGTTCGTGGGCGATTTTGTCTTTCCCATGTTTCGCGCGAACGCACTCTACGAGGGCGAGTACCTGCTCGGGACATCCATCGCACGGCCCCTCATCGCCAAGCGGCTGGTGGAAATCGCCAACGAAACCGGTGCCGATGCGGTGGCGCACGGGGCCACCGGCAAGGGCAATGACCAGGTGCGCTTCGAGTTGGGCGCGTATGCGCTCAAGCCCGACGTCAAGATCATCGCTCCGTGGCGGGAATGGGATCTCACTTCGCGCGACAAGCTCCTGGCCTATGCCGAAAAGCACGGCATCCCGGTCGAGATGAAGCGCGGCAAGAAGTCCCCGTATTCGATGGACGCTAACCTGCTGCATATATCCTATGAGGGCGGCATTCTGGAGGATCCCTGGCGAGAGCCGGAACCTTCCATGTGGCGCTGGACGGTTGCGCCGGAGAAGGCGCCGAACAGGGCCAGTTATATCGAGCTGACCTACCGCAAGGGCGATGTCGTGGCCGTCAACGGCCGGCCCATGAGTGCGGCCACGGTGCTCAAGACGCTCAACAGGGTGGGTGGCACAAACGGCATCGGCCGCGCCGATATCGTCGAGAACCGTTACGTCGGCATGAAGTCGCGCGGTGCGTACGAGACGCCGGGCGGCACAATCATGCTCAAAGCCCATCGCGCGATAGAGTCCATCACGATGGACCGTGAGGTTGCCCATCTCAAGGATGAGCTCATGCCGCGCTATGCGAGCCTCATCTACAACGGTTACTGGTGGAGCCCGGAACGCCGGATGATGCAGGAAATGATCGACGCGTCGCAGAAAACCGTGAACGGAGTGGTCCGCCTCAAGCTCTACAAAGGCAGCGTCAGCGTCGTTGGCCGCAAGTCCGACAGCGACAGCCTGTTCGATCCACGCATCGCCACCTTCGAAGAAGACATGGGCGCTTACAATCAGAAGGATGCCGAGGGCTTTATCAAGCTCAATGCGCTGCGTATGCGCATCGCCGCCAGGCGGCGCAGACGCCGCTAGGTTCTCGCCGCTGTTCCGAGCGTTGGGATAATAGGGTTCCAGTGAGCGGCGCACCCAGAAAGCAGTGCGGTGCGCCGGGATGCGATGCCGCGTCCTGAGATTTCCTGCGCGCCAGCATTGACCGCTAGCTGCCCGATACCGATAATCGTTCGGGGCGCAGAAACGGCCCCAGTGATGTCCGCGCCGCGGGCATCGCAGCACTGTCATCCGCGGCCACCATCCATGGGCGGGCCGATCAACGGCGACGGGAACAGGAGGCGCGATGTACCAGCACATTCTGGTGGCGATAGACGGCAGCGACACTGCGCGGTTCGCGACGGAAGGGGCGATTAGGTTTGCCAAGGAGCAGAACGCCCGGCTGCGGTTCATCCACGTTGTCGACGAAGACGTGATCTACTGGAGTGCCGGTGGCGTGATTCTCGACTCGGTTTTTGAGACTTTGCGCAAATCCGGCCAGGCAATACTGGATGAGGCCGTTGCGGCGGCCGGCAGAGCCGGGGTTCGGGCCGAGACCATATTGCAGGAAACCGTAGGAAAGCGCCTGCCCAACGTCATCGTACAAGAGGCGGCAGCCTGGCCCGCCGACCTGCTGGTGCTTGGTACCCACGGTCGCGGCGGATTGGAACATCTGTTGCTTGGCAGCGTATCCGAAGGGGTGGTGCGTCTGTCGCCGGTGCCTGTCCTGCTCATGCGTGAACAGACCGGAAAATTGCCTGCGACGACGTCTGCGAAAGACAATGCTCGCGAGAAAAAAGGCTGACGGCGTGCGCCGGGTTAGGTTGCGCGGAGCGGTCATGGCCGTGGTCCGGATGCCCAGGCATCGGCCGATCAAAGTTTCCTGGCAACAGGGTGCACTGCCTCTGGCCGCTTAACGGTGGTTTGATCGCCTCGATCTCCGCTTTCCGGTCACGCAGTTTGAAACATGCCGTGGTGACTTATTTGTTGCCGAAGAGGCGCAGCGGGCTCCCGGGCCACGCGAGCGGCTTGCGGTAGAGATCCCGGCGCCAGTTTCTTGTATTGGGGTACTGCTCGAGCTTAATGTTGCCTGGACGGCTGCAATCGAATGGCACCGGCGCGGCATCGAGACCGATTCTCTGGCCCAGGAGATGCATGCCGATCCGACCGACGCCTGCACAAAACGCGCACCCGTTCGCGTGTGTGTCGGTGGCATTCATGTCTGTCTTATAGATCTATTCGGCCGGTCACCCGGATAAAAAGTCCGGAAACCATTCGGAGATACCCAGTGAGGCGCCGCGGAAATTCCCGCGGCGATGCCGCTGAAACCGAATACGGTAGCGATGGTAGCAATCAAAAATAACACAGCGGCATAGTAGAACATGACTATGCCCATTCATGATCTATATGCTGGCCAGAAATCAGTTGTGCACCGCAGACCGCTGCGGCAACCTGTTCTGGCTTGCGTATTTCGCTACTTAATCTGGACGTTGTTTTCGACCGCTTTCACCCTTGCAACGTCTTTTGCAATCTCGGCCGCTTTATTGGCTTCCTGTCTGGTATCAGCGGACCCGGTCAGATACACCACGCCATTGATGGTTTTCACGTGAATATGAAGGCCGCTCACGTCCTTGTTGACAATAAGATCTGACTTTACTTTAGTGGTGATTGCCGCGTCGTCGATGTACTCGCCGGTGCTCTGCCGCGTAGACGTTGCGGCACAACCGGATAGACCAATCAGCAGCACAGTCATTGCCATCCAACTTCTATTCTTCAATGAAATTTTCATCGTAAACTCCTGTCACAATCGAACCAATTAGATCAATGGAAACTCTCCGCCTGCATCCAAGGTCCGCATGTTCCGCTGAAACCGTGGCATTCAGACCGTTGGCATTGTGAAGCCTTCAGTACCGCTCATGTCGGAAGGAGGAGCAGCTCATCCTGAAGGCGGGAGCGAGGATCGTTCTGGCCATCTATATTACGCAGCCAGATCAGTGGCTTGCAATACGCTCCCGAGCAAAACGTCCACAATCAGCCGATACCTCCAACCGGCCGAACCGGTGTATCAGGTCCAGCCGCCGCGACCGGCGTGCGGCGCGAATGCATAGACATCGGCGGCAACGACGTACAGTTCTACTTCGTAGATCGTAGTTTCCCGCATAGCTCACGCGTGGTTCACCGGGTTGATCATGGCCATCAGTTCCGGCATACGCTGGTTGTCGCCCAATGCTGCGAATGCCATGGCGGCCCGGATTGCCGCAAGTGTGTATCGCCCGCCATTCTGCCGTACACCCGGCAGGTACCCTTTTTGATATAGCCGGGGGTCGATGCCGATGTGTCGAATGGCAGGTCCGGGTGCTGGGTCAGCGCCTGTTCGCAATGCATTAGGCACTTGTCGACCGAATCGGTGGCAAAGTGTGCATGTCGGGCATCTCCCGGATAGAATCGCCCGGTTCTGCGAAATGGAATCGACCCGGCACTCGTTGTTGGTTGCTGATCCCGGCGGCGTGTCATCGCCAAAGTAGGCACGTCGGCACCATTCACCGTCGCAGCCGCGTTGCTCAATATTATTCTGCAGATGAACCTTCACCTCTTCACGGCGTGCGGCCAGGGATAAAACACCGCGCAGGTGTGCGTCCAACGTAAACTGCGTAAGCACGTCATAAAGGAAAAACCCGACCACACGCTGTCGCCTTTACCGCATATTCCGACGAGGTTTACGCCATCCTTCCAGACACCGGAGCCGATGAACGCCAGGCCATGCCCGCCAAATTGCAAGTCCCTCGGAATGGTACGTGCACAATGTTCGTAGAGGCTGATTGCTGTTTCGGACCGGCCGGGCAGAGCGTAATACGAGTCCTCGTCTGCGTTACCGGGGCAGCCCCCGGAAAAGAGGGAGCAGGTTCATCCAGAATTCGGGTGTCCCCACGGGGAGGGCGGCCGACCGTTATGTGCGATATTCAGAAGCGGTACGAGCGTCAGCCGCTATGCTCACTCGCTTGTCGCGCCACCGGTTGGCAGTAGCGCGCCCGGAAATCCGGTCATTCAGGCATTCCGGCCGCGCCGCGAGACGGATTTCTTGGGACGGATCTTGGCTTTGGTCGGATACGGTAGTGCCGCGAAATGCTGCTTGGCCTCGAACAGGTAGTCCAGAAAAGCGCGCGCCACGACTGAAAGCTGTCTGCCGCGCGGGTAGGCCACATACCAATGGCGCTGGATCGGAAAGCATTGCGCATCGAGGATGGTAAACGGGCCGGCTGCGCCGTCGAGCGCGAGGGCGTGTTGCGACAGCACAGAAATTCCCAGACCCCCGACAATCGCCTGCTTGATCGCCTCGTTGCTGCCGAGTTCCATGCGCACCTTGATCTTCAGCCGGTGTTGTTCGAACAGGCGTTCCAGCGCCATGCGTGTTCCCGAGCCGGGTTCGCGCATGAGAAACGGTTCCTCGGCGATGCGCGCGAGCGGGATTCGCCTGCGCTTGGCAAGCGGATGGTTCGCCGCGGCCAGTATCACCAAGGGATTCTCCAGAAACGGCAGGTATTCCGCATCCAGATCTTCCGGTGGCTGGCCCAGGATGTACAGGTCATCCAGATTGTCCGCCAGCCTTTCCAGAATGCGCTCGCGGTTCGTGACTTTCAGTGCTACGTCGATACCGGGGTAGAGATCATAAAATGGTCCCACCAGGCGCGGAGCGAAATACTTCGCGGTGGTGACCACTGCGAGCCGCAGCCGGCCTTTCTTCAATCCCCTCATGTCAGCCACTGTCATCTCGAACCGGTCGAGCCTATCGAAAATCTCGCGGCAAGTGGCGTGCAGTTCGCGCCCGACATCGGTGAGATAGACGCGCTTGCCCACCTGTTCGAAAAGTGGCTGGCCGACGGTGTCGCCGAGGCGCTTGATCTGCATCGAGGCGGTCGGTTGGGTCAGAAAAAGTTCCTCGGCAGCGCGCGTGAAGCTCCCAAGGCGCGCGATCGCATCGAATACCTCCATCTGTCTGAATGTCATGCGACGCATAGATTAAAATCTATCATAAAAATAAAAAAAATTGACTGTTGTTTATAGATAAATTTGTCGAGGATGACGCAAATCCTGCAGTGACCGAACCGGAATCACGCGTCCTGCCCTGGGTTGGAACGCAACGCATTCACCAAACGAGAGTCAGGAGGCCAATATGGGACAGTCGGAAACGATCACCAACGCCAAGGACCGCTACAAAGCGGGTGTAATTCCATACAAAAAAATGGGTTATTGGGAGCCGCACTACAAGCCCAAGGACACCGACGTGATCGCGCTGTTTCGCATCACGCCGCAGGAACATGTGGACGCGGAGGAGGCCGCCGCAGCGGTTGCCGGAGAATCGTCGACGGCCACCTGGACGGTGGTATGGACGGACAGGCTGACCGCCTGCGAATTGTACCGTGCCAAGGCCTACCGGGTCGATCCGGTGCCCAATACCGGACCCGGCACCAAGACCGAGCAGCAGTACTTCGCCTATATCGCCTATGATCTTGACCTGTTCGAGCCCGGCTCGATCGCCAACCTCACTGCTTCGATCATCGGCAACGTATTCGGTTTCAAGGCGATCAAGGCGCTGCGTCTTGAGGACATGCGTCTGCCCGTGGCCTACCTGAAGACCTACCAGGGTCCGGCCACCGGAGTCATTGTCGAGCGCGAGCGCCTCGACAAATTCGGGCGTCCGCTGCTTGGCGCCACCACCAAGCCCAAGCTCGGTCTTTCGGGACGCAACTACGGGCGTGTCGTATATGAAGCGCTCAAGGGCGGTCTCGATTTCGTGAAGGACGACGAAAACATCAATTCGCAGCCATTCATGCACTGGCGTGACCGGTTTCTCTATTGCATGGAGGCGGTCAATCGCGCGTCTGCCGCCACCGGCGAGGTGAAGGGCCACTACCTGAATGTCACTGCCGGAACCATGGATGAAATGATCGAGCGCGCGGAATTCGCGAAGAGTCTCGGATCGATCATCGTCATGATCGACCTCGTGATCGGATACACCGCCATACAGAGCATGGCCAAGTGGGCGCGCAAGAACGACATGATTCTTCACCTGCATCGTGCCGGCAATTCGACCTATTCGCGGCAGAAGAATCACGGCATGAATTTCCGCGTCATCTGCAAATGGATGCGCATGGCCGGTGTCGACCATATCCATGCAGGCACCGTAGTCGGCAAGCTCGAGGGCGATCCGCTGATGATCAAGGGCTTCTACGACACACTGCGTGAGACGCACACCTCGACGAGTCTGGAGAACGGGCTGTTTTTCGATCAGGACTGGGCGTCGCTCAACAAGGTGATGCCGGTCGCTTCTGGCGGCATACATGCCGGGCAGATGCACCAGCTTATCCACTATCTCGGCGAGGATGTGGTGCTGCAGTTCGGCGGCGGCACCATCGGCCATCCCATGGGGATCCAGGCCGGGGCGACGGCCAACCGCGTCGCGCTCGAGACGATGATCCAGGCCCGCAACGAAGGCCGCGACTATCTCAAGGAAGGTCCGCAGATCCTGGAGAAGGCGGCAAAGTGGTGCACGCCGCTGAAAGCGGCTCTGGATACATGGAAGGACATTACTTTCAATTACGAATCCACCGACACCGCCGACTTCGTGCCGACGGCGACCACCTCCTTCTAACTTCGAGGAACAACTGCGATGATGACCAATCACGGAAGCCGCATTACGCAGGGAACATTTTCTTTCCTGCCGGACATGACAGACGAGCAGATCACGAAGCAGATCCAGTATTGCCTGAAGAACGGTTGGGCTCTGAACGTCGAGTTCACGGACGATCCGCATCCGCGCAACACCTACTGGGAAATGTGGGGAATCCCCATGTTCGACATCAAGGATGCGGCCGGAATTCTTTACGAAGTCAACCAATGCCGCAAGGCGTACCCGCATCACTATATCCGGCTCACTGCCTTCGACAGTACGCGCGGCACGGAGAGCGTAAAACTGTCGTTCATCGTGAACCGGCCGAAGAACGAACCGGGGTTCGGTCTGATCCGCCAGGAAGTCGATGGGCGCCGCATCCGCTACACCGTTCATTCATATGCTAGCGAACGGCCGGAGGGCGAGCGCTATCGCTGACGGATGATGCACGGCAAAGCCGTTCGTGCCCGGTCGGCACTGCTCCGCGGACCGCGGCAAGGCGCTGTCCCGGCGCGAACGGACAGTTTGCGATCGCCAGCGGAGCCGCTGCGGCGCATCGATTCTCTTTATGTCCGGGCCAGGGTCTGGCCCGGTGTGGGCGGCGCGGCGGGCAGGGGAATGATCCGGCGCTCGCCGGATACCAGCAAGCGGAGAGGCAAGAAATGGCAGGAGCAATCGAAATGAATGCTGGTGCGCAACCCGGAGAGATGGATGCGCAGCCGGTGCCGGACGATACCCCGGTGAACCTAGAAGCGGCGTTCCGTGACTCCCAGGTGCAGGAGGTGCTCGACAAGCTCGATCGCGAGCTGGTCGGGCTGAAGCCGGTGAAGACGCGCATCCGTGAAATCGCCGCGCTGCTGCTCGTCGACCGGCTGCGCCGGCAGCTGGGACTCATCACGGAGACACCGACGCTGCATATGTCGTTCACCGGAAATCCAGGTACCGGAAAGACCACGGTGGCGCTGCGCATGGCCGAGATTCTGCACAGACTGGGCTACGTGCGTCAGGGCCACCTGGTGGCGGTGACGCGCGACGATCTTGTCGGCCAGTACATCGGGCATACCGCACCCAAAACCAAGGAGGTGCTCAAACGGGCCATGGGCGGCGTGCTGTTCATCGATGAGGCTTATTACCTGTACCGGCCAGAGAACGAGCGCGATTACGGCCAGGAAGCGATAGAAATCCTGCTGCAGATCATGGAAAACAACCGCGATGACCTCGTGGTGATCCTCGCCGGCTACAAGGACAAGATGGACCGCTTCTTTCTGAGCAACCCCGGCATGCGCTCGCGCATAGCGCACCATCTGGACTTTCCCGACTACGCGGCCGAAGAGCTCATGGGCATTGCCTCGCTTATGCTCGCGCAGGTGCAGTACCGGTTCAGTCCGGAGGCGGAAAAGGCGTTCGGCGACTATATTCACCGGCGCATGAAAATGCCGCACTTCGCCAACGCGCGCTCGATCCGAAACGCCTTGGACCGTGCGCGGCTGCGTCAGGCCAACCGGCTGTTTGCCCGCGCGCGCGAGCGCTTGACCAAGCGGGACCTGATGATCCTCGAGCCGGAGGACATCGTAGCGAGCCGCGTATTCAGCGAGGGGGTTCCCGACGAACAGGTTCCGGGCGCCGGCTCGAAGTGATATGGCGACACGCCTGCGCGACATTCCGCCGCTGCGCAGCCTGCCGCTGTCGGTTGAGGCAGTCCGGTACAACCGGGTGCGCCTGGCGCTGCGGCGCCTGGCCAATCCGCTGCGGCTGGAATTGCCGCGCGGGATCGACATGTTCCTCGAGGACACCTCCTGGCTGTGCATGTATGGCGAAAGCGAGTTTCCGCTGGTCGAATGGGCGGAATTCGCGCCTTCCGGGCGCGCCCTGCACGAGCCGGTGCGATGCGTGATGCATCTCTACCACGTGCATGCCGGACTCATCAGCAGCACCTCGCTCGCCACCATGGACGCGCTGCTGCAGGCGCGTCTGGCGGAAAAGCGCCGCTAAGCGCAGCGATTCCCTTTCCGGCCGGCACGCACGCTCTGTCCGAAGGACCGGTTCGCTCCGGACGCCCGCGTGCATCCTCATCCGCTGCAGCCGCCATCCGACCATGTCGGCGAAGTCCTTCGAATCCACCCGAGGTTTTGCTGCCCCGCAGGTGCCCGGCTGCAATGGTAGCTTATACTGTGCGCAGGCCCGCACGGCCGATGGCCGTGGTGGCAGACGGTGTGGACAGGGTAGCGGAGGTGACGGTGGAGCCATCCGATCTGATGGTCAGGCCGATTCCGGCAACCGGTGAACCGCTGCCGGTTGTCGGGCTTGGCACGTGGCGAACGTTCGACGTGGGCAGGGATCCGGCACGGCGCGCGGGGCCACGCGTTGTCCTGCGCGTGTTCGCGCAGAGCGGGGCACGGGTGGTGGACTTCTCGCCCATGTACGGATCGGCCGAAGCCGTGGGCGGTGATCTAACGCAGGAGCTGGGTCTGAAGGGCCGTCTTTTCCTGGCCACCAAAGTCTGGGTACAGGGGCGCGACGAAGGTGTCCGGCAGATGGAGGAATCGCTGAAACGCCTGCGCGTGACCTGCCTCGACCTGATGCAGGTGCACAATCTCATAGACTGGGTCACGCACCTGAAGACGCTGCGCGCCTGGAAGGAACAGGGGCGAGTGCGTTACATCGGTGTCACGCACTACTCGGAAAGCGCCTACCTGGAGCTGGAGCGTGCGCTGAAGACCGGCGATGTCGATTTCCTTCAGGTCAATTACTCGATCGTGTCGACCGCGGCCGAACGCCGTCTGCTGCCGTTGGCGCGGGAGCGGGGGGTGGCCGTCCTTGTGAACCGCCCGTTCGAAGAAGGCGGCCTGTTTGCCAGGCTGCGCGGCCGGCCGCTGCCGTCCTGGGCGACGCAGTTCGATTGCTCGAGTTGGGCGCAATTCATGCTCAAGTTCATCCTTTCCCACCCCGCGGTCACATGCGTCATTCCGGCAACGGGCAAGCCTGACCACGCCCGTGACGACCTGCAGGCTGGCCGTGGCGGTCTGCCGGACATGGCTCGGCGCACGCAAATGGCGAGCATTTTTACCGAAGTGTGAGCTGTATCAATAACTTGCTTCTCCCGTAGCTGCATACTGCGCGCCGCTTGAGCGACGCCTGCGGTCTGTTGCCCTGGCGACCTACCGGGGCGGATACCAAGGAAGTCGCGCAAAATCCCACTATAATCATTCAATGGGTTCTCAATAACTAGAAAGGGATTGGCCAGGGGAAAACTGGCTGATCGCCGCATTGACTCAGGGATAAGGGGTGGTTCATCTGTGCTTCGTTTGATGGGAACCCGCGGTTGCCGGCTATGGTCCGCAGTTCAGGACACTCTGTGAGTGAAGATGCCCGTACCGAAGGGCGTGCGGCAGGGGCCGCCATCATGACTGCTCCTGAGCGGGACGCCCGGATCCGGGCCGAGCAGGTCAAGCTGCTCTACGCGAACCTGCCGGGCGGGCTGCTTGCCGGTCTGCTCAGTGGCGCGCTGCTGCTTTCTGTACAGTGGCACGTCATCCGCCATGCGGTGTTGTGGTCCTGGTTCGGAGTCCTCACGCTCATTTCGTTGTCGCGCTATCTGTTTGCCCTGCGCTATCGTCGCCGCATGGTTGGGCCGGACCGGGTCGCGCGCTGGGAGAGCGGGATCGCGTACGGCACCCTGCTGTCCGGGTGCACCTGGGGTTCAGCCGGGATGCTCCTGCTTCCCGACCAGATTCCCAATCAGGTATTCGTCGTCCTCGTTCTTGCCGGCATGACCGCGGGCGCGGTGGTGAGCTATGCCCCGCTTGCCAGGGTCGCGCTGTATTTCATTGTCCCAGCGCTGCTGCCGCTTACAGCGCGTCTCTTTTACTTCGGACAAAGTCTGCAGTTTGCCATGGGGATGCTGTCCTTTCTGTTCATGGCCATGATGCTTGCTACCGCTTGGCGTCTGTATGAAGCCACGCTCGGTTCTCTCAGGTTGCGCTTCGAAAACAGCGATTTGGCCGCCGTGCTCGCGCGCGAGAAGGCGGCGACAGAGGATCTCAACCTCGACCTCAAACGCGAGATCGGGGAACGCGCGCGCGTCGAGGAAGGCCTGCGCGAGAGTGAGGCCCGCATGCGCGCAATCGTGGACAACGTGCTCGACGGCATCATCACGATGGACGAACACGGGACGCTTGAGTCGATGAACGCAGCCGCCGAGCGCATATTCGGCAGTGCGGCGGCAGATATGGCGGGAAAGCATTTCAGCATGCTTCTGCCCGAGCCCGAACGCGACGAATACGAGGGTTACGTCGAGGGCTACCTGGATTCCGGAAAGCGGCGGATGCTTGGTTTCGGCCTCGAAATCACGGGTTTGCGCCGCGATGGCTCGATATTTCCCATGGAGCTGGCGGTCAGCGACATGGTGCTGGGCCGGCGCCGCATGTTGATCGGGATTGTGCGCGACATCACCGAGCGCAAGAGGATGGAGCGCATGAAGAGCCGCTTCATCTCGGCGGTGAGCCATGAACTCAGAACGCCGCTGGCCGCTCTGGTCGGCTCGCTCGGCCTGCTGGCCGAAGGCGTGGGAGGAGATCTGTCCGCGCCCGGGAAATCGCTGCTTGCCATCGCGCGCAACAACACCGCCCGGCTGGCGCGTCTGGTCGGCGATATCATCGACATGGACGACATCCAGTCCGGAGTCATAAAGCTCGATCTCCAACATCTCAATCTGGCAGACCTCGTAGCGCGTGCGGTCGAAGAGGGTCGCAGTCTTGCTGCGGCGTCCGGAGTGGTCTTGGTGCTCGAGCCCGGACTCGGGGAGGCCCCCATATATGCTGACGGTACGCGTCTGATCCACGTCATAGACCATCTGATTTCGAATGCAGTACGCTTTTCACCCCGCGCAGGTGTAGTCGAGGTGAGGGTGGAGGCGGCCGGCGCCAACGTGCGCGTTTCGGTGACGGATCACGGCCCGGGTGTGCCGGACAGCCTGCGGGACCGTCTTTTCCAGCCCTTTGCGCGCACCGAAGATCCGGTTGCCGCTCCGGCCGACGGCGCCGGGCTGGGATTGAACATCGCCCGTGCGATCGTGGAAGCGCATGGCGGCAGCGTCGGATTCGATACGATTTCCGGAGTGGCCACACGTTTTTACTTTGATCTTCCTCAATGGCATGATTCCGCCCTGGACAGCGATAGCGCGAGGATTGAATGAGCTTCAAGAACGTCGAGGTCAAGACCCGGGCCAACATATACCATGAAGGGCGCGTAACCAGCCGCAGCATCATCACGCCGGATGGCGAGATGAAGACCCTCGGCATCATGCTGCCCGGTACCTACCGGTTCAGCACCGAGGCGCCGGAGCGGATCGACATCACGCAGGGGCACTGCCGTGTGAAGATTTCCGGTTCCGCAGCGTGGAGCGATTATGAGGCGGGAGACAGCTTCATGGTTCCCGGAAGCTCGCATTTCGAGATCGAGGTGGACGATCTTCTGGATTACGTCTGTCACTTCGGGTAGTGCGTTTCTCTGCAGAGCGCGAAGGCCGCGGGTCGGATCCCGGTAGCTGTGGCAGGGTCGGGGGTTGAGGGTGTGTCATCCTGGCCCGGCGCCGGAAGGCCGCAGCTGCAGTCGCAGATGCAGACATAGAATGGCCCGGGGATCCGGTTGAGCGGTTCGACGACAGGGCGAATGAAGGATACTGCAGATTCTGCTGGATCCGCCGAACCATCGGCAGGTGCCGCGACCCGCAATTTCGCCCAGAGCAGGAACCGCGATCATGCCGTCATGGACGGAATAGTCGGGGCTCGACGACGTCCGAGAGGTGACCGTCGTGCTCATGTATGGCCGGTGCGCAAGGCGTTGGCGCCGGAGGCATGATCCGGCTGCGCTTGGTTGCCCCCGTTATTCAGCGCAGGCGGCCCAGTCTGCAGAACCTCGACTCAAGCCATGAGTAACCGCCCGCTCGCCACCCAGCTTCAGCACCCGCTCCGCCTGATCCACGCCAACCGGATCCCCCAAGCGCGTGTGCTCAGCATGCGGCTCAGGGGAAGCGCTCCGAAGAGCCGCGAAGTCCTGTCGATGCCGGGCGCAATCCATGGACAGCTCGGAGAATTCGTGCAGGCCGAATCCTGTTACCAGGCGCTTGTCGCGATCGAGCCACGGTCCGTCCGGCACCGCAGCCACCTCGGTCCAGGAAGAAAGCCTGCCGGCGGCACACGCAGCCCCGCAGGGCTCGCCGGTACCCCTCTTCATCGTTGGCATGCCGCGTTCCGGAACCTCGCTGGTCGAACAGATCTTCGCTTCCCACCCCGATGTCCGCGGAGCCGGTGAGTTCGAGAACCTGGAAGATCTGGAACGACGCGCCCCGGAAATCCTCGGTCAGACCGGCAGCTACCCCGGCTGCCTTGGTGGGGTCACTGCCGAAGCGATGGCTACGCTGGCGAGGCCCTACCTCGATGCGATCGGGTCCCTGTCCCGGGGGCGCGGTATGTCACCGACAAGCTGCCGGACAACTACGAGCGCCTTGGGCTCATCGAGAAACTCTTTCCCGATGCACACATCATCCACCTAGTCCGGGATCCGCGCGGTACCTGCCTTTCCTGCTACTTCCAGAACTTCGGCAAGAACCTGGCATATTCGTCAGACCTGTGAAAGAGCTGATCGAAGCGTTGTCGTGATCCGCGGGATGCTGATCGCATCGGGGTGTTGGCGCCCGCATTTAGGATGGGGCTCCTGGACGCAGACCGGTGCTGTTTTTCGCCCCCGGAATCGAGAGCGCGGTGGCCAGGAACCGGGACAGATCGCCCATTTCCGCCGGTACGATCATCGTGGTGGATGCCTTGGCCAGGTTGCCGTACTGGGCGATGAGGTCCGAAGCGAGCCGCATGCGCATGGCCTCGTCGCCCCCTTTCTCGCCGAGTGAGGCCGCGATCGTTCGAATCGCATCTGCCTGTGCCTTGACCACCGTATTGATCGCCTCGGCCTCGCCTTCGGCACTCAATACACGCGAACGTTTTTCGCCCTCGGCAACGTTGATCGCCTGCTGGCGCTCGCCTTCGGACTTTGCGATCAGTGCCCGTTTCTGGCGCTCGGCGGTGATCTGAAGCTCCATCGCCCGCACCACCTCCTGCGGCGGCTCGATCTTGCGAATTTCGTAGCGCAGTACCTTGACGCCCCAGTTCACTGCCGCCTTGTCGAGCTCCGAAACGATGGAGACGTTCAATTCCGAGCGCGAGGACAGTACTTCGTCAAGCTGCTTCTGGCCGACGTCAGATCTCATCACGGTCTGCGCTAGCTGTTCCACGGCAACGAACGGATCACTCGTACCATAGGCTGCCTTCTTTGGATCGGTGATCTGCAGGTACAGGATCCCGTCGATCGTAATCTGCGTATTGTCCTTGGTGATGCAGGATTGCTCGGCAATATTGATCGGCGCCTCGCGCAGGTCGAACCGGTAGGCAACCCGATCGAAGACCGGCATGATCAGGTTGAGACCGGGCTCGAGAACGCGGTGAAAGCGCCCGAATCGCTCGACGATCCAGGCGCGCTGTTGCGGCACGACGCGGACACCGCGGCTTACGATCGCCAGTGCGATCACGATCAGGGTAAAGGCAATGGCAAGTGAGGCGGGCATCGATATCTCCTTTGTTGTTGTTTAGTCGCTGTGGAAAATCCGTTCGTCAGGCGCCCGCTGGGGCGCCACGCTGTGCGACGACGAGTGTATTGCCGTCGCGTTGGACTACCTGAAGCGTTGTGCCGGCCACGAGGCCGGCGGTGGAAAACCCGGCTGCCGGCCGCGCATCCCATTCCGTGCCCCGGTAGGCGACGCGCAGTGTCTCTCCATGTACGGCGACCACCTCGACCATGGCGCCCACGTCGTCGCGGCTCACGCGATCGGACTCCGGATTCTTCAGGTGCCGCCGCGCATAATGCGCGACCGGCAGACCGGCCAGCAGGACCAGCGCAAATGCAATTAAGGTCGCGGCAAGACCGGTATGCGCGAACAAGGCGAGTCCGCCGGACACAAGACAGGCTATTGCTACGGCAATGAGGTAGATCGTGAGGCTTTGAGTCTCTACCACCAGCACGGTAGCGCCCACAATGAGCAGCATGACGCCGACGATGAACACGGTTTAAGTCATCCTCCCAGTTTGAAAGAAAAGCAAGGCTTTATTGATCACCCGAACTTTGGTGTTCGTTTCTTTGGCGACGATCCGGTGGTCCGCAGCCGGTCACCATTCAGGCTGCGGGAATGGTGACCAGTGCGCACCCGCCTGGCCTTGAGTCGTCCACAGGCTGCAGGACACGTTCGCGGACGCGGATTTCCTCACGCGGTTCGGTCCCGGGCCACGAAACGCCAGTCTCGTGGAATTGCAAGCGGAGCGGAAGGAAATCGCGGTATCCCGCAGAAAAGTATCCGGAACGAGTGCCAAAGCCCGTCTTGACCTCGTCACGCGCTGTCTCAACGAAAAAGCTTCTTCCCGGCGAGCATCAAAGCCGCCCGGCCTGCATTCGTCCCCAGACATGTCTGTGATTGCTGGAACGCTTCTTCCGCCATTGCGTCAGGTTCGCGCACAAGCGGCCGGTCGACCCGTTTCCGGTCGCAGCCGACAGCGGTGCATAGCCGTCCGTCTTGGCCACATTCAATACAAATAGCATAACACAAACATCCTGCGGTCGAGCGGCTGACCCGCTTCGTTGCCCAGTGTACGCACCGTGGCTTGCGGTGTGCCCGGTGTGGAATGAGACATTTGCTATTCGTTATGTCCGTGCGCGGGCGCGAATTTGAAACCGGAATCGATGCTCGAGCCGATGGTATCGGGGATTTGCGCGATTCCGGGCCTCTTCAGGATGTGGGAACGATACGTCTACTGTTCCGGTCAGGCGATCGGTACCGGAGTCGCAAGCTTTTCTTCGGCGCATCTAGCGATAAGGCAGCTCTCCCGCACTGCCAGTTAAACCGCCTGCCGGCGCTTCGCTTTGGGTCATCGACCATTTTTCGCCGGGGGCTATGTCAACGCAGGGCTTAACCCTTTTCCACACGGCCCCGGCCCGGTTCTCTGCTTCATTTCGATTCGTCCGCCATGCGCAGACAGGACCCCGATCCAGCAACTGACGTCTTCGCTGGTCGGGCATGATTCCGCTTGCTGCCAATCTGGACCATAATGGGAATGACACGATGTTCCAACGCGAAAACGCCCCCATGCATGCCAAGCCGCTTGAGCCGCACGAGCTGGAAGAGATCGCTGCCACGACGCTCGATCACTACGAGCGGCGTGCCGAAGCGTTTCGCGACCGCACCCGTGATCACGATGTCTTCCAGAACATTGCCGCATTACTGCGGCACATCAAAGGCCAGCCGCCCTTCGTGATTCTCGATTTCGGCTGTGGACCGGGACGCGACCTCAAGGCCTTTTCGGATCTGGGTCATACCGCGATCGGCCTGGAGGGGGCCGCAGGCTTTGCTGCGATGGCGCGCACCGACAGTCGGTGCGAGGTGTGGCAGCAGGATTTTCTTAAGCTTGACCTGCCGGCAGAGCGTTTCGATGGCATTTTTGCCAACGCCAGCCTGTTTCACGTGCCGACTCAGGAATTGGGGCGCGTTTTGCGTCAATTGCACGCCGCACTGAAACCCGGGGGGGTGCTGTTCAGTTCCAACCCGCACGGCAAAAACGAGGAGGGCTGGAACGGCGGGCGCTACGGTGCTTACCACGATCTGGAGGCCTGGCGTCGCCATATGTTAGATGCCGGGTTCGCGGAACTCGAGTTCTACTATCGGCCAACCGGCCTGCCGCACGAGCAGCAGCCTTGGCTGGCCAGCGTGTGGCGCAAGCCGTAGCCGAGTTATGGATAATGCGATGGGTCGCCTGACAACCCCTGGCCCAATGCAGATATTCGGGCCCGACGTCATTCCACTCTCACGTCTGTCGTTAAAAGCATCTTCGAAGTCCGGGACCGGCACTGTTGCATGAAGATGCAGATGCCCTGCATGCCTGCAGACAGACGCGCCGGGCGCGTTCCGCCCGGGCATGCCAGATCGGTATTATGATATGGCATCGGGGATCACGACAGCAGCCGCAGATACTCAATACCCAGAAATGCCGCACCAGTCATCGAAGATCCCGCCAAGAGCGACATGCGATCATGTATGAGCAGATACCACCTGATTCCGCCGACAGGAACTTCGGCATTCATCCCGACGTCCTCAAGCTGGGTCTTGTGAGCTTTATGACCGATCTCAGTTCCGAGATGATTTTTTCGGTCTTCGCAATATTTTTTACGACCATTGCAGGTGCATCGGCTGCGTTGCTGGGGCTGGTAGAGGGCTTGGCCGATTTTTCCTCATCTTCGCTGGACTACCTCGCCGGCTGGTTGTCGGATCGCACCGGCAAGCGCAAGGTCTTCGCCTTGGCCGGATATGGCTTTTCCACTCTGGCTAAGATCATTCTTCTTTTGACCAGCTCGGTTGTTGGCCTCGGTGCATTTCGGATTATCGAGCGTCTGGGCAAGAGCTTCCGGGGTGCGCCGCGTGACGCCTGGCTGTCGGCGGTCTCCGACAAAGGCATAAGGGGGTACTCGTTCGGTGTGCACAAGGCTCTCGATAAGTCGGGAGCCATTTTCGGACCGCTTTTCGCGTACGGTCTGCTCTGGTGGCTAGGAAATCATGCCTCCACATTCCGGACCCTGTTTTGGGTTGCGCTCTTTCCCGCGGTGCTCAGCGTTGTACTGCTGGGTTTCATAAAGGAAAAGCCTGGGGATCAGCACAAGCGCGAGAATATGTTCAAGACATGGAAAATATTGAGTCCGGAGTTCAAGCGCTATCTGGTGGCAGCGGGCATTTTCTCGCTGGGCTATTTCAGCTTCGGTTTTCTGCTGTTGCGTGCGCATGGCGTGGGTTTTGCCGTCGATGATATTGCGCTGCTTTTCGCATTGTTCAACGTGGCGCTAGTCGTTTCTGCGCCAGTGATCGGAAAGCTTGGCGACCGCTTCGGCAGGGCGCGAATCATCGTTTTGGGGTATTTCCTTTACTTTCTTATGAGCTTTGGTTTTGCATTCGCAACCACAAAGGGGGAGGTCGTTGTCCTGTTCGTCGTCTACGGCGTGTTCTATTCAATCGACGAAGCACAGAGCAAGGCGTTCATTGTGGACCTCGAGTCGGATCGACGGGCATCGGCGATCGGTGTCTACAATTTTCTTACCGGGATCATTTACGTTCCTGCATCGCTGATTGCCGGGGTGTTGTGGACCATGCGTCCGGTCGGCGCCTTCCTTTTGGCGGCGTTTCTTGCACTTGCCGCAATCGTAGCGATTCTTATCCTGAGACCTGACCGGTGTCGCGGTCGTGACGCTCAGGCCAATCCACCGCAGTGATCGGCTCCGGAAGGGCTCGCCTTGTGTTTCCGAAAATGACCGCATTTGACCTGGTTCCCGACGTTCATGGCCAGATCCGGTGGCGGGTGACCAGACAGCAGTTCTTAATGGGCGCGCATTTTATGTAACAGGTGGCCGGCGAAGCGGGCGTGCGGGCCCGGGGCCACGGGCTTGTTTCATGCCCGGGTCAGGATTGAATGAACACCGACCGGCGACATTCATGCGCGGGACGGGATAGACCCCGGAGGCATTCGCGGATGATGCGCCACGCAATAGTGCAGTCATGAAGTCCGCTGCACCACGCCGATGCGCCTGGCGCCACCGATGCGGTTCGTTGCAGTGTACACAGTCACCCAATCGCAGCAAGAATCGCGGCTTGGTGCCGGTTTCGGCATTGAATTTTGTATTGGCATGGCGATTGCTTTACATCGGACATGAAGGACGGCTACCGGCTTTCTCGCCACGTCGGCAGCCTGCATCCCGGATACATCGGCCAAACGTTTCGATAAATTCCCGAAGGAGGTGCACGATGTTCGATACTTTCACTGGCCTCCCGTCCATTCCGCTGAAACCGCAATCGAACTTCAGTTCGACGACCGGAGGAATCAGACTGGTTCATATCGATAGTGCGGCGATCGCGGCCATGACCGATTTCGCTTTTGTCACGCCGGTAACCACGACGCCACAGACTCCGATTGCCACGGCGCTTGGGCAAATGAAAACCGCGGGCGTGCGGCTTCTGTTTGTCATGAACGATATCGACGAGATCATAGGAATCGTTACCGCCACCGACATCATGGGGGAGCGACCGATCAAGGCCGCCCAGCAGACACGCCTGCCGCGTGCCAAAATCACGGTCGCTTCAATCATGACCCCGCAGACGGATATCCAGGTTCTGGATGCCGCACGCGTGCAAGCGGCCTTGGTCGGCGATATTGTCGCGACTCTGCGTACCCTTGGGCGCCAGCACGCGCTCGTCGCGCAGGTCGACCCGGCCTCTCAGGCGCATCGAGTAATAGGCATGTTCTCAACCAGCCGCATCAGCAAGCTGCTGTTCAAAAACGTGGCGCATAGCCCCACACCAGCCCATTCGTTTGCCGAGATAGTAGAAAAGATCGGCTAGGTTCGGGCTGTATCGCGTTCCATCGCCCGGCCGGTAGTCGAGCCGTCGTGCGTGCGACTGCTCAACAGCGATTGCCCGGTCGGGTAGCCGCAGGCGCACAGTCATCATGCCTGTGCCGGCGTTTTCTGCGGCGGATCCGCCGTTCCGATGAAGCTCATGGCAGCAATCCCCGGACATCCGCAACGGGTTGTGCTTGCAGCAGCCGGGTAATCACGGCTTCCATTACCGATAGCGATGCGAGGTGCATTGTTCGTCTCACGCAACGAAGTTCGTTCCCTGCCGGGAACGGTTCGTTATGGCGACGGGCTAGGCCACGCGGAGATGTTCATCAATCAGTCGTGCAACGCTCGGCGCGAACACATTGGCAAAATCGTGTGCGCCTCCGGCAAGGACGTGCAGGCGTGCGCGGGGCAGTAGCTTGCGCAAGCGCAAGCCAACTGCAACAGGGCTTATCGGATCAGCATCCCCCCAAAGAAGCAGGACCGGCGCACGAATAGATCCGAGGCTGGCTGAAATGTCGGATTTGTGGTCCACGAACCAGCGAGGAAGCAATGGGTTGGCTTTGAGGAATGCGGGACGCCAGTCTTCGGCGCGCAGATCGGAAACGTCGATCCCACCCGATGTGGCCGCAAGCACCAGGTGCGTGACGAGGTGAGGGCGCTCGAGCGCAGCATGCATGGCGATCACGCCTCCCATTGACTGGGCAATAATGGCCGTGGGCTGGTCGATTCCGGAAACCACTCTGGCAACCAGATCATCGATTCCGTTGACAAGCGGGTCGATCGGCGTCGAGCCAAAACCAGGCCAGCCAGGCAGGGTCCGGGAGGCTGAATGAGGAAGCCGGTCGGAAACCGGCTTCCAGAAGTCCGGGTTGCCAAGGGCTCCGGGAAGAAACATCAGCTTGGTTGGTGCTGGCATCGCCTTGCTCTTGCGCTTTGCGGTCTGGTGTTTGAGGTAACCGGCCGTCGCAGTGCAAAGCGCGGAGAAAATCTCCCGGTGCAGCCTGCAGGGCTGCCGATTGCGGTGACGGACCGGAACCCGGCGTCGCATCATACGCACGCCGCTCGACTGAGATCAATCTCGTTCCAGCGGAAATGGAATCTCAGCATAGCAGTACGGCGAGGATTTGCATGGATGCCGGTAACGTCGTAAGTTTCTGCAATGTCGCGGGACAGGGAAATCTGTCCGGGCCGTCGTTGCCCGGGATGTGGCTGCCGCGCGCTGTGCTCCTGCACCACCGGGCGGGTGCAGCGGTCGCGGAGCGCGCGGTTTGCGTCGCGCCGTGTGCGACCCATCCGGGGCGGATGGCAGTCCGGGGTGTATTGCCTCAGTCCGGTGGAATCCGGCAAGCGGTGACGTCTTTCTCAATCCGAACAACGGAGAAACCACGATATGGACAAAGACCAGATGATCGGCTTTATCGGCCTCGGGCAGATGGGGAAGCCCATGGCGGCCAATCTTCTCGCAGCGGGGTATCGCCTGCGGGTGTACAATCGCAGTGCCGGCAGGGTCCAGGAGCTCGGCGCTGCCGGTGTGACGCCCGCGGCAAAGCCGGTCGAAGCGGCCGTCCCCGGCGGAATCGTCGTGACCATGATTGCCAATGACCAGGCCCTGGAGGAAGTGGTGCAGGGTATGGGTGGTTTCGGAGAAGTGCTGGGCGAGGGCGGCGTACACCTGTCGATGAGCACGGTGGCGCCAGCGACGGCACGGCGGCTCGCCGCCTACCACGCGGACCGCGGCAGCACCTACGTGGCAGCGCCGGTGTTCGGGCGTCCGGAAGCGGCCGCCGCCAGGAAACTCTGGATCTGTGTGGCCGGTGCGCCGGCTGCCAGGTCCAGGGTGCAGCCTCTGCTCGATGTCCTGGGGCAGCGGGTTTATGATTTTGGGGACAACCCGGCGTCCGCAAACGTGGTCAAGCTCGCGGGCAATTTCCTGATCGTCACCGCGCTTGAGGCCATGGCGGAATCGTTTGCGCTCGCTGCGAAGAACGGCGTCGACCCTGCGCGCTTTGCCACCGTGATGAACGAAACCCTGTTCGGCGGCCCGATCTACCAGAACTACGGCCGGCTTATCGCCTCCGGAATCTACGAGCCTGCCGGGTTCAAGCTGTCTCTGGGGAAGAAGGACATCGATCTCGTGCAGCAGACTGCCAACGAGAGCCGAGTTCCCATGCCGCTTGCGAGTCTTCTGCATGACCGGCTGTTGTCCGGACTTGCCCGAAACCGGGGTGACCTGGACTGGACCGCGCTCGCTCTGAGTGTGCGAGAAGATGCCGGACTCAGCGGAGGTTCCTAGGGGTTGCGCACGCGCCCCGATGAACCGCGTCCCCGCCGTTGCGAACGCTTGCCGGCCGATGTTCTACCCGCTGCGGCAGATTTTGCGGTACGCAGGTGCAGAACCAAGCGCAGTCCGTCGATGGCAGGTCCGTAGTAGTCGGGAAGCCGGCCAGCTTCCCGGAAACCGAAGCGTGCATAAAGCCGACGTGCCGGGTGGTTAAGGGCCTTTACTTCCGCGCGGCACACCAACAGCTGCCGTGCCCGCATCCACGCCACGCCGGCGCGCAGCAGCCGTCCACCCCAACCCTGACCGCGCAGCTTGGGGTGCACGGCCAGAGAATAGAGCCGGGCCCAGCGGGCACGGCCGTTGCCGGCAGTCAGCCAGCAGGCCACCGCCAGGCCGTCGGCACCCAGCATCCAGTAGGCGTTGGGATTGGCGAGCAGGCGTCCGAGCTGGCGACGCGAGAAGGCGCCGTCGACGGTGCCGAAGCATTCCCGTTCCAGCTCGACGATCCGGTCGAGATCGGACGGCCCGGCGCGACGTATCGCCGGCCTGGCAGACATCACTCGGACAACGGGCGTCTCAGGATGATCTTCTCGCCGAACATGGCCGGTCGATAGCTCATCTTCACGCGCCGCAGGTTCTCGAATCCGAGGTCATCACCGACGTTGATGTAAGTGCAATCGCCAAAGACCTTGCTGAACTCCCGGAACAGGTACTGAGCAGCGCCCTGGATATTGAAGTTCGTCTTTTCAATCAGCACGTTGGCGACATCCCGGTTGAGGCGTTCGCCAAAAGTGAAGCCCTCCAGGCGTCCATCGATGAACAGGCTTAGGCCCTCCAGTCCGAGTTCTTCACACAAGGCAATGGCGCGCTGGATGGCCTTGCGTTCCATCTCCAGGTTGTACAGAAACTCCTCTACCGGCCCGTCCGGCAGGGTACGCAGGCGGTTCTGCATCCAGGTATTCACCAGTGCCCGCGCCTCGTCTCGGTGGCTCTTGTTGAACGGCACCAGAGAGTGGTTCGGGTAGGCGCGCCGGAACTGGTTGATCTCGTTGCGCTTGGTCTTGTAAGCGTTGCCCCGGAGCTCGATCAGATCCTGGGTGCGGTAGATGTAATCCGGATTGGTGACCTCCACGTGCCAGCGCTCGCCGTTGATCAGGGCCGCGCCGGTTGCGCTGTCCAGTTCGAGAACCTTGAGGAAGTCCTTGTATACGTAATCCAGCCGGGCCTGAAACGGAGATGGATTATACAAATCCATGATCTTGATACAGATCTTGAGCGCCCGATACTGACGTGAGGAATCGCCCAGCGGTGGCAAGAGCATGGTGAGGCCATTGCCGTTCAGGGCAAAAAGGCAGAAACAGCCTTCTATGATCTGGTAGAAGCCGCTCGCCTGGGCCAGCCAGATGACATTGTTGGCGAAGCTGTAATCGGACAGCGCCACGTTGCTGCGCACGCAGGCTTCGTCGAAGTAGGCCTTGGCGCTGTGATCAAAGGGGTAAAGGCGATATTTGCCGGCGACGAGATAACGTTTGCGGACGGAATCCTGGCGGGCGGTTCTCTGGCCGCCCGCTGCATCGCCCGGGAGAATGGGCGCAGGGCCGACGGGGGTGAGGAAATGGACATCCATGACGGCGTTGACGGCATTCAGCATGGGCGGGCCCCTTTATGGATTGTGTCACGCAGGGTCCCGGCGCATGTCGGCGCCGTCATAGGTTCGGGAGGTTCGTTTTCGTTCTTCTCGGGCACGGTGGCTCCTTATCGGGGGGTAAGTTCAGGTATCGGGGCCGCTGGCGCGAGGATGGGCGGAAATAAAAAAACGGGGCATTGAGCCCCGTTGGCGCCTGACGGCCTGTGGCCTCCGCTCGCACTGGGCCGCGGAGGTCGAAGTAGATTCAGTACTACAACAATCGGTCGAGTCAGTCATGATCCAGAAGGCTATTTACTCTCTAGTGTAGACGATTGCAAGCGCTTTTTGTTTTCGCCTTGCCTGTCCGTAATATAATGACTGACAGAGTCCACGGTCGGACCGTGGAGCGCTGGGGTGTCGGGTTGCGGAGCCGGAAAATCGGGGTCTCCCGCGGTGGCGCCCCGGCGGGTGGCGTGGCGGAAAACCGTGAACATAGCAAAATCAGCGGATTCCCGCGGCGACAGCGGAAGTGGCATCACGGAGCATGGGATTCGATGGCTGAAGTAACAAATGTGACAGATATCGGCTTCGGCGAAGCCGATATCGCAGCAACGGCCGGTGCGGTTGCGGCCGGGGCCTTGTGTGTCGGGCGCGCGGGACCCGGCGTGGCAGTGATCATTCCAGTTCTGAACGAGGCGGCCGATATCAACGAACGGCTACGGGTGCTGATCGACGCCGGATTCGAGGAGATCATCGTGGTTGACGGCGGCAGTCATGACGGAACCGTGGCGCAGGTGCAGACCCTGCTCGATGCCTTCGTGCGCGCGTCCCGGTCTGCCTGCCGCGTGGTGCTGCTGCAGGGTGCGCGCGGCCGTGCCCTCCAGATGAACCGGGGCGCGGACGCGGCGACCGGCGAGGTGCTGCTATTTCTGCACGCCGACACCCGCCCGTCGCCCGGAGCGGCAGAAAGGGTCCGGGAGGCGGTACGGCAGGGTTGCGAATGGGGTCGCTTCGACGTGCGCCTCGATGGCCGGCAGTTTGTGTTCCGCATCATAGAGTGGGCGATGAACCGGCGCTCGGCGCTGACGGGCATCGCCACCGGAGACCAGGCGCTGTTCGTGCGGCGCGATGTTTTCGAGATGTTGCGCGGCTTTGCGCCGATCCCGCTGATGGAGGATATTGAGCTTTCCCGTCGGTTGCGCATGCTGGCGTGGCCCGCCCGCATCCGTGTACCTGTGGTCAGCGCGACGCGCCGCTGGCAGCGCGACGGGATTGTCCGTACCGTGCTGCGCATGTGGGGTCTGCGGCTTCTTTACTGGTTTGGCATCTCTCCGGCGCAACTCTTGCGCTTCTATCCCGATGTGCGCTGAACCGCGGCCGGTGACCTCGCCATGAAAAGACCGGATTTGATCGTGTTCGCAAAGCAACCGCTGGCCGGACAGGTCAAGACGCGTCTGGCACAGGTCTGTGGGGCGGAACGCGCCGCCGAGATCGCGGCCGACCTCATCCGCCAGACCGTGACCCTGGCGGCGGACACCTGGCCGGGAGAAGTCTACCTCTGTGGTGCGCCCGATGCCTGCCACCCGCTTTTCGCGCATCTCGCCGCCGATCTGCATGTACACTTGGCTGCCCAGGGTGAAGGCGACCTGGGCGAGCGCATGCTGCGCGCCCTGCGTCTGGGCATCGGACGGCGCGGTGCAGCGGCAGTAATGGGTTGCGATGTGCCCCACTGTGATGCCGGCACCCTGGAAGACGCCTACGAAACGCTTGCCCGGGGCGGCAACGTCATTGGCCCGGCCGTGGATGGAGGCTACTATTTCATCGGGTTGCAGCACGCCGAGCCGGTGCTGTTTACCGGCATGGACTGGGGCGGGAGCCGGGTCTTGAATGAAACGCAGGCGCGGGCCCGGGCGGCGGGCGTCGAGTTCCGCATGCTCGCCATGCTGCGCGACATAGACACCTGGGAAGACCTGGTCTGCGTCGCCCGGCGCTGCCCGGCGCTGCAACCGCTGGTGGCGGCCTGTTCACCGGGGATTTCCCCGTTGAACCAGCGCGACTTATCCTGACTTTTCCGGGCAGGCGGTCCTGGACGCGACCGATCGGGCTCAGCCCCGCCGCGGTTTTCTGGCGGCCAGATGCGCCAGACAGTCCAGATAGGCCTGTGGGTCCGGTGCGGCATTCCCCTGTCCTGCCTGCCACAGCATTTCACCCAGACACTCCATCATGCGATGTTCGGCATCGTGTTCGCTGGCGCCGGTGCATAGCGCCTGGTAGCAGGCACGCACGCCCTGCGGTTGGTCAATGGAAAGCTGCTCGGCGATGGCGATGTGCATGCCCAGGTGCAAAAAGGGATTGCCCTGACCGTACTCGGCCAGGTAATCCCGGTCACGGTGCTCCTCAGCGTTTTCGAGAATGGTGTGGTATTCGGGATGCCGTTCGATCACGGCCACGATGAGCGGCTCGATGCCTTCGAGCGGTAAACCGTCGCGGTAGCGCTGCCACGCGTGGAAGAAGGTTTCGCGCAGACGGCTGCGGTCCTGCGTATACACGGGGATTCCTAGCCGGGCTGTGCGCGGAACAGTCCCAGTACCGTGGAATACTGGTACAGGTGGTTACCCGCATCTACGGGTCCGATCTCGCCGTTACCGTAGAATCCGATAATGGGCAGATCCGGGAAGGCCGTGCGCAGCTGGTCCAGGTCCCGGTCGCGATTTCCGTAGAAATGAGGTCCGCGTCCCATGCACGGGAACAGTAGCGCGAAATCCGGCCCAGCGGCGAGCTGCTCGTGCGTACGCTCGATGGTCAGACGCATATCGCGCTCGGCGGCGAGTGCATCGCGCATTGCCCAAAACAGTTTCTCGCCACGCTCGAGCGGATGTGAAAGCGTGATCGACTGGTCGCTCAGGTTGGCCGAGACAATGTGGTTGAGCCGGTAACGGCCATCGCGGATCGCAGTCAGCGGATCCCCGAACGTAATGCCGCCCATGATCAGGTGCAGCGGGATATGGTCCATCTCGCGCACACCAACAGGCAAAGCCTGGACCAGCACATTGAGCGCAGGGTAGTGCCCGAGGCGCAGTACATCGTAGCCCTCGACTTCCGCGACCTCGATCGGCGAGGTCAGTGCACGTACTCCCTGCGAAGTCCGGATTGCGCTCTGGCTCCCGGAAATGACCGCCTCGACATGGCCGCTGTCAGCGACGCGGCAGCCGCTCCAGACCTTGAAGGGTCCTTGCCCGAAAATATCACCGGATACGGCGCCGATGCGCGGTACGGGCAGGTCGAACCAGTCGGCGGTGGCGCCGGACGGGGTGCACAGGCTCACCACCGCCTGCGCTTCCGACTCGCCAGGCAGGCCGAGGCGAAGGTCCTTTCCGAATACCATCGCCGCCGCACCCGGACTGTCCAGCAGCCATTCCTGTTCGGTCAGAACACCGGCGCCGGTACAGCCGACTATCTGCAGGCTGCCGGCAGCGCGCGCAGCGGCCCGCAGGGCAGCTTCCGGGTGGTTTGCGTAATGCGGAGTAAGGAACAGCAGCACGCCGTTGGCGCCGTCAAGCCCGGCGCGCTCCAGTGCCGCGACCACGGCGCGCTCGGCATGTTCGGGGGCGGCCTTTGCTCCGTAGCTCAGGCCGGTGGCGACAGATCGGCTCATTCGTCTAATTTATCCGGGTACGCGCATAAATCATAGATGACGCAGCTGCCGCAGCGGGGGCGGCGTGCAACGCAGGTATAACGTCCGTGCAGGATCAGCCAATGGTGCGCATCCCGGCGGTAGGGGAGGGGTACCGCCTTGAGCAGATTGTTCTCGACTTCCAGCACGGTCCTGCCGGGGGCGAGCCCGGTGCGGTTGGCAACCCGGAAAATGTGGGTGTCCACGGCGATCGTGGGTTCGCCGAACGCGGTATTGAGGATCACATTGGCGGTTTTGCGGCCCACGCCCGGCAAGGCTTCCAGTTCCGCGCGCGTCGACGGCACTTCGCCTCCGTGCCTTTCGAGCAGCAGTCCGCAGGTTTTCAGGATGTTCGCGGCCTTGGTGTTGTAAAGGCCGATCGTCTTGATATAGCCCTTCAGCCGACCCGGGCCCAGATCGAGTATGGCCTGCGGCGTGCTGGCGACGGCAAACAGTCTGGCAGTGGCCTTGTTGACGCTCTTGTCCGTCGCCTGTGCCGAAAGCATGACGGCCACCAGCAGCTCGAAAGCCGTGCGGTAATGCAGTTCGGTGGTTGGCGCCGGATTCCCCGCCTTGAGCCGCTCAAACAGTGCCCGCCGCTGCGCCAGGCTGAGCAGGCTGGCGCGCACGACCGGTGAACCGCCGGTTTTGGCACGCCTGGAGGATGTGGAGCGCGGGGGGCGGGCGGAAGTTTTCAGGTGTGACGATAGCGCCCGATCTCGGGCACGGCGGCACGGGGATTCTGGGCGGCTTCACGGCCGATCTCGTCGAGCATTTTCTCGTGTTCCTGCTCGAGCTGGTGCATCGCCTTGTCGTCGAGCTTGGGGAAGATCACGTTCTCGATGAATTTCCCCAGATCCAGCATGGGAGTCGCCCACATGTAGTCGTGCAGGTGGAAATTCAGGTGCGCGTGCTGGCCGAATGGAAAATGGCTGAGTTCCACGGCCTTGGTGAGCGCCAAGTCCGGATCTTTCGCGACGAAGTTCTTCGCCCATTCATGCCACCAGCGGTAATACTTCTCCTGCAGCTCCACGCTCAGGCCGTGATCTTCGAAGAAGGCGAATACTGCCAATCGGTTTGCCTTGCCGATGAAGGGGAAATGACCGGACATGCTGTGGAGCCTCCTGCTGGCTGGCGAATCGGAGCCCGATAGGGCAACCAATGCATTCTACGGACCCGCGGCGGATTTGCCAATGGACGTGCGTGACCGGTAGTGTCTCAGTTTGAATCCGCTAAGGCCGCAATTTCTTCTAGCGACCAGACGTGATCCGCCACACCGGATTCCATCGCCGGGGTTACCCGCAAAGTCTTTATGGATGCGCCCGAAATTGTAATACATGAAGTACGGGGCTACGGCGTGCTCCAGGTTCCCTACCTTCTTGCTGAACCAGTTTGACAGCCGGGTGAACCGGCGCATGCTTATGCGCATGGCCAAGTTTTGGCGCTCTGCGAAGCTAGTCGAGATATGGGCTTCGTCGGGGTTACCGCAGACCGCGTCCTTGATTGAGCCGCAGCACTCGCCGGGGCTGTACTTCCGCTAAGCCGATTTGCCGCCGGACGCCTCGCCGTACAGATTGACGAGCATGGTTATAAGTCCACGTCCGCGCCGAAGCTATTCGCTACGGTTTACAGATATGCCTTGTGGCCGTCCGTGGTGAGCTGAGCACGGTTTTTGAGGTGCCCTTGCCAGATCATCAATGAACACCTTGGCATAGGAGGCGTCACCGCGACCCACCAGCCAAGACAGCACCAGCTCGATATTCGCGCAGATCGCCGTCCAGGTGTTATACGCCCCCATGACCAAACTCGCCCCTGTGCTCTTCGGGATCGTTCCGTTCCTTCATCCTGCAGAAAAGCCAGATTTCATCGCACCGGATTCGCTTGCAGGATCAGCCGCGCAGGGTCTTGTCGTGAAGCTCGGAGCAGGTCGTGTCCACGTGCACAAGTAACTTAGTTACTGTATTTATTGAATAATCAGCACGGCGGGAAGCGGCGTGCAAACCGTTGCCTTCCACGAGTAGGCTGAGGATTTAGACCCACTTTAGATTTTGAAAATCTATTTATATTATCCCGCCCACCGAATTAAGAAGCAGTTATTAATATTGCTAAACTTAGTATTTATATTAAATTTAGTCGATATGACTAGCGCTGCTTGACTAGGTGGCTGACTTAATTTACACTTTAATATAAATTTAGTGTGTGAGGTTATTATGGTTCAAGTAACTAAATTCCCGAATCCTTTTAAGCCAGGAGCTGGCCACATGCCACCGTTTCTTGCGGGGCGTGAAAATGAAACCAAGGAGTTCAAAAGAATAATTTCCCAAACCACCATCTTGGAAAACCTCATCCTAACTGGGTTACGTGGCTTGGGGAAAACGGTATTGCTGGAAACGTTCAAACCCATGGCTATTCAGGATGGTTGGCTTTGGGCGGGCACCGACCTTTCCGAATCAACAAGTATTAGCGAAGACCACCTTGCGACTCGGCTTTTAACTGATCTGTCAGTTGTTACATCTTCTGTTGTCGTGTCAACAACTGAACGGCCAATGTTCGGGCTAACGACGAAAACAGAACAAGTCACTGCTGCGCTGGATTACGTCACGTTAAAGACAACCTATGACCAAATTCCGGGTCTGGTGTCAGATAAATTAAAAGGCATCCTCGAAGCAGTGTGGCCACTTCTGCAAAGATGCGGTAAACGAGGCGTTATATTCGCTTATGACGAAGCGCAAAATCTCGCCGATCATGCAGCGAAGGACCAGTATCCATTATCTCTATTGCTCGACGTTTTCCAATCTCTCCAGAGAAAGAATCTGCCGTATATGCTGGTTCTGACTGGATTGCCTACGCTATTCCCGAAGCTTGTTGAGGCGAGAACCTATGCGGAGAGGATGTTCAGGGTTATTTTTCTTGATCCGCTGACGGAACAGGAGACTAACGATGCTGTCACTAGGCCGATCAAAGACAGCAAATGTCCTGTTAGCTTCTCTCCAACATCGCTCCATACAATATGGGAGATAACAAAGGGATACCCCTATTTTATTCAGTATGTATGTCGAGAAGCCTATGACGTATGGGTTCAGAACGTAGAGGATGGAAAGACACCAGAAAGCATCCCAAGTGATGCGATAATGAGAAAATTAGATTCAGATTTCTTTGCAGGCAGGTGGGCTAGAAACACTGATCGGCAAAGAGCGTTGCTATGGGTGATCTCACAGCTACCAAATTCTGAATCAGAATTCGCAGTACAAGAAGTCGTGGAGCATCCCGCTAACAAAGGCCTCGACAAGGCTTTTAGCGGTAGTCACGTAAATCAGATGTTATCTGCGCTGTCCGACGCCGGCCTGATCTACAAAAACAGGCACGGAAAATACTCTTTTGCTGTTCCTCTACTGGGAGGATTTATACGCCGGCAAGCTGTTTGATGTTGATTTATGCTTTTCTTTTTTGCCAGCAGTTCGCCGCGCTAGTTTTTTATCGAACGAACCGGTGGCTATACCGGTAACCACCTTGCCGAGCTGGCTGGGGTCGCGGGGCGCTTGGGCTTGCTTGAGCGGTTAGGCATGTCCCGATTGTGGGGCGGGATCGCATAGCGGTCAATCTTCAAGCTGAGACACTTACCGCGCGACCACTGTGAACGCATCCGCAGGATGCCGGCGGAGGCCGCGGACCGGCTGCCCCGGATACCGGACCACGTCGGGTTGCCGAAGCAGATGGGAGTCTGGCGGATGTCGGGCCGGACTGCTTCGCCGCCCCAGCGACTACAGGACCGAGCTGGGTTCCCGCAGGTCTGCGGCCGCACGGGCCAGGTCAATGCCCGGATTCCGTCCCGGCGCGGCGCTCCCGGTGCAGAGCATCGAGAATCAGTCCGGCCAGGTGTGCGTAGGCCCCATCGAAATGATGGCCACCCTTTAGGGCCAGGGTCTGGCCGAGCCGTGGGGTGAACTTCCGGCAAAGCGAGTGCTCCTCGTCCCGGCCATAAATGCACAGCACATGCTGCCCGCCGCGAAGCGCTTCGATCTCGGGGAAGATCGGTAGCGCCGTCGAACGGTCTTTCCCCTCGACCGGCAGCCAGTCCGACAGGTGAAATTCGAAGTCGATGCTCCGACCCAATCCGAGCAGCGCGATCAGGTCGATGCGGCTTCTCAGTGCCGGCGGCAGGCGCCTGGCCATGAAGGGCAGGACATCCGCGCCGCGGGAGTAACCAATCAGTATTACTCGCTTCTTGTTCCACTGCCTGAGATAGTAATCAAGGATGCGTGCCAGATCGCGGCCGGCCTCGTCCGGGGTACGCCGCGTCCAGAAATAGCGCAGCGAGTTCAATCCTACGACCGAATAGCCACGTGCGGCCAGGGAGATTGCGACTTCCCGGTCGAGGCCCGCCCATCCGCCGTCGCCCGAGACCATCACTACGAGGCTGTCGTTAGCCGGTACCGTGGCCGGAACTTCGACCAGCGGCAGATCCGTGACCGGTTTCGACGGACCGAATGCCGAAGGGTGTGCCGCCAACCGCAGAAAAGCCTGGCGTACGAGCGCCATCGCCGCATCGCTCTGAACGGATTCTCCGGGCTGGGTGTGCACGATCGTAAAGTGCGCCGACGGTACGCGTGCAACGAATCCGGCGGCGCTTGCGATGGTGCAGGACCTGCTCGCGCTGCTGTTCAGGACTGCCCAGGGGGCTCCCAGGCGGCCGGGCTGGACAAGGTAGGTGCCGTTCCGGGGATTGCGCTTCATCGGCCAACCGTCGCCGCGGCACAAGGGCCGGGGGAGCGGGCGCTGCGGGCAGAAATCGAACCCCACGGCGCCGCGGAACGTGCCGACCGGCGCCTGCGCCAGGGTGCCATAGGCAACCGTGGCACCGAGGCCCCTGCCTGCCAATACCGGCCGGACATAGGTAGGAAGGCGAAGCCGTTTCTGCATGTACTGGCTCAGCGCCTCGAGGTCGCCCGCCGGATACGCGCATCGGGTATGCTCGATGCGCCCCAGGTAGTGCCTGAGGTTCACCCCCAGGACCAGGGTGTCGGTCGCAGCCAGGGACTGCGCGAGCGCGGTGTCGCCGGCTGTCCAGCCACGGCGGCCGGACAGCTGTAAAGCCACATGTGCCGGATGCGCTGTCCGCTTGTAGACCATGACTGTGCCGAGACGGCCGAAACGCACCTCGGCGGCCGGTGCCGCCGTGATCCAGACGAGGGTGGCGAGCACCGCCAGCACGGATATCGACAGCTGCTTCATTTGACGATCGCTCCTTTCAGGCCGCCGGAAATCAGTGTTGCAATGCCGGTCAGCATGCGCGGCAGTGCGATACCACCCGGGCTTGCCAGATAGCGCGGCGTCCAGACCGGGTCAAACTTCGCCTTGTACTGACGCAGCCCCTGGAAATTGTAGAAGTGTTCGCCGTGGCGAAACACCATGGCGCCAAGCCGAGTCCACAGCGGCGCGAGCGTATGGTCCTCGAGCCCGGCCAGAGGCGCCATGCCCAGGTTGAACCAGCCGAAGCCCTCGGTCTTGGCCCAGAGCATGAGCTTGACGAAAAGATACTCCATGACACTTTCCGGAGCATCTGGGACATAGCGCATGAGGTCGACCGACACCTCCTCTTTTTCCGCTCCCAGCCACAGGTTGGCAAACGCCACGATTGCCCCGTCGCGGCGCACGACCGCAGCCGGGAAGTTGCGCAGGTAGGCATCATCGAAGGAGCCGAGCGAGAAGCGCTTCTCACGCGTTGCCTTCAGGTCCAGCCAGGCGTCGGAGATCGCGCGAAAACGTCCCAGCAGCGGTGGCACCTCGGTTGCCGGCAGGACCTCGAATTCGCAGCCTTCCTTTTCCAGCCGGTTTACGAGGTTGCGCTTGCCCTTGCCGGCCGCGCCATCGAGCGAAAATCTGTCGAGCTGAACGCGCGCCTCTTCGCCGAGCTTGAGCAGCGTGAGCCCGAGGTCCAGGTACAGGGGCAGGTTGTCCGGCTGGACCTGGTAGAAAGCAGTCCAGCCGTCATGGCTGTCGACGATCCCGCGGAACTGCCAGACCAGTTCCTCCCACTCCTCGCGCGGCCCGACCGGGTCGCCCATGGCCACCCAGGTGCGTCCGATCACACCGTACATGAGCAGCGCATTGCCGCTATCGCTAAACAGCAGATTTTTGTCGCCGAGCAGCGCAAGATTGGCCGCCGCACAGCGCGAACGGCGCACGATGTCCCGGGCTTTCGCGAATTCGAGCGGGCCGGGGGGCTCCGGTTCGGCAGGTGCCGGACGCATCAGCCGCATGATCCCGAAGATCAGCGCCACGCCGAGGGCACCCACCGAAGCGCGCAGGAAGCGCGGCGCGTTGCCGGAGAATGCAAAACGCCACCACAGGTCCTCGCGGTACTCGACGTGTTTGTAGGAGAACATGCCGAGCCAGATCGACGCGGCCAGAACCAGAACGATCGCCGCCACCCAGCCGACGCTGAATCGTTCGCTGATGAGCGAGGCCTTGCGGTGAAAGTGCCGCCGGGTCGGCAGAAGTACGGCGACCATGACCGCCAGTGTCGCCGCCTCCGCGTAGTCGAAGCCCTTCAGGATGGACATCACGGCGCCTACACCGAGCAGCACGACAGTCAGGTGGTAGGCGGCGTCGAGCCGGCGCTGCAGACCACGCGCCAGTATCAGCAGGCAGGCGCCGATGACGCTGCTGGTGAAGTGCGAGATTTCAAGCAGCGGTAGCGGTTCGAGCCGACGCAGCCACTGGATCTGCCAGTGATCGGCCGGCGTGGCGCCGGAAAACAGCATGATCGCGCCGCCGACGAACACGGTGAAGGCGATGACATGCGGTGTGAGGATCGGGAGCCATTGGCCAACGAGACGCCCCACGCGCTTGATGCCCTCACGTCGCTGCAGTAGTTCGAGCGCGCCGAGCAGCGATGCCGCCGCCACCAGGGGCAGGACGTAATACAGCCCGCGGAACACGAGCAGCGAACCGATGACCGCGGCCGAGGGAAGCGCGGGCGACAGGAACAGCAGCATCACGGTCTCGAAAATTCCCAGGCCGCCAGGCACCTGGCTGACCATGCCGCTAATCTGGGCCAGAAGGAAGATGCCGAGGAATTCGGGGTAGCCCCAGGCGCTGCCCGCCGGCAGCAGCACATACAGCACGGCCGCTGCCAGCGCCCAGTCGGTTACGGCGACCGCGAGCTGTGCGAACGCCAGGTGCGGGCGCGGCAGCGAGACCTCCCAGCCCAGGACACTCATCGGTTTTTTCTGAAGGAAGGCCCAGCCCAGGTAGATTGCGACCAGCGCCAGGAACAGCACACCTGCCGCCCGGACCGAATCAAACGGGAGATGCAGTCCTCCGGGGATGGTGGGCGGCTCGAGCAGAAATGCCCCCCCGCCGAGTGCGAGAAAGCCGAGCCAGAAAGTCACGCCGCAGAACGCGACCAGCTTGGTGATCTGGATTGCCGACAGACCCCAGGACGAGTACAGGCGGTAACGTACCGAGCCGCCCGAAACCAGCGAAAACCCGAGGTTGTGGCTGAAGGCATAACCGATGAACGAGGCCAGGCGGATCTTGCCGAGCTCGAGCGGCTGGCCGATGTAGCGAAACGCGAGCGTGTCGTAGCCGGTCAGGACTGCGTAGTCGAGAACTGTCAGGACAAAGGCAAGCAGAATGTGTGTCAGGGGTATGGCGCTGAGCTGCCCGACAACCTGCTGGTACTGGTGGTGTCGCAGAGCATGGTGCAGCGCCCACAGTGCGACCCCGAAAAGCAGCAGGCCGAACAGGGAGCCGAGCGAATTGAGTATCCGTTTCTTCATTGTTGGCACCGCCGCCGTGAGACGCGGCGATCCTTACTACCGAAGCATCGCATCAGCCAGCCGGTTGCCGGTCAGGCGGCGAAGTGGCCTGCTTCCTGCGATGTACGCGCTCTACCGCAGCGCGGATCTCGGCTCTGCGCAGTGCACGTTGCTGATCCGCAACGGCGCCGTGCTCCGGCAGCTGCGCCTGCTTCGGGCAGGCACGCCGGGACAGACGTGATGCATTGCGCCGCCTCCAGTTATCCGCCTCGTCGGCACCATAATGTCGCCACAGTCCGCGCCGGACCTCTTCTTCGGCCACCGTCGTCAGGGCGATGCAGTTGACCGGACAGGCTGCCAGGCACAGTTCGCAGCCGCTGCACTCGCGCGCGATTACGGTGTGCATAAGGCGGCGCGCTCCAACGATCGCATCCACCGGACAGACATCGATACATTTGCGGCAGCCGATGCAGTGCTCTTCGTCGATGACGGCACGCCGGCGTCCGGTTTCGCTGCCGCAACGAGGATCGAGCGGCTTGCGCGGACGGTTCAGCAGTGCGGCCAGCGCTTCGATGGTTGCATCCGCCCCGGGCGGACAGCGGTTTAGGTCGGTTTCTCCGCGGGCGAGCGCCTCGGCGTAGTCGCGGCAGCGGGGATATCCGCAGCGCATGCACTGGGTTTGCGGCAACCGCGCATCGATCAGCACGGCCATCGACGGATCGGCGGACGAGCGCGAATTTGTCTCGGGTCTGTGCATGGAAGCGGAGTATGGCCTTGGGCCGGATTTGAAGCAATAATCCCGAACATCGCAGGGTTCTTGCGCAGCCCGCGTTTTGGAGGATTTTGCAGTCCATGAACCAGGGCAGATCGAAGCCGATGATCGGGCGCGACCTTTGGTGGGTGCTGGTGCAGGTTCCGTTGATAGTGCTCGCCTATTTCCTGCCCATATGGTCCGGTGCCGTTGCGCAAACGCTCCCGGAATGGCTGGTGCGGTTCGCCGGGGCCGTGCTGGTGCTCGTGGCGGTACCCATGGCGCTGGTGGCCTTCGTCACCCTGGGGCGTTACCTGACCCCTTTCCCCCGGCCCATGGAGCATGCGCGTCTTCGCGATCGCGGGGTCTACGGTGTAGTGCGCCATCCCATATATTCCGCCATCATCCTCTCCGCAACCGGCTGGTCGATGTGGTCCCTGAGCTGGCCAGGGGTGGTGTTTGCGGCGGTTCTCGGGCTGTTTTTCGACCGCAAGGCCGCGCATGAGGAATACTGGCTGAGCCTCAAGTTCGCCTCGTACCCCGATTACCGGAAGCGTGTCAAGAAACTGATTCCCTGGATTTACTGATGAAGAACCGGGCGCGGCTGACTGCCTCGTGGCCGCATGTCAGCCACGAGGCAGGCCTTATTTGATGCGCATGCCCGGTTGCGCTCCGCTGTCCGGAGATAGAATCCAGAGGTCTTTGCCTCCGGGTCCGGCGGCCAGCACCATGCCTTCCGAGATTCCGAATTTCATCTTGCGCGGAGCGAGATTGGCGACCACCACTGTCAGTCTGCCCTCCAGATCCTGGGGTGCATAGGCGGAGCGAATGCCGGCGAAGATGTTGCGGGTCCGGCCCTCGCCGAGATCGACTGTCAGTTGCAGCAGCTTGTCGGCCCCCTGGACAAAGCCCGCTTTCGCGATGCGCGCAACGCGCAGATCGACCTTGGCGAAATCGTCGATCGTAATCTCCGGTTTGATTTCTTCGATGACCGCAGTGCCGGCACCCGGCGCAGTCACCGGTGTCTGACTTGTCATGGTGAGGTTCTCTCTCGAGTTGTCCAGCATGGCCTGCACCTGGTTCGGGTCCACGCGCGCGGCAAGATGCTGATACGGGTTGGTGTGGTGGCCGGTTCGCAGCGGAACCTCGAGATCCTTCCATGTCTGCGGCCCGAGGTTCAGGAAGCGTTCCGCATTGCGTGCGAGTTCGGGCAGCACCGGCTTGAGAAACAGGGTCAGGATCCGGAATCCCTCCAGCGCCGCCGAGCAGATCGCGTGCAGCACCTCGTTGTCCTGCGGCTGTGCCGGATGTTCGAACCGCTTCGACAGCTCCCATGGCCGGTGCCGGTCCCACCACTGGTTGAAGGCGTCGGCGAGATTCATGGTTTCCCGCACGACCGCTCCGAAGCGCCGCTCTTCATAGGATTCACCGATGCGCGCAGCGGCCTGCAGTGCGTTTCCAATAACGTCTTGCGCGATGGCTGAGGCGGCGCTTCCCGGCCCGAGGTCTGCTATCGTTCCGGCGAAATGCCGGTGCAGCAGCCCGGCAGCGCGGCTGGCAATGTTCACGTATTTGCCGACGAGATCGCTATTGACGCGGGCGATGAAGTCATCGAGGTTGAGGTCGATGTCCTCGACGTGCGCACCAAGCTTGTTGGCGAAGTAGTATCGCAGGTATTCCGGGTTGAGATGGTCGAGGTAGGTGCGTGCATTGATGAAAGTGCCGCGCGACTTGGACATCTTTTGCCCGTTCACCGTGAGAAAGCCGTGGGCGAAGATCGCGGTGGGCTTGCGGAATCCGGCCCCATCGAGCATTGCCGGCCAGAACAGGGCATGGAAGTAGAGAATGTCCTTGCCGATGAAGTGGTAGAGCTCGGGTTTCGCGTCCCTCGCCCAGTATTCGTCGAAGTCAATTGCGGCACGTCTGCACAGCTGACTGAAGCTCGCCATGTAGCCGACTGGCGCATCCAGCCATACGTAGAAATATTTTCCGGCGGCATCCGGAATCTCGAAGCCGAAATAGGGCGCATCGCGCGAGATATCCCAGTCCTGAAGCCCTGCCGAGAACCACTCATCGAGCTTGTTGGCGACCTCCGCCTGCACGTGACGCGGCTCGGTGATATCGGGAAAGAGCCAGGTCCGCAGCGTGTCTTCAAAGTCGCCGAGCCGGAAGAAGTAATGCTCCGACTCCTTCTGCACCGGTGTGGCCCCGGAGATGGCCGATACCGGGTTCTTGAGTTCGGTCGGGGCATAGGTTGCCCCGCATACCTCGCATGAGTCGCCGTACTGGTCCGGTGCGCCGCACCGCGGGCAGGTGCCACGGATGAACCGGTCGGGCAGGAACATGTTCTTTACCGGATCGTAGGCCTGCTTGATCGTGCGCGTGCTGATGTGGCCACCGGCCTTGAGCCGGCGGTAGATCTGCGTCACGAGCTCCCGGTTCTCCGCCGAGTCGGTGGACCCGTAGTTGTCGAATTCGACCCCGAAATCCGTGAAATCGCGCAAATGGTCCCGACCCATGAGCGCGATCAGTGCTGTGGGTTCGATGCCCTCCTTCTGGGCACGCAGCATGATGGGCGTGCCATGGGCGTCGTCGGCGCAGACGTAGTAGCAGTCGTGGCCGCGCATTTTCTGGAACCGGACCCAGATGTCGGTCTGGATGTATTCGACGAGGTGCCCGATATGAATCGGGCCGTTGGCATAGGGCAGGGCGCTGGTTACGAGGATCTTGCGTTTCGCTTGGACCATGAGTGGCATTGTAAACCAAAAAACCGCGACTCTGGTCGCTCGTCGCATCCGCGGGGAAGGTGCGCGACGCCGCCTGCGGTCGCGACGACATCCGGATCCGGCAGCAAACATCCATAGATCCTGCAGGGGATAAGCTCCTGTTAATCCATGCCAAACATGACTTTTCCGGACTCCCGGTGTAGCATTGCGGGTTCGAAAAATCTGAGTACTCCGCGGAGAGATTTATGGCAGAAGTTTCCCAGTTGCAGGTCGAGACGGCGTTGAAAGAGGTCATCGACCCGTACCTTGAGCAGGACCTGGTGTCTGCCAAGTGTGTGAAGAAGATTGCTGTCGATGGTGGGAAGGTCACTGTCGATGTGGTTCTTGGATATCCGGCAAAGGGCTCCAGAGACCGTCTTGCCGAAAAGCTGAAGGAAAAGGTTGCCGCGATTGCGGGAGTGAAGGAGGTCGGCATGAACGTCTCCTCCAAGATCGCCTCCCACGGCGTGCAGAAAGGTGTGAAGCCCATCGAAGGAGTGAAGAACATCATTGCCGTTGCTTCGGGCAAAGGCGGCGTGGGCAAGTCCACCGTCGCGGTGAATCTGGCTCTGGCCCTGTCGGTAGAGGGGGCAAACGTGGGAATACTGGACGCGGATATCTACGGGCCCAGCCAGCCGCGCATGCTCGGCACTCATGCCAAGCCGGAGTCGAAGGACGGCCGCAAGATGGAACCGGTGGTGAGTTACCACCTTCAGTCCATGTCGATCGGTTACCTGATTGACGAGGAGACTCCGATGATCTGGCGTGGCCCCATGGTCACACAGGCGCTGGAGCAGCTGCTCAAGGAAACCAACTGGAGCGATGTCGATTACCTCGTGATCGATTTGCCGCCCGGTACCGGAGACACCCAGCTCACGCTTGCCCAGAAGGTCCCGGTAACGGGTGCGGTGATCGTCACCACGCCGCAGGACATCGCGCTTCTCGACGCGCGCAAGGGATTCAAGATGTTCGAGAAAGTGGAAATACCGGTTCTCGGGATCGTCGAGAACATGAGCACCCATATCTGCAGCAAATGCGGACACGAGGAGCATATTTTCGGCGAGGGCGGCGGAGTGCGCATGGCCGAGCAGTACGACGTCGATTTTCTCGGGGCAATTCCGCTTGATATCCGCATCCGCGAACAGACCGACAACGGCAAGCCGACAGTGGTCGCCGATCCGGACGGGCGCCTGGCGCAGGTCTACCGCGAAATCGCGCGGCGCGTGGCGGCCAAGCTGTCGCTGCAGAAGAAGGACTTCAGCGCCAAGTTCCCGAACATCGTGATCCAGAATACCTGATGGGAAGGTTGCGGACTTGGGGGTGGTGTTCACGGGCACCAACACCGGCTCTGCGGTTCGCAGTATGATAATAATTCGATGAGCATTAAATCCGACAAGTGGATCCGGCGCATGGCGCTGGAGCAGGGAATGATCGAGCCGTTCGAGCCGAAGCAGGTGAGGCGCAATGGTGGCGGTCCGATCATCTCTTACGGCACGTCCAGCTACGGCTACGACATCCGTTGCTCGGACGAATTCAAGATCTTCACCAACATCAATTCCACAATTGTCGATCCCAAGAACTTCGACGCCAAAAGTTTTGTCGACTTCAAGGGTGAGGTATGCATCATTCCGCCGAACTCGTTCGCGCTTGCTCGCACGGTCGAATACTTCCGTATTCCGCGCAACGTGCTGACGATCTGTCTGGGAAAATCGACCTATGCGCGTTGCGGCGTAATAGTCAACGTGACGCCGCTCGAACCGGAATGGGAAGGGCATGTGACCCTTGAGTTCTCGAATACCACACCGCTGCCGGCAAAAATCTATGCCAATGAGGGCGTGGCGCAGGTGATCTTCATCGAAGGCGACGAGGTATGTGAAGTGTCCTACCGAGACCGCGGTGGAAAATACCAGGGGCAGACCGGAGTGACCCTGCCTAAGACCTAGCGGCTGGCTTTGGTATGAAACGTTACCACCTCGACTGCCGTCCTTCGCGCCCGGCAGGATGTTCGGTTCCTCAAGTCATTGACCGGGATAAGATAAAAAAAGGGTTTGAACTGCTGACACAATAGTTGCGCCCTGTTGCGCAATTAGTATGCATTTTGAGCATGTCACGCGATGGTCAGCATCCACGTGGCCAGCATCCACAAAGCCGCCGAGTTCCTTGGGTCGTCGCGCAAACACTGCGGTGCCGGGAGCGCGAAGGCAAACCCATTCCCGATGAGCACACGCCCGGCGGCCATCGTCGCTACGACCTGGGCAAGCTGCGCCCGGAGATGGTCCGCGCCGAAGACACGGTCCATCGCCAGACCATCGCCTATGCGTGCGTGTCCAGTCACGACCAGTAAGGGTGATCTGGAACGGCAGAAGCAGGGGCTCGAACGCTACTGTGTCCGCTAGGGCTGGATGTTCGAGGTTGTCGCCGATCCCGGCTCCGGGATGAACTACCACAAGAAGGGCCTCGAGCGGTTGCTGGACGCCGTGACCGAAGGTCGGGTAGGGCGCGGCTGGCCATCACGCACAAGGACCGTCTGCTGCGCTTTGGCGCGGAACTGCTGTTCGCCCTCTGCGAGGCCAAAGGCGTCGAAGTCGTGATCCTCAGCCAGGGTGAGTACGCCACATTCGAGGAAGACTTGGCGAAGGATGCGCTGGAGATCATCACCGTGTTCAGCGCCCGTCTGTACGGCAGCCGGTCACGCAAGAGCCAGAAGCTGCTCGACGGTGTGCGGGCCGCCGTGGAGGCGTCGCAGTGCTGATCGCACACCGCATCGCCCTCGACCCTAACAACGCGCAGTCCACGTATCCGGCCCGAGCGGCGGGCACGGCGCGTTTTGCCTACAGCTGGGCGCCGGCCGAGTGGAAGCGCCATTTGAGGCATGGAAACAGGACGACAGCCGGTCCAGGCCCTCTCAGGCGGCGCTGCGCCGCCAGCTGAATGCGGTGAAACGCGAGCAGTTCCCGTGGATGCTCGAAGTCACGAAGAACGCACTACAGATGGCGATCATCCAGTTGGGCCCAGGCATTCCAGAATTTCTTCGCAAGCCGTGCCCGCTATCCGGCCTTCCGCCAGAAAAGATCACAGGGCGATTCCATTGATGTACCCGCGCTCCCCGCCCCGCATGAATTCGTAGTTGTGCACCCCGTTCTTGCGCAGGTAATACTGGAACCAGCGCGATTGCTCGCCCACGGCATCGAAGACGAACAGCGTTTTATGTTCCCGGCGCGCCTTTCTGATAAGTCCGTCGATCTTGGCCGTGTTGTCCATCCGCGCCTCATGGGCACGTCCTGGGAAAATCAGCGTATCGCGCTGCGCGAGGTCGCGGATGTCGAGCACGAGGCAGTCGCAATGCTTCTTGCGCACGATCCCGGCGAAGACCGCCGGCGACAGTTCGTGTTTGCGGAATTGCGCGCGCGCGATCCACATTGCGGGCGTGACCGGGGTTTGGCCGAACATCACGGCCAGGTCGGGGTGTGCCTTTGTCCAGTCGTGGATGCCGGAATCATAGGCGTAGACATTCTTGATGCCCGCCTCCTGGGCGCGCTGGGTGGCAATGTAGGATTTCGGACACAGGTGGCCGTTGCAGTAAAACACGATGGGCTTGTTCGTTTTTCGGCGAATCCCGCGCAGGACCATCCGGAAATGATGCCCGAAGAGTTTCCCGTCGACCGAATCGACGATGGCCCCCTTGATGTGCAGGATTTCCCACTCGAGCTGGGTGCGCGCATCGACGATGACCACGTCCGGGAACCGCTTGTAGAGTTGTGCGGTGGACAGCGTGCGCACGCCGGGGTACTCCCATCTCAGCGGGAATTCCTTGTTTGCCCCGGCGGGCGTGGCGAGTGCCACGACCGGGAAAAAAAAGACCGCCAGCAGGGCTGGCCAGAAAGCCCTCCGGGTTTTCTTTTCGAAGATCGGTCGCATGGATGCAATCCTCCTGAATCAGCGTTTTAGGTTCGCGCGGGGTGCGCGGAACCGGTCCGGAGACCGGAGTCACCGGCCCTTCTCTACTCCGGCCTTGGCGCGCTCCATGAGCGTGTGGATCGCGTCGAGCACTGTGTCCGACCCCCTTTCGAGCGCGGGGTGACCGCATCAGGCATAAGGGCGGTAAAGTTTTTTTTGCAAAGTTGGCCCCTAGCGATTCCGGATTCGGCGCCGCGCCTGTCCCGACAGCGCGAACGGTCCGTGGCTAGGGTTTGAGATAGGACCAGCCCTCGCGCTGTTTGGTGATGATCTCGGCGATCCCTAGCGGAACGAATGTGACCCCCGGGTACATGTCTTTGCGCATAATTCGGCGGGCGCGCATGCTGGTCTCGCAGGCAACGAAGCGCACGCCATGCTGCATCGCCCGGCGCAGGCCCTCGCGTACCACCGAATTGCGCGTCAGCATATAGACGCCGGGACCGAACGCGACGACTTCGATCGGAAGTCTGTTTTGCCCGAGCTGTTCCTGTATATATTTGATGTTGAGCAGAGTGAGGCCCCACGATTCGGGGTCTTTGTTGCTGACCTGGACGACAACTCCGTGGCGGTACCCGGGTACTGCTGCCGGCGAGGGAACAGACGACAGAAACAGCGCCAGAGTGACGATGAGGAATGCAGTCTTGCGTGCGTAACGCATCGATGTCTACCTGGGTTGCGAATCTTGGGATTCGGACGGAAGCATCGCGCATGGCGCAGCTCGACACAAGCTCTCCGTGCCGCCTGCCACGGTGAATTTCCCCAGTAAAGAAACCAACAGGTAATCAGCAGGTTGGTACCGGAAGCAGAACAGAGTCGAACGATCCCGCTATCAGTAGCGGGATGGAACTCACGAAACCCGGCAGCGAAGCGC
>JAJYEE010000023.1 GCA_021790335.1 Pseudomonadota bacterium | reverse complement strand
TGCGCCGGGCGTAGTCTTCCACCTGGTCGCGGCCGATCTTGCCGACGGCAAAGTACTGGCTCGCCGGATGCGAGAAATAGAAGCCGCTGACGGCCGCCGCCGGCCACATTGCGAAACTGTCGGTCAGACGCACGCCGGCGTTATGCGTCGCGTTCACGAGCCGGAACAGCGATTCCTTTTCAGTATGATCCGGGCAGGCGGGATAGCCGGGTGCCGGCCGGATGCCCCGGTACCCTTCCTTGATCAATTCATCATTGCGCAGGTTTTCATCCGCCGCGTAACCCCAAAACTCCTTGCGCACACGTTCGTGCAGACGCTCGGCAAATGCCTCGGCGAGGCGGTCGGCGAGCGCCTTGACCATGATGGCGCTGTAATCGTCATGATCATCCTGGTATTGCCGGACGAGCTCGTCAACGCCGATGCCGGTGGTCACCACGAAAGCGCCCAGATAGTCCCGAAGCCCCGTTTCCCTGGGTGCGATGAAGTCGGCAAGCGCGCGGTTGGGCCGGCCCGGCGGCTTTTCGTCCTGTTGACGCAGGCTATGTATGGTCGTCAGCACCGCGCTGCGGGTTTCGTCGGTGTAAATCTCGACGTCGTCCTGATCGACGCTGTTTGCGGGAAACAGGCCGATTACCGCGCTGGCACGCAGCAATCTGCCGGACACGATGCTCGCCAGCATGCGTTCGGCGTCCCGGAAAAGCTTGGTCGCTTCGGCGCCGACTTTCTGGTCCGCCAGGATTGCCGGATAGTGTCCATGCATCTCCCAGGTCTGGAAGAATGGCGTCCAGTCGATGTAGGCACTGATCTCTTCGAGCGGATAGTCATTGAACGCGGTGATTCCAGGCATCTGCGGCTGCGGCGGGACGTAGTCGGCCCAGGGAAGCACGGCCTTGTTGCGGCGCGCCTCGCCGATTGCGAGCATGCGCACCTTGGATTCCTTGCCCTTGTGGCGCTCGCGAACCTGCACGTAATCGTTGGCGGTGGCGAGCACGAACTCGTCACGAAGTTCGGTGCTGAGTAGGTTCGAGACCACCGACACTCCACGTGAGGCGTCTTTCACCCACACGGTCGGGCCGCTGTAGTGCGGCGCGATCTTGACCGCCGTGTGCACGCGCGAGGTGGTCGCCCCCCCAATGAGCAGCGGTATACTGAAGCCTTCACGCTGCATTTCCTTCGCCACGTACGTCATTTCTTCCAAAGACGGCGTGATCAACCCTGACAGTCCGATAACGTCGACCTTTTCGCGGCGCGCCGCCTCCAGGATCCGGTCGGGCGGCACCATCACGCCGAGGTCTATGACCTCGTAGTTGTTGCACGCCAGCACCACGCCCACGATGTTCTTGCCGATGTCGTGCACGTCGCCTTTGACCGTGGCCATGAGTACCCGGCCGTTCGCACGGCTGTCGGCGGTCTTTTCCGCCTCGATGTAGGGGATCAGGTGGGCCACGGCCTTCTTCATGACGCGAGCGCTCTTGACCACCTGGGGCAGAAACATTTTTCCGGCGCCGAACAGGTCACCGACCACGTTCATTCCGTCCATCAACGGGCCTTCGATGACCTGGATCGGCCGCGCATACTGGGTTCGTGCCTCCTCGACGTCCTGCTCGATGTATTCGGTGATGCCTTTTACCAGCGCATGCGCCAGGCGTTCGTGCACCGGAGCCTTGCGCCAGGCGAGGTCTTCCTCCCGGACCTGCCCCCCCCCGTCGCCGGAGTAGACGCCGTGGATCTGCAGGAGGCGTTCGGTGGCATCCGGGCGGCGGTTGAGAATCACGTCTTCCACGCGTTCGAGCAGGTCCTTCGGAATCTCTTCGTATACCGCAAGCTGGCCGGCATTGACGATGCCCATGTTCATGCCGGCACGGATCGCGTGATACAGAAACACGGCATGAATCGCCTCGCGCACTGCGTTGTTGCCGCGGAACGAGAACGATACGTTGCTGACGCCGCCGCTGATCAGTGCATGCGGGAGGGTGCGGCGGATTTCGCGTGTGGCCTCGATGAAGTCCACGGCATAGTTGCTGTGCTCTTCGATACCGGTGGCCACGGCGAAGATGTTCGGATCGAAAATGATGTCCTGCGGCGGAAAACCGACTTGCTCCGTGAGGATGCGGTAGCAGCGTGTACATATCTGCACCTTGCGCTCCCGGGTGTCGGCCTGCCCCTGTTCGTCGAAAGCCATCACCACCACCGCCGCGCCATAGCGCCGGACCTTGCGCGCCTCGGCAATGAATCTTTCCTCGCCCTCCTTGAGGCTGATCGAATTCACAACCGGCTTGCCCTGTATGCGTTTGAGTCCGACCTCGATCACCGACGGCTTGGAGGAATCGATCATTACCGGAACGCGGCTGATGTCGGGCTCGGAGGCGATCAGGTTGAGGAACAGGCCCATGGCGTGCTCGCCGTCGAGCATCGCCTCGTCCATGTTGACGTCGATCATCTGCGCCCCGTTTTCGACCTGCTGCCGGGCCACTTCGACGGCCTTGTCGTACTCCTCGTTGAGGATGAGCCGTTTGAACGCAGCCGAACCCGTCACGTTCGTGCGCTCGCCGACATTGACGAACAGCGATTGCGGACCGATGTTCAGCGGCTCGAGTCCGGAGAGGCGGCACTGCGGTTCGATATCGGGAATGGCGCGCGGCGTGATGCCGTGCACGGCCTCGACGATCGCGCGGATGTGTGCGGGGGTAGTCCCGCAGCAGCCGCCGACTATGTTGAGCAGGCCGGCGTGCGCAAACTCCTTGAGCACGGAGGCCATGTACTCCGGTGTGTCGTCATATTCGCCGAACTCATTGGGCAGACCGGCGTTCGGGTGTGTGCTGACGCAGGTATCGGCAACACGCGACAGCTCCGCCACATATTGGCGCAGCTGGGTTGCACCAAGAGCGCAGTTCAGACCCACGCTGAGCGGCCGGACATGCGACACCGAATTCCAGAAAGCTTCGGTGGTCTGCCCGGAAAGCGTGCGGCCGCTGGCATCGGTGATGGTGCCCGATATCATGACGGGAACGCGCAGCCCGGCCTGCTCGAAGTAGCGGTCTATGGCGTAAAGCGCCGCCTTGCAATTGAGCGTATCGAACACCGTCTCGACCAGCAGCAGATCCGCGCCTCCGTCCAGCAAGCCGCGCGCAGCCTCGGCATACGCCGTGACCAGTTCGTCGAACGTTATGTTGCGGAAGCCGGGGTTGTTCACATCCGGCGAAATCGAGGCGGTGCGGTTGGTCGGACCCAGCACCCCGGCGACGTAGCGCGCGCGTGTATCCTGAATCTCGAACTCGTCGGCAACCGAACGCGCAATGCGTGCCCCTTCGCGGTTCAGTTCGTATACCAGATCCTGCATGCGGTAGTCCGCCATCGAGATGGACGTGGAGTTAAACGTATTGGTCTCGATGATGTCCGCACCGGCCGTGAGGTAGGCGGCGTGGATGTCGCGAATTATGTGCGGCTGGGTGAGCGTAAGAAGATCGTTGTTACCCTTTACATCACCGGCATGGCCGGCGAAGCGGTCCCCGCGGTAATCGGCCTCAGTCAGTCGGTATTCCTGAATCATGGTGCCCATGGCGCCGTCGAGAATCAGAATTCTTTCGCCGAGCAAAGTGTCGAGTTGTGCAAGGCGCTGGGAGCGGGCTTGACCGATTTGCGCTGCGATGGCGGACATTTTTTGGAAAGGGCTGTGGAATGGCGCTCAAGTTTAGCGAAAAGCCGAGCAAATTGCTTCCGGCGGCTGCGCCCGGGCACGGTCGATTGCCGGCGGACAGGTAATGGGCCTACACTGCCAAGGGGTAAGCGCGGTGTCCGCAGAGTGCGGGGTGCAACCATGATTTTTCGCGACCGGGACGATGCAGCGCGTCAGCTGGTGCGGCATTTGGTCCGGTACAAGGGACAGAATCCGCTGGTGCTTGCGATCCCCCGCGGAGCGGTGCCGATGGGTCGCGTGATCGCCGACGTGCTGGGCGGTGAACTTGATGTGGTGCTGGTGCGCAAGATCGGCGCGCCGCACAACCCCGAGCTTGCGGTCGGCTCGGTGGACGAGGAGGGCGGGACCTACATTGCCGACCATGCACGCAGCGCCGGAGCATCCGAGGAGTACCTGGAAGCACAGCGGCAGAAGGAGCTTGCGGTGATGCGCGCCCGGCGTGCGCGGTATACGCCGGTGCGGCCGCCTATCGATCCTGCGCACCGGGTGGTGATCGTGGTCGACGACGGACTGGCCACGGGAGCGACCATGATTTCGGCGCTGCGTTCGGTGCGCGCCAGACAGCCGCAGCGGCTGATCGCGGCAGTGCCTGTATCTCCTCCCGACACCCTGCGCAGGGTGCAGGCGCTGGCCGACGAGGTCGTATGCCTGGATGCACCCGAGTACTTTTCCGCGGTCGGTCAGTTCTATCGTGATTTTCCCCAGGTCGAAGACGCCGAAGTCATCGCCGTACTGGCTGCGCCGGCCCAGCCGGCAGGCGGCGGCTCCCCAGGGCAGACTCTCTAGCGGCGTCAGCCGGACACCGCTTGCAGCACGGACCTGTCGCATGCCTCTTTCGAACCTGAAACATCCGCCCCAGGTCATGTCGGTCATGACCCCGTTTCCCTATTCGATCGCAATAGAAGAGTCGGTCAGGACGGCGTGCGACATGATGGAACGCCACGCCATCAGGCATCTTCCGGTGAAGGATCAGGGAACGCTTGTGGGCGTGATCAGTGAGCGCGATGTCTCGCTGGCCATGGGAACCGGCGTGCACTTGCCATCGGCGCAGGCACTGCGGGTACGGGAAGTCTATTTGCCGCAGGCGTACGTCGTGGACGTAGCCGAGCGCCTCGACTGCGTGCTGCTGCACATGGCGCAGCAGCACATCGGCTCGGCGCTGGTGGTGAAGGAAGGCCGGCTGGCGGGGATTTTCACGATGACCGACGCCTGCCGCCTGCTGGGCCAGTTGCTGCGTGACAGGTTTCCCGTTTCGACCGACGATGATCCCGATGTCGCCTGACGTCCCGCGGCGGGCACAGAGTCAGCTGTGCCCGCTGGGGGACGTCAGGTAGCGTCCGAACCATTGCGCGGCCAGCGCTGCCACCTGCGCCAGGGCTCCTGGCTCCTCGAACAGGTGGGTGGCACCGGGGACAATTTCGAGCGCGCGCTCGCAATCCATGAGCGCGTATGCCTGGCGGTTGAGCGAGATGACCTCTTCGTCGCGTCCGCCCACGATCAGCAATGTTGGTGCCCGCACCTGGCGCAAGGCATCGGGTCCGGCCAGGTCGGGCCGGCCTCCCCGCGACACCACCGCCGCGATGCGGTTTCCCGGTGCTGCGGCCGCCTGCAGCGCTGCTGCAGCGCCTGTGCTGGCGCCGAAATAGCCGATGGCAAGTTGTGCGCTTCCCGGGTACTCGCGCAGCCAGCGGGTGGCGGCTAGAAGCCGGCGTGTGAGCAGCGGAATGTCGAAGCGCGCCGCGTAAACGAGGTCTTCGGACTGCGAAAGGAGGTCGATCAGAAGGGTGGCGAGGCCGGCTTGCTGGAGGGCTTCCGCAACGTAGTTGTTGCGCGGGCTGTGGCGGCTGCTTCCGCTGCCGTGCGCGAACAACACGGCGCCGAGCGCGGCGTCCGGAATGGCGAGCGCACCTTCCAGTTCGACGCCGTCGGCTGCGACGTGAACCAGTGTTTCCCGGGTTCGGGCGCGGGGATGCATGGCGTGTGTCGGTGCCGGCAGCCTAGCCGCCGTGATGAATGGCCACCGGAATCCGGCGGTTGCCGAACCGGCGGCTGAACCTGCCGAAACGGCCGGCGACCGGCGTACCGCAGGCGGGACAGCGCCCGACGGGGTCCAGATGGTAGCCGACGATGTCGTACCAGTCCCGCTCAATGAGCGGTGCGTGGCAGCCGGGGCAGTAGGTCGTACCGCCGGCGAGGTCGTGCACGTTACCGGTGTAGACATAGTGCAGCCCGGCGCGCAGGGCGATGTCGCGGGCGCGCCGCAGCGTGCGTGGCGGAGTTGGCGGAACATCCATCATCCTGTAGTCCGGGTGGAAGGCACTGAAGTGCAGCGGTACTTCCGGGCCGAGTGCGTCGACGATCCACGCGCTGAGCGCCGTGAGTTCTTCGTCGGAGTCATTTTTTCCCGGAATCAGAAGCGTCGTGATCTCCAGCCATACACCGGTTTCATGGTGCAGATACTGCAGCGTGTCGAGCACCGGCTGCAAATGTGCACCGGTGAGCTTGAAGTAAAAATCATCGCTGAACGCCTTGAGGTCGACGTTGGCGGCGTCGATCTTGGCAAAGAAATCGCGGCGCGGTTCGGGGTGCACGTAGCCGGCAGTTACCGCCACGGTGTGGATGCCGCGGGCATGGCAGGCATCGGCCACGTCCATCGCGTACTCGGCGAATATGACCGGATCGTTATAGGTGAACGCTACGCTTTCGCAGCCAGCCTGCTGCGCGGCGACGGCGATCTCCTGGGCGGAGGCCTGGTCGGCGAGGCGGTCGAAATCGCGCGATTTGCTGATGTCCCAGTTCTGGCAGAATTTGCAGGCAAGGTTGCAGCCGGCGGTGCCGAAGGACAGGACGCTCGATCCGGGAAAGAAATGATTCAGCGGTTTTTTCTCGATGGGATCGATGCAGAATCCCGATGAGCGTCCGTAGGTGGTCAGCACCATTCCATCGCCGATGCGTTGGCGCACGAAACATGCTCCACGCTGGCCGTCGTTCAGCCGGCAGTCGCGCGGGCACAGGTCGCACTGGATGCGGCCATCCGCGAGCCGGTGCCAGTAGCGGGCGGGATAGGCGGCGCTCATGGGGCTGCTCCGGCGGGGCGGGCAGGGGCCTCGCTCCACTTCTGCACCGTGTAGCGCGAAAGCCGCATCGACTGGTGCCAGAAATCCGCAGGCAGGCCGGCCTTGCGCTTCAGATGGCACAGGAACTGGCCGGGTTCCGGCAGCTGCTCCCACACCTGTGGCAGGAAGGTGGCACGGCTGCGGCCGAATTCCAGCACAACTCCGTCTATGCCCGGGCGCAGGATCGTTCGCGCGTGCTGTTCATTGGTCGCCACCAGAGGCTCGGCGGCAGAGAGCAGCGATATCTCGATCGCCGTGTCCGGGTATTCGTGCCGGGTGAGGGGCGCGAAGCGGGGGTCGCGGAACGCCGCCGCTTTGGCGTTGTTTTCGACATCGACGCGCAGCGCGCGCGTCGCCTCAAGGCTGCCGATGCAACCGCGCAGTTCCCCGTGGTGCGTGAGGGTCACGAACGTGGCTCCTGGCATCGACAGCTGCGGCGTCTCCTCGTATGTCCGGCACGCTTCATCCAGGGCAGCGGCGATGGTGTTGCGCGCAACTATCAGCAGTGCTGTGCCGAGCGTGTCAGTCATGGGGTGGCTCCCCGAAGGCCATGGCCGCATAGCCGACAACCTCTTCGCGGCCGCCCGCCGTGTCTCCGGAATTGCGCAGGTCGAGCAGCTGTGCACGCAGCCGGTGTTTGCGGGCCGCCAGGATCAGCCCCCTGACGGGGGCGCTGCCGCAGGCCTCGGCGCCGCCGACGGGCTCACCGTCAAGCGCGAGGATTGCCTCGACCGTGCGGCCGTCCGTCTCGCGCGCCGCTTGATAAGGCAGGTAATGGGACAGGTCGGTGCTGATCACGATCAGCGTTTCCGGACCGCCCCACAGAATCTCGATCACCTCGGCCACCTCGGACGGAGTCGCATCGCCGACCGCGAGCGGGAGGATGCGGAACGCCTTCAGTACTTGCTGCAGAAAAGGGAGCTGCACTTCGAGGGAATGTTCACGCGCGTGCGCCGCCTCGCTCACCGTTACCTGCGGCAGGCGCAGGATTGCCGAGGCGGCGTCCTGATCGACGTCGATGGCACCGAGAGGCGTGACGAAGCGCTCCGCTGCGGGCAGCGCCAGACCGCGCACGGGCAGGCGGTGCGCCGGTCCGAGCAAAATGACACGTTTGATGCCGGCGGAGCGCCCCCGCAGCCCGGCATAGGCGCTCGCTGCCACCGCGCCGGAGTATACATATCCGGCATGCGGGACGATGATCGCCTTGGGCAGCGGTCCGCTGCCGGCAGATGCGGCGGTCTCCGACAGCAGGTGGTCCACCATGCGCACCAGTGCGGTCCGCTCCCCGGGGTAGAAGCTGCCGCTCACGGCTGCCGGCCGGACTCGGGACATGATAAAACCGCCTCGCTGACGGTGAGGTTGTCCTCGCTAGATGGGGGGCAGCCGGGCCGTTATCAAGTCCCGGCAGGTGCCCGGGGCATGTCCGGGACCGGCGTGCGCCGGACGGGCGCCGCTCAATTATGTTCCGGCGGCACTTCGCGCGGCATGCGCTGGTCGTCGATCGCGACATAGGTGAGCGTGGCTTCCGTCACTTTGACGCATTCCCCGGCCCATTCCCCTTTATGCCGTGCACGCTCGGCATAGACCACCACGTCCACGGTTATGGAACTGCGGCCGACCCTTACCACCTCGGCGTAGAAGCTCACCAGGTCGTTTACGAATACCGGTTTTCGGAACTGGAACGCGTTTACCGCGACGGTCACGATGCGGCCGCGCGCCCGCCGGCTTGCAACCACGCTGCCGGCGATGTCGGCCTGAGCCATGATCCAGCCACCGAAGATGTCTCCGGCGGAATTGGTGTCTGAAGGCATCGGCACGACACGCAGGGTGGGGTGACGATCGGTTGGCAGGCAGTCTTGGCTCATGGTTGATGTCCTGGCTACTGTATTCTGGCGCTGGCATGCGCGCGCAAACCGAGCCGCAGGATACTCTGAATGAATTCCTCGTAATTCATTCCGGCCCTGCGGGCCGAAAGCGTGCTGTCCTCGTCCCGCGCGATCCCGGGATTGGGATTGGCTTCGAGCACATAGAACTGCCCGGCAGGGTTCAGGCGCATGTCTATGCGTGCATAGCCGCTCATTCCCAGGGCCCGGTAGATTCTCTTGCACAGCCAGCCGATACGCTTGGTCGTTTCCGGCGCTAGGTCGGCGGCGAATTGATAGTCGATCCCCCAGCGCTCCCGGTACTTGCCGTCCCACTTTACCTTGTAGGTGGCCATGCGTGGAGCGCCTTCGATCGGATTGCGGAAGATCAGTTCGCGCGCGGGCAGTACCCGCAGTTGCACGTTGCCGAGCACCGTGACGTAGATCTCGCGGCCGTCGATGTACTGCTCGGCAATGGCGTCGTCCTGGATGCGCTCGTGGATGAACTGCACGCGCTCCTGCAGCTGGTGCTCGGTTTCTACGTAAGACGCCTGTGCAATGCCGAGGGAACCTTCCTCGGTGAGTGCCTTGACGATCACCGGGTACCGTACGCGGCGCATGGGGGGCGATTTTCGGCCGCGCAAGAAGACGCGGAAATCCGGAACCTGAATGCGGTGGTAGGCGAGCAGCTTCTTGGAAAGCGCCTTGTCGCGTGCCAGCAGCAGGCCACGCGGATTGCAGCCGGTATAGGGAAGTTTCATCGTCTCGAGATAACTCACCACATAGTAATCGAACGCCGCGATGCCGGCGAATTCCTCGAGCAGATTGAACGCGATGTCCGGTTTCCATTGTTCTATGGCCGTGCGTATCGGCGCGAGATCGTCATAGACCCCCACCACGTGCACTTCGTGGCCGAGCTTCAGCAGGGCATGCTTGACGTCGTACTCGGTACGGAATTTCTCCATGCGCGGATCGTCTCTGGAATGCAGGTCGTCCGGAGGAACCAGGGAGTAATGGACGAGCATCATCACGCGCAGCTTCTTCATAGAGTAAGACGCGAACTGCCGGCCCGCAGCGATCCCATGTAGAGCATGATCAGCGCCGAAACCAGCGGCAACTGCACGCACCCGCCATCTGCAGGAGCGCGCAAGTCGAGTTCATCGGCAAGCTGGGCCATGTGCGTGAGTGTCAGGTTTACCCGGTAGCGTGGTGCCGCGGTCCAGAGGGAGATCGCGACCAGAGCGTCCCGGCGGTGACGCCGGATGAAGCGCGCGGCCGGCTCGGTGCGCCGGGATCGAGCGGCAGGGAAGATCCGCTCCAGCTGCTGGCGGTGAAAGCGGGGGTAGGCGGCACCCAGTCGCTCCCGTTTCTGCTCGAAATACTGGCGCAGCGTCAGGCGTAGCGTGCTTACCGAGTCGACGTGGCGCCGGTTGTGCAGTGCCTGCCGCTGCTGCCCGATCTCCTGCATCAGGGCGTCGACGTACTCGAGCTTGCGCAGAGCCGGCCAGCCGCGGTAGCGCTCGCGCCAGCTCGATCGCGGGTCCATCCACACCGCGAACGTCTCCGCCCAGTCCTCGTGTGGGTGGCTCTGCGCATACCACCCGTCGAGATTTATTACGTAGCTCCGGCTGTCGGGTCGCGGCAGATAACTTTCCGGATAGCTGCGGGCCGCACGTCCGAAGCGCCGCCGCCACTCATGCCTCAGGTGCAGGCGATATGCATTGGCCAGCGCATGCGCCGTCTCGTGGCGCATGAGTTTCTGGCACTCCTGCCTGCTTCCGCCCTCGAGCTCCAGCATCCAGCGTTTCTCGAGTTGTGCGAGGCGGGGATGTGCGAGATAAAAGGGGATGGCGAATCCCGGCACGCCGTCCGGACTGAACCAGCAGTCCGACAGCCAGCAGTGCGGCCGGAATCGGATGCCGCGGCGGTCGAGCCCGCGGTATAGCGCGGCGATCTGCTGTTCCAGCGGGCTGCGTGCGAGCGTCAGGCCGAGGTCGCAAAGGCGCGTATCGAGCAGGCGCTGTTCGGACCAGCCAGCCCAGCGGAAGACGGGTTTGTGCCGGTGCGCAGTGCGGTTACGCGGCATGGCGGCCGGGTTCATGAAGCGCGCGCGGTGCCGGCACCGCGTCGCCGGGATTGAAGTCGCATGGACATGTATCGGCGGCAGACCGTCTCTCGGGTGATTGCGTGTAACTATAATCCAAACCGTGTCCGAATGAATGTCGGTCCGCAAAGCGCCGCACCATGGTCTGGTATGCGCGGCCACATGCGGTTATGGTTCAATCTCGTGCTCGCGCCGACGGCGTCCAGGCGGGCGCTCCGGGGCGGGGTCGTTGCGCAGGTGCCGGCGTGTCCGCGTCGGGCAGTGCGCGCGATCATTCCATTCCGGGACTGGATGTGCGGGATCCGAGGATTCATTTGAGAACTGACAACGAAATGCGGCTGCCGGCGGCGCACGCCGGCGGCGACCGCCTGCGCCGGATGCTGGCCGCAGCGCTGCTGGCCGGCGTGACGGCGCCGGTACATGCCGCCCAGCGCCCGCTTTGGGAAATCGGCTTTGGCGCGGCGCCGCTCACGGTCCCGGACTATCGTGGGTCGGACGAGCAGCGCAACTATGTTCTGCCGCTGCCATACCTGACATATCGTGGCCACTTTGTGACTGTGGATCGCCACGGCGTAGCGGGCCATGTGCTGAGAAACCGGCGTATTCGTCTCTCCATAAGTCTGAATGCCGGAGTTCCGGTGAAAAGCAGCGGCAACGACGCGCGCGCCGGAATGCCGGATCTTTATCCGACCCTGGAAGCCGGACCGGTGCTCGATGTCTGTCTCGATCCGGTGTGCCGGCGCGAACCGACCTGGTCCTTCAGCCTGCCGGCACGCGCAGTGATCGCGACCGACCTGCGGCATACGCGCTATATCGGCTGGGGTTTCAATCCGGCCATCAACTATGACACGCAACTCCTGCTCGCTGCGGCGCGCTGGAATTTCGGCGCCGCGCTCGGCCCGGTATTCGCGACCGCGCAGCAGAACGTGTACTACTACCAGGTCGACCCCGCCTATGCCACGCCCGCGCGCCCGGCGTATGCAGCGCGCGGCGGCTATGGGGGGATGCGAATGACGATCGGGATCAGCAGGCGGTTTCGCAGCACTTGGCTCGGCGCGTTCGTTCGCTATGATAACCTCTCCGGAGCGGTGTTCGAGGACAGTCCGCTGGTGCGTACCCGCACCTCCCTCATGGCAGGGTTCGGGATCGCATGGATCTTCGCGCACTCCGCTACCATGGTTCCGGTGCAACACTAATTCGGTGCGCCGGGTCCGTTTTCGGTTACGTGTCCGTGCTGTCCGGCCTATGGATATCCGGGGCCCCAGCCGCTAAACTCCGGTGATCGCCCTGACCGCGCAGATGTACCCCGGAACGCATATGCATCAGCCACAGTCCCCCGAGGAGTATCTCGACCTCATCGAGCAGGCACAGTTCGAGGTCGAGGATCTGCTGCGTTGTGCCGAAGAAGAGGGCGACGGCCTTCAGGAGTTCGGCGCCCGCATTCCGATCTATCAGCAGCTCGGCGCGGCGCTCGGTCTGCTGCACGGCGAGGTGGCCGACGGCTCCCATGATTTCGGGGGTGGCGAGGACCTCGCCATCATGCCGGTGGTGCGCCAGTGGAAGGCCTACATTCCGTTTCACGGACTGCTCGAGACGCTCAATACCGTTCACAGATCGGGTTTTTGATCGGTACGCATCTGTCGGGTCCCGGGTAAATCCGGTACCATGCGGCCATGTCCGGCAATACCTTCGGCAAGCTGTTCACGGTCACCACCTGCGGGGAGAGCCACGGGCCGGCATATCTGTGCATCGTCGATGGTTGCCCCCCGGGCATGGCGCTCGGCGAGGCTGATCTGCAACGCGATCTGGACCGGCGCAAACCGGGGCAGTCCCGCCACACTACCCAGCGGCGCGAAGCCGATGAAGTGAAGATCCTTTCCGGCGTGTTCGAGGGACGTACCACCGGAACGCCCATAGGCCTGATGATCCAGAACACGGATCAGCGCTCCCAGGACTATTCGAAGATTATGGATCGGTTCCGGCCCGGTCACGCGGACTACACCTACCAGCAGAAATACGGCTTTCGCGACTATCGCGGTGGCGGTCGTGCGTCGGCACGCGAGACCGCGATGCGTGTTGCCGCCGGCGCCATCGCCAAGAAATACCTGCGCGAGCGCATCGGAATCAGCGTGCGCGGTTACCTAGCGGAGCTCGGGCCGATCCGCATGGAGCGGGTCGAGTGGGGCGAGGTCGAGAACAATCCGTTTTTCTGTCCCGACCCGCAGAAAGTGCCGCAGCTGGAAGCGTACATGGATGCGCTGCGCAGGGAGGGAAACTCGATCGGCGCCCGCGTCAACGTCGTTGCCGGCAATGTGCCCGTCGGACTGGGCGAGCCGGTGTTCGGACGGCTCGACGCCGACATTGCCGCGGCGCTCATGAGCATCAATGCCGTAAAGGGTGTCGAGATCGGGGCCGGATTCGCGAGCGTCGGCCAGAAGGGCAGCGAGCATCGCGACGAGATGACGCCGCAGGGTTTTCTCAGCAACAATGCCGGTGGCATCCTCGGTGGAATATCCACCGGTCAGGACATCGTCGCGAGCATTGCGCTCAAGGCTACCTCGAGCATACGTCTGCCTGGCCGGACGGTGAACCTTTCCGGCGATCCGGTAGAGGTGATCACCACCGGGCGTCACGACCCCTGCGTCGGGATCCGTGCCACTCCGATTGCCGAGGCCATGCTCGCCATTGTGCTGATGGATCATGTCTTGCGTCATCGTGCCCAGAATCTCGACGTGGTGCGGAGCACGCCCGACATTCCCGGCAGTGCCTGACGGCCGGCGCGGGTATGGCCAGGAGTGACAAGCCGATGGAACATGACGCGGTTTCGCAGAACTACGGGAGCGGGCAGGTGCTCGATCGCATCCAGGCCGGGCTGCGGCAGCTCGGCAAGTCTCCCGGTTCGGTCACGATCGAGGATCTCGCCGCGGTCGATGAATTCCACATAGGAGGGCGTCAGGCGTCGGAAGACCTCCTCGCACAGCTGGGATTGTCGGTTGCAGACCGGGTGCTGGACATTGGTTGCGGCCTCGGGGGAACGGCGCGCTTGCTGGCAAGCCGCTACCGCTGCCGGGTGAGCGGCGTTGACCGCACCGCCGAGTATGTGGCGACCGCCCGCGCGCTGTGCGCGTGGACGGGGCTTTCCGGGCAGACCGAGTTTTGCCAGGCAGACGCGGCCCGCCTGCCGTTCGGGGCTGATGCGTTCGATGCCGCCTGCATGCTGCATGTCGGCATGAACATCGATGACAAGGCCGCCCTGTGGTCCGAGGTGCATCGGGTGCTGCGTTCCGGGGCACGGTTCGGGATCTACGATGTGATGCGTATCGCCGAAGGATCTCTGGCGTATCCCGTTCCCTGGGCGGCGGATGCCGCCGCAAGCCATCTGCATTCCCCGCAAGCCTACAGGCAGGCGCTGCAGGAGTGCGGCTTTTCGGTTGTTGCCGAGCGCAATCGGCGCGATTTCGCGCTCGATTTCTTCAGCCGGATGCGGGCGCAACTGGCCGCTGCTGCCGGACCGCCCGCGCTGGGTTTGCATCTTCTAATGGGGGCGAGTACGGGAGCAAGAATGCAGAATATCATCAGCGGCGTTTCCGCGGGTCTGGTAGCGCCGGTCGAGTTCATTGTCCAGAAACGCCGCTAGCCGCGTTGCCGCATGACCATTGAACTAGCGTGAGCGCAGTTCTTGTCCGAGCTGGGCTGTGCAGTAGCCGCTGCGCCGCCGCTGCGCCGTAGGGAGTACGCCGCAGTGGTTCGACGCCCATTTAACCGATTCCACATCCAGCTGTGCGGATTCTATTTTTTTTACTTCGCGACGCTCGGTGGTCTGATCCCCTATCTGGGGCTTTACCTGCATTCCATCGGTTTCGGGCCGGGCGCCATCGGCAGCATCATGGCGTTGCTCATGTCCTCGCGCATCGTGGCACCGCTGGTGTGGGGCTGGCTTGCCGACCACCGCGAGCGGCGCATGGTGTTCGTGCGTCTCGCTTCTTTGCTCACGCTGGTTGCATTCTCGGGCATGTATCTGGCAGGGCGATTCTGGTGGATCGCGGCGGTGGTGTTCGTGTTCGGGTTCTTCTGGAACGCCTCGCTGCCGCTGCTCGAGGCCACCACCATGAGCCATATCGGTTCGGATCCCGGCGCCTACGGGCGGGTGAGGCTATGGGGCTCGATCGGCTTCATCGCCAGTGTACTGGTACTCGGTGTTGTCATCGACCGGTACGGTGCCTGGTCGGTGCTGCCGGCACTGTCGCTGCTGATGTCGGGAATAGGGTTGCTGGCGCTGAGTCTGCCCGAGGCTGAGCTGCGCGGCCGCCTCGACCATCCCGGACCGCTGCGTCAGGCGCTGTTGCGTCGCGAAGTGTTCGCCTTCCTCCTGGCGTGTTTCCTGATGCAGGTCAGCCACGGACCCTACTACACGTTCTACTCGCTGTACCTGGCCGGACACGGGTATTCGAAGAGCGTGATCGGCGCGCTTTGGGCGTTCGCAGTGTTGTGCGAGATCGGCGTTTTTCTTTCGATGCGCCGATTGCTGGCGCGGATCGCGCTGCGCCCGGTGCTGCTTGCGAGCTTTGCTCTCGCCGCACTGCGCTGGCTGCTGATCGGGTATTTTCCCGCACACCTGGCCATCCTGGTGTTCGCCCAGGCACTGCATGCGGCGACTTTCGGAGCGTTTCATGCCGCAGCGATGCAGATGATTCACCGGTTCTTCACCGGACGCCACCAGCATCGCGGCCAGGCGATCTATGGCAGTGCAAGCATCGGATTGGGTGGGGCCGTGGGGAGTTTCTGGGCCGGACGCGCATGGACAGCCCTCGGTTCTACGGCAACTTTCACGCTGGCAGCGCTCATTGCCGGTCTGGCGTTCCTGGTCGCGCTGCTGCTGCTGCGGCCGCGGCCAGCGCAGTGAGCGCTTGTGGCGCGGACCGTCGCGCGTGGAATCAGGCGAGCGATTTCACGCGCCGCCGTACCGCATCGAGCCTTATGAGTTCGCCGCGGTGCCGGACGGGTGCCTCGGGTTGCGGAGCATCGGAAGCGATCCTGGCGATGTGGGGTGCGTCGAAGATCTTGGCGACGGCAGTGCACAGCTCCTCCATGAAGCGGTACGCCTCGATATCGGTGCGGTTGGAGCCGAGCAAACCGGCGCGGATGGGGCCGAGGGCCTCAAAGGTCGGTTGCGCCGTTACGGGGTCGGTGAGGCGCCGGCAGCCGTTGTGCTCGTAGATTGCGCACACGATGCGGGCGGCAAGTTCGTAGTGCAGGGCGCTCGAATCGACAAGCGCCCGGATATTGTTAGCCGTGGAGTTTATCGGGAGCTGGTGCTGGCCGATGCGCGTTGTCAGCTGCTCGATGAGCTGCAGGAAATTCATCATTTGGTCGCTCGAATTGCCTCGATAATCGCCGAAGCCGCGTTCGACAAGGTGCGGGCCGCATGCGTCACCACCCCCAGTTCACGCACAATACTGATGCCCTCAATCTGGACCACTTTGAGGTCGCCGTCAATTAACGTATGGGGCAGGGCACTCCACCCCAGACCGATCGACACGAGCATCTTGATCAGTTCCAAATAATTGGTCTCAAGACCGATGCGCAGATTCCGCCGTACGGGCGCAAGCGCCGCGAGAACGATTTCGCGGGTAGTAGCGCCCGGCACCGGCAGGATGATCGGATATTCGGCCAGCGCCTGCAGACGCAGGCGTCTTGCGGCAGCGAGCGGATGGGCGGCAGCGACCACGATTTCGAGCGGATCGTCCCAGACTTTTTCCCGCCGCAGGCGCGCGTTCGAACCGCGCGGAAGCGTCACCACTGCCAGATCGAGATCGCCCTGTTCGACGGCGTGGCAGGCCGCTTCCGAGTCCATGAACCGCAGATCGAGCTGCACGTTCGGATGGGCGATGTAGAACTGCCTGAGCGCGGGCGGCAGGCGGTGCAGGCCGACGTGATAGCTGGTTCCAAGCCGCAGCGGTCCGGCGATGTCCCGGGACAGGGCCGCAATACGGCGTTTGGCTTCCCCCACTCCGTCCAGAATCGTGCGCGCCTGCGGCAGCAGCGCAATGCCGGCTGGGGCCAACTGGATCCTTCGGCCGACACGGTCGAAGAGTCTGGCGCCAAGCTCCGCTTCGAGCGCGGCAATGCGCTTGCTGATGGCTGGCTGGGTGATGAAGGCGCGCTCTGCGGCGCGCGAGAACGAGCCACTTTCGGCCACCGCCAGGAAGGTTTGCAGGTCGTTTATATCCATAACCTTTGGAAATCGAAATCATGAGAAATATGACTTTGCGTTATTTATAACCGTCTCTTAGAATAGACGCAAGATCCCCGCAGACTTAACAGCCCCGAGCGTACGGCCATGAACGGAAAAACACTTTACGACAAACTTTGGGAAGCCCATGTGGTGCGCACAAACCCGGACGGTACTGCCTTGGTCTATATCGACCGCCACCTCGTGCACGAGGTGACCAGCCCGCAGGCCTTCGAAGGACTGCGGCTGGCCGGCCGCGGTCTGTGGCGTGTCGATGCCAACCTCGCCACCGCCGATCACAATGTTCCGACGACCGGCCGGCGTCAGGGTATTGCTGATCCGGTGTCACGCCTGCAGGTCGAGACGCTCGACCAGAACTGTCAGGATTTCGGGATCACCGAATTCGGGATGAACGACCCGCGCCAGGGTATCGTGCACGTCATCGGGCCGGAGCAGGGCGCCACGCTGCCCGGCATGACGGTGGTGTGCGGCGATTCCCACACTTCGACGCATGGGGCATTCGGCGCGCTTGCCTTCGGAATCGGGACCTCCGAGGTGGAGCATGTCCTGGCAACGCAATGCCTGTTGTTGAAGAAGTCGAAGAACATGCGCGTGCGCGTCGAAGGCGCGATCCCGTTCGGCGTCACCGCCAAGGACATCGTGCTCGTCATCGTCGGCCGTATCGGCACCGCTGGCGGCACCGGATATGCGATCGAATTTGCCGGCTCGGCGATCCGGTCGCTGTCCATGGAAGGCCGCATGACTGTCTGCAACATGGCGATTGAGGCGGGCGCGCGCGCGGGGATGATCGCGGTCGACGACAAGACCATCGACTACCTGCGCGGCCGGCCGTACGCGCCGCCGCCGCAGTTGTGGGAGCAGGCGCAGGTCGCTTGGCGCAGTCTTTATAGTGACGCGGGCGCGACGTTCGACCATGAAATCGAAATCGACGCCGGCGCGATCGTGCCCCAGGTCACGTGGGGCACATCACCGGAGATGGTCGTGGGAATCGACGGCCGGGTACCCGATCCCGCGCGCGAGCAGGATGCCACACGGCGCGCGAGCATGCGCGGCGCGCTCGAGTACATGAACCTCGTGCCGGGAACGGCGATCCAGGATATCGCGATCGACAAGGTGTTCATCGGTTCTTGTACCAACTCACGCATCGAAGATCTACGCGTTGCCGCCGCAGTGGTCCGGGGCAAACGCCTAGCGCACAATGTCAAGCTGGCGATGGTGGTCCCGGGGTCCGGTCTGATCAAGACCCAGGCCGAAAGCGAGGGGCTCGATAAGATATTCGCCGCGGCCGGGTTCGAGTGGCGCGAACCGGGCTGCTCCATGTGCCTGGCCATGAACGCCGACCGCCTGGAGCCGGGGGAGCGCTGCGCTTCCACGTCGAACCGCAATTTCGAGGGACGCCAGGGTGCCGGCGGACGCACGCATCTCGTCAGTCCGGCCATGGCCGCGGCGGCGGGAATCGCCGGACATTTCGTCGACGTGCGCAGCTGGCGTTGACTGCCGACGGGTTTTTCACAAGCAATCCCGGCGGCGTCCGCCGCCCCGCACAAACCAGAACGTGGAGCCATCATGCAGAAATTCACGACATTGACCGGTATAGCGGCGCCCATGGACCGGGCAAACGTGGACACTGATGCAATCATTCCGAAACAGTACCTGAAGTCGATCAAACGCAGCGGGTTTGGTCCGAACCTGTTTGATTCCTGGCGGTATCTGGATGAGGGCGAACCCGGGATGGATCACAGCCGGCGCCGGCTCAACCCCGACTTCGTGCTCAACCAGCCGCGCTATGCCGGCGCCAGCATCCTGCTGGCGCGCGCCAACTTCGGTTGCGGGTCCTCGCGTGAACACGCCCCCTGGGCTTTGATGGATTACGGTTTCCGCGTCATCATTGCCCCAAGCTACGCGGACATCTTCTACCAGAACAGCCTGAAGAACGGCCTGTTGCCCGTGGTCCTGGAAGAAGCAACGGTACAGCAGCTGTTCGAGGGTGTGTACGCGCAGGAGGGTTACCGGCTCAGCGTTGATCTCGATAGGCAGACGGTCACCACGCCTTCCGGCCAGGTCATTCACTTCGATATCGATCCTTTCCGCAAGCATTGCCTTGTCAATGGCCTGGACGACATCGGTTTGACCCTGGAGCATGTCGATGACATCCGGGCATACGAGGCAAGGCGGCGCAAGGAAGCCCCATGGCTGTTTCGCTAGGCGCGGTGGCTGTCGCCCGCCGGAAAGCCGGGACCTGGATCCCGGACCATGCGCGGATGCCGAATCGATCAGACAAGCCGGCTTCGGCCGGACGGGCAAGGCAGGCTCTGGTCTGATGGAACCATTAATCGCATTTCCTGACGGAGTGGATCGATGAGTCATAAAGTGCTGGTGCTTGCGGGAGACGGTATTGGCCCGGAGATCATGGCAGAGGCAGTGAATGTGCTGGAGTCCCTGCGCTCCGACGGGCTGCAGATCGAGATCGAGCACGGACTCGTCGGTGGCGCGGCCTACGATGCCGCCGGTACGCCGCTGCCCGAGGATACGTTGCGCCTGGCGCGTGCGGCTGATGCGGTGCTGCTCGGTGCCGTCGGAGGTCCCAAATGGGAGTCATTGGACATCGCACTGCGGCCGGAAAAGGGGCTGCTGGGTCTGCGCTCGGAGCTCGGGCTGTTCGCAAACCTGCGTCCGGCGCTGCTCTATCCGCAGCTGGTTTCGGCCTCCAGCCTGAAGGCCGAAGTGGTCTCGGGTTTGGACCTGATGATCGTTCGCGAGCTTACTGGAGGCATCTATTTTGGTCAGCCGCGCGGCGTGCGGATGCGCGCCGACGGCCAGCGCGAGGGCTTCAACACGCTCATCTACAGCGAATCGGAGATCAGGCGCATCGCACGGGTGGCGTTCGAAATCGCGATGAAGCGCGGCCGGCGCGTATGCTCGGTTGACAAGGCCAATGTGCTTGAGTGCACCGAGCTGTGGCGGGAAGTCGTCAGTGCGGTGGCCAAGGATTATCCGCAGGTCAGCCTGACGCATATGTACGTGGACAATGCGGCGATGCAGCTGGTGCGTGCGCCGAAGCAGTTCGATGTCGTTGTTACGACCAACATGTTTGGAGACATCCTCTCCGACGAGGCGGCGATGCTGACCGGGTCGATCGGCATGCTACCTTCGGCATCTCTTGATGCGGCGAACAAGGGCATGTACGAGCCAATCCATGGGTCGGCGCCCGATATCGCCGGCAAGGGAATCGCGAACCCTCTGGGTACGGTCCTGTCTGTAGCGATGCTGCTGCGCTACACTCTGGACCGGCCGGACCTGGCGCTGCGTGTTGAGCGTGCCGTCGCGGCGGTGCTGGACCAGGGGCTGCGTACCACCGACATATACACCGACGGCTGCTCCCGCGTCGGTACCGCGCAGATGGGTGCGGCCGTGGTGGAGGCATTGCGCCGGTAAGGCGCACGCAGTGTCGGCGGTCCTGCATCGGGCGGATTCCCGGAGGGTCGGGCCGGGGTGGATTGGCGGAGAAGCAGTTCAGTGAGCAGAGGCGACTTAATGAAGCGGGTAGGGTTTGTCGGGTGGCGTGGCATGGTTGGTTCGGTACTGATGCAGCGCATGCGCGCCGAAGGCGATTTCGCGCTGATCGAGCCGGTATTTTTCACGACGTCCCAGATCGGCGGGACAGGTCCGGCCATAGGACAAGAGGTTCCGCCGCTCAAGGATGCCCGCGATATTGCCGCACTTAAGGCCATGGACATCGTCATCTCCTGCCAGGGAGGCGATTACACCGGAGAGGTCTTTCCCAGACTGCGTGCAGCGGGCTGGAAGGGATACTGGATCGATGCCGCATCCACGCTGCGCATGGACCGGGAGAGCGTGATCGTGCTTGATCCCGTCAATCACGAGGTGATCGGCGCGGCGCTCGACCGCGGCATACGCAACTATATCGGCGGCAACTGCACCGTCAGCCTGATGCTCATGGCGCTGGGCGGCCTGTTCCAGCGGGGCTTGGTCGAGTGGATGACGGCCATGACTTACCAGGCTGCCTCCGGTGCCGGGGCACAGAACATGCGCGAACTGCTCAGGCAGATGGGTTCGGTGCACCAGGCAGCGCTGCCCATGCTCGCCGATCCGGCGTCGGCGATTCTCGAAATCGACAGGGCGGTGGCGAACAGGCTGCATGATTCGGCGTTTCCCACTGAGCACTTCGGTGTTCCGCTGGCTGGAAGCGTGATTCCGTGGATCGACAAGGACCTGGGAAACGGTCAGAGCCGGGAGGAGTGGAAGGGGCAGGCGGAAACCAACAAGATCCTGGGCCGTGACGAGAATCCCGTGCCGGTGGATGGAATCTGCGTGCGCATCGGTGCCATGCGTTGCCACAGCCAGGCGCTGACGATAAAGCTGACACGCGACGTACCGCTCGATGAGATTGAGGACATGCTTGCCGGTGCAAACGACTGGGTGCGGGTGATTCCCAACGAGCGCGAGCGCACGTTGCGCGAGCTGACCCCGGCGGCGATCACGGGAACCCTCACCGTGCCTGTCGGCAGGCTGCGCAAGCTGGCGATGGGTAATCGCTACCTTTCGGCATTCACGGTGGGCGACCAGCTCCTGTGGGGGGCGGCCGAGCCGCTGCGTCGTATGCTGCGCATCCTGCTGCAGGCCTAAGTCCCGGACCATCGCGAGCGGTAGCGCCTCGCGATGGCATCGCCACACTCTGCAGCGGCCGGATAACCCGGGCCGGGGGCATGGACGGAACGTGCGAAAGCGACTATATACCCTTTGAGACCATGATGTTCGGACCTTGAGGTGTTGGTCGTTGCGCGGTACGAGCTGTTCATGCCGTCCCGGCGCACGAATTCCTCGGTGACCTGTTATGCGGCGTGCGGACGTGGGCGGTTTTTGCCGCTGCCTCGGCTGAGGGTTGGTGAAACAGTATTTGTAGGCTATAGTTATTTGATGTTTATAAACACTATTAATACAATGTGCACGTAACTCCAAGTACTAGAAGCGGTTGTTTAGGTGAGACAGGGGCAGTCGGGGGAGTATACGTCATGCGCCATATGATGTTGAAGTCGGGCAGGCATCAGCAGTTTATCAGGATCATTCTGGGCGCAGCGCTTTCGGCATTGCCAGCGCTGGCGTATGGTCTCGGCCTCGGCCGGCTGGTCGTAGAGTCGGGGCTGGGCGAGCCGCTCAATGCGCACGTAAGGATCATCGACACCACGCCAGGGGAGATCAAAACCCTCAGTCCCTCGCTGGCATCGGACGCCATCTTCGCCGCTGCCGGTGTAGAACGTCACCGCTTTCTTTCCCACATCAAGTATGCCGTCAAGCAGCATAAGGACGGCAATTACTACATCGAGCTTTCGACCAACGGTCCTTTTCGAGAGCCCTTTATTCAGACGCTCCTGGAGGTCGACTGGGCGGGTGGACAACTGGTCCGCGAATACACCGCGCTGCTCGATCCTCCTCATTGGGTTGCAAGCCAGCATCCGGCGATCTCGACTCCGGCAGTAACCTCGGCCCCCGCAGCGCCGGCCGCTGCGGCTTCCGCGACACCCCTGTCCCCACTGCCGGCATCCGCCGGCACCGCGCGACAGCAGACTCCGGAGCAACAGACCGCCATGGCCATGCCGGCGGCACCCAAGGCGTCCGCTGCCAATGGGCTACTGGGGCCCTCCTCGGGTAGTACCGCTGCCCCAGCCGCGCCGGCGCGGCAAATTCCCGCGGCGCACGCCTACGGCGCAGCGGTAACCGGGCAGTCCTCATCGTGGGCGAATACGACCCAATTCACCGTCAGAAAAGGCGATACCCTGAGCGGGATCGCCCGCAAGATCACCGTTGACCATAGCATCAGTCCGGAACAGGCCATGATCGCGCTGCTCGAGGCCAATCCGAACGCGTTCTTTGACCGCAATATCAACAACCTGATGTCCGGGAAGATACTCAAGGTTCCGGCGCGCAAGCAGGTACTGTCCGTGTCCAAGGCGCAGGCCATCAAGGATTTCCGCGTTCAGTACGATGCCTGGCAGGAATACAAGCTCAAGCTTGCGGCCGCCAGCCGTGCCATAAGGGTTGCGGGCGGTACTGCCCAGGGCGTGCAGCACGGAGCACAGTCGTCAGTCAAGGCGCCGGTCTCGGCCACACCCAAGCCGGCTCCGACTGCGGCGGCACAGGCCGGCGGCGTAGGGGCCGCGCAGGGTTCGGCGGGCGAGGCATTGCTGCGCATCGTTCGTTCTGAACTGAACGCAGAATCCGTGGGCGGTGGGGCCGGCAAGTCGGCGGGCCCGGCCACTAAAGAGACGGCGGGCCGCGAGCGGGCGGTGTTGTCGAACAAGATGACGACGCTCGAAGAGCAGATCGACGCCCGACAGCAGGAAAACAAGGCGCTTCGCCAACGCGTCGGCAAGATGCGCAAGCAGGTGCAGAATACCAAGCGCCTAATCGCGGTTGAGAACCGGGAACTGGCACTGGCCGAGAAGCAGGCCACGAAGCCCAAGGCGGCCCCGGTGCGGCCGATCGTGGGGCGGCCGCTTGCAGCAAAGCCGCCGATCCGGCACTTCGTTCCTCCTCCGCAGCCGCAAAGTGCGGGCCTGATCCAGGGTGTGCTCGGCGACGTATTTGACAATCCGCAGACGCTCGCGATGCTCGGCGGGGTGGCGGTTCTCGGAGTCGGCATCCTGGTGATGTACTACCTGCGTCGCCGGCGTGCGAAGGCCGAATTTGAAGAAAGCATCCTCTCGGGCGGCAGTCTCGCTGCCGAAGCCTCGAGCGTCACGGACAGCGGGAACCAGGCCGCTGCCAGTGATACGTCGTTCCTGAGTGACTTCAGCCAGGGCGGCATGGGCAACATACACACCGACGAAGTGGATCCGATCGCCGAGGCGGAGGTGTATCTCGCCTATGGGCGCGACGAGCAGGCAGAAGAGATTCTCAAAGAAGCGGTCGTCAAGGATCCACAGCGGCAGGAGCTCAAGCAGAAGCTGCTCGAGATCTACCTGCAGCGCAGCGACATCGTTGCATTCGAAACACTCGCCGAAGAACTGTATGCGCAGATCGGAGGAACGGGTGGTCGGGTTTGGGAAAAGGTAGAGGAAATGGGCCGCAAGATCAGTCCGAGCAACCCCATGTTCCGCGGCGGCGCACCCGGCCGCAAGCCGGTCGCGGCGACCGGCGAAACGGAAATGCTCGAGAACATGACCGGCAACACAGGTCCGATCGTGCCCAATGCTACTTTCTCACCGATGAACGATGTGCAGCATGCGGCAGCGGCGGCCGCGCCGGCGCCTGAAACCGGCGGAATCGATTTCACCGCTGCCGATGCGGCAGTCCCGGCAGGTGCTGCAGCTGCCGACGAAGGCGCAGCGCCCGTGGCTTCCGGGGGAATAAACTTCGATCCGGACCTCGCTTCGGCGCCGGGCACCGCTCCGGCTCTCCGCGCTCGTCCATCGTCCGAGGTTGCTGCCGACGACCGCGGCTTCGGCCTGGATTTCAACCTGGACGGCGTTCCGGCCACCGGCGGCGATGCTCACGAGATCAGTCTCGATACCGTGGCGCAGTCCGCAAGTGAGCAGGTCCTCGATTTCGAGTCGGTCGCCGGCACATCCTCCGATGCCCCGGAGCTTGAATTCGAAGGTGCCGACGAAGGCGGTGCCGAGGGTCGTTCGCAGTGGGATGAAACCACGACGAAGCTGGATCTGGCCAAGGCCTACATCGATATGGGCGATTCCGAGGGCGCGCGCAGCATCCTCGATGAGGTCATATCCGAAGGGAACGAGAACCAGAAGAACCAGGCACGCGAACTGGCCGCGCAGATCGCGTGATTGGCGAGCGGTTCGAAGGTCCGGCAAAGGTGACGGGAGCAACTAATCCGGTGCCATGGGTGCCGGCCCGACGGATTATCCGTTGCCGATTGCCTGCATTCTCGCAGCCGGCGGGGTGGCGCGGCCGTTCCAGTCCGGTGGCCGTTCCCAGGTAACAAAGCTGTAGTCGAAGGGATTGTCCTGGTCAGCCCGATGGGGCTCGTGCGCGGTTTCCACCCACGCGTTCGTGTCGAAGTCCGGGAACAGTGTATCGCCCGGGATGTGCGCGTCGATCAGGGTCGCATACAGACGGTCGGCCATCCCCAGGGTCTGGGCATAGAGCGTGGCGCCGCCGATCACGAAGATCTCGGGATCTCCGGCCGCCGTGCGCAGTGCCTCCTCGATCGAACCAACCACGATACAGCCGTCCGCCCGGTAATCTGCCTGGCGGGTAACGACGATATTCTTGCGCCCGGGAAGCGGACGTCCGATGGATTCATAGTTCCTGCGACCCATGATCACGTGATGGCCCAGGGTCAGTTTCCGGAAATGCCGCAAGTCGGCCGGCAAACGCCAGGGAAGCGCATTATGCGCGCCGATGACGCGATCGCTGGTCATGGCCCAGATCAGCGAAATCCGTGATCGCGGGGTGCTCATACTGCCACGGCCGCCTTGATGGCCGGATGCGGGTCGTAGTTGAGCAGCTCGAAGTCCTCGTACCGAAATTCGAACAACGAACGGATAGCCGGGTTCAGGCGCATTACAGGCAGGGCTCGCGGTGTGCGCTTGAGCTGTTCCCGTGCCTGTTCCAGGTGGTTGCGGTAGAGATGGGCATCGCCAAGGGTGTGGATGAATTCACCGGGTTTCAGTCCGCTCACCTGGGCGATCATCAGCGTGAGCAGCGCATAGGATGCGATATTGAACGGCACGCCCAGGAATAGATCAGCGCTGCGCTGATAGAGCTGGCAGGAAAGCTTTCCCTCGGACACGTAGAACTGGAAGAAGGCATGGCAGGGAGGCAAGGCCATGCGATCGATGTCCGCGACGTTCCAGGCGCTCACGATCAGGCGGCGCGAATCCGGATTTTCGCGGATCTCGCGCAGGAGCTGGCCGATCTGGTCGACATGACGGCCGTCGGGTGCCGGCCAGGACCGCCACTGGTAACCGTATACCGGTCCCAGTTCCCCGTGCGCATCCGCCCACTCGTCCCAGATGGTAACGCCGTGCTCCCGCAGGTAGCGTACGTTCGTTTCGCCGCTGAGGAACCACAGCAGCTCGTGGATGACGGACTTGAGGTGAACCTTCTTGGTGGTCAGCAGCGGGAATCCGGCGTTGAGATCGAACCGCATCTGGTACCCGAAGACACTCAGCGTGCCGGTGCCGGTGCGGTCACCCTTGTGGCTTCCGCGGGCCAATACATGCGACATCAGATCGAGGTATTGCTGCATGGCCGCATTCTCCCACGAAATCCGCGCGAGATGTAAGCCGCAAGACCATGATCAACGTGGGCAAGACCGCCGCAGTGTGTGGCAGGTCCTCTCCGCGGCCACGTTTACGCAGCGGCCGGCCGTTCGTCGGCTTAATTGCCCATTTAAGGAGAATTTGCAAACGATTCGCCGGGGACCGGGATAAAATCTGAGAAAACAAGGGGTGGTTCAACCACCGTCAAGGTGCTGGGGGTAGTGATGGACAAGTATTTTTTCATGCGCCGTATGCTGGAGCTTCTGCATCAGCCGGGGTTCCTCAACAGGCTGGCGGCGATTACACTGCGCGCGATTGCCGGCTTCGTCGTGCTCCTTAGCCTGGTCACGCTCTTCAAGGTCGGCAAGGTCATCTTCGGTCTGCCCCCGAGCGGAATACTGGGAGGGGTTCTGTTCCTAGTTTGCTACATCCTTGCGGTCTACGCCGTGGTGCACACGCTGATCATCCGTGCACGCGAGGCTGCCAAGATCATCGGTTCCGAATTCAGCATGTTCCCGCTGGTGGCAGTGCTGCTCAAGACTTTCGGCGAAGTCTTCGCGGCGTTCATGAGCCTGGTCGCGGTAGGCGGGGGGATGTATGTCTGGTTCACCGGCAAGAGCGTCGCGACCATTCTCGATCCGCTGCAGAAATTGACCCCCGTGTTCGGTGACGCGACCTTCCTGGGAGGTATGCAGTTCATCGTCGGCGGCGTCCTGTCTGCCCTGGTCGTTCTGATTCTCAGTTATGCGCTCGCCGAGGCAGTGAGCCTCCTGTCGGAGGCCAAGAGGCGCCTGCGGGAGACAGAACGCGTTAGCGAACATAGCTTCAAGTTCCGCTCCGGAACCTGATCTTCGTTGGTGCCGCGCCACGGGTTCCGGTGCAGCGCGGTCCGCGGCGTGCACACCTGAAGTCTTTGACCCGCTGGATGCCCGGCCTTTGGGCTATTGGCCGGCGTGGCGGACCTCTCTGAAAATCGCCCGCATGTCGTGTGCCCATGTCACAAAGTGGGCCTGCAGCGCGTGCTGCGGGAAGAAGCTCGCAATCCTGCCTGGGTTTGCCGCAAGAAGCAGGGTATGGCCGCGTTCGGCAAAGATCACGATTTGCAGCGGCAAGTAGGCCGCGATCTGCGGATCCAGTGAAGGCAGCGTGCGCATCTCGGCGGGCTTGGCGAAGAACACGATTTGGTATGCAGCGGTAGTGTAGCCATTTGCCCTCAGACCCGCATCGACGCGCTGTATCCGCGATATCGTATAGCCGTGGCTGACAATGCTGTCCTGCAGCTGTGCCATGGCCTCTGGAAACGGAAGATCCACACGCGCCATCAACAGCGCGCCGGCGCGGGCGGTGGCAACCGAAAATGCGGCCAGCAGCAGCACGCCCAGAAGTGAACGGTACCGGCGCATGATCAGAAAGTCGCCTCCTCGATGATGTCGCGGTACTTTCGATACATCTGGTCGCACAGGCGACTGAGCGCCGCGTCATTGAAAAGCGTGCCCAGGCGCTTGGGGTTGACGGACATGACCAGCACCTTGCCGTGGTGCTGCAGTACCGTCACGCGGCAGGGCAGGAACAGGCCGACCCGCGGATCAACCTGCAGCGCGGTGTTGAGAAAGCCGAAGTCGCAGGAATACACGATGACCTGCTTCCTGTTCTCCTTTCCCGCTGGCACGAAGCCTTGGTCCAGATATTGAACCCGGATGAGACGCATGTTGGCCGCTTCGACGGCCTCCTTGAGCCGCGCGACCGTCGCGGTCACCCCATCGGGTGACACGCCCACGATGTCCGGGCCTTCGTCGCGGGGTGCCGCCGCCCGGGGTGGAGGCTGGTACTGAAGGCTGCGGACATAGGCGACGAGGTCATCGATGTCGCGCTCGCTCAATCCCTGTTTCAGGGCGGAGCGCATCGGTGTACCGGTGCGCCCGCGCACGAGCGCCGTGCGGATGACGCGGTCCGACGCGGAAGCGAGAAATCCGGGATTATCGAGTGCCGGCGCCATGATGGGTTGACTGCGTGGCCGCGACAGGGTGACGCCGGTGCCTTCGCCCCCGACGCCGTTTGCGCCGTGGCAGATTGCGCAGCGTGCCGAAAAAAGCGTAGCGCCGCGCACCGCATTGCCGGGTTTGCCGGCGGCCGCCAGCATGACCGGCCGGTTGCCGGACCAATGGCGGATATATCGCACGAGCGCATCGATCTGATTGCCATGCAGTTGCGGAAATGCAGGCATGATCCGGCCTGGGCGGCCGAGCCGTATCGTCTGGCGCAGGTAGCCGTCGTCGACGCCCGCCAGGAACGACGGCAGGGACAGGGGCAGACCGATTCCGCCCCGGCCCCGTTCGCCGTGACACGCGGCGCAATAATGGACATAGAGGCGGGCACCATCGGCAGCGGGCCGGCCCGGGCCGGCGATGGCAATGCATGACCACAGCATGAGGGCAGCCAGTGCGAAAAAACCGTGTGTCTTCAGTTGGCTGGCGGCCGTCTTTCTTTCCATCGGTTTTATGGATAGGCTAGCGTGACGGGTCGTGAGTGTCACATATTCCAGTAAAGGTTGTACAGCGCCGCGGTCATGAAGCTTTACGTCAGACAGAGCAGTCAGCACGGAAGCGGGGCGTTCGCATCCGAACCCATCCATGAAGGGGAACCGATCATCGTCTTCAGCGGACCTGTCCTGCACCGGTCCGAGGTCGATTTCGACGATTACCACCTGCAGATCGGGGAGACTCTGTATCTGGGCCCCTCCGGGGTTGCCGACGATTACATCAACCATTCATGCCAGCCCAACTCGGGTTTCCGCGGTGGCCTCACCCTGTATGCGCTGCGCGACATTGAAGCGGATGAAGAGATCACCTGGGACTACAGCACCGCCATCGATGAGGAGGATTTTGGTGGGTTTCCCTGCGCCTGCGGTTCGTCGGACTGCCGCGGGGTGGTGAGATCCTTCCGCCATCTGCCGCAGGATGTGCAGCAGCGACTGCGGCCGCTGCTGCTCTCCTACCTGAGCGATCGCTATTTCCCGCACTGATCCGGAGTGCCGGTCTCAATGGCGTGGCCGAACGACGCGCCCGTACGGGTCCTGGCGGTAGAATTTGGCCAGTTGGCCATAGACGCGCGGGAATTCTTCCAGAATGGCGCCGGGCTCGGCAAAGAACGCTTCGCTCGTTACGGCAAAAAACTCGCCGGGATCGGTTGCGGCATAGGGATCGATGCGCGGCGTCTCTCCCGCATCCAGCCTGCGGCAAAGATCGTCATACGCGGCGCCGAAGTCGAGGGCCCATTGGCGGGCATCCATGCCGGCGTGCAGCGGCGGAAAGCCATTTGCCTTGCCATTGAGCATGTCGATCTTGTGCGCGAACTCGTGCAGCACGACGTTGTGGCCGGGTACGGCCGGATGCGCCGCCGCGCGCCACGACAGCACCACCGGCCCGCGCTGCCAGGATTCGCCGGAAAGTATGTGGCTGTGTTCGTGCACAACGCCGGTGCCGTCGCGGAATTCCCTGCGTACCCGGAACTCCCCCGGATAGAGGATGACCGACGACCAGTCGCGGTAATAGTCCATGCCGAGGTTGAGGATGAGCAGGCACGCCTGTGAGGCGATAGTTGCCCGGATCGAATCGTCGATGCGCAGGCCGGCAGCGCCTTCCAGCGTCTTGGCGCGCAGGAACTGTCCGGCCAGGCGACGCAGGCGCCGGCGTTCCGGCGGGGCCAGCGCCGTCAGGCACGGAAAACGGGAAAGGGCCTCTTGCCATGGCCCCTCCGCCAGGGATGAGGCGGCGCGCCGGATACGACACCATCTGAAGATTCCGAGCATGACGTCCGCAGGACCGTTGCGCAGCGCGGCGAGCAATCGTGTTCAGGATACGGGGCGCTGCAGATACTGGATCGTCAGTTTTTTGCCCTTCTCGACAGACGGCTGATCCAGCGGGTTGATGCCGTAAAGCAGTCCTGTGTAGATGGTCGTGCGCTGATACAGGTCGATCAGCTGGCCCAGTGCATGGGCGTCGAGCACCGGCATCCCCAGGGTCACATTCGGATGGCCGGCGCCGGTGATGACCTGCCGGGTCGCAAGAAACTCGGCATGAATGACATCGGCAAGCGAGCGGTCCGCGAGATACGGAAACCCGCGCTGCGCTGGCGCATCGAGCGGAATGGCGAAATCATTATCCCAGCGATCCAGATTGATGAACGTGAACATCTTGTCGCGGCGCGATTCCAGGTACATCTGCAGCTGGCTGTGCTGGTCGACGGCCCCCATGGCGCGTACCGGCAGGGATCCGGCCGCCGTCTCTCCGGGCCGAGGCCCCTGCCACTTGCCGAGTGACTCGGCCCACAGCTGGCAGTACCAGTCGGCGAACAGGCGCAGCCGGTCTACATAGGGCATCATGATGCTGATGCGCTTGTTCCGGCGCTGTTCGAGGAGATAGTAGAGGCCGGCAAGCTGCAATGCCGGATTTTCCTGCGGATTCGGACTGAGGCAGCGCGCCGCGGAATCCGCCGCTCCCTGCAGCAGCGCATCCACATCCACATCGAGTGCTGCAAGCGGCAGCAGGCCGACGGCGGACAGCACCGAGTAGCGTCCGCCGACCTGTGGTGGAACCGGAAGACTCGCAAGACCCTCGGCGCGCACCATCTCGCGCAGCCAGCCATGCTCAGGATCGGTGATCACCCATTGGCGCCGCCTTGCCTCTTTGGCCCCCAGGTTCCGTGTCAGCCAGTCCCGCAGGATAAGGTACTGAACGACTGTCTCGATGGTTCCGCCCGACTTGCTGATGCACAGCAGCGCGGTTGTATCGGGAGACAGGCGACGAAACAACCGCTCCAGATGGTAGGAATCGATGTTTTCGACGAAGTGCAGATGCGGACCCGATGCGTCAGCCGATGCACGCGGCGCGTCGTCTTCCGGTTTGAGGGCATGACGGATGGCCTTGGTGCCGAGGTTGGAGCCACCGATGCCGATCAGCATGATGTCCCGGTACTCCTTCATCCCGGCCGCCGCCTCGCGAATCTGTGGCAGCACATCGCGCATGGAGGTGGCCAGGTGCAGGCAGGCATACTCACTTTCCAGGTCGCCCGCGGATTTCGCGACAAGCCCAGCGTGTGCGCGGCGCAATTCGGGGGCGAACTGCAGCAGTTCTTCGTGCGCCACGCCCTCGGCGCCGACATTATCCCGGAACAGGTTTCCGGTATCGATGGTCAGCAGTCTGTCCGCGGAACGGGCCGTGCCAGAATCGCCCGCGCTGTCTGGAATTGGCATGGGTGGATCCCTGTTGCCGATGGTGAAGTGTGCCTGGCCCTGTCCCGAGGCGGCAAGCTATTGGCTGAAGGTTGCTGCGCGGCGCAAATGATTGATTATACCACAAATCGTAGGACAACCGGTTGAATGCCACCGCGAAATATTTCTACCGTAATTGGCTGCGGTGGCTGGCCTGCAAGGGTGATCCATGTATAATCGGCGCCGGCTTCATGCCAAATACCTTGATATACCATTGCGCTTTCCAAATTTTGACTAAATTTTCTTGGGAGAATTCACAAATGAAAAAGCTGCTGGTTTTGTTTGCCATCGCATTGGCGGTTGCCGCATGCCAGAAAAAGACCCCCGAGGCTCCGGCTACCGCCCCTGCTGCACCGGCGACCCAGGCCCCGGCTGCCATGCCTAGCCCGGCCACCAGTGCGGCCCCGGCCACCAGTGCTCCGACCAATGGTGCAGCACCGGCCAACGGCACGGCTCCGGCCAACGGCTCCGACACTTCCAAGTAAAGGAAGTAGGCCGTAGCGATTGAACTGTGAAGTCGCCGGACCGCCGCGCGGTTCGGCAGCAGCGGACGCAACAGCTCAGGCGGTTGTGATCTGACCGAGTGGTTGTTCGGCGGCTTCCAGTGTATTCAGTAACAGGGTGGCAACCGTCATTGGCCCCACTCCACCGGGGACCGGGGTGATCCATCCTGCCTTTTTGCGTGCAGTTTCAAACTCCACGTCGCCTACCAGGGTGCCATCGGCTTTGCGGTTGATACCGACATCGATGACCACACCACCCGACTTCACCCACCCGCCCTTAATAAGGTGTGGCTTGCCTACTGCCACCACCAGAATGTCAGCGCTCGTGACCTGCTCAGGCAAATTGCGGGTAAAACGGTGACAGATGGTGACCGTGCAGCCGGCGAGCAGCAGTTCCAGGGCCATGGGGCGCCCGACGTGATTGGATGCTCCGACGACAACCGCATGCTGCCCTCGGACAGGAACACCCGTGTGTTCCAGAAGGGTCATCACCCCGCGCGGGGTGCACGGACGCAGCGCCGGCATCCGTAGCGCCAGTCTTCCGACGTTATACGGATGAAAGCCGTCGACATCCTTGCCGGGCAGGATGCGCTCGATCACCGTTTCCGGGTCGATGTGGGCGGGTAGTGGCAGCTGCACCAGGATTCCGTCCACCCGAGCGTCGCCATTGAGGCGGTCGATGAGTTCCAGCAGGCTTGTTTGCGACGTGGACGCGGGCAGGTTATGGGAAAAAGACAGGATGCCGGCGTCGGCGCAGGCCTTGCGCTTGCTGCGCACGTAGACCTGCGATGCCGGATCTTCCCCGACCATGATCACGGCCAGACCCGGTGCGCGCCCGCCGTCCGCGGTGCGTTGTGCGACCCGCCGGGTGACTTCGGCCTGGAGCGAGGCGGCGATTGCCTTTCCGTCGATAATATTTGCGCTCATTTTGAGCCGGACCCCGCGCCCCTGGGAAAGGGGCGCATCATCGCACGACCCCCGGCGGGTCGCCAAGTATCGGAGCGCTCCTCCTCTGAGGTCGGCGGCAGATGCCGGCGAGGTTCGCCGCGTCGCGGCGGCACGTCTTGCCATTGACCGTGGTGGAGCCAGCGCGTATATTTTGCGCCCTTGCGCGGCACCGGTCTTGCCGTTGAGGCTAGAGTTACGGGGCCTGCGCCGAGGGCCGGCCCGGGTGCTGTGGGGTCGCGCGATGCTTTCCGAGCTGAACGTGGTCGTCGGGGTATAGCGCAGCCTGGTAGCGCACCTGCTTTGGGAGCAGGGTGTCGGGGGTTCAAATCCCTCTACCCCGACCAAATTTTCTTTTTTAAAGTTATTGACCGACAGGGGCCGCGGGATTGTGAGGGTTGAGCCGACGCCCGTTGCTCTGGACCGAGCACGCGCCCGTAGCTCAACCGGATAGAGCACCAGCCTTCTAAGCTGGGGGTTACAGGTTCGATTCCTGTCGGGCGCGCCATTCCGAATCTGGCTGGAACGGTTGGGAAGGCGCGTGACAAAGGGGCGGGTGGGTTCCGGGATCCCCCTTTTCGACCAAAGGTTTACGGTGAGCGTAGCTCAGCTGGTCAGAGTCCCGGATTGTGATTCCGGTTGTCGTGGGTTCGAATCCCATCGCTCACCCCAGTTTCACCTGTGTAAGGTAGTTTGCGGGCCGTTAGCTCAGTTGGTAGAGCTGGAGACTCTTAATCTCTAGGTCGTAGGTTCAAGTCCTACACGGCCCACCATCCCGCCAGGCTCGGTGTTGCGGACACCGAGCCTTTCTTCCACCCGCCGGCCCCGCAGGGCTCGAAAACCTGAGCGAAAGGGCGGCACGGAAACAGTCGGCATGTTCCGGCTTGCGAATGTGGCGGAACTGGTAGACGCGCTGGATTTAGGTTCCAGTGGGGTAACCCGTGGGAGTTCGAGTCTCCCCATTCGCACCATTCCCTTCCGCCCGCCGTCCTTGGCCTCCCGCCAGCTACACGGTATGATGCGCTGATCACGGTCTGGTGCGACGATGGCCGGTCAAATTATCTTTCCTGAATAGGGTTTCTTGATGCAAGTATCTGTTGAAGCCACCGGCGGGTTGAGTCGGAGGATGACTGTCGCGCTCCCTGCGGAGCGACTCGAGAGCGAGGTGTCTGCCCGCCTGCAGCGTCTTTCGCGTACATCCCGCTTCCCGGGGTTTCGTCCCGGAAAAGCGCCCATGAAGCTCGTGGAGGCGCATTATGCGGGCAAGGTTGTCGAGGAGGTCGCCGGCGACCTCATTCAATCGAGCTTCTACGAGGCGGTTGTCGGGCAGGGTTTGAAGCCGGCCGGTGGACCGAGGGTGGAGTCGCGCTCGATCGAACGCGGCCGGGACCTGCAGTACACGGTGGTGTTCGAGGTTTACCCCGATGTGCGCAAGCTGGACATCGCAGGTTGCCGGATCGAGCGCCCGGTGGGCAGCATCACCGAGGAGGACGTCGGCCGCACGCTGGAATCATTGCGTAAGCAGCGCGTGACCTGGACCGCCGTGCCGCGCGCCGCCCGAAACGGCGACCGTCTGGTGATCGATTTCGAGGGACAGATCGACGGCAAGCCGTTCGAGGGCGGGCGCGCCAGCGGTTTCGCGCTGGTCCTGGGAAGCGGGAGCTTGGTGGGCAGTTTCGAGGAGAGCCTCGTGGGCGCCGTGCCTGGCGAAACCCGTAGCGTACCGGTACGGTTTCCCGCGGATTATCGTGACTCCGCGCTTGCCGGACGGGATGTCGAATTCAAGGTGCAGGTCAAGGACGTGGAGGAGCCTGTGCTGCCCGAAATCGATGCCGCGTTTGCGCGCGAATTCGGGATTCAGGACGGCAATGTCGACACCCTGCGGGCAGAGGTGCGGGCCAACCTGGAACGCGAGTTGCGCGACCAGGTGCGGGTCAGGATTCGTGACCAGGTGTTCGATTTATTGCTGCAACAGAACGACCTCGAGGTGCCGATTGCCCTGCACGAAGCCGAAATCGACCGGCTGATGGCGCTTGCGGCGGATAATCTCGAGGCGCAAGGCATCGCCCGGTCCCGGGCGCCGCAGGACCGTTCGGGCTATGCGGATGAGGCGCGACGCCGGGTAGCACTGGGCCTTATTCTCGCGGAAATCGTCAAGTCGCGCGGACTCGTGGCTGATCCGTCCCAGGTCCGGGCACGCGTCGAGCACTTGGCGGGCGGCTACGAGTCGCCGCAGCAGTTCATCGACTGGCATTACGCCGAACCGGGCCGTCTTTCGCAGATCGAGTCCTTGGTTCTGGAGGAGCAGGTCGTTACTGTCCTGCTGGAAACGGCCGACGTCGCCGACAGCGCTGTGTCTTTCGACGAACTGGTCGAGCGCACGAGCGCCGGGCGGCGCGAGGGCGGATAGATTTTTGGAAGTGGAGGCAGGCATGAGCATGAATGATTTCAACCATAACCCGGGCGCACTGGAAACTCGCGGACTGGGTCTGGTGCCGATGGTGATCGAGTCTACCGGTCGTGGCGAGCGTGCGTACGACATCTATTCGCGCATGCTCAAGGAGCGCCTCGTGTTTCTCGTCGGACCGATCGAGGACCATATGGCGAACCTGGTGGTGGCGCAGCTGCTTTTTCTGGAGTCAGAGAACCCCGACAAGGACATCAACCTTTACATAAATTCCCCGGGTGGGGCGGTCAATGCCGGGCTGGCCATCTACGATACGATGCAGTTCATCAAGCCCGATGTCAGTACGGTCTGCATCGGCCAGGCGGCCAGCATGGGTGCGCTGCTGCTGGCAGGCGGCGCAAAGGGTAAGCGGTACTGCCTGCCGCATGCGCGCATGATGATTCACCAGCCGTTGGGCGGTTTCCAGGGCCAGGCCACCGACATCGACATCCATGCCCGCGAGATCCTGCGCGTGCGCGAGCGCCTTAACTCTATCCTGGCCCGGCATACGGGACAAAATTTCCAGAAGATTGAGCAGGATACGGAACGCGACAACTTCATGGACGGCGTGGAGGCCGTGGCCTACGGTCTGGTCGATTCCATGATCGAAAAGCGCAGCTGAACGAGTTATGCTATATGAAAGATTATGAAGGGCGGCGAGACTTGCAATTGGCGGCGTAAGCAGGCATTTTTGTTTGTAGGTAGTCCTGCAAGGCAAGGTTAGAGCGAGGCTGAAATGGCTGACGACAACCACAATGACCGGGGTAACGGGAAGGGCGAAAAGCTCTTGTACTGCTCGTTCTGCGGCAAAAGCCAGCACGAGGTGCGAAAGCTCATTGCCGGACCGTCCGTATTCGTTTGCGACGAATGCGTCGAATTGTGCAACGACATCATCCGCGAGGAAGTTCAGGAAGAGTCAAGCACTGCGGCCGCGAAGAACAAATTTCCCACTCCGAAAGAGATTTGCCAGATTCTCGACGAATACGTGATCGGGCAGCCCAACGCCAAGAAGGTGCTGTCGGTGGCGGTCTACAACCACTACAAGCGCATTGAGCACGAAGGCAATATCGGGGATGTCGAGCTCTCCAAGAGCAATATCCTGATGATCGGCCCGACCGGGTCGGGCAAGACGCTGCTGGCCGAGACCCTGGCGCGCCTGTTGAACGTGCCGTTTACGATCGCCGATGCGACCACTCTGACCGAAGCCGGTTACGTGGGTGAGGACGTCGAGAACATCATCCAGAAGCTGCTGCAGAAGTGCGATTACGACGTCGAAAAGGCGCAGAAGGGAATCGTATACATCGACGAGATCGACAAGATTTCGCGCAAGTCCGATAACCCGTCGATCACCCGTGATGTGTCGGGTGAGGGCGTGCAGCAGGCGTTGCTGAAGCTGATCGAAGGAACAATCGCCTCGGTGCCGCCCCAGGGCGGGCGCAAACATCCGCAGCAGGAATTCCTGCAGGTCGATACGCGCAACATCCTGTTCATCTGTGGCGGCGCATTTTCCGGGCTGGAACGGGTGATCCGTGATCGCTCCGAGAAGGGCGGCATCGGCTTCGGAGCGGACATCAAGAGCAAGGCGGAGAACCGGGCGGCAGGAGATGTATTGCGTGCTGTGGAGCCCGAGGACCTGATCAAGTACGGCCTTATTCCGGAGTTCGTCGGGCGTCTCCCGGTCGTAGCCATCCTGGACGAGCTGGACGAGCAGGCGCTTATCCGCATCCTGACCGAGCCCAAGAACGCGCTGATCAAGCAGTACCAGAAGCTCCTGAAGCTCGAAGGTGTCGAGCTCGAGGTGCGGACGGACGCCCTCATCGCTGTGGCCCGGCGCGCCATGGAACGCAAGACCGGAGCACGCGGCCTGCGGTCCATTCTGGAAGCAGCTCTGCTCGATACGATGTTCGAGTTGCCGTCGGTCGATGACGTCCGGAAGGTGGTCGTCGAAGAGGGTGTAATCAAGGAAGGCTCTAAGCCGCTGGTCATCTATGCCGATGACGAGGACCAGGGCCACAAGCGCGCATCAACCCGCACCTGAGAGCTGCGGTTTGCCGGCGCCGTTTGCCGGGGCGTCGATTTTCTCCCTGTCTTTGCAGTGGCCTTTTCGCCGCTCCGGTGGCGACTATTGAAATCGCCCGTGAATGTCCCCAGACTATCCTAATGCGGTTGCCGGAGAGGACCGTCGAGTCTGACTGCGAACGTCGGGAAGCCGGCGGCGTCGTCTTCCATGTTAGACGGCACGCCCGAAACGCCAGAACTGAGGTATCTAGTCTATGACGCAGGAGCACAAAACCCTGGCCGCTGTCGGTTCGGTCATCACACTCCCGGTACTTCCCCTGCGGGACGTGGTGGTCTTTCCGTATATGGTCATCCCGCTTTTTGTCGGTCGCAAGAAGTCCATCAAAGCTCTTGAACAGGCGATGGAATCCGGCAAACAGATCATGCTGATCGCCCAGAAAAGCGCCTCGGACGACGATCCGGCGCCGGAGCAGATCCACGAGATAGGCACCATTGCCAGCATCCTGCAGTTGCTGAAGCTGCCGGACGGCACCGTCAAGGTGCTGGTCGAGGGCGAGCAGCGCGCCAGGCTCCAGGGTTTTGTTGAGACCGCGGAATACTTTTCGGCGCACGTTATAACGCTCGGCGCGGAGCCGGTCGAGGACAAGGAGGGCGAAGCACTTATGCGCTCGGTGCTGGCCGAGTTCGACCAGTATGTGAAGCTCAACATGAAAATTCCCCCCGAGCTGCTTACGTCGCTCGCAGGCATAGACGACCCGGGCCGCCTGGCGGATGCCATTGCCGCGCACCTGAGTCTGAAGATCGAGGAAAAGCAGCAGATCCTCGAGATGCAGGGGGTGCGCGAGCGTCTGGAACACATTCTCGGCGTCATGGAGACGGAGATCGACTTGCTGCAGGTCGAGAAACGCATCCGCGGGCGCGTCAAGCGCCAGATGGAAAAGAGCCAGCGTGAGTACTATCTGAACGAGCAGATGAAGGCGATTCAAAAGGAGCTCGGGGAACTCGAGGAGGCTCCGAACGAGGCCGAGGAGCTTGCCCAAAAGATCGAGAAGGCGGGCATGCCTAAGGAGGCCCGCGAGAAGGCGCAGGCTGAGCTGAACAAGCTGAAGATGATGTCGCCGATGGCCGCGGAGGCCACTGTGGTGCGCAACTACATCGATTGGCTGCTGAGCGTGCCATGGAAGAAGCGCACCAAGATCCGCAAGGACCTGGCAGCCGCCGAGAAGATCCTCGAGGCCGATCATTACGGTCTGGAAAAAGTTAAAGAACGAATCCTCGAGTATCTGGCGGTGCAGCAGCGCGTGAACAAGCTCAAGGGTCCGATCCTGTGCCTGGTGGGTCCGCCGGGAGTCGGCAAGACCTCGCTCGGCCAGTCGCTCGCGCGCGCGACGAACCGCAAGTTCGTGCGCATGTCGCTTGGCGGCGTGCGGGACGAGGCCGAAATCCGCGGACACCGCAGGACCTATATCGGGTCGCTGCCGGGCAAGATCGTCCAGAACCTGGCCAAGGTGAAGGTGCGAAACCCGCTGTTCATGCTGGATGAGGTGGACAAGATGTCGATGGATTTTCGTGGCGATCCGTCCTCGGCGCTGCTCGAAGTTCTCGACCCCGAACAGAACCACACCTTCAGCGATCATTATCTTGAGGTGGATTACGATCTTTCTGACGTCATGTTTGTGGCAACCGCGAACAGCCTGAACATTCCGGCGCCGCTGCTCGACCGCATGGAAGTGATCCGTCTTTCGGGCTACACGGAGGACGAGAAGGTCAATATTGCGACCCGTTACCTGGTTCCCAAGCAGCGCAAGAACAACGGCCTGAAGGAATCGGAGATTGCCATTTCGGACAGCGCAGTGCGGGACATCGTGCGCTACTACACGCGTGAGGCGGGTGTGCGCAGTCTCGAGCGCGAGGTATCGAAGATCTTCCGCAAGGTGGCCAAGGAGCTGCTGCTGGGGAAGAAGAGTACGAAAATCATGGTGAACGCTAAGAACCTGGAGAAGTATCTGGGCGTGCGGCGTTACCGCTACGGCGTGGCCGAACAGACGAACCAGGTCGGGCAGGTCACAGGTCTGGCATGGACCGAAGTCGGGGGCGAGCTGCTGACGATAGAAAGCATCATCGTCCCAGGCAAGGGCAAGCTGACTATCACCGGCAAGCTCGGAGATGTCATGCAGGAGTCGATCCAGGCGGCGATGAGCGTCGTGCGCAGTCGTGCGGCCGCGCTCGGGATACCCGTCGATTTCTACCAGAAGCACGATTTCCATGTGCATGTGCCGGAAGGCGCTACGCCGAAGGACGGACCCAGCGCAGGTATTGCGATGTGTACCGCCATGGTGTCGGCGCTTACCCGTATCCCGGTACGCGCCGATGTCGCCATGACCGGAGAAATCACGCTGCGGGGGGAAGTGCTGCCGATCGGCGGACTGAAGGAGAAGCTCTTGGCTGCCCATCGGGGCGGTATCAAGATCGTGGTGATCCCGGAGGAAAACCGCAAGGATCTGGCCGATATCCCGAAGAATGTCCGGGAAGGTCTCGATATCCGTCCGTACCGCTGGATCGATCAGGTGCTCGAAACGGCGCTGGAACGGCCGCCGGAGCCCCTCAAAGAGCCGGAAGCGGGCGAGCAGTCAAAGGCGGTGGACGACAAGTCTGAAGTGACCAAAGTCGTGACCACACATTGAGCCCCGCCCGTCGGTCCGGTGCGCGGCCGGCTCCGTGGTCATGTGCGTGGAAGGATAGCGCGGCAGTTTTTGATGTGGTATTGTGAATCACACGGAAAATTAAGGGCGGGCACGCCCCGTTAGTGGCGTGGTCGTGCCGCCGGCAGCAGGGAACCACCGCAGCGAATCCGCCCGTGACGCGGGTGTGATTTCGCTGGTTGAGGACGCGTGGAGGAGATTTGATGGCTCCAGCGGGTCGCGGTTTATGCGCTGGCAGCAGAGATGCTGCGCCTCGTGCCACTACATCTAGCGCATTCATCTAGGGGGAACGGAAAATGAATAAAGCCGAACTTGTCGACAAAGTCATCGAAACCACGGATCTCAACAAGGCTTCCGCCTCGAGGGCGGTAGACGCGGTGTTCGATTCGATCTCCAATGCCCTTAAGGGCGGGGATCAGGTCACGATCGTCGGGTTCGGAACGTTTTCGGTGAGCAACCGCGCAGAGCGCACCGGACGCAATCCGCGTACCGGCGACACCATCACCATTCCTGCTTCGAAAAACCCCAAGTTCAA
>JAJYEE010000069.1 GCA_021790335.1 Pseudomonadota bacterium | reverse complement strand
CCCTGCGAGGCAAGTTCGGTCATGGCCAGGAGGTCTTCACGACTGAAGGCCTCGCCCTCAGCTGTGCCCTGGACCTCGATGAATCGTCCGGCGTCATTCATGACGACGTTCATGTCGGTCGCAGCCGATGAGTCCTCTGCATAGTCCAGATCAAGCACCGCCTGACCTCCGTGCATGCCAACCGAAACGGAGGCGATGAGATGGTGGAAAGGATTGCCATGCAACAGTCCCTTGGCCCGCAGGCGCGCGAGCGCGTCATGCAGGGCGACACAAGCCCCCGTTATCGATGCGGTGCGGGTTCCGCCGTCCGCCTGAATCACGTCACAGTCAACGGTCAGGGTGCGTTCCCCGAGCTGTTTGAGATCGACGGCGGCACGTAGCGAGCGGCCGATAAGACGCTGAATTTCCTGTGTGCGTCCACCTTGCCGGCCTTGAGCAGCCTCGCGCGCCATACGATTGCCGGTTGACCGCGGCAGCATTCCGTACTCGGCCGTTACCCAGCCCTGGCCTTTTCCCTTCAGAAAGGGCGGCACCTTTTCGTCGATGCTCACATTGCAGATGACCTTGGTGTCGCCGAATTCTACCAGCACCGATCCTTCGGCATGTCGCGTAAACTGACGGGTGAAGTGAATATTGCGGAGTTCGTGTGGCGCGCGGCCGCTAGGTCTCATGAGAATTGGGATTTCGTTGATTTGCCAGCGTGCATTGTACAGGAATCGGCGTGCTGCGAGGGAGCCGGTTGGGCACGAAGCGCCGTTCAGCGATCACGGTCGCGTTTGGGTTCAAACCGACTGACAAAATCCTCGAGCTCTTTGATGGCTATATCGAGTGACTTTCCCTTGCCATGTGCGGGCGTTTCGGTTTCCCGGGTACGGCGCTTTCGGTCCACGTTCTTGCGGCATGCATCGCTCCACATCGCATCATGGGAGGTTTCCGTCACCTTTACAGGCTGCAGCGGCGGTTCCCTGGTCCGGCTTTCTTCCCAGCGCAATCCGATGGCACTGAGGTTGTCGCAGGTCTTCTTCATCTTGTTTTCCGCTGTGAGCAGCATCTCCTCGACGCCTTCATCCAGCGAGCTGAATGCGACAAAGCGCGCAAGCTCTGCGGGGCTCAATGCCTGCCATAGGCCGTCGGAGCACAGCAAAAGCGTATCGCCGGAATTGAGCGAGATTTCTGTTCCAAGGCTGATCGTGGGCCTGCGCGGTCCGCCTACACACTTCAGTAGGTGGCCCTTCTCCGGGTGCAACCGCATCTCGTCTTCGCTCAACAACCCGTCGAGATGCATCTGTTCGGTGGTGCTGTGGTCGAAAGTGCGCTGCAGCAGGCTGTTATCGCGGAAATGATAGAGGCGGCTGTCGCCAACGTGTGCCCAGTAGGCGTAGCCGCGCTGCACCAGGCACACCACGCAGGTCGTGCGCGGCGAAATGGGCGGAACATGGGCGCTCCCGTTCTTCAGGATCGTCTTGTGCGCCTGCATGATCGCAAGCGCAAGAAAGGCAGAAGGCTTGTCGATCACGGGCTGCCTGACCGACTCGAATGCACGCACGATAGACTGGGTGAGCGTCTCCGCTGCGAGTGCCCCGCCGTCATAGCCGCCGAGACCGTCGGCCAGAACCATCAATATGCTGTTGTCGCGCTCGGCGTAAGCAATGCGGTCCTGGTTTGTCGGACGCGATCCTTTGAGGCTGTGATGTGCCAACTGGAAGCGCATGGCGACTAACCCCTTTTCCACGGCAGACGAAATGGCCAAAAAGGTTCGCCGGAATCGGCCCCGGCGTCGGCGGTCATCATCGGGTTCAGGACGTCCAGCAGCTCCTGGGCGTTTTGCGGACGCTCCAGCTGGTTCATTTCCAGGCACCAGTCGATCGCTTCCAGCAGCTGGGGTGAATAAAGGCGGGCGAACGAGCGCGCCGCCGGTTTGTAAGTGTCCTTGAGTGCACGCTGGGTGGACGCCGGCGGAGCCCTGCCGTTGATGCATGCCCACATCGAAGCGCCGATGGCATACATGTCGGTCCACGGGCCGAGATGGCCACCCATGTGCTGCTCGATGGGGGCATAGCCCACGGTTAGTGTTTGCGGTCCGCTCGGCTTGCTTCCGGCCACCGACGCGCGCGCTGCCCCGAAGTCGAGCAGTAAAGGCTTGCCGCCGGGGCGCAGGAAGATATTGGCAGGCTTGATGTCGAGGTGTAACAGACGATTACTATGAAGTTCGCGCATTCCGAGCAGGAGTTGGGGAAACACGGTGCGGATGAATCGTTCGCTGAGTTTCCCGGACTTGTGCTTTATGTACCAGCGCAGGTCCTTGCCGTGCTCGTAGCGCATGACCATGTAGACAGTGTTGTTTGCCCGAAAAAAGTTCTCGACCCGCACGATGTTCGGATGGTTCACCTTGGCCAGCGCACTTGCTTCATCGAAAAAGCGCTTGATCCCCTGGCGGTAGGCTCCGGCCAGTCCTTCTGACAGCGGTTCCACCCGTGAGTCTTCAACACGCCTAGCCTGGGCGCTCGGCAGGTATTCTTTTATGGCAACCCGCCGATCCTCCGCAAGCAGGGTCGCCAGGTAGACGAGACTGAACCCTCCACCACCGATGGCTTTTTCAATGCGGTACCCGTTCAGGGTATACCCTTTTCCGAGGGTATTTTTGAATCGCTTCATCTTGATTTTCCGGGATTTACCTCAGCCGTGGAAACCGGTGGCGCATCCAAACGCGGCCTGTCTCAATTCTAATATAGTCGCTCTGGCGGTGGACGGTAGCCGGGCGGCCAGTTTAACATCCCCCAACTTGTAACCGGACGTCGGACTGCCATGGCGCTGAGCATGACCGCATATGCACGCTGCGACCAGGACACGCAGTGGGGCAATCTTGTCTGGGAGCTTCGATCGGTCAATCACCGCTACCTCGAGGTCGCCGTGCGTTTGCCGGAGGAGTTGCGGGCGCTGGAGCCTCAAGTTCGGGAGTCCCTGGGCAAGCGCCTGGGCCGCGGCAAGGTGGACTGCATCCTGCGGTTTCAGGCGCACGAGATCTCTGCCGAACTCGCTCCGGACGATGCGCTCGTGTCCAAGCTCATGGGCGTGGGGCGCAAGCTCGAATCCATTGCCCAGGACAGCGGCACAAGCATTCGGCCATTGCGGGTGATCGACATCTTGCGTTGGCCTGGTGCGTTGCGTGGGGCAGGCCTTGATGCCGAAGCGCTTGGCGGTGAAAGCCTGCGGCTGCTGGACCGTACGGTGGGCGAAATGCTCGATACACGCCGGCGCGAGGGGGCACACCTTGCCGGGGCGATCCGCCAGAAACTCGACGCCATGGAAGGGATAGTGCAGGCGGTGCGCGGCTGGCTGCCTGAGGTGGTGCAGAAGTACCGGGACCGACTGACGGGGCGTCTGGCAGATCTGCGTAAGGAGCTTGATGCCTCGCGTGTCGAGCAGGAAATTGTCTTGTTTGCCCAGCGGATTGATGTCGACGAGGAGCTTGACCGGATTGCAGCCCATCTGTCAGAGGCGCGGCGAGTACTGGATCAGGGAGGGCAGATCGGACGGCGGCTGGACTTTTTGATGCAGGAATTCAACCGCGAGGCCAATACGCTGGGATCGAAGGCCGTGGACGTCCGGCTTACGAATGCCGCGGTGGACCTGAAGGTTCTGATCGAGCAAATGCGGGAGCAGGTCCAGAATATCGAGTAGCATTCCAAGGTTCCTCGCCCCGGCTTGTTTTCTTGGACAGCAAGCAGGTGATTTCGGATCCCCTCCCATTGATCAACCTTGGGAAGACATGAATCCGCGAGTGTTTTGTGGTCCGTGCGGAAGCAGGAGAAGTCTCGCCGTTACGGCGTTTTCAGGCCAAAATTTGTGATCCAGGTCTCCGAATGACAGTGTTAACGGCTCGTTTCATCGTTGCCGGTCCTCGGCAGCGCGACACCGGGTGCCCGCGACACCGGCTTTGGCGCCAGTCGCACAGGCCAGCTTGTCGATGATCCCCGGGACGCTTCTTATATTGTCCGCCCCTTCCGGTGCTGGCAAGTCAAGCCTGGCCAAGGCGCTTGCGGCCAGTGCGCCGAATGTTGCGGTGTCCGTGTCCCATACCACGCGCGCACCGCGCCCCGGGGAGCGGGATGGCACAGACTATCACTTTGTATCGACCGACCAGTTTGCGGCCATGGTCAAGGAAGGGCGATTCCTCGAGCACGCACAGGTTTTCGGCAACTTCTACGGTACGGCGCGGCAATCGGTCGAAGATCTGCTGGTGGCCGGCAAAAACGTGGTTCTGGACATAGACTGGCAGGGTGCCCGGCGTATCAAGGAGCTCATGCCGGATGCGGTAACGGTCTTCGTACTTCCGCCTTCACGCGAAGTGCTCCACGAGCGTCTGGTTGGCCGTGGTCAGGACAGCGCCGAGACCATAGCGCGGAGGATGCGGGAGGCCTCGTCGGAAATGCGCCATTACGGCGAGTTCGACCATGTCGTCGTCAACGACGTTTTTTCTGCGGCGTTGTCCGATATCCGTGCGATTCTGGAAGGCCGTTTCGGCGACGTTCGGCCCGTAACGCCCGATATTGCCACCCTTCTGCGGGACGAATAGAAAAAAACTCAAATTATCAGTAAGATGTCAGTAAGCGCAGCTGTAATCCGGCAACTGTCACGAATGGGGCCGGCACTACAGCAGTCAGTCTGTTCCGGATTTTCCGGGGTGGTCACAGTGTGGGCATGACCTGTACCGCGTTCCTGACGGAAAACTGCCGGGGAACGTCCGGGACGGAAGAGTGTTAATACGAACGAGGTGAGGAATGGCCAGAGTTACCGTAGAGGATTGTCTTGAGAATGTGGAGAACCGCTTCCAGCTGGTTCTGGTGGCTACAAAACGTGCCCGACAGCTCGCGCTGGGTGCCGAGCCCTGTGTGGGCCGTGAAAACGACAAGCCGACGGTGGTTGCCTTGCGCGAGATCGCCGGGGGCTTCGTCACGAACGCTATCCTGGATGAAAAGGCTCCGGAGGCTGCATACGAACCTGATGACGACACAGCGGGCCAGATTGCGACGGACGCGGGCGCGTCTGCTGCGCCTGCAGAAAAGGAAGGCGGCGCCAGTTCTTCCTGATCAACCGTATCTGGCGACGAGGGACGAAAGGTTCCAGATCGGAGACCTGTGCGTACTGCTGGAGGCTTACCTGCCCGCCCCGGAAGTCGCCGATGTCTATCGGGCCTATTTGTTCGGTGCCCAGGCGCATGAGGGCCAGCGCCGGCGCAGCGGTGAACCGTACATCTTCCACCCCCTCGAGGTCGCCCGCATCCTGGCGGCGATGCATCTCGACAGCCGGAGCATCATCGCCGCGATCCTGCACGACGTGATTGAGGACACCCCCACCGCGAAGGAGCAGGTGGCGGCGGATTTCGGGAAGGACGTTGCCGAGTTGGTCGATGGCGTGAGCAAGATCGGCCAGATCGAGTTCAAGACCAAAGAGGAAGAGCAGGCCGAGAATTTCCGCAAGATGCTGCTTGCGATGTCGCAGGACATCCGGGTAATTCTCATCAAGCTTGCCGACCGCCTGCACAATATGCGTACGCTAGGCGCCCTGCCGCCCGAGCGGCGCCGCGACATCGCGCATGAAACCCTCGACATTTATGCACCCATCGCCAATCGTCTGGGTATGCATCAGTGGTCGCATGAACTCGAAGATCTGGGTTTCGCCAACCTGTATCCGCTGCGTTATCGCGTGCTTGCCGAAGCTACGCGCAAGCGGCATGGCAACCGCAAGACCCTTGTCGAGAAGGTCCGGGGCGCGATCCTGAACCAGCTGAAGCAAGAGGGTCTGGCGGCCGAGGTCTCCGGCCGCGAAAAGAATCTCTACAGCATCTACAAGAAGATGCGTCAGAAGTCCCTTACTTTCGAGCAAGTGTACGACGTATACGCATTCCGCATCATCGTTGACAAGGTGGACACCTGCTACCGGATGCTCGGTATCATCCACAACCTGTACAAGCCGATACCCGGCAGGTTCAAGGATTACATCGCTATACCAAAGGCCAATGGCTATCAATCGCTGCATACGGTGGTTTTCGGCCCTTTCGGTGTGTCGATTGAAGTGCAAATCCGTACGGAAGACATGCACCGGGTGGCGCAGGCGGGCGTTGCCGCGCACTGGCTGTACAAGAGCGGAGACCACGGCGCGCAAGTGCACAAGCGCGCGCTGCGGTGGCTGAAGGACCTTCTCGAGATCCAGCAGCAGGCCGGCAACCCGAACGAATTCCTGGAGCACCTGAAGGTCGACCTGTTTCCCGACGAGGTGTATGTGTTTACCCCCAACGGCGACATCAGGAAGCTTCCCCGTGGCGCGACCGTCGTCGATTTCGCCTACGACGTCCACACCGATGTGGGCAACCGCTGCTCTGGCGCCAAGATCAACCACGAACTCGTGCCACTGCGTACCGCGCTGCGCAACGGCGATCATGTCGAGATCATCACCTCTAAACGGGGCCGCCCCAACCCGATGTGGCTCGACTACGTGGTGACCGGCAAGGCGCGAGCGCACATCCGCAGTTATCTCAAGAATTTGCAGCGCGGCGAGTCTGTAAGACTCGGCGAACGTCTCCTCAATAAGGCTTTGCAGGAGGCTGGCATGGAACTGTCGGGCGTCGATGAAGCACGGCGTGGCTCGCTGTTGCGGACGCTGAAGATTCGGAGCTGGGACGACCTTCTTGCCGACATCGGGCTAGGTAACCGGCTCGCAGCCGTGGTGGCCCGACAGCTTCTGCCAGCGACCGCAGACATCAGGACGACCGGCGAAAAGCAGCCCGGATTGGCCATCAGCGGCACCGAGGGGGTGGTTGTGACATTTGCACGCTGTTGTCGTCCCATCCCCGGTGACCCCATTCTGGGTTTTCTGTCGGCGGGCCGCGGCATCGTCGTGCACACCGAAGACTGTCCGAATGTGGTCAAGTACCGAAAGCATCCGGAACAGTGGATCGATGTGCGCTGGGAGAGCCGAATCGATTCCGTGTTTCCGGTCAACCTGCGCGTCGAGGTCAAGAACCAGCGTGGTGTCCTCGCCATGGCGGCGGCGGCGATCGCCGAGATGGATGCGAACGTCGACGCCGTGTCCATTGAGGAACGTGACAGCTTCAATGCCTCCATAGATTTCACGGTCGAAGTGCGCGACCGCGCGCATCTGGCCAAGATTATTCGCCGTATACGCTCGCAGGAAGCGGTCATACGCATCAATCGAATGAAGGGTTAGCGGACCAGCCGTTCACGTGACGGCGTGTCTCGCGCATGGGCTCATTGCCCCTTGGCTACTTGCGATTTCCACACGAGGTGATCGATGAAAAGAGAGGCAATTCAGACCGATGACGCTCCGCAGGCGATCGGCACATATTCGCAGGCGGTACGGGCCGGTTCGACGGTTTACCTTTCCGGGCAGATCCCGCTGCGTCCCGAAAGCGGTGAGCTTGAGACCAGCAGCATTCGCGTACAGATTGTGCAGGTATTCGAGAATCTGGCGGCGGTTGCCAGGGCGGCGGGCGGAGGCCTGCAGCAGTTCGTGAAGCTGAACGTCTATCTCACGGATCTCGCCAATTTTCCGGTCGTGAACGAAGTCATGGCCGATTACTTCCGCAAGCCCTATCCGGCGCGCGCTGCGGTAGGTGTTGCCGATCTGCCCAAGGGGGCGTCGGTCGAGATGGACGCGATTATGGTCCTCGAGGATCAGTAGAACCTCTCTTGCGCGACTAATGGATATCGAGCAGCAGCCGGTCTCGGCGCTCAAGGGGGTCGGACCGAGGGTCGCGGCGAAGCTCGGGCGCCTCGGTTTGCGCACCGTTCAGGACGTGCTGTTTCACCTCCCTCTCCGCTATCAGGACCGCACCCGGCTTGCGCCGATCGGCAGTCTGAGGGCCGGCCAGGAGGCGATGTTTTGCGGAAACATCGAGCTGTCAGACGTTGTCTACCGCGGTCGCCGCAATCTTCTGTGCCGTGTGGCCGACGGCAGCGGCAGCATTCTGCTGCGCTTCTTTCATTTCTCGCTAGCGCAGCAGAACACCTTGCAGCGGGGTGCGCATTTGCGCTGCTTTGGTGAAGTGCGCAACGGGCCGACCGGGCCGGAAGTGGTCCACCCCGAGTACGAGCTTCTGCCCGCGGGCGTAAAGCCAGAACCGGAAAGCCGGTTGACGCCCGTATACCCGGTTACAGAAGGCGTGCATCAGCTTTCGCTGCGCAGGCTCATAGCTGGGGTTCTGGATACACGCCTGCAGGGCATCCGCGAATGGTTGCCGGAAGAGGTGTTGGTCATGCTGCAGCTGCCCACACTTCGCGAGGCTCTGGACTACGTGCATCGTCCACCCCCGCAGGCAGCCGTTGACATGCTGACGCAGGGACTCCACCCCGCACAGCGACGCCTGGCCTTCGAAGAGCTGCTGGCGCACTGCCTGAGCTTGCGCAAACTGCGGGAGCACGTCCGCCGGCATGACGCCCCCGCCATCGATGCCGGCGGAAAGCTGTTCGATGCGCTGTGCGCACGTCTGCCGTTTGCACTCACGGCCGCGCAGCAACGGGTGATAAAGGAGATCACGGGCGACCTGCGTCAGAGGCAGCCGATGCAGCGGCTGGTCCAAGGCGATGTAGGGTCAGGAAAAACGCTGGTTGCGGCGGCGGCAGCGCTTCATGCGGTCGAATGCGGCTGGCAGGTTGCGATCATGGCACCAACCGAGCTTCTGGCCGAGCAGCACTGGCGCAATTTCCGGGACTGGTTGGCGCCGATGAATATCGAGGTTGCCTGGTTGACCGGCAGACTCAATGCCCAGACACGCCGCTCCATGTCGGAACTCGTTGCCTCCGGGAGCGCGCCAGTTGTAGTTGGTACCCATGCGCTGTTCCAGCGTGAGATCGGATTCAGTCGCCTCGGTCTCGTCATCGTCGACGAGCAGCACCGCTTTGGCGTACACCAGCGCCTGATGCTGCGCGAAAAGGGCGCCGTGAACGG
>JAJYEE010000068.1 GCA_021790335.1 Pseudomonadota bacterium | reverse complement strand
CATGTGGCGATCTTAAATATGACGATAACCCATTGATTCATGATGATGAGTATGACTGTCTGCGACCAAGTCGCTGGCCTTGCGCATTTCACAAAGCCCGCAATCCGTTCGAGGTACAGGCATACCAGGCGGCACCGAACACGCGACCCCGGAACCGCGCGGATCCGGGAGTGCCCGACAAGCGTCGTATTGCAATTATACGCCGGACGCTACGGCGATGTGCTGTCGCTCGATGCTCTTAGCTTGGGATAGCCTTCGTGGCCCAGCGCAGCGGACAGCTGCGCTGGTACGTACCATTGTATGACCTTGGAACCGACAGTGACCGCAGAAACCGACAGCTCACCCACCGTCTTGCGCATTTCCTGCTGTGCCTTGAAGTCGGTGGCGACATTCACTTCACTGAAGATGACGTTGCGCTGCTTCAGATAGGTGCGCACCAGCTGGTCGGAAAATCCGGGCACAGGCAACAGCATCAGTGCCCACGCGAAACCAACAAACAGATGTCTCCTCGTCCCTTGCCGGACTCAGCTCGCCAGGCCGGAGTGACGCAACAGCGCATCAATCTTCGGTGCGCGGCCACGAAACCTGATGAACAGCTCGATTGGCTCATATACGCCGCCCTGCTCGAGGATGCTGTGCAGGAAGGCATCGCCGGTCTGGCGGTCGAAAACCCCGTTTTCCTCGAACTTGCTGAAAGCATCGGCTGACAGAACCTCGGCCCATTTATAGCTGTAGTATCCAGCGGCGTAGCCGCCCGCGAAAATGTGCGAAAAACTGTTCTGAAACCTGCTGAACGCCGGCGGGAAAACGACCGCGACCTCCTTGCGGACTTCGTCCAGAAGTTCCTGGACCGTTTTTTTCGCCGGTCCGAAACCACCGTGCAAACGCATATCGAACATCGCGAACTCCAGTTGCCGTACCATCTGCATGCCAGACTGGAAGTTTTTTGCTGCGATCATCTTGTCATAGAGAACCTGCGGCAGCGGTGCGCCGGTTTGGTAGTGGCGCGCCAAGCTATCCAAGGCCTGGCGTTCCCAGCACCAGTTCTCCATGAACTGGCTTGGCAGTTCCACAGCGTCCCAAGGGACACCGTTGATGCCGGAAACACCGACGTAATCGACACGGGTCAACATATGATGCAGGCCGTGACCGAATTCATGAAATAGAGTCGTGACTTCGTCATGGGTGAGGAGCGCGGGATCGTCGCCTACCGGCTGGGTGAAGTTGCAGACCAGATAGGCCGCCGGCACCTGCACGCCCGTGGCAGTGCGCTTGCGGCTTATGCAGTCATCCATCCACGCTCCTCCGCGCTTGCCGGATCTCGGATAAAGATCCATGTAGAAACGACCACGCACCTCGCCGTGCATGTCGCGGATTTCGTAGAAACGAACGTCCGGATGCCAGACTTCGGGGTTGTCGGACTGACGGATTTCAAGCCCGTAAAGACGGTTGACGACCGCGAACATGCCGGCGATAACCTGCGGCACCGGAAAATAAGGCCTCAGATCCTCATCACAGAAGTCATAGCGGCGCTGGCGCAGTTTTTCCGAATAATACGGAATGTCCCAGGCCTCCAGATCCGTGGCCCCGAACTCGGAGAGGGCGAACGAACGCAGCTCCGCCAACTCACGCTGCGCCGCGGGGCGGGAACGCTCCGCGAGTCCGCTCAGAAAAGCCAGGACCTCGTTGACGCTCTTCGCCATCTTTGTCACCAGCGATAGCGAAGCGTAATCCGGGTAGCCGAGCAAGCGCGCCTCCTCGGCCCGCAATGCGAGCAGGCGATCGATTACTTCGCCGTTGTCCCAGCGTCCGGCCTGCGGCCCTTGATCGCTCGCGCGGGTGACATAGGCCTCATACATACTCCGGCGCAGCGCACGTCTGTCGGAGTAGGTCATGAATGCCATATACGAGGGTCCGTGCAGGCTGAATTTCCAGCCAGACTTGCCATCGTGCGCGGCTGTTTGTAGCGCCGCGGCACGCGCAGACTCCGGCAACCCCTCCAGATCAGCCGCATCGGTGATCAACAGCTCCCAGCCATTGGTCGCATCGAGCACGTTCTCCTCGAATCGGCTCGTCAGCGACGAGAGTTCCTGCTGGATCTCCCGAAAGCGGTTCTTGTCGGCAGTTCCCAGCTCCGCTCCGGACAGACGGAAGTCGCGCAGCGTATGCTCGATGATCTTCCTCTGGGCTGCGGTCAATTCCGAAAACGCTGCGTCGGCCGCGATAACCTTGTAGGCGCGGTACACACGCTCGTCTTGGCCCAGTTCGGTCTGATAATCGCTGAGTTTGGGCAGGCACCGATTGTAGGCTTCGCGCAGCGCCTCGCTGTTCATAACAGCGTTGAGGTGCGATACCGGCGACCAGAGACGGCTCAGCCGCTCCTCCATGTCCTCCATGGGCTGGGCAAAACTGTTCCAGCTAAATGGCACCCCCGATGTCAGCAAACGTTCGCGTTCTTCCCGGTTGCGCGCCAGCATCACGTCCAGCGCGGGCTCGACATGTTCGGGAAGGATTTCCGTGAAGCGCGGCAAACCGCGCAAATCGAGCAGGGGATTATCTGCTTCGCTCGCCACTTGTGTCATGGTAGGTTAGGGATACGACGGTTGACCAGAGGATCATAATCTAGCATGTCTTGGCCAAGCACAGTACCCGCCCGTGGACCCGCAACGTGAGCCACACTCACCCGTATGAGGATCTCACGCCAGAGGTCATCCTTGATGCGGTCGAGCGCCTGCCGGTGCGCTGTACCGGTGGCTTACTCGCGCTAAACAGCTATGAAAATCGTGTCTATCGAGTCGATACCGAGACCCGCGGTCCCATCGCTGTCAAGTTCTACCGCCCTGGCCGCTGGACCGACGACCAGATAGCGGAGGAACATGCCTTCACGCGCGAGTTAACCGAGCAGGAAATCCCGGTGGTCACCCCGCTCATCGGCCCGGAGGGGTCGACTCTTTGCCACTACGCGGGCTTCCGCTATGCGCTGTTTCCGTGGCAACCCGGGCGCGCGTCGGAACTCGGCCTGCCGGAGGAGCGGCGCATGCTTGGCCGCTACCTAGGACGCCTTCATCGCGTCGGCGCAAGCGCCCGCTTTCACAGCCGTCCACAGCTGACCGTCGAAGCATTCGGCCGCGAACCCGTCCGCTACCTGCTTGATCACGGGTTCCTTCCCGGCTACCTCGATCAGGCCTATCGCTCGCTCGCATCGGAACTCGTGGAACGCATCGCCGGAATGATGGCCGCGGTATCGGCGCGCACGCTGCGACTGCACGGAGACTGTCATCTTGGCAATCTTCTCTGGACGGATACCGGTCCGCACATTGTCGACTTCGACGATGCCCGCAGCGGTCCGGCGATCCAGGACGTGTGGATGCTGCTGTCCGGGGACCGGGGTGCGATGCAGCGGCAGCTGGGTGAAATTCTGGATGGTTATGCGAGCTTCATGGACTTCGACGCGAGCGAGATCGCACTGATCGAACCGCTGCGTACGTTGCGGCTCATTCACTACAGCGCCTGGCTGGCGCGGCGCTGGGATGATCCGGCATTTCCACGGAATTTTCCATGGTTCAACACCACTCGCTATTGGGAAGAGCAGGTGCTTATACTTCGCGAACAGCTGGCCCTCTTGGATGAAGAACCCCTGTTCCTATCCTGACTCTGCAACACCGCACTACGGTGTGTCGTGTCTGCCGCCATTCCGGTACACTGCTTGGGACGGGCGGATCAATTCTGTGCCACGTACCGGGGAGATCTGCACAAGGCATCTGCGGGCGGAGCGGTAAGGCAGATTGCCGCTTTGCGGCCGCGCAGACCACTGCCCGCCTGGGCACGCGTCAACCGGATCTTCTTGGGTTTGCTGCTTCCCTGGGGTACCGCGGCGTGCCGCTCTTTGACAACATCCCGGCAATTTGTCCATCGGGCAGCTGGCGCTTGCCGGGCCGTATCGAGGGACCCATGACCATCCGCTCTTATCTTGACGTCACGCCATCGATCGCTGCGTCCGCATACGTCGACGAATCGGCGGTGCTTATCGGAGATATAGCCATCGGGCAAGACAGCTCCATCTGGCCCCTATGTGTCATTCGCGGGGACGTCAACCGCATACGCATCGGTGCACGCACAAACATCCAGGACGGAAGCGTTATCCACGTCACCCATCAACATGTAGCGCTACCCGCAGGCAATGCGACGACCATCGGCAGCGAGGTGACTATCGGCCATCAGGCGACCCTCCACGGCTGCACAATCGAAGACCGGTGCCTCATCGGAATGGGCTCGGTGGTGCTGGACGGAGCGCTGATCCGGTCCCACGTGTTGCTTGGGGCGCGCAGTCTGGTGCCCGAAGGGAAAGAGCTCGAAGGCGGCTATCTGTGGTTCGGAACTCCTGTGCGCCGAGTCCGGCCGCTGACCACTCCGGAGCTTGCGTGGATCGACTACTCGGCTGCCCATTACGTCCAGCTGAAAGACGACTACCGCCCGCGGTGATGCCTTCAGCGAGCCTGGCAGGTCGGGTCGGTGGAGGAACGCCACACAACAGCGGCTAGTTGCGGTCACGCAAGGCCTTCATGACCGCCGCGGTATCGGGACGCATGCCGCGCCAGAAATAATAGGATTCCGCGGCCTGTTCCACCAGCATGCCCAGACCGTCGGAGACGCATGCCGCGCCGTTTTGTCGCGCCCACTCCATGAACGGCGTCGGACGATCGCCATACATCATGTCGTAGGCAAGTGCGCCCGCGCTGAAAATTTCCTGGGGCAGCGGCGGCACCTCCCCCTGCAGACTTGCACTGGTACCATTGATGACGATGTCAAAACCTTGATCGGCGAGATCATGCAACCCGCAGGCGCTGATGGGAGGATTTCCGAACAGGCGCTCCAGTTCCTTGGCGCGGGCGACCGTGCGATTGGCGATAACGACCGAATCGGGCGCGCACTCCAGCAACGGGGCCAGCACCCCGCGCACGGCACCACCCGCTCCCAGAATCAGCACGCTTTTTCCATGGAATGCACGCTTCGGACACCGCCCGACCGGGTCTCCCCAGTCCACACCGAGGAGCCTGGTGAGGTCGCGCACCAGACCGAGACCGTCGGTATTATGTGCCTCGATCCTTCCGTCACGGTTGAACCGGAGCGTATTTGCCGCCTGCGCCTTCTCCGCCAGTTCGGTATGCAAATCGGCAAGCCTGTACGCTTCCAGCTTGAACGGCACCGTCACGTTCAGGCCGCGGCCTCCGGCTGCTCGGAACCGATCCACCGCCCGCGCAAAGCCGCCGGGCTCAACCTGAATCGCCGTGTAGTCAATGTTTTCCCCGAACTGGCAGGCAAACATCCGGTGAATCGTCGGCGACTTGCTGTGGCCGACCGGATTACCCATCACAGCGTAGCGTTCCGGTATTTCAGAGTCAGACATCGTTTGTCCCGTATCACTCGGCAAACCGCCACAATGGTAACCTCTTCCGACGACGTCCTGAAACCAGATCCCTGCAATGCACGCCCGGCTCCTCACTGCCTGCGGTGAGGAACCGGGTGCGCTCGGCGGAGCGTATCCGTTCCACGCCCCGCTGAGATGGTGTGCGCCGTTGACATTTCGCGGAGCAAATAATGACGACATTGCGGCGGCACACGTTTTTCAGGCGGTGGGTTACCGGACCGGTCCCAACGCGAGCGCGTCTTGGAGGCTTGCGCGCAGATCGTTGAGACGTCCGTGAAAGAAATGGCCGGCGCCATGCATGATCAAAAGATGCGGCGGGTCATCGAGGCCTGCTACCCAATCCTGCACACTGCGCACCGGAACGACCTCATCCTGATCGCCGAGCAGAACGATCGACGTACGGCCAGGTGACGGCAGGGCGCTAAAGTCGTAGAGGTTGACCGGTGGCGCCACCAGCACCATCCGAGATACCGGCCGCTGCGCCGCCGTGCGCAGCGCTACGTAAGCCCCGAATGAAAATCCGGCAAACCATGTTTCCGCGGAAGGATTGCGGCCCCTCACCCAGTCAGCAACAGCCAGCAGATCGTCGGACTCTCCGTTACCGTCATCAAAACTGCCGGCACTGCGGCCGACCCCACGGAAATTGAAACGCACGGTACGTACTCCCACTTCGGCAAAGCTGCGGGCAAGTGTATGAACAACCTTATTTTGCAGGGTGCCACCGTACAGTGGATGCGGATGGCAGATGACCGCCTGAATGGGCCTTTCTGATTCTGCCTCCGGACACGCCAGCAGCGCTTCCAGCGGACCCGCAGGGCCCTGGATGGTTACCGGCCCGGATTCGCATGGAGACGACTGTCTCATGCCGCCCGGCAACCTCGTTCGCCGGTGCGCGGTACACACTCCAAGATCCTCAGGATATCCGGCCGAACTTTCCGAAACAGTAGTCGCGGGTGGGCCTGGCCCGGATTCCCGGCCATTACCCGCGTCCCAATCCGGAATACAGATGTCCCGGACACCCGGCATTGCTGTGGCCGCATCCGGCCTGCAAAGAAGGGCCGGTGCTGCGTTTCGATACCAGCCTGAAATGTCATGGCCGGTCTTTGGCCCGTACCACGATGCCGAGCTGTTCCCAGATCATGTCCACGCGCTGGCGCACGGACGGAGACATGGAGATCGCGCGGCCCCATTCGCGTGCCGTCTCGGGCCGCCATTTGTTCGTCGCATCGAGGCCCATCTTCGATCCCAGACCCGCAACCGGGCTGGCGAAATCGAGGTAGTCTATCGGTGTATTCCCAACGATGACCGTATCGCGCGCCGGGTCAACGCGCGTGGTGACGGCCCAGATGACGTCCTTCCAGTCACGCACGTTTATGTCGTCGTCGGTAACGATGACAAATTTGGTGTACATGAACTGGCGCAGGAACGACCAGACACCAAACAGGATGCGTTTGGCATGCCCGGGGTACTGCTTTCGGATGCTCACTATCGCCAGGCGATACGAACAGCCTTCGGGCGGCAGATAGAAATCGACGATCTCGGGAAACTGTTTCTGCAGCAGAGGCACGAAAACCTCGTTGAGCGCCAACCCGAGAATGGAGGGCTCATCCGGTGGCCGGCCGGTGTAGGTGCTGTGATAGATGGGGTCCGTGCGATGCGTGATGCGCTCGACGGTGAACACCGGAAATCGCTCGACCTCGTTGTAATAACCGGTATGATCCCCGAAAGGCCCCTCTTCCGCCTCTTCCTGCGGCGCGATATGCCCCTCCAGTACGAATTCGGCGGTTGCGGGAACCTGCAGATCATTTGTGAGGCATTTCACCACGTCGGTTTTTGCGCCGCGCAGCAGGCCCGCGAACTGGTACTCAGAAAGCGTATCCGGCACCGGGGTCACCGCCGCCAGGATCGTTGCCGGGTCGGCACCAAGCGCGACTGCGACAGGAAAACGCTCACCGGGATGCGCACTGCACCAATCCCTGAAATCCAGCGCGCCGCCACGGTGTGCGAGCCAGCGCATTATCACTTTGTTGCGCGCAATCACCTGCTGCCTGTACACCCCCAGGTTCTGCCGCCCCTTGTTCGGTCCGCGCGTCACCGTGAGCCCCCAGGTAATCAGGGGGCCGGCGTCCTCCGGCCAGCAGGTCTGAACCGGAAGCCGCGTCAGATCCACGGCATCTCCTTCGATCACGCATTCCTGACAGGGTGCGTCCCTGACCACATGCGCCGGCATATTGAGCACCTGCTTGAACGTCGGCAGCTTCTCCCACAGATCACGGAACCCCTTTGGCGGCTCCGGTTCCTTGAGGAAAGCAAGCAACCGGCCTATATCGCGCAGGGCCTCGACCGATTCGGCCCCCATTCCCAAGGCCACGCGTTCCGGGGTACCGAAAAGGTTGGCAAGCACGGGGATTGCATGCCCCTTGGGGTGAGTGAACAGCAATGCCGGGCCAGCGGCACGCAACGCCCGGTCGCAGATTTCGGTGATCTCAAGAACCGGGTCGACCTCGACGTCGATGCGCTTGAGCTCGCCCCGGCGTTCCAGCTGGGCGATGAAGTGGCGCAGGTCACGGTAGATCAACCGCATTGCCCCGGGCAAGAAACGGCTGCCACAAGGCGGCAGGCAGCCGACTCGGTACCCACGCTGCGTGTGGGCCTAGTGCGGGGCATCGAGAGATCTTTCCATGCCGGGCGGTATGGTCTCGGCAAATGAACCGCGTGTGCTCATACCAGCCAGCCAGTGGGCCAGGCGCGCATGCCGGTCGCGCCAGTCATGCGGAAAACGGAAGTCAACGTATTCGAGCGCTACGCCCAATGCCAGATCTGCAATGCTGAAGCGCTCGCCTACGAGATAGGCCAGCCCCTTCTTGGCGTTGTCCGCATATTTCAGCGCCGCGACGATCTTGGCCTCCTGACGGGTAATGAGTTCCGGAGACTGCTTCTCCGGCGCTCGGCGGACCTCCATCAGGCGCGCCACGACTGCGTCCAACATACCTTGCGCCAACGCATGCCAGCGCAGTGCATGCCAGCGCTCCTCACCACTGCGCGGAATCAGGGGTTCGCCCGCCAGGCTATCCAGGTATTCGACTATGAGGGGAGAATCGAACAGCACATCGCCGTCATCGCGTACCAAAACCGGCACCTTGCCCAACGGGTTGAGCGCAGCCACGTGGCCCGCCGGATCCGCCGGCCCTTCGACGATCAAATCGCATGCGATTCCCTTTTCCTTCAGCAGCACTCGAACCTTGCGCACATAGGGCGAAGTCAAAGATCCATATAATTTCATTGGGTCCTCCTAACGGTAGTAATCCAGGAGCAGCCCAATGTAGACCGCTGCTCCGAAGTAATTGTTGTTCATGAAAGCGCTGAAACACCGGTCGCGTTCGCGGGTCCGGATCAGCGTCTGTTGATAGGCGGCAATCGCGGCCGCCACAGCTAGACCCGAATAATACAGCAATCCCCGCCCGGCAAGGGCACCGCCCCAGGCCAAGAAGACGATCGTCAGCACATGGCTCGCCGCAACGAGGGCGCGATCCCAGCGTCCAAAAAGGATGGCGGTGGACTTCACACCGATCCTCGCATCATCGTCGCGGTCAACCATGGCATATTCGGTGTCGTATGCAACAGACCAGAATATGTTTGCGCCCAGCAGCACCCATGCC
>JAJYEE010000067.1 GCA_021790335.1 Pseudomonadota bacterium | reverse complement strand
CGCCAGGACTTAAAAACAGCCGAATACGCGCACTCACTTTGCAGCAGCCTCTCTCTCCGAACGGTACGGAACGACGCGGTGGGGGGCAGATGATCGATACCCACAGTAGGCGGTCTGCCCGTCACAGTCATGTTCGAAGTGAGCCGGCTGCCGAATATGAAAACGGTGGGCGTCGCGTCGAACACACTACTCTGTCATTGAGGCAGTGTCGGACGCGGAGGCGGCCGAACGGGGAGTGCAGGAGGTGGTGGACGGGCGTTCGGCAGCGCTCATGAAAGGCTGGGTCCATACCGACGTGCTGATACACCCGGTGGGTGCTGGCACGGTTGCGGCCGGCGTGCCGGGTGAGCCACGTATTCGTACGCTGCGAGCTATGGGAAGGCGCGAAGCGCCGAGGCGAGTAGTCCGCGGAAGGCGTAGGGTCCGGGCGGGTGGCCGAAGGCCGCCTGCAAGGACACCCGAAACGCCGTCCAGCCGTTGCCAGGGCGAGCGTTTCGCGCGCGCCGAAAGCGCGCGCGGCTCGACCGCAGGGCGGCCGCGGCGTGCCGTAGCCGGAGGCGAAGGCACAATAAGTTGCGCCGGCTCTAACCGAGTGCGCGAGAGAGACTTGGATGTCCTGTCGCGCATCACGAGGGGCCGGCGCACAATCGGTCGAACTCGCCCGCTATCACAAGCTGCTCCGGTCACCGATGCGGCGATCAACATCGCACCCGATCTGATGACCAAGGCTGCGATCATGCAGGATGCCGTGGATCCGGCGAGATTGCTGGGCATCGAAATGCCGAAGGTGGCAGCACTGTCCGCGGTGTAGGTGGTCAAGCCTGCCATAGCGTCTACCGTAGACGCCGCCTGTTCGAGCAGGATGGCGCAACGAGAACAGACACGCCATGTGGTTGTCGACGGACCATGGGCCTTCGACAAAGCCATATCCCGGGAAGCAGAGCTCACCAAGCGTATCGGCAGTCCGAGGTGGATATCTTGCTTGCACCTGACCTCGCATCCGGCAACATTCTGGCCAAGGACCTGGAATAACTGGCAGGGGTCACGCGGGCTGGCGTCGTGGCGGGTGCCGGCGTGCCGATTGTGTTGCGGCCGCGATCCGATCCACCGGTGGCGCGGCTCGCCTCCGCAGCCATCGCGGTATTGCTGCATTATCGCGGGTTTGGTGATGCCGAAGCACCCCGGAAAGACCAGCCTTATTGACATCAGTACCGTGCGCTTCAGAGCGCACGAAAACCGCCGAAGGAGCCTATTTGCGAGGCGATGCCGACCACAAGATGCGGGCGTTCAAGACGGAACGCGGCCGAAGTCTGCAGGCTACGAGTTTGACGGCCATTGCCGCCGGTATGCCCCGTCTGTGATGAAGCGCCTGGAGAACAGCAGCATGCTCACCGGGTATGGCCCGGAATACCGGGGCCGGGCGGGACTGGACCTCTGCAAATGAAGCCATCTCTTACCGCTTCTTCATTCCGCATCACAGACATTGCTGTTTAGGAGTTTTTGTTGCCAGCAAGCCAGGTTGTTTCACGTTAACGCGCATGATGAGCATAATTATGCGGCAGCGTGACGGGCGCTGCACGGGCCAGTGATGCCGTGAAGCCGGACCGCGCAGTTTACAATCAGCGGCGACAGAGTGCTGATGTCGCCGTGGTTCATTCGGACTGCAGGACCGGAAAATGGTGCAGGTTGGCCGTATCGGCAATGCATCCCGGCCGGGCGGCAGGGATGTCAGGGTTTCGCAGACAGAGCGGTATCGCATGATCGTGTCCTGGCTTTGGCCCTATCTGGCGTCGACCGCAGGATTTCTGTTTGCGGCGGTGCTGCTCACGCATATCGTTCGGCAGCGACGGCCGCCCACGGCAACGATTGCTTGGCTGCTGGTCATTGTGCTAACTCCCTATGTCGGAGTACCGCTGTATCTGCTGCTCGGCGGGCGCAAGATGCGCAAACTCTCGGCAGGGAAGAACCGGATCATCCTGCCCATAGCGCCCGTGCCGGTCGCGCTTTCCGAGACCGAACGGCTGCTGCTGGCCCACAACGTGCCTCCGGCCACCTCCGGCAACTGCCTGGCCCTGCAGCACACGGGCGGGGACAGCTATGCCGCCCTGGTGGATCTCATCGAAAACGCGACTCACAGCATTTACATCGGGGTTTTCATTCTGCGCCCGGATCCGGTAGGGAAGGATATACTCGCGCGCCTCACCCGGCGGGCTTCCGAGGGGCTTACGGTGCGGCTGCTGCTCGATGGTGTCGGCTCGCTGCAGACTCACCATCGTGCGCTCGAGCCGCTGGTGGCGGCCGGCGGTCGATGTGCGTTTTTCATGCCGGTGCTGCACCGCCCGTTCCGCGGCCGCTCGAATTTGCGCAATCATCGCAAGACTGTGATTGCAGACGGGCGCCGGGTGTTGGCCGGCGGAGCCAATATCGCCGTGGAATACCTGGGTCCGGTGATGTATCCAGGGCGCTGGCCGGATCTGACGTTCACGATCGAAGGGCCGGCGGTGAATCACTACGTCGATCTGTTCCGGTCCGACTGGCACTTCGCCAGCGGCGAGGTGCTCGACACAGCGCCGCCGGCAAATGGACCGATCACAGCCTGCGATGCAGCTGCCCGCATTCAAGTGGTTCCGTCCGGACCGGATGTGCCCGGGGATCCGCTTTACGACGTGCTGCTCAGCATGACGTTTTCCGCCCGTCACCGGTTGTGGGTGGTCACCCCTTATTTTGTTCCCGATGATGCACTGTGCCGGGCGTTGATTCTGGCGGTCCATCGCGGCGTCGAGGTACGCATCTTGGTCCCGGCCCGCTCGAATCATCGCATCGCCGACATCGCCGGGCGCAGCTACCTGCGTGACATCGCAGATGAGGGCGGAAAGATACTCTTTTTTGCCGGCGGCATGCTGCATGCCAAGGCGGTGTTGATGGACGATGAGCTGGCGATGATTGGTTCCGCCAACATCGACCTGCGCAGCCTGCTGCTCAACTATGAGGTCGGGGTGCTCGTTTTTAGTTCTGCACACATTCGGTTATTGGAGGAATGGATAGATGGGCTTATGGCCGGGGCACGGTCCGGGCTCGCAGAAACCGGTGCTGTGGGGCAACTGGAGGAGGGGATGGCAAGACTGCTTGCGCCGCAACTCTAGCGTGGTTGTCCCTGATGACCTTGCCTGCGATGGCCGGTTCCAGGCCCGGAGTATTTGAGGTGCAAACCAGCCGTTGTGTCCGCCGCCAGATTGCATGTGCGCTCGGACACATCGGTATGTGAGCGCGTTGTGCCGCCGGATTCGTCGCCAACCAGCGAACTCGGCGGGGTGCAGCAGGAAGCGGGCGAGCGCATCCTGGCAGACCTCGACGCGGGTACGCGAGACCACGCGTAGCCGACTGGGCCGGGAAAGCAGAAACGATCGAGGTGCACCAGCTTATGCCGGCCGCGGATTCCGGATTCGTCTCGCCCGCCGCCCGGGAACGCAAAGCGGGTCATCCGCGCAGCGATGAACATTGTGGCACGGGTATTTTTATGGAGATGTGACATGGGCAACAAAAACGATGCGGCAGTGAAGATCGATCCCCGGGCGGGAAATCCGGCTGAGCCATCGATGCTTATCGATGTACCGGAACTCATCGCCGCGTACTATACGCAGGTGCCGGATCCGTCGGTGCCCGAGCAACGCGTCGCCTTCGGCACTTCGGGGCATCGTGGCTGCGCGTTCGAACACAGTTTCAACGAACACCATGTACTTGCCATCAGCCAGGCCATTTGCCGCTACCGCAGCCAGCGCAATATCGATGGCCCGCTGTTCCTCGGGATGGATACGCACGCCCTGTCAGGGCCCGCCCTGGCCACGGCGCTGGAGGTGCTTGCGGCCAACGGTGTGGAAGTCATGATCGCCACGGGCGATGAATTCACACCGACCCCCGCGGTTTCTCATGCCATCCTCACGTATAACCGTGGCCGTGACCGGGGGCTTTCTGATGGCATCGTCGTCACGCCTTCGCACAATCCGCCGCAGGACGGGGGATTCAAGTACAATCCACCGTCAGGCGGACCGGCGGACAGCGATGTCACGGGGTGGATCGAGGCGAGCGCCAACGAATTTCTGGAAAACGGCCTTCTGGGCGTGAAAAGAATGACGCTCGAGAGGGCCCTGCACGCTGCCACGACGCATCGGTACGACTATCTCGACGCGTATGTGAGCGACCTCGGTACGGTTCTCGACATGGAGGCGATTCGTGGCGCGCATCTGCGCATGGGCGTGGATCCGCTCGGCGGTGCCGGCGTTCACTACTGGGGCGTGATCGCCGAGCGCTTTGGGCTGGACCTGACGGTCGTCAACGGGGAGGTCGATCCCACCTTCCGTTTCATGACCGTCGACTGGGACGGACAGATCCGCATGGATCCATCCTCACCCTATGCCATGCGTCGCTTGATCGACCTGAAAGACCGTTTTGAGATCGCCTTTGCCTGCGACACCGATCATGACCGCCATGGCATCGTCGTGCGCAACGCCGGACTGTTGCCGTCAAACCACTATCTTGCGGCCGCCGTTTTCTATCTGTTCGGGCGCCGGCCGCAATGGCGCACGGAAGCAGCGGTAGGCAAAACGGTGGTCAGCAGCCAGATGATCGATCGTGTCGCGACACGCATCGGCCGCAGACTCTACGAGGTTCCGGTCGGCTTCAAATGGTTCGTGCAGGGTCTGCTGGAAGGATCACTTGGCTTTGGCGGAGAGGAAAGTGCCGGCGCTTCATTCGTACGCCGCGATGGCAGCGTCTGGACGACTGACAAGGACGGCATGATCTCGGCGCTGCTATCGGCGGAAATCACTGCGCGCGCGGGTCGCGATCCCGGCGAACTCTACCGCGAACTCACTCAAGAGTTCGGGGAGTCGGTCTATGAACGGATAGATGCACCAGCGACACCCGCGCAGAAAGCGATGCTGGCGCGGCTTTCACCCCAGCAGGTTCGCTCTGCGGATCTCGCCGGTGAAAAGATCCAATCCATCCTTACCCGTGCGCCGGGTAATGGCGCCGCTATCGGTGGCTTGAAAGTCGTGACGGAGAACGGATGGTTCGCGGCACGCCCGTCCGGCACTGAGAACATCTACAAGATCTATGCGGAAAGCTTCCGGGGCGCAGATCACCTGCGCTCCATCCAGGAAGAGGCGCAGGTCCTTGTCAGTGCGGCGCTGGCCGCTGCCTCATGACTTTCCAGGCAGTGTTCCGGAACCGTCGCAAGGAGCAGCCCTGAGCGAACCGACACAAATCAGCTACCCGAAGCAGCGCCTCTTTTCTCGGAACATTGAGGGGAACGATGTCCTGACCCGACCGGCCCTGGAAAATGCGTTCGTCGTGCAATAACACAACCGACCAGGTGCCGCAGCGCCTGGACCCGTGCCGTCGGCAATCCGATGGATTTCGGCTCAAGGTGCGCGCAGGGCGCATCGCTGCCTCCCAAAAGCATGGGCTGTTGCGGCGCAAACGCCGCCATGACGTAGCTCCCGGGCTTGCCGAGTTCGCGTGCCGGTAGTGCGGATGCAACCCGGCGTCATCGACCGAACGGTTCGTTTTTATTCTGACACAGGGCACGGCTGACCTCCTGTTGTTCCGCCGCAAGACCGGTGCCGGGGCGCAACGGATGCGGAATCCGGCGCTGCACGCTACGCAGATTGCAGCAGGGCCGGTGCTGCCTTGCCGGCGTTCACCGTGATTGCGATGCCGCACCGCAATCATGTCACCGCACCCGGAACCTAAGTTTCAGCCTGCCGTCGCACCGTGCCCGCCCGCTGCCGGGTGCTGTACGTGTGCGGCCCGTGCCTGGGCGAAGGTCTCAACGCCCAGCGCCGCCAGCCGTGCGCGGATGCCAGAGACGATGTTGCGTACTACGATCGGGCCACGGTAGATCAAAGCAGTGTAGATCTGCAGCAGATCGGCACCGGCGAGAATTTTTTCCCAGGCATCATCAGCGTCGCTGATTCCGCCGACCCCGATAATGGGAATCCGTCCGGCAACGCCGCGATGAAGCTCGCGGATGACGTGCGTGGCCAGAGGCCGCAGCGGCCGCCCGCTCAATCCGCCGCCCTCCCTGGACAGGGGTACATCCGCAAGCTGCGGACGGCTGATCGTGGTGTTGGTGGCGACGACCGCGTCGATGTCGTGCTCGAGAAGCAGACGTGCAATCGCGTCGATCTCCGCGTCGGCCAGATCAGGCGCGATCTTGACAGCGAGCGGCACATAGCGTGCGTGCGCGCGCGCCAGGGTTTCCTGTTCTGATTTGAGCGCGGCAAGCAGCACCGCCAGAGTGTCCCGCTCCTGAAGCGCGCGCAGCCCAGGGGTATTGGGCGAGGATATGTTCACCGTGACGTAGTCGGCGAACGGGTAGACCGCGCGCAGGCCAAGGAGATAGTCGTCGAGCGCGCGCTCTATGGGTGTATCGCGATTCTTTCCGATGTTGATGCCTAGCGGGCAGGTGCGCCGTACGCGCGCGAGGTTCGCGATGAACGCATCGAGGCCGATGCTGTTGAAGCCCATGCGGTTGATGATCGCCTCGTGCGCCGCCAGGCGGAACATGCGCTTCTTGGGATTGCCGGGCTGGGCGCGGGGTGTCACGGTCCCGAGTTCCAGAAACCCGAACCCGAAGTCGGTCAGCGGTCCGATGCAGTTTGCGTTCTTGTCGAGACCCGCGGCCAGTCCGAGCGGATTGCGCAGCTGCAGGCCCATGGCACGAACCGGCAGACGTGGGGTACGGCACGCATAGGCGCTGCGGATGAGTGCGGCCGTGCCCGGAACCCGATAGGTCTGGTGCAGCGCTCCGAGCATGATGTCGTGGGCGCGTTCCGGATCAAGGGAGAACAGCAGCGGTCGGATCAGTTTGTACAAGGCCGTTTGCGTCTTGCCATGGGTGCGATCGGTTCCGGCGCCGCGCTTCTCAGCCGGTTGGCCGCGGAGCGGATGCAGTTGTCAAAAGCTTTCGTCTTCCCGCAGGTACCGCCACATGCCGACGGGTAGCGAGCCGAGCTTCACATTCCCGATCCGCGTTCGCTTGAGGCCCGTAACCTTGAGCCCCACCAGTTCGCACATGCGGCGGATCTGACGCTTCTTGCCCTCCTGCAGGGTGAAGCGCAGCTGATCGCGATTCTGCCACGAAACACGGGCTGGGCGCAGCGCTTTCCCGTCGAGCGACAGGCCGTGATTGAGCAGACGCATTCCTTCGTCGCTCAGATGGCCTTCGACCCGCACCAGGTATTCCTTCTCGACCCCATTGTGATCGCCCACAAGCTGTCGTGCCACCCGGCCGTCCTGGGTCAATACCAGCAGGCCGGTCGAATCGATATCGAGGCGTCCGGCTGGGGCCAGTCCCAGAAGATGGCTGCGGTTGAATCGAATCGACGTGTGGTCGCCAGGGTCGCGGGTCTGTGCGCGGATGAGAGACGCCGCCGCCTGGTACCCCTTTTCCGGTTGCGCCGAGACAATTCCGACCGGTTTGTGCAGCAGGATGGTGACACGTCGCCGCTGGTTCGCCGCGGCCTGCGGGTCGAGCGTGACCTGTTGTCCGGCATAGACCTTGGTGCCCAGTTCCGTAACCCGCTGTCCGTCCACGTAGACCCAGCCGCGCTCGATATACTGGTCCGCCTCGCGGCGCGAACACAGACCGAGTTCAGACATCAGCTTAGACAACCTGAGCTTTTCCACGTCCCGATATGCTTCCTGATCTTAGCCGCCGATTATCCCGGTTAGCGACGACGCGCGCCAGTCTCGGCCGGCCGGTTTCCTCGTTGGGCCATGGACCCGCACGGCATCGGTTTCCCCGGGATCCGGCGTGAAATTGCGGGTCTCGGTGTCGAGCGGCCAGCGCCGGGTTTCGCGCTGGGGTAGTCCCTGGACCTTGGTCGCGATGCCGGCGCCAGTCCGTGGAATGCCTGCGACACCCGCAGCGGGCGGTCCGAATCCGCCATCGGGCGCGGAGGACCCAAACGATGATCAGCGAAATGCGTGCCCGAATGCTGGTCGGGTTCCTTGTCCCGGTGCGATGCATTGCGCGGGGAGCTGTGCCGCAATCCGGGGCAGGATGGGCGAAAGCAGGCGGTGGGGCGGACCCAAGCGGCACGACGGGCATTGCGCGGCCAGACCGGTCATCCGTTGCCGGCATCAGCGCGCGAAGCCGCTGCTGTCGAGCCATACACCCAGACCCTGGGCGTTCAACTCGATATCCATCTCCAGAAGCTCAAGTATGCGGTCAGGCGCCAGGCGGCAGCCGTGTTCGGTGAGCCGTTCGAGCAGCACGCGTGCCAGGCCGTCCCGGATCTGGGTGTGGCGTTGCTCTCCCGCATCGGCTGCCTGCCGCGCTATGCTGGTAAAGGCATCGATGCAATCGTGCAGGTCTGTCGCCATGCGGGCAGGATTACCCACACGGCCGAAGTGAGTGAGAAACATCTGGTCCGGACCCATCGCCACAAGACGGTCGATCGATCCATGCAGTGCCGCGGGGTCGAACTGGACGGGCGTGGTCGTCGGGAAGATGAACTCACCGCGCTCGGTGTCGAATTCGCGGTAAGACAGACCGAAGGTGTCGCCTGTGAAGAATCCGTTGCTGAGTCTGTCGAATATGCAGATGTGGTGGCGTGCGTGCCCGGGCGTGTCGAGGCATAGCAGTTCCCGACCGTTGAGTTGCAGACACAAGCCGTCCGGCGCCTCCATGATCCGTTCGGCTGCGATCGGTACGATTTGTCCAAAGCGCCGGACGGTTTCCTCTGCACCATAGACGGCGGCCACGCCGGCGACCAGCCTGTCCGGGTCGATCAGATGGCGCGCACCGCGCGGATGCACGACCACGCGCGCCTCGGGCAGGCGCCGCATGAGTTCACCCGTGCCACCCGCATGATCGAGGTGCACATGCGTCACGATCACATAGTCCACGTCGCCCGGTCGGATGCCCCTGCCCGTGAGCACCTCCATCAAGCCGTCGACCGAATGTGTGGTGCCGGTGTCAACGATCGCGGCGCGGCCGCGTTCGATCAGCAGATGGATCGCCGCCACGCCCGGCCTGCCGTATTCGGCATCGACTGCGGTGATGCCGTGTTCGTAGTCGATGAAATGGATCGGAATCATTTCTCCCCGGTCATGCATGTGTGGTGACGCCGCAGCGGCTGTATCAATCTTAACGCGGGTACACCGATAACGGCGAGTCACGCGGATCCGGGCGTGTGGACCGGACATCGCAGGGCGGCAATTCCGAACCCGGCAGGCACGACGTGGAAAGCGATGGTTGCGATGCAACCCTAGC
>JAJYEE010000022.1:2508-43418 GCA_021790335.1 Pseudomonadota bacterium | reverse complement strand
AGAAGTTTCTCGAGACGGTCAAGAGCCATATCGAGGTTTTCCATGCTTGTGGCATAAGACAGCCGCAAATGACCTTCGGCGCCGAAGGCTGAACCGGGAACCAGCGCCACACCAATCTCGTTGAGGAGATATTCAGCCATCTCCACGTCGTTATGGATGTCCTTGATCGACGCAATCGCTCCTTCGAAAGAGGGAAAAACATAGAAAGTGCCCCAAGACGGCAGGCAACGTACCCCCTTCAGCACATTAAGCCGGGCAACAACCCGGTCGTGTCGTTCCTTGAATGCCTTGAGCATGGGAGCAATGCAGCCCTGGTCTCCGTTCAGCGCGGCTTCGGCAGCGACTTGCGCGATGGATGTGGGGTTGGACGTGCTCTGTGACTGAATTTTTCTCATCGCGGCAATCAGCGGTTTGGGCCCAGCTGCATAACCGATGCGCCAACCCGTCATCGCATACGCCTTGGACACTCCGTTAAGGACGATGGTGCGATCCTTGAGATCGGGACAGGCGTTGACGATGTTGCAGAACGGCTCTTTGGTCCAGAGAATGTGTTCGTACATGTCGTCGGTGGCGATAAGGACGTCCGGGTACCTTCGCAGGACGGCGCCCAGGGCCTCGAGTTCCGCGCGCGAGTAAACTTCCCCCGTCGGATTGGACGGACTGTTAATGACCACAAGCTTGGTTTTGTAGCCGATGGCGCTGTCGAGCTGCTCTGGCGTGATCTTGAATGCCTGGCTGATGCCGGCCCGGACGATGATCGGCGTAGCATCGGCCAGAAGCACTATGTCCGGATAGGACACCCAGTACGGGGCAGGGATAACCACCTCATCGGCGGGGTCGAGCAGTGCCTGCGCGAGATTGAAGAAACTCTGCTTTCCCCCAACCGAGACTAGGATCTCGTCGAGACCATATTCCAAGCCGTTTTCGCGCTGAAACTTGTCGCGCACGGCCTGTTTCAGGGACGGTGTGCCGTCTACCGCCGTATATTTCGTGAAGCCCGCGCGAATGGCGCGGATGGCCGCTTCCTTTATATGTTCCGGTGTATCGAAATCGGGTTCACCGGCACCGAGTCCGATGACGTCCTTGCCCTGGGCCCTGAGCTCCCTGGCCCGGGCTGTGACTGCGAGCGTGGATGACGGTTGGATGCGTTGAACGCGGCTGGATAGGCGAATCTTGGACAAATTTTTGTTCCCGACGGTGTCTAAACGGAATTGGAGTAATATACCCGACAATTCTCATGTCACCAATGCCGATGAACCAGCAGTTCCTTCTGGAGAGCCCTTTTCGCCCGGCAGGCGACCAGCCGCAGGCGATCGAATCCCTGGTAAACGGCCTGCGCAGCGGCGAAGCCTTTCAGACCCTGCTGGGAGTAACCGGCTCGGGCAAGACCTACACCATCGCAAACGTGATCCAGCTGGTGCAGCGCCCGACGCTGATCATGGCGCCAAACAAGACCCTGGCGGCGCAACTGTATGCCGAAATGCGGGATTTCTTTCCGCATAACGCGGTGGAATACTTCGTTTCGTATTACGACTACTACCAGCCCGAAGCCTATGTCCCGTCCTCGGATACCTATATAGAAAAGGACGCATCGATCAACGAGCATATCGAGCAGATGCGCCTGTCCGCCACCAAGGCCCTGCTCGAGCGGCCGGACTCGATCATCGTCGCGACCGTTTCGGCAATTTACGGACTGGGTGATCCGTCCGCCTATCACGATATGATCCTGCATCTGCGTGTCGGTGCGGTCATGGATCAGCGCGCGATCCTGCGCAGACTTGCGGAACTGCAGTACACGCGCAACGACTACGAGCTGCACCGCGCTACCTTCCGGGTGCGCGGCGAGGTCATCGACATATTTCCGGCCGAGTCGGAGCGGTGGGCGATCCGTGTGACGCTGTTCGGCGATGAAATAGAGGGCATCAGCCAATTTGACCCCCTCACCGGCGAAACGCTGAACCCGCTTACACGCGCTACGATCTTTCCATCGTCGCACTATGTCACGCCGCGCGAAACGGTCCTCAAAGCGATCGATGCGATCAAGGATGAGCTGCGCACCCGGCTGGAAGAACTGCGCGCTGCCGACAAGCTGGTCGAGGTGCAGCGACTGGAAAGCCGCACGCGTCTCGACATCGAGATGCTGCAGGAGCTGGGATACTGCCCGGGAATCGAGAACTACTCGCGTTTCCTGTCCGGACGCAGTCCGGGGGAGCCGCCGCCGACGCTTATCGATTACTTGCCGGATGACTGTCTGCTCGTCATCGATGAAAGCCACGTGACCATACCCCAGATAGGCGGCATGTATCGTGGTGACCGAGCACGCAAGGAAACCCTTGTGGAATACGGATTTCGCCTGCCATCGGCGCTGGACAACCGGCCGCTGAAATTCGAAGAATTCGAATCACTGATGCCGCAGACGATATTCGTGTCTGCCACGCCCGGGCCGTACGAGGCGCATCGCGCCGGCGCCGTGATCGAGCTCGTGGTCCGGCCTACCGGTCTGGTCGACCCGGCTATCGAAGTGCGGCCGGTCCTGACACAGGTCGATGACCTGCTTTCCGAGATAGGCCGACGCACCGCAGTGCACGAGCGCGTTCTGGTCACGACGCTCACTAAGCGCATGGCCGAAGACCTGACGGAGTATCTTGCGGAGCATGGTGTGCGCGTGCGTTATTTGCATTCGGACATCGATACGGTCGAGCGCGTGGAGATCATCCGTGACCTGCGCGCGGGTGTGTTCGATGTGTTGGTGGGCATCAACCTGCTGCGCGAAGGGCTGGATATACCGGAAGTGTCTCTGGTTGCCATTCTGGATGCGGACAAGGAGGGTTTTCTACGGTCAGCGCGCTCGCTCATCCAGACCATCGGCCGCGCCGCGCGACACGTCAACGGCAGGGCCATCATGTACGCGGACAGGGTCACGCAGTCCATGCGACAGGCCATAGAGGAGACTGACCGCCGGCGCAGCAAGCAGATCGAGTACAACGAGGCCCATGGTATTACCCCGACCAGCATCGTCAAAGCGGTGAAGGACATCATCGATGGCGTGCCGTATGCCCGCACGGGGCGCGGCGGCAGGGAAGCGGCGCAGCGTGCTGCCGAGGAAAGCGCCGAGTATGCTGGACTTGCACCCGAAGCGCTGGGACGCGTATTGAGCAAGCTCGAGAAGCAGATGTTTGCGCATGCCAAGAACCTCGAGTTCGAGGAGGCGGCCGCTATCCGTGACAGGATCGAGGCCATCAAGGCGCGCAGTCTCGGAGCGATTGTCTCCGGTATCGATGGAGACTAGTGCGAGGTGGTGTCGGCTTATTTCTGGTTGCCGAGCGCGTGCAGCTCGCGGTGTAGGCGGGAGGGGTCGCCCAGATTGAGCTCGACCAGGCGGCGCAGGTGTTCGATGCTGTCCAGGTCGATGCGCTTGCAACGGAAGCCGACCTGTTCGGATCCCTGATGGGCAACCTCGGCTTCCATCCGGATCACCACTGCGCTGTCCGCGATATGCATGTCCAGCCTGACCGATTCTCCCACCGATGCGTTCCAGCCGTGCGGCACCGTCAGCAACGCGCCGTTAAGCGAGATGTCGAGCAGGCGCGCTTCCCATTGCGCCTGGCCGCGCCAGATCTGCACCCTGGCGTCGAACTGAAATCTTGTGAACCGTCGCTGGTTGTCGGATGGCGGCATATCGAATCCTGAGCGTCCGGCTGACGCTTGATTGTCCGTTTGCACCAGCTCGGCGTCCATGGATCGCGGGCACCTGGTGCGTCCACGGCCGCCGGTAACATGAAGCCTTACGGTCCGTGTCCTATTTTGAGGATATTAGCGCACGCCGGAGGGGTTTCCCATGGGTTTTTGCGGGTCACTGCGCGACGTTGCAGACTCGGGTTAGGTGCCCGATCGCGATCGGCGCCTTGTGACAGGCCGAGCACCTGTGCTATTTTGCGCGCCTGATAACGCAGGCGCGTAGCTCAGTGGTAGAGCACTACCTTGACATGGTAGTGGTCGGTGGTTCGATCCCACTCGCGCCTACCAGCTTTCCCTGGTCCCGATTTCCGAGTCGAGGACTCAGCCGGAAACGGCGAACCCCCACGCGACCCTTCGTAACGGTCGCCACTGATGAAAGGGTCCAACCCCGATGCCCGTAGTGACCTTGCCTGACGGAAGCCGGCGCGAATTTCCCCGGTCTGTTAGCGTTGCCGATGTGGCTGCATCCATCGGACCCGGTCTGGCAAAGGCCGCACTTGCCGGCAGGGTCGACGGCCGTTTGGTCGATACCTCCTTCATCATCGACCACGACGTGGCGGTGTCCATCGTTACCGAGCGTGATGCCGAGGGTCTGGACGTCATACGGCATTCGACCGCCCACCTTCTGGCCCAGGCGGTGAAAGCGCTTTACCCGGATGCCCAGGTAACCATTGGCCCGGTTATCGAAGACGGCTTCTACTACGATTTCGCCTTCAAGCGCGGGTTTAGCGAAGAGGATCTGCGCGCCATCGAGGGACGCATGCTCGATCTCGCCAAACAGGATCTTCCGGTGCGGCGTGAGGCGATGACGCGTGAACAGGCGGTGCAGCTGTTTCGTGACATGGGCGAGCGGTACAAGGCCGAAATCATCGAGAGCATTCCCAAGGGAGAGGAAATCTCGCTCTACCGCCAGGGTGAATTCATCGACCTGTGCCGCGGACCGCACGTTCCCTCCACCGGAAAGCTCAAGGCCTTCAAGCTCATGAAGGTGGCCGGCGCGTATTGGCGTGGCGACTCGCACAATGAAATGCTGCAGCGCATCTATGGAACGGCCTGGCCCGACAAGAAGGCGCTGGATGCCTATGTGCACCGCCTCGAGGAGGCCGAGAAGCGCGATCACCGCAAGATTGGCAAGGCCCTCGATCTGTTTCACATGCAGGAGGAGGCGCCGGGCATGGTGTTCTGGCACGAGCGCGGCTGGCGCATCTACCAGACGATCCAGCATTACATGAGCTTGCTGTGGCGCGACCACGGCTATCGCGAGGTGCATACACCGCTGCTCGTGGATCGCAGCCTGTGGGAGAAGTCCGGGCACTGGGAAAAGTTTCACGACGACATGTTCACCACCGAGTCGGAGAAGCGAACCTTCGCGGTCAAGCCGATGAACTGTCCGTGCCACATCCTGATCTACAACCAGGGCCTGAAGAGCTACCGTGACCTGCCCATGCGGCTGGCCGAGTTCGGGTCCTGCCACCGCAATGAGCAGTCCGGTGCCCTGCATGGGCTGATGCGCGTGCGCGGATTCACGCAGGACGACGCCCACATTTTCTGCACGGAAGACCAGATCCAGCCGGAAGTATCGGCGTTCATCGACCTGCTGCACCGGGTCTATGAGGATTTCGGGTTCCACCAACTGCAGTACCGGCTTTCCACCCGTCCGGTCAACCGCATCGGTTCGGAAGAGGCCTGGGACCGGGCGGAGCACGCTTTAGAGCAGGCGCTGAACAGCAAGAATCTGCCTTGGGACCTGCAGCCCGGGGAGGGGGCGTTCTACGGGCCCAAGATCGAGTTTTCCCTCAGGGATTCCATTGGCCGCCTGTGGCAGTGCGGCACCGTCCAGGTGGATTTCTCCATGCCCGGGCGTCTGGGGGCGAGCTATATTGCGGCCGACGGCAGCAAGCAGATACCGGTCATGCTGCACCGGGCGGTCTTCGGATCGATCGAGCGCTTTATCGGGATCCTGATCGAGGAGTATGCCGGGGCCTTTCCGCCCTGGCTGGCCCCGCTGCAGGCGGCCGTACTGACCATCACTGACAAACAGGGCGATTATGCCCGCAGTATTGCCGAGAATTTGGCCAAAGAAGGCTTTCGGGTCGAAACGGACTTGAGAAACGAGAAGATTGGCTTTAAAATCCGCGAACATACCTTACAGCGCGTCCCGTACCTGCTGGTGATCGGGGAAAAGGAGGCGCAGAACGGGACTCTGGCCGTGCGCACGCGCACGGGTGAGGATCTAGGCTCGATGACGCCGCAGGCGTTCAGCGAGCGACTCACCCAGGAGATCGCGCGCCACGGCTTTTTTAGTTAGAACGGAGGGTTAGACCTATCGCTGCAGATAAAGAGACACGCCTGAACGAGCAGATCAAAGCGCCAAACGTGCGATTGATCGGTGCTGACGGAAAACAAATAGGCGTGGTTTCAACCGCCGAAGCCAGACAGATGGCGGTGGTGGAGGGCTTGGATCTGGTTGAAATTTCGCCCAACGTTTCGCCGCCGGTTTGCCGTATCATGAACTACGGCAAGTTTCAGTATGAAGAGAGCAAGCGCAAGCACGCGGCGAAGCGCAAGCAGAAACAGATCCAGATCAAGGAAGTGAAGTTTCGTCCCGGGACGGACGTCGGAGATTATCAGGTCAAACTGCGCAACCTGATACGTTTCCTGGAGAACGGGGACAAGGCCAAGATCACTCTGCGTTTTCGAGGCCGTGAGATGGCTCACCAGGAGCTGGGTATGCAGCTGCTGAAGCGTATCGAAGCGGACCTCAAGGAAGTCGGAACGATAGAGCAGTATCCGCGCCTGGAAGGCCGGCAGATGGTCATGGTGGTCAACCCCAAACGATAAGACCGCACCTAGCGGGCGGTCCAACCTGTAGCGCCGGAAGCCTCCTCCAACGGAAGGGTTCCAGCGTGAGAATGCGGAGTACGAAATGCCGAAGCTGAAGACCAACCGTGGGGCCGCCAAGCGGTTCCGCAAGACTGCGAGCGGGAATTACAAGACCGGACACTCGCATGTGCGTCATATCCTGACGAAGAAGCCGACCAAACGTAAGCGTCATCTGCGTGGCACGATGCAGGTGCACGGATCCGATGTCGCGCTTGTGCGGCGCATGCTGCCGTACGTCTGAGGGGGTGAACCATGCCACGAGTTAAACGCGGAGTTACTGCCCATGCACGCCACAAGAAGGTGCTGGGTCGTGCCAAGGGCTATTTTAATGCGCGACGCAAGGTGTACCGCGTCGCCAAGCAGGCGGTCGACAAGGCCGGACAATACGCTTATCGCGACCGGCGCGTGCGCAAGCGTGATTTTCGCGCACTGTGGATTGCACGCATAAACGCGGCGGCGCGGGAATGCGGCCTGAGCTACAGCCGGTTCATCAACGGCCTGCAGCGCGCGGCGATTGCCGTCGATCGCAAGGTCCTGGCCGACATCGCAGTCCACGACAAGCATGCCTTTTCCGCGCTGGCGGAAAAAGCCAAGGCCAGTCTCTCGTAGTTGCCGGCACGTGCACGGCAGCGTGACTGCCATGCACGGTCTGCATAATGAGGAGGGAAAGGTCCCGCGCCTTTCCCTTTCTTGTTTCTGCTTCCGGAGCGCGATGTGACGGTGCGCGAACAGCTTACCCAACTTCTCGATGAGGCACGCAGGGCCGCGGCCGACGCGGCCGACGTGTCGACCGTCGAGCAGTTGCGCGTCAGGTACCTGGGAAAAAAGGGCGTCCTGACCGAGCAGCTGAAGCGGCTTGGAGGGCTTCCCCCGGCAGAGCGGCCACAGGCGGGACAGCTGGTCAACGAAGCAAAGCAGTCACTTCAGGACGAACTCAACCGCCGCCGGCAGGAACTGGAATCCGCGCAGCGCGACGTGCAGCTTGCACGCGAAACCGTTGACGTGACGCTTCCCGGCCGCGGGCTGCGCCAGGGGGGGGTCCACCCGGTCACGCGCACCGTGCAGCGTCTCCAGACGCTGTTCCGTCACATGGGTTTCGATGTTGCCGACGGACCGGAAATCGAGGACGAATTCCATAATTTCGAGGCGCTCAACATCCCGGAGAACCATCCAGCGCGTGCCATGCATGACACGTTTTACTTCGAGTCCGGGCTGCTGCTGCGAACCCACACCTCTCCGGTGCAGATCCGCTACATGGAACAGCACAGGCCGCCGCTGCGCGTCATCGCGCAGGGCCGGGTTTACCGCTGCGATTCAGACGTGACGCACACCCCCATGTTTCACCAGATCGAGGGGCTCATGGTCGACGAGTCGGTGAGTTTCGCGGATCTCAAGGGGGTTATGGGCGAATTCCTCGAGCGCTTTTTCGAGCGGTCGCTGAAAGTGCGGTTCCGCCCCTCGTTTTTCCCGTTCACCGAACCTTCCGCCGAAGTCGACATCGAATGTGTCATCTGCGGCGGCAGCGGCTGCCGTGTATGCAAGCAGTCCGGCTGGCTGGAGGTGCTGGGTTGCGGTATGGTGCACCCGCAGGTGCTGCGCCACGTCGGTATCGACAGCGAGCGTTATACCGGATTCGCATTCGGTCTGGGTGTCGAGCGGCTGACCATGTTGCGCTATGGCGTCAATGACCTGCGCCTGTTCTTCGAAAACGATCTGCGTTTTCTGCGCCAGTTTCGTTGAGCATCGAGGCAGCGCGCGATCCCGGTGCGCGCCAGCCTAATGCTGGCAGGCAGGCCGGCGCCGCCGCTGCCGGTATCCGGAAGTGTGAAGAAAAACGACAAGCAAGCACCGAACCATGAAAATCAGCGAACAGTGGCTGCGCGAGTGGATTCCGACCCGGATGCCAAGCGATGTGCTCGCTGAGCGTCTGACCATGGCCGGTCTTGCCGTCGATGCGCTGCTTCCGGTTGCTCCGGAACTCGAGCAGGTCGTCGTCGGAGAGATCATTTCGGCTGAACCCCATCCCGCCGCCGATCGCCTGCGGGTATGCACGGTGCGCGTTGGCAAGGGCCGCACGCTCAGCATCGTCTGCGGCGCCAGTAACGCCGTGGCCGGTCTCAAGGCGCCGGTGGCGCTACCGGGCGCGGAGTTGCCGGGCGGTATCCGCATCGAGCGCAGCGAGATCCGTGGCATCGCATCGCAGGGCATGCTCTGTTCGGCCAAGGATCTCGGGCTCGCGGAAGCCGCTGAAGGCCTGATGGAGCTCGATCCCGGAACGCGCACGGGTGCGGCCTTGAGCGAAATCCTGGGCCGGGATGACCATCAGATCGAGCTGGACCTGACTCCCAACCGCGGCGATTGCCTGAGCGTGGCGGGGCTTGCGCGCGAGCTGGCGGCCCTGACGGGCGCCACGCTGCACGCTCCGCCAGTGAAGCCGGCAAAGGCGCACAGCAGGCGGCAGATCAAGGTGACGATCCATGCCCGGCAGGATTGCCCGCGCTATCTCGGCCGGGCGATCGAGGGCATTGACGCGGCGGCCACAACACCGTTGTGGATGCGTGAGCGCCTGCGACGCAGCGGTGTGCGCAGCATCCACCCGGTCGTGGATGTCACGAACTATGTCATGCTCGAGCTCGGCCAGCCGTTGCATGCCTTCGATCTGGACAGACTTTCCGGCGCAATCACGGTGCGCCATGCGCACGAGCACGAGACGCTGACTCTGCTCGACGGAAACCGCATGGAAGTACCGGCCGGCACGCTGCTTATTGCCGATGACAACGGTCCGTGTGCGCTCGCCGGGATCATGGGTGGGCAGGATTCGGCGGTCGGTGCGGCGACACACGGCGTTTTCCTCGAGAGCGCCTATTTCCGGCCCGAGGCGATCGCGAGCCGGGCGCGGCAGATGGGCCTGCACACGGATTCGTCGCACCGATTCGAGCGTGGCGTGGACCCGCAGCTGCAGGCGCGCGCCCTGGAACGCGCCACACAACTGATCCTGTCGCTGGCCGGAGGCAGGGCCGGTCCGGTGGCGGAAAAGACGTCTTCACGCCATCTGCCGGAACGTGCGCCAGTCAGGCTGCGCACGCAGCGCGTGACACGGCTGCTGGGCGCACCGGTTCCGCCACAGCAGATAGCAGTCATCCTCAAGCGGCTTGGCATGAAGACGGTCAAACTGGCGGATGGCTGGAGGGTGACGCCGCCGTCATGGCGCTTCGATATTGCGCTGGAGTGCGATCTGATCGAGGAGGTGGCGCGGATCACGGGCTATGAAAAGCTTGCTCCGCGACGGCCGCTGGCGGTGCTGCAGGCCGGGACGGTCACGGAGAAGCTTGTGCCCGCCGACCGGTTCCGTACCATGCTCGTCGACCGTGATTACCAGGAGGCGATCACTTACAGCTTCGTGGATCCGGCGCTGCAGGCGCTGATCGACCCTGCCCACCGGCCGATGATGCTGGCGAACCCGATTGCCTCGGACATGGCAGCCATGCGCACCAGCCTGTGGCCGGGTCTGCTCAAAGCCGCCATCCACAACCTGAACCGCCAGCAGGAGCGGGTGCGGCTGTTTGAGCTGGGACGCCGGTATCTGCCGGGCACCGATGGCACGGTGCAGGAACATCCGAGCTTGGCGGGGATTGCCGTGGGCAATGCCCTGCCCGAGCAGTGGGGTGTGTCGGGGAGAGCAGGGGACTTTTTCGATGTCAAAGGCGATGTCGAGGCGCTGTTGTCCACGAGCGGTCCGCGCGAGCGCTTCCGTTTTCGCCCGATCCAGCACCCCGCCCTGCATCCGGGGCAGGCGGCGGAAGTTACCGATGCCGACGGTCGGCAGATCGGTGTGTTCGGCGGCCTGCACCCTTCGATCCAGGCTGAACTCGGTCTGGAGCGGCCCGTGTTTCTGTTTGAGCTGTGGCTCAAAGTACTGGAACAGGTCCAGATACCGGTGTTCGGCGAGATTTCGCGCTTTCCCTCCATCCGCCGTGACATCGCGGTGGTCGTGGACGAGCACATTTCGGCCCAGTCCGTGCTCGATTGCGTAGCGCAAGTTTCGGGCAAATTGCTTGCAAACCTTGAGCTTTTTGACGAATATCGCGGCGAAGGCATTGATTCCGGAAGAAAAAGTTTGGCCATGGGCTTGACCTTGCAGGACTCTTCGCGCACTCTTAAAGAAGGGGAGGTTGAGACCTTGATGGACCAGGTGGTTGCGGTCCTGGCGTCTCGGCTGGGAGCAAGGCTAAGACAATAAGATAAGTCATAAGAAGGACGCAATCCATGGCGTTAACAAAAGCTGATTTGGCCGAATCGTTGTTCAATGAACTGGGGCTAAACAAGCGGGAGGCGAAAGAGTTCGTAGAGCTCTTTTTCGAAAAGATACGCGAGACGCTCGAGAACGGAGAAGCGGTCAAGCTCTCCGGTTTCGGCAACTTCGGGCTGAGGAAGAAGAACCCACGCCCGGGCCGCAATCCGAAGACCGGGGAAGAGATTCCCATCTCGGCGCGGCGAGTCGTGACTTTCCGGGCCAGCCATAAACTCAAAGAACGAGTGGACATGAATGCTGGATCCCGCGGACAATCTTGAGCTTCCGCCGATACCGAGCAAGCGCTACTTCACCATCGGTGAGGTGAGTGACCTGTGCGGCGTCAAGCCGCATGTGCTGCGATACTGGGAACAGGAATTCCCCCAGCTCAAACCGGTCAAGCGCCGCGGTAACCGCCGTTATTATCAGCGCCACGACGTCATGCTGATCCGCCAGATACGCTGTCTGCTGTACGTCGATGGCTTCACCATCAGCGGTGCGCGCAACAAGCTGGTGGTCGAGCACGATCTGAGCGATCCCAGCCATCGCGCCGCGCTTATCAACCAGCTCATCCAAGAACTTGAAGAGGTGCTGCAGCTTTTGCGTGGTTGAACAGCAGTTCCGCCACCTGAATTTCTCGGGTATCATGGTGCGGCGCCGGACGGCCGCTCCGGAAATCGGGGATGGAAGCGGGCCGGCGCGCCGTTCGGCTCAGACTATCGACGGGGCGTAGCGCAGCCTGGTAGCGCACCTCCTTGGGGTGGAGGTGGTCGGAGGTTCAAATCCTCTCGCCCCGACCATATATTCGTCGTTTACTCCCCACGCCGACCGCGCTGGCAGCTGGTTGTCGAATCGCCGGCCGGTGCGGCGATGCCTGATCCTCCTGGGCGATCGGATTAACGACCAGTACGCAATCATGGCAGCGCCGGATGCATCGGCGGGTCCTGGGGCTTGCCGCAGGCGGTCTGCGACGACCGCACGGCCGGGCCGGCGCTATGAAGCGCGGGTTTCGGTGCCTGCCCGGATGAATCTGCCCCGGTACGAAGTCGACGCAGCGCAATCCGACAGATCAAACCGCGAAATGGCTGGACGCCGTTGCAGGACTTCGCAGCGACGTCGGTGTGTGCGTGACCTGACCGAAGGATCGCCCGGGCCCCGCGATGCGGACCGAAAAGACCCGGTCAGCCGGGCGCAGGCGGCGGAATATGTCGTCCTGCCGGATCGATTGGACTAGTTATTTCCACTGCGTTGCCGTCGGGATACCCGACGATTGCGTGTCTCGACTCCCAGAATGCGTCCACCGGCCCGCAAGAAGACCATCTTTGGCAACAGCGGTAGCAGTTTAGAGCCATATCTATCAATGGCGTACCGGCAGAACGGGAAGCGGGATCATAGCCCCGGTTGCTGACCGTGGAATCCGGCCGGGCGGGGGCGGTGAAAAGGGTCAGCGCGGCTGCGTCGGACCGCAGGGATGGGGCTTGGCTGCAACGGGTTTGGCGCCTGGATTTCCGGGTGCCAGATGCGGCGCGGTGCACCGGAGCGTGTCCGCCGGATGATCGATGGCAGCAGGCTAGTTGGTTTTGCGCGCGGTTTTATGTATCTTCGCGCGCGGAATGCGCATTCTGCTGAGCAATGACGACGGCTACCTTGCACCCGGGCTCGCCTGTCTGGTGGAGGCGCTGCGACCACTGGGGCATGTCGACGTCGTAGCCCCAGAACGCGATCGCAGCGGCGCCAGCAACTCACTCACCCTCACCCGTCCGCTGCGTGCGCACCAAGCCGGCAACGGTTTTCTGTATGTCGACGGGACACCCACAGACTGCGTGCACCTCGCGATCACGGGCCTGCTCGAGTATGAGCCGGACATCGTGGTTTCCGGAATCAACCACGGCGGCAACCTGGGAGACGATGTGATTTATTCGGGCACCGTTGCCGCCGCAATGGAAGGCCGTTTCCTCGGACTGCCGGCGATCGCGGTGTCGATGTCGGGCCGCTCCGGAAACAATTTTCCCACCGCAGCGGCTGTCGTCGTCCGTCTGCTGCAACAACTGCAGCGCGAACCGCTGCCGGCCGATACGATCCTCAATGTAAACGTGCCCGACGTACCACCGGGGATGATTGCCGGTTACGAGGCGACTCGCCTGGGTCGTCGGCATAAGGCCGAGCCGGTGGTGCGATCTGCCGATCCCCAGGGCAATGCCATATACTGGGTGGGTGCGCCCGGTGCCGAGGCCGACGCCGGGCCCGGAACGGACTTTCATGCAATCCGTCGCAATTGCGTCTCCATTACGCCTTTGCAGGTCGATCTGACGCGCTATGCTGCGCTCGACCAGGTCGCGTCCTGGCTTGATCGATGGATTCACGAATGAGTGCACACTGGGAAGGCATAGGGTTCACCTCGCAGCGCACCCGCGAGCGCTTGATCCAGCGCCTGCGTGCCATGGGGATCCGCGACGAGCGTGTCCTGACGGCGATGCTGAACGTTCCGCGCCACACCTTCGTCGATGAGGCGCTTGCAAGCCGCGCCTACGAAGACACGGCGCTTCCGATCGGGCATAACCAGACAATCTCGCAGCCCTATATCGTCGCGCGCATGACCGAGGCCTTGCTGGCCGGCCGGCCGCTGCGCCGAGTGCTCGAAGTCGGATCGGGTTCCGGCTACCAGACGGCGATTCTGGCGGCACTGGTCGATGAGGTCTATTCAGTCGAGCGCATCGAGCCACTGCTGCGGCTCGCCCGCCGCCGCTTGCAGGATCTCGGTTACCGCAATTTCCGGTTCAAACTCTCCGATGGCGGCTCGGGCTGGCCGGAGCATGGTCCCTACGATGGAATTCTGGTGACCGCAGCGGCAGCCGAGCTGCCGGATGCGCTGTGCGGGCAACTGGCACCCAAGGCGCGGCTGGTAATCCCGGTCGGAGCGGGGCAGCAGCAACTGCAGTTGATCACGCACAGCGAAGACGGTTACCAGTGTGAAGTGCTGGAGACGGTAAACTTTGTTCCGCTGGTCCGGGATGAGCACTAAGTCCTGCGTGCGTCGCCGCGCCGATCATCTGGCCATTTTCTGTGTATTGATGCTGGTCGCCGTGTTGCTTCTGGGTTGCGGCGGGCCACGCATCCGTCCGGAGATCAGTGACCGCGCCACCTCCCTGCGCTTCCCAGAATCGCGCTACTGTACGGTGCTGCCCGGGGATACGCTGTACAGCATCGCCTGGGAAAACGGACGTGATTACCGCGAGCTCGCGGACTGGAACCACATCGCTTCTCCGTACACAATCCATCCGGGAGAGCGCCTGCTCCTGTTCCCGCCGAAGCGTCGCTACCGCGCCCCGCTCCGGCCGGTGCCGGCGCGGCGGGAATACGCGAAGGAAAACTCCGGACGGCGCATCTACCGTGTGCCTGCCGGGGTGCCCGACCGGGCGCAAGGCGGGCTGCACCGAATACCGCTTGGGACGGCCGTTGCAAGACGGATTGAGCGCAAAGTCGGCCCCTGGATCTGGCCGGCGAAGGGAAAAGTCATGGCGCACTTCGACCCCGACGGGACTGAAAACGGCGTTGTGATCGCCGGGCGGCTTGGCGAACCCGTGCTTGCTGCGGCAACCGGCAAGGTGGTCTACGAGGGAAGTGGACTTCGCGGATACGGTCAGCTTATCATCATCAAGCATAACGATGAGTATTTGAGTGCCTACGCGCACAACGAGCGTATCCTAGTCAAAGAGGGAGAGATGGTGAGGCCGGGCCAGCAAATTGCGGAAATGGGGGACACCGGTACTGACCGGGTGGAGCTTCTGTTTGAGATCCGTCGTTACGGTTCTCCCGTAGACCCCATGCGATTCTTGCCGAAACCCTGATTATGGGCCGTCGAAAGAAATCCGATCAAACGGACGAAGAAAACGGCTCTGGGCCCGTAGGCGCAGAGGGGTCCGGACTGCCGCCGGAAGAAATCGAGCACGAGGGAGAGATTCCTTCGCGCCCCGAAGCCGAGGCCGAGACCGAAGCTGAGGCCGAAGCAGATGCCGAGGCAGCCGAGGAAGAGACGGCAGCAGCACCACCAGCGGTGAGTCCAGAAGCTGCCGAGACGGCAGATTCAAGCGAGGCCAGCGTAGCGACCGTGCAGGCCGATGCGACGCGCCTCTATCTCAGGGAGATCGGTTTCTCGGCGCTGCTGACGGCCGAGGAAGAAGTCTATTACGCCCGGCGTGCGCGCAAGGGAAACGAAGCCGCGCGCCACCGCATGATCGAGAGCAATCTGCGCCTGGTGGTCAAAATTGCCCGTCGCTACATGAACCGTGGGCTGGCGCTGCTCGACCTCATTGAGGAGGGAAATCTCGGGCTCATTCGCGCGGTCGAGAAATTCGATCCCGAACGGGGGTTCCGCTTTTCCACCTACGCGACCTGGTGGATACGACAGACGATAGAGCGTGCCATCATGAACCAGACACGCACCATCCGTCTTCCGGTTCATGTGCTGAAGGAAATCAACATCTATCTGCGCGCCGCCCGCTACCTCTCGCAGAAGATGGACCATGAACCGACCCCCGAAGAGGTCGCGACGCTGCTGGACAAGCCGATCGAGGATGTGAAGGAGATGCTCGGGCTGAACGAGCGCATCGCGTCTATGGATGCGCCGCTGGATGCTGATCCTGAGCGTTCGCTGCTCGACGCCATCGCCGATGAGCGAACCCCTGACCCGGAAAAGATCCTTCAGGACGAAGACCTGCATGCGCAGATCAGGGCGTGGCTGAACGAACTCAACGACAAGCAGCGCGAGGTGGTGGAACGCCGTTTCGGCCTCAATGGCCGGGAGATTTCCACGCTCGAGGAAGTGGGTGCCGACATCGGAGTGACGCGCGAACGCGTGCGCCAGATCCAGGTCGAGGCGTTGCGCCGGCTGCGGGTGATGCTGGAGAAGAACGGCTACTCGATCGATTCGCTCTTCTGAGCCGCGATCCGGCCTGGTGCAGGGCCCTCTCAGCGTTCAATCATCAGGAGGGCGGCTGCCACCCGCCGGCCCTCGCCCATCAGGATATTGTAGGTGCGGCAGGCCGCGGACGTATCCATCACATCGAGACCGATGGACGCGCGCATCAGGGAGATCGTGAGTTCGGCGGGAGGAAAGTGCAGGCGCCGGCCGGTGCCTAGGATCACCAGTTCCGGCCCCAGTCCGGCGATGGTTTCGAAGTGGGCCGCTGTCAGTTCATTGTACTGTTGCGGCAGGCAGTCCTGGACGACCCGTTGCGGCAGCACGATGATGCTGGAGTTGTAGACGTCCTGGTTGATCGTTATCTGCCCGGGGCCGTAGCCACGGATGATGTTGTCCCCGTCGCCGGTTTGCAGGTGAAATTTCATATTTCGAAACCAATCCCGATGCGTGAGTCCGTCGGAAACACTGCCCGAATCATTGACAGCGTGGCGTTGCGCCAGTATGTTTCACACTTTTTGTAACGCCATATATTACAAGGATTTCCATCCGACGGGTAACCGGCCCGCGCGGTATCGATATCATGAACCCATCTGATCAATTTCCCCGCATTCAGAGGCTGCCTCCGTACGTTTTCAACATTGTCAACGAGCTGAAGGCCAAGGCGCGACAGCGCGGAGAGGACATCATCGACTTCGGCATGGGCAATCCGGACGAGCCCACGCCGCAGCACATCGTCGACAAGCTGTGCGAGGCGGCGCAGCGTGGCGATACCCACCGCTACTCCGTGTCGCGGGGCATTCCACGGCTGCGGCGCGCGATCTGTGCGTGGTACAAACGCCGGTTCGACGTTGATCTGGACATGGACAGCGAGGCGATCGTGACCATAGGTTCGAAGGAAGGTCTGGCGCACTTGGCGCTCGCGACCGTGGATCGCGGCGACGCGGTCCTGGTACCGAATCCGACCTACCCGATCCATCCTTACGGTTTCGTCATCGCCGGGGCCGACATTCGACACGTGCCCCTGATACCCGGTGTGGACTTTTTCGTCGAGCTGGAGAACGCCATTCGCAACTCCTGGCCAAAACCCAAGATGCTCGTACTCAATTTCCCGGGAAATCCGACGACCATGTGCGTCGAGCTCGACTTCTTCGAGAAGGTTGTGGAAATCGCCCGCGACCACGGAATCTGGGTAATCCACGACCTGGCCTATGCGGATATCGTCTTCGACGGCTACAAGGCGCCATCCATTCTTCAGGTGCCCGGCGCCAAGGATGTTGCAGTCGAGTTCTTCACGCTGTCGAAGAGCTACAACATGCCGGGATGGCGCGTTGGCTTCATGTGCGGCAACCGCAAGCTGGTGGCGGCCCTCGCGCGTATCAAGTCCTATCTCGACTATGGAATGTTCACGCCGATCCAGGTTGCCTCCATTCTCGCCCTGGAGGGTCCCCAGGACTGTGTCGAGGAGATTCGCCTGCGCTACCAGAACCGGCGCGATGTCCTGTGTCAGGGGCTGCACGCCGCCGGATGGATGGTCGAGGTGCCGAAGGCCACCATGTTCGTGTGGGCACATATTCCGCCGCAGTACCGCGAGATGGGCTCGCTCGAGTTTTCCAAGAAGCTGCTGGTCGATGCGCGGGTCGCAGTGGCGCCTGGCATAGGGTTCGGTGAGTATGGCAACGACTACGTGCGTTTCGGCCTGATCGAAAACGAGCATCGCACCCGTCAGGCGGTGCGCTCGATCAAGGAAATGATGCGCCGCGACCGCGGCGAACAGCAGAAGGCTGGCCCGGTCTAGTGGAACCCGTAAGAATCGGCCTGCTGGGTCTGGGAACGGTGGGCGCCGGGATGGTGAACGTCTTGACGCGCAATGGTGCCGAGATCGCGCGGCGCGCGGGGCGCGAGATCCGCGTGGTCCACGCCGCTGCCCGCGATATCGGCCGGAGGCGACCCTGCCCGATGGACGGCATACGCCTGTCGGCCGATCCGTTCGAGGTGGTCGACGACCCGCAGATCGATGTCGTCGTCGAACTGATCGGTGGCGATGATCCGGCGCGCAGGCTCGTGATGCGAGCGGTCGACAACGGCAAGCATGTCGTGACCGCGAACAAGGCACTGATCGCCGCGCACGGCAATGAAATCTTCGCCGTCGCCCGCAAGAAGGGCGTAATGGTCGCGTTCGAGGCCGCGGTCGCAGGCGGCATTCCGATCATCAAGACCATTCGCGAGGGGTTGGCCGGAAACCGCATAGAGTGGCTGGCGGGGATCATCAACGGCACCGGCAATTTCATTCTTACTGAAATGCGCGACCATGGCCGCGAGTTTTCCGATGTCCTGGCCGAGGCCCAGCGGCTTGGATACGCCGAGGCCGACCCCACATTCGATGTGGAGGGCATTGATGCCGCGCACAAGCTGACCATTTTGTCGGCAATCGCCTTCGGCATTCCGCTGCAGTTCGACAAGGTCTATACGGAGGGTATCACCCGCATTACGCGCAGCGACGTGTCCTATGCCGAGGAGCTCGGTTACCGGATCAAGCATCTCGGCATCGCACGTCGGACCAGCCGTGGTGTAGAGCTGCGCGTGCACCCGACCCTGATACCCGAACGCAGGCTGATTGCGAGCGTCGACGGCGTCATGAATGCCATACTGGTGAAGGGCGATGCCGTGGGCGCAACGATGTATTACGGTGCCGGGGCCGGTGCCGAACCAACCGCCTCGGCCGTGGTGGCCGATATCGTCGATGTGGTGCGCACGCTCACGGCGGATCCGACCAACCGGGTGCCCCACCTGGCGTTCCAGCCGGACCAGCTGTCGGATGTCGCGATCCTGCCCATGGAAGAGGTACAGACCGCCTGTTATCTGCGCATGCAGGCGAAGGACCAGCTCGGAGTGCTGGCGGACGTCACGCGCATTCTGGCTGATCTCGGCATCAGCATCGAGGCGATCATTCAGAAGGAACCGTCTGCGGGTGCGAACGAAGTGCCCGTGATACTGCTTACCCACCGTGTGCTCGAAAGGAACATGAACCAGGCGATTGCACGCATCGAGGCGCTCGATTCCATCAATGGCAAGGTCATGCGCATCCGCGTCGAGCACCTGAACCGAGACTGGAAGTGAATCATGACATCGCATCAACGCTACACCGGCCTTATTGAAAGATATCGCGACCGCCTGCCGGTGCATGACGACACGCGCATCATCAGCCTGGGCGAGGGCAATACGCCGCTCATCCGTCTGAGCAACATTCCCCGGTCGCTGGGCGACAAGGTCGAAATCTACGTCAAGTACGAAGGCCTCAACCCGACCGGATCGTTCAAGGACCGGGGCATGACCATGGCCGTGACCAAAGCGGTGGAGGAGGGGAGTCGTGCGATCATCTGTGCTTCGACCGGAAATACCTCTGCGGCGGCGGCGGCCTATGCCGCGCGCGCCGGGATCAGCTGTTTCGTCCTGATTCCGGAGGGCAAGATCGCGCTGGGCAAACTTGCCCAGGCCATGATCCACGGCGCGGTGGTGATCCAGATCCAGGGAAATTTCGATGCCGGCATGGCGCTGGTGAAGGAAGTCGCCCAGGAGGCGCCTGTCACGATCGTCAATTCGATCAATCCCTATCGGCTGCAGGGGCAAAAGACCGCCGCCTTCGAGATCATCGAGGAGCTGGGCCGGGCTCCGGACTTTCACTGCCTGCCGGTCGGGAACGCGGGCAATATTACGGCGCACTGGATCGGCTACTGCGAGGTCTCGTCTGCGTCGGGTGAAAACGTCACGGCCGCCTGCGTATTCTGCAAGGGCAAGTGCCTTTATGCCGGAGGCGCGGTGGTCGGGAACCGTCCGCATATGGTTGGCTACCAGGCGGCCGGAAGCGCTCCGTTTCTGCGCGGCCGGATGGTGGATGATCCGGAGACTGTGGCCACTGCCATCCGCATCGGGCACCCGCAGTCCTGGGACAGCGCCTGGAAAGTCATCGAGGAATCGGGAGGCTGGTTCGATGAATGCCGGGACGAGGAAATTCTAGCAGCGCAGAAGCTGCTGGCTGAAAAGGAAGGCGTGTTCTGCGAGCCGGCGTCAGCGACCTCGCTGGCCGGTGCCCTGCGCGATGTTCGCAACGGCCGGATTCCTGCAGGCAGCAGCGTCGTATGCACGCTGACAGGACATGGACTGAAGGATCCCGACATCGCAATCAAGCAGAGCACCAGGCCGCTGATCAAAGTGCAGGCCGAGCTGACTGCCGTCAAGCGCGCGATCCTGGATAACCTCGCCTGACGTGTCAGCACCGCGGCCGCGCCGCTGGTGCTGTGCATTGCGGGGCGTCAGCCCCGCCCGCTCTGGCGGCGGGGTCGAGGCCCTGAGATGTACCGCAGTGTCTTTCCGGCGGTTCCGGGGGGCGATAACCGGAGTACCATGTCGGCAGTTCCTCGGAGGCCGTGGCCGGGTCCGTTTGGACTGCGGCCGGTTGAAAGCGGAGTGTGGAAAGACATCTGACCCTCATTGTGCCCGGGCTCTTCGGAGTGCCAGCGCCTGCAGACACGGCGCCGGCTCCGCGCGCACCGGCGCTGGAAAAGCTGCTTGCGCGTGCAAATCCGGTAGCAGCAGGCGGGCAGGGTGCCGGTCAGCACGGGCTGTCAGCACCGACCGGCGAGGCGCTGTTGTGTGCCCTGTTCGGCATCCATGCCACAAACGTGGACGATCTGCCGGTGGCGGCAATCACGCTCCTGGCCGACAGCGGCGTCAGTGACGGAGACTGGTGGATTCGCGCTGATCCGGTCCATCTTTCCCCCCGGGGTGCCGGGCTGATTCTGAGTGGCAGCGAACTCCTTGATCTTTCTCGGGAAGAGTCATTGCGTCTCATCGCAGAGCTCGGGCAGGTATTTACGCCGGATAGCTGGAAGCTGGAGGCGTTGCAGCCGCATCGCTGGTACCTGCGGCCAGCGCAGCCGGCGCACATTCACACTCACAGTGTCGACGAGGTCTGGGGCAGGGATATCGGCGACTACCTGCCCGGCGGGCCGGATGCCCGGTCCTGGCACATGCTGCTCACCGAAGTTCAGCTGCTGCTCCACGCCTCGCCGCTCAATGCCGAACGTGAGCAGCGCGGGCGCCCTCCGGTCAACAGCCTGTGGTTCTGGGGCGGAGGCGTGCTCCCGCGCGTCGGGCAGAGAACGTGGACCGCAGTCTGGAGCGACGGGCCGCTCGCCCGCGGACTGGGGCACCTGGCCGGCGCCGCCCTGCATGCCCTGCCGCCCGAGGCTGAGGACTGGCTGCAGGCTGCCGATGCGGCTGGTGCCCATCTGTTGGCATTCGAACCCGGGCCAATGATCGGGCAGCGCGGTGACGGTACCGCATGGCGGCAGTCCGTCGAATGCTTCGAACAGCGGTGGCTGTCGCCGCTGCTCGGTGCCCTGCGTGCGGGCGACATCGCGAGCCTCACTCTGTATTCGGGGCGCGGCACCGGAAGGCGACTCGTCCGAGCCGATCTGCGGCGCTGGTGGCGTCGCCGCCGGCCGCTTTCCTGCTATGGGTGAGGCTGCGAGCACGAAAGGGGCGCCGGTCTCGCCGCCCGTGCTGCACATGATACGCCGCTCGCCGGGGGAAATTCCCGTGGGCCTGCGGACACTGCATCCCGTGCTCGCACGGGTGTACAGCGGCCGCAATCTGCGCGATCCGACCGAGCTGGATCACTCGCTCGCACACCTGTTGCCCCCGTCCGGACTGAACGGGATCGACGCCGCCGCCCGACTGCTTGCGGAGGCGGTTGCCCGCGGACGGCGCATCCTGATCGTCGGGGATTTCGACGCTGATGGGGCTACCAGCTGTGCCCTGGCCTGGCGCGCCTTGCGCGACATCGGTGCAGCGGAAGTGGACTTTCTGGTCCCTAACCGCTTCGCCTATGGGTACGGGCTGACGCCGGAGATCGTAGAGGTCGCTGCGCTCCGCTGTCCGGACCTGATCGTGACGGTGGATAACGGCATTTCCAGCCTGGCCGGAGTCGAGGCCGCCCGTAGCCGCGGCATTGCGGTGCTGGTTACTGACCATCACCTTGCCGGCAGCGAGTCGCCGGCGGCGGACGCGATCGTCAACCCCAACCAGCCCGGTGACGGTTTTGCCAGCAAGAATCTGGCGGGCGTGGGCGTCATCTTCTACGTCATGCTGGCATTACGCGCCTGCCTGCGGGCTGACGGATGGTTTGCGCGCCGCAGCCTGCCCGAGCCAAACCTCGCGCGTCTGCTGGACCTGGTCGCCCTGGGCACTGTTGCCGACGTGGTGCCTCTCGATTACAACAACCGCATACTCGTCGCCCAGGGGCTGAAGCGCATCCGGCAAGGGCAATCTTGTCCAGGAATCGCCGCACTGCTCGAGATCGCTGGTCGCCATCACGCGACGACCACCGCGGCGGACCTGGGCTTCGCGGTTGGCCCGCGGCTCAATGCCGCAGGCCGGCTGGAGGACATGTCGCTCGGCATCGCCTGTCTCATCACCGACGATGTCGCCCGGGCGCAGGAGCTGGCACAACGGCTCGATCAGCTCAATCGCGAGCGGCGCAGTATCGAGGCCGGAATGCAGGCGCAGGCGTTGAGCGCGCTCCGTCTGCTCGAACTCGATGCGCAGCTGCCACCGGGACTATGCCTGTTTGACGAATCCTGGCATCAGGGGGTCATCGGCATTCTCGCCGGCCGCATCCGGGAACGTGTCCACCGCCCGGTGATCGCCTTCGCACCGGCCGGCGGCACTGAGATCAAGGGCTCCGCGCGGTCGGTCGCCGGGCTGCACATTCGGGACACCCTGGATGCGGTTGCAACCCGCCATCCGGGGCTGCTGCAGCGCTTCGGTGGTCACGCCATGGCGGCCGGGCTGACGCTGGAGCGGTCCTGTCTGGAGCGTTTCGGTCAGGCTTTCGCCGAAGAGGTCGGTCGCCGCCTGGACTGCGAGAGTCTGCAGGGGGTGGTCGTCAGCGATGGGGAGCTGGCAGGGACGGAACTCACTCTTGAACTGGCCGAACTGCTGCGCTCGGGCGGGCCCTGGGGTCAGGGATTTCCGGAGCCGTTATTCGACGGCATATTCGACATCACTGGCGCGCGCGTAGTCGGAGAAAGGCATCTGAAGCTCGTTCTGCGCCACGCCGACGGCGCCATGCTGGATGCCATCGCGTTCAATCAGGCCGGTGACGCCTGGCAGCCGGGACGGCGCGTGCGCGCGGCCTACCGGCCGGATGTCAACCAGTTTCAGGGCAGCCGCTCGCTGCAGCTCATCGTCACGCATCTGTGGCCGCAGGACCCGACTTGAGGCGGCGGCCGACTGCGGTGGCAGCCGGGTGTCGCGATCCCCTTGCGGATTGCCTATGCCGGCCCGGTGTGTTTGTTTTAGAATGCGCCCATGAAAGCGATGACCATCGAAGATCTGGTCGGAAACACGCCGCTGGTGCGTCTACAGCGCCTCGCGGGGAAAAGTTCCAACACGCTTCTGGCGAAGCTCGAGGGGAACAATCCCGCCGGTTCGGTCAAGGATCGCCCCGCGCTCAACATGATCCGGGCGGCGGAGGAACGCGGCGAGATCCGCAGCGGCGACGCCCTGATCGAGGCCACCAGCGGCAACACCGGCATCGCGCTGGCGATGGTTGCCGCCGTCAAGGGCTACCGCATGATCCTGATCATGCCGGAGAACATGAGCATCGAGCGCCGGGCTGTGATGAAGGCCTTCGGTGCCGAGGTCATCCTGGTTTCGCGGGCGCAAGGCATGGAAGGTGCGCGCGATCTTGCACGGGCCATGGAGGCGCAGGGCAAGGGCAGGGTTCTGGATCAGTTCGCTAATCCAGACAACCCGGATTCGCATTACCGCAGCACCGGCCCCGAAATCTGGCGAGATACGGACGGCAAAATCACCCACCTGGTCAGCTCGATGGGCACCACGGGCACGATCATGGGCACCTCACGTTTCCTCAAGGAGCAGAATCCCGCGATCCGGATTGTCGGCGTGCATCCTACGGAAGGCTCGTCGATCCCCGGCATCCGCCGATGGCCGGAGGCCTATCGGCCGAAGATATTCGATCCGCGGCGCGTGGACCGGGTACTCGAGGTTTCGCAGCAGGAAGCCGAACAGATGACTCGCCGGCTCGCGGCTGAGGAGGGTATTTTCTGCGGAATCTCATCGGGCGGGGCAGTGGCCGCAATGCTGCGCCTGAGCACTGAACTGCGCGACGCGACTATCGTGACGATCGTGTGCGACCGGGGCGACCGCTATGTATCGACTGGGGTATTTCCGGACTGATTGCATGATGCACACCGGTACTGGGCCGACCGCGGTGGCGGGGAAGCGGCGCGGGCGCCGTCGCGGATCGAAGCGCGCCTGCTGCCTGGCGCGCGTTTCGGATTTCTGGCGCTCCGGCGTTGCGGCGGAAGGTTCATGAACATACTTGTTTTCGACATCGAGACTGTTCCCGACATCGACGCGGGCAGGCGGCTGTACCGGCTTGATGGTCTGGGTGATTCCGATATTGCCAAGGTCATGTTTCACAAGCGGCGGGAGCAGACCGGCGACTCGGAGTTCCTGCGTCACCATCTGCACCGCGTGGTCGCCATCTCGGCGGTATTGCGGCATGCGGACAGTTTGCGGGTATGGTCGCTTGGGGAACCCGATTCAGGCGAGGCCGAGCTCATCCGGCGGTTTTTCGATGGCATCGAGAAGTACACACCGACGCTGGTAACCTGGAACGGCAGCGGATTCGATCTGCCCGTGCTGCACTACCGGGCACTGCTGCACGGAATCAGCGCGCCGCGGTACTGGGACACCGGCGAGGATGACCGCGAGTTCAAGTGGAACAATTATCTCAGCCGCTTTCACGCGCGCCATACCGACCTTATGGACGTACTTTCCGGCTATCAGGCGCGCGCCGTCGCTCCGCTCGACGAGATCGCACAGATGCTCGGTTTTCCGGGCAAGCTCGGCATGCACGGCTCCGAGGTGTGGGAACAGTACCAAGCGGGGAAAATCGACGAGATCCGCCACTATTGTGAGACCGACGTGCTCAATACCTACCTGATCTACCTCCGGTTCGAGCTCATCCGGGGCAATCTCGAGGCTGCCGCCTGGGAAGCTGAGACACAGCGCGTGCGCGCCCTGCTGCGTTCTGAGGATCGCCCGCACTGGCGTGCGTTCCTGGAGGCGTGGGGCTGATGCGTGCGTGCCAAGGGCGTACCGGACGCATTTCGCTTGCCGGCATCGGCGCCGGGCGGGCGGCGCCCGCCCGGGACCTGAGCTGATCGGCAACCGCCAAGCCATGCAGAGCCGCCATGTCGCGCCTGTCGCCCCGTCCGCTCCGCAGGATGACCGCGGCGACCTTGCCGTCGCGCGCATCGAGTCGCTGGACTACGAAGGCAATGGTGTCGCCCGGCTTGCCGGAAAGGCGGTGTTCATCCAAGGTGCGCTGCCTGGCGATGAAGTGCGGTTCCGGTATCATAACAAGAAGCGGAATTTCGACACCGGCGGCGTAGTCGAGATTCTCGTACCATCGCCGGACCGGGTCGTACCGCGCTGCCGGCATTTCGGTGTCTGTGGCGGATGCAGCCTTCAGCATCTGCTCCCCGAGGCGCAGCTGCGGGAGAAGCAGCAGGTGCTGCGTGACAGCCTGGCGCATATCGGCAAGGTCCAGCCCGACGCCTGGCTGCCCCCCCTGCGCGGTCCGGTCTGGGGTTACCGCCGCAAGGCGCGCCTCGGGGTGCGTGTGGTGCCCAAGAAGGGCGGAGTCCTGGTCGGATTCCGCGAGAAGCGCCATTCCTTCATCACGCCTCTGGAGTCCTGCGAGGTGCTGGATCCGGCCGTTTCCGTACTGTTGCCGCAGCTGCGTGTCCTGATCGCAGGGCTGTCGCGTCCGGAGCGGATGCCACAGATCGAAGTGGCCGTCGGGGACCCCGTGGACGGGGTGCCGTGCGTGGCGCTCGTCTTCCGTCATCTCGAGCCGCTCGCCAGTGATGATCTGGACCAGCTGCGCCGATTCGGCGAGCGCCACACAATGCAGATATTTCTGCAGCCGGGCGGTCCGGATTCGGTCGCACGCCTGTGGCCGGAAGTTGCCGAGCTGGTCTATCGGCTGCCCGAGCATCAGGTCGATCTGCGCTTTCTGCCAACCGATTTCGTCCAAGTGAACGCCGCGATCAATCGCGCTCTCGTCGGACACGCGCTGGAGATTCTCGATCCGCACGCCGACGATGCTGTGCTCGACCTGTTCTGCGGGCTGGGGAACTTCTCGCTGCCCCTGGCGCGGCGCGCACGCCGCGTATTGGGCGTAGAGGGTGATGCCGTGCTGGTTGCGCGGGCCCGGGCCAATGCCGTGCACAATGGGATCGCGAACAGCGAGTTTCGCGCTGCGGACCTGTATGCAGCGGATGGGCCGGCCCCCTGGGGCGATGAGCGTTTCGAGAAGTGGCTGCTGGATCCGCCGCGCACCGGCGCCATGGAAGTGCTCAAGCGGCTGCCGGGGGATGGATCGGGGCCGCGCCGCATCCTGTACGTTTCGTGCAATCCCGGCACGCTGGCACGCGACAGCGAGGTCCTGGTGCACGTCAAGGGATATCGGCTGGTCCGCGCCGGTGTGCTCGACATGTTTCCGCATACTGCGCACGTGGAATCGCTGGCGCTGTTCGAGTTGCCCGCATGACTCCGAACAGCGAAGCGGTGATGATTGAAGTCCGGATTCCCGGCCAGCTGCTTGTTCTGCGCGATGCCCAGGGGCGCGTGCTGATGCAGACCCGTATCGCCAGTGCCCGCAACGGTGTCGGAGAGGAGAACGGCAGCGAGTGCACACCGCGCGGCTGGCACATCATTCGCGCAAAGATCGGCGGAGGCTTGCCGGCCGGCGCAGTGCTGGTTTCGCGCCGCCCGACTGGCGAGATCTACACTCCGGAGCTGCGCTCCAGCTTTCCGGGACGAGACTGGATCCTGACGCGCATCCTCTGGCTGAGCGGCTTGGAGCCGGGCAGAAACCGGCTTGGCCGCGTTGACACCATGCGTCGCTATATATACATCCACGGCTGTCCGGACGAAGATCCGATGGGCATTCCAAGTTCCCACGGCTGCATCAAGATGCGCAATAGCGAGATCATCGATCTGTTCGACCGCGTGCCGGTCGGCACGAAAGTGCACATCCGCACGGAGGACTGACATGCCCCTGGGTCCGGTGATGGTGGATATCGCGCACACGTCGCTCAGCGCGGCCGAAATCGAACGCTTACGCCACCCGCTGGTCGGGGGCGTCATCCTGTTCAGCCGCAACTACGAGTCGCCGGTCCAGATCGAAACGCTGATTCGCGACATCCACGCGTTGCGCGAGCCGCGGCTGCTGGTGGCTGTGGACCACGAGGGAGGGCGGGTCCAGCGGTTCCGCGAAGGGTTCACGCCGCTGCCGCCGGCGGCCCGCCTCGGCGCGCAGTACCGGGAGAATCCACGTCGTGCCAAGCGCCTGGCGGAGGCCTGCGGCTGGCTGATGGCGTGCGAGCTGCGCGCGGTGGATGTGGATTTCAGTTTTGCCCCCGTGCTCGATCTTGACCGGGGTGTGAGCCGGGTGATCGGTGACCGGGCATTCCATTCCGATCCTGAAAAGGTCGCCGATATCGCCCACGCCTACATGATCGGCATGTCGCGTGCCGGCATGGCGGCGACCGGCAAACACTTTCCAGGACACGGCGGCGTCGAGGCCGATTCACACGTGGCCGTGCCGAGCGACGGGCGTTCCTTCGAAGATATCTTCGCCGAAGACGTCCTGCCGTTTGCGCGCATGATCCATTATGGGCTGGCCGGCATCATGCCCGCCCACGTCATCTATCCCCGCGTGGATACGCAACCCGCGGGTTTTTCTCGCTTTTGGCTGCAGGAGGTACTGCGCTGGCGCCTGGAATTCCAGGGGGTCATCTTCAGCGACGACCTCTCGATGGAAGGTGCCAAGGTCGCCGGCGGAGTGCTCGAGCGCGCACACGCCGCTTTAGGGGCGGGCTGCGACATGGTGCTGGTGTGCAACGATCCGCAGGGTGCGGACCGGGTCCTGGACGGACTCGGTGCATATGACAACCCCGCGTCGCATTTGCGTCTGGTGCGAATGCACGGACGGCATGCCTATTCCCGCAGAGAACTGGAGAAAGATGAGCGCTACCGGCAGGCGGTGCGCATGGTGCGCGAGATTGAATGATTTCCAGTATTGCATTGCGCGGCTTTCTGGCCTACAAAGCGGATTACGACATGCGGCTACCCGCATTATTTGGAGGAAGTAAGCGTTGGCAGATTTGATTCAACCACTCAGGAAGCTCAAGCTCGAAAGCTTTAACAACCTGACCAAGACCCTGAGTTTCAACATCTATGATATATGCTATGCGCACAGCGAGAAGGCGCAGAGAGAATATATTTCATATATCGATGAGGCTTACAACGCGGAGCGCCTGACCGACATTCTTACCGAGGTGGCACGCATCATCGGGGCGAATATCCTCAACATCGCCCATCAGGACTACGACCCGGAAGGGGCGAGCGTGACGATGCTTATCTCGGAGCTGCCGATCGCGGAAGAACCTCTCAATCCCGAGGCGCCCGGCCCGCTGCCTGATGCAGTGGTGGCGCACCTGGACAAGAGCCATATCACCGTGCACACCTATCCGGAAAGCCATCCGGACAACGGCATCAGCAGCTTCCGGGCCGACATCGACGTGTCGACCTGCGGACGTATCTCGCCGCTGCGTGCCCTGAATTATCTGATTCACACGTTCGAATCCGATGTAGTGATCATTGACTACCGAGTGCGCGGATTCACGCGCGATGTGCGGGGCATCAAGCATTACATTGATCACAAGATCAATTCAGTTCAGAACTTCATCGATCGGGCCACGCTTGGCCGTTATCAGGCGATTGACGTCAATGTCTACCAGGAAAACATCTTCCATACCAAGATGATGCTGAAGGATTTTAATCTGAATAATTACCTGTTCGGCATTACCGAAAGCGATCTTGCGCCGCACGACTGGAAAACGGTGACCCAGCGTCTGCAGCGCGAGGTAGTCGAGATCTTCAACGGCACGAACATTCCCAAGTAGGGGTCGCCCGGCCAGCAGCTTCACCCGCGCGATGCGTGGGGAGCGCGCCTGCAGACGGGACCGGTTGGTTTCCCTCCACGGTATTTTTCTTTTCAAGGCCCCATGGCACGGGAACTGTCATGGGACGTTTGAATCTGACTCGATGTTGCACAAAAAATACCTGGCGGTCCGACCGGTTCCGGTAGCTGACCTCCGGTGAGGTTTCCCTGCGGCTTCATACCGGAGCTGCGCTCTACGCGGGAGGCAGCATGGCAAATCTGACGTTTTCTTTCCGGCGGGCGGTGACTGCCGCCGGCGCTTTCGCGGTAGTACTGGTGGCATTGCCGCACGCAGCCGTCGCCGCCGGGGGGCCGCTCGGTATCGACTACCGTCTGACCTACGACAGCTCCGGCATATGGGCGCGGAGTAACTCGCTGCTCCTCGAACGTGGCGTCGTGCTCCTGGAGGTGGGCGGTGCTTTGTGGCTGGGGGGCAAGAGCAAGCTGGGCCGTACATTCTGGCAGTCCTTGGATGCGTCGGTTGGCAGCGCGCTGATTTCTGCCCAGGTCATGAAATACGCCTTCGGCCGCCTGCGCCCCGCCCAGACCGACAATCCCAACCAGTGGTTCCACCATGGCCAGAGCTTTCCAAGCGGCGAGGTGACCCTTCAGGCGAGTTTCGTGACGCCGTTCATTCTCGCATACCGGCACACTGACCCGTGGATCTGGTCGCTGGAGGCCCTGCCCCTGTACGATGCCGAGGCGCGCATGAAGGAGTGGGGCCACTGGCAGACCGACGTTCTCGCCGGATGGGCACTCGGGACTGCCTGGGGCATTTACGCTGCGCATCGCAAGAGCCCGTTTATGTTGAGTATCATGCCGAACGCCGTTGTCGTGGGTCTGCATGAGTCGTTCTAGGTAGGGTCGCACGCGCTGGCGTGATCCGGGATTCTGCCGGGCACAGGCCACATCCGGATTGCGGGTGTATGCGGGAGGCCCGGCGGGGCCGGCGATCGGCACGCAGCCATCGTGGATCGATGTGCCGGAACGCAGTCCGGCCAGGTTTGGGCATGGCCGCCAGTTGGGATTTTTATTGCATTATTATCAATATGATATATCAAGATATCTGATCTTGTTTCTGCAAAAAATCGTGTGCCAAGCCATTGTCTGATGTAGCCGCCGGTCCCGCCGACTGTTGGCACGATTGTCCGGGGTAGGGCGTTCCGGGAAAATACCGCGGATCAAGGCGTGACGGGAGAGACGACGTTGACCCGATTTTCGACAAAGTGCGCCATATGTCCGCGCCTGGCGCGCCATCTGCAGTCGGTACGGGCCGCTCATCCCGGTTATCATGCGTGTCCTGTCCCCGCGTTCGGTGATCCGGCGGCGCGTCTGCTGATCGTGGGTCTTGCTCCAGGCATGCACGGCGCAAACCGCACCGGCCGGCCGTTCACCGGGGACTATGCCGGGTTGCTGCTTTACCGGACGCTGCACAAGTTCGGTTTCGCCAGCAGTGCGGAGTCGGTGTCGTCGGACGACGGATTGGTTCTGCACGATTGCCGGATTACCAATGCGGTCAAATGCCTTCCTCCGGCGAACAAGCCCACGCCAGACGAGGTGCGGACCTGCAATCCGTATCTTCAGTGCGAGTTGCAGGAGCTGCCGTGTGCTTCGGTGATGTTGGCGCTGGGGACGGTCGCGCACAGGGCTGTCATTCTTGCCTTGGGATTGCGGCAGCGCGATTACCCGTTCGGGCATGGGGTGGAGCACGACCTGCCCGATGGCCGAAGGCTGCTTGATTCCTACCACTGCAGCCGATACAACACTCAGACGCGTCGGCTGACGGCCGCGATGTTCGAACGCGTGGTCCAGCGGGCTGCCGGAGTGCTGCATGCCGGGTCTGCGGCCGGCCGGGCCGCACGTTCAAATAAGCGATGACCCTGTTTAACGCGAAAACCTTCGTGAAGTCGCTCTCGGCTGCGCCCGGGGTGTACCGGATGCTGGACGCACGCGGGGAGGTACTGTACGTAGGGAAGGCACGCAATCTGCGCAGGCGTGTTTCCAGCTACTTCCGTGCGACGGGCCTGGCGGCGCGCACCGGCGCAATGATGCGGCAGGTGCACAATATGGAGGTTACCGTCACCCACACGGAGAGCGAGGCGCTGCTGCTCGAGAACAACTTGATCAAGTCCCTGCGGCCGCGCTACAACATCGTCCTGCGCGATGACAAGAGCTACCCCTACATCTTTCTTTCCGACCAGCCGTTCCCGAGGTTGGCGTTCCATCGCGGTGCGAAGCGCGAGGGTGGGCGCTACTTCGGTCCGTTTCCGTCTGCATTCAGTGTTCGCGAAAGCCTCAACCTGCTGCAGAAGGTGTTTCCGGTCCGGCAGTGCGAGGACAGTTTTTTCCGCAACCGCTCGCGACCATGCCTTCAGTACCAGATCAAGCGATGTTCGGCGCCCTGCGTGGGGTATATCGATGCTGCGACCTACGCCGAGGACGTGCGTCATGCCGTACTGTTTCTCGAAGGCCAGAGCCAGGCGCTGATCGAAGAAATGGTGGGCCGCATGGAGGAGGCTTCGCAACGCCGGGAGTACGAACTGGCGGCACGCTACCGGGACCGGATCGCGGCGTTGCATCGGGTACAGGAACGCCAGGCGGTGAGCGGCGAAGGCGGGGACGCCGATGTGCTGGCCGCGGTAGTGGCCCAGGGCGCAGCCTGTGTCGTTGTCACCTTCATACGAAACGGACGCAATCTCGGAAACAAGAACTTCTTTCCGAAGAGCGGCGGGGAAACGGATGCGGCGACGATCCTGGACGCCTTCCTGCCGCAGTATTATCTGGGAAAGCCGATCCCCGCCGCTGTCTATCTGAATCACCCGGTTGGCGACCGGGATCTCCTGGAAGCCGCTTTTGCGCAGGAATCCGGTCGCAACGTTCAGCTCATCTCGAATCCGCGCGGGCTGCACCGGCGCTGGGTGCGGCTCGCCGAGCTCAATGCGCGTGATGCTTTGCGGCGCTTCCTGAGCGATCAGGCGAGCCTGCACAGACGCTTTGAGGCGCTGCAGGAGGCGTTGGCATTGGATGCGCTGCCCGAGCGGATCGAATGCTTCGATATCAGCCACACGCTGGGGGAGGCAACGGTCGCCAGCTGTGTCGTATTCACGCAGGATGGGCCGCTCAAATCCGACTATAGACGCTTCAATATCGAAAATGTCGCAGCCGGCGACGATTATGCAGCGATCTCACAGGCGCTCATGCGCCGTTACCGTCGCGCACTGGAGCAGGAAGAGGAGGACGGCGGGCGCCTTCCGGACCTGCTGCTTATCGACGGCGGCAAGGGCCAGCTGCGTGTGGCCGAGAACGTCATGCGCGAGCTTTCGACTGCGAGCATCCGGCTTGTTGCGGTGGCGAAAGGGCGTGAGCGCAAGCCCGGTCACGAGCAGCTTTTCTTGTCCGGCCGGCGTGCCGCGACTATACTGCCTGCGCATTCGCCAGCGCTGCACCTGATCCAGCAGATTCGCGACGAGGCTCACCGCTTTGCGATTACCGGCCACCGGCAACGGCGCGGCCGGGCGCGCAATACCTCGACGCTGGAAAGCATCCCGGGAATCGGCGACAAACGTCGGCAGGCGCTGCTCAAGAACCTCGGTGGATTGCAGGAGGTCGCGCGAGCCGGGATCGAAGACTTGGTGCGGGTACCCGGCATCAGTCCGGGTCTGGCACGGCGCATCTATGAAATGTTTCATGAGGTCGATGCGTAAGAAGCATGAATCGCAGACACAGTGAAGTGTCACCGGTTGCCATGCCCGTGTATCCGGGAAGACGATCAATGGCATTTTTCCTTTAGCTCGGGACACCGCGGTGAACTGGAATACCCCGAACCTGCTGACGCTATTGCGGATCATTTTGATCCCGGTGTTTATCCTTGCCTATTATCTGCCGTATTCCTGGGCGCCGCTTTTGGCCACGGTGCTTTTCGTGCTGGCGGCATTGACCGATTGGCTGGACGGCTATCTTGCCCGACGTCTCAATCAGATGTCCGCATTCGGAGCCTTCCTTGACCCGGTTGCGGACAAACTCATGGTTGTCAGCGCATTGGTGCTGCTGGCATCGGACCCGCGTGTCCAGGCGCAGGTGCTCAACGTCCGATTGTTCACCGTAGTGGTTATCATCATTATCGGCAGAGAGATCACGGTGTCGGCCTTGCGTGAATGGATGGCCGAGCTGGGTCGGCGTGCGCGGGTTGCGGTTTCGGTTGTCGGAAAACTCAAGACCATCGGTCAGATGATGGCGATTCCCTTCATGATCTACCGCAAACCCCTGTGGAAGGTCCAGATATTCCTGACCGGCGAGATACTGCTGTATCTCGCTGCAGCCCTCACCCTGTGGTCCATGGCGGTTTATCTCAAGGCAGCCTGGCCAAGCCTCACTCGGAGCACCCGAGAACGCTGAGCCGGGGACGGTGGGATCTGCGGATGGGCAGGCACGGTTCCGGCTTGACAGGCCGGTGACCGTGTTTACAATACCCACCCTTGCCGCCGGCTCCGAGGTTTCGGGAAGGAGTACGGCCGCTTTAGTTGTGTGTTGCGGGAATAGCTCAGTGGTAGAGCACAACCTTGCCAAGGTTGGGGTCGCGAGTTCGAATCTCGTTTCCCGCTCCATTTTTACGACAGGGAAAAGGGCGCCTTCCCTGTCTTTCCAAGCGTTCCCGGCTGGGTGGCAGAGTGGTTATGCAGCGGCCTGCAAAGCCGTGGACGCCGGTTCGATTCCGACCCCAGCCTCCAATTGACAATCCAGCAGCATCCAGCAAGTTCCAAAAGCCCGCGCAACGCGGGTTTTTTCTTGGGGTTTTCCGTCCAATAGGGGGCAACAGTGTCCGTTGACTTCCGCTATCCTTGGGGGCAACATTGGGGGCAACTTCCATACCATCCCGAGGAGTTGCCCCCAAATGACGACCTTGACAGATACCGTGATTCGCCACGCCAAACCACACGGGAAGACCGCCAGGCTGTTTGACAGCGGAGGCCTGTACTTGGAGGTCTCCCCCACTGGCGGGAAGTGGTGGCGGCTCAAGTATCGCTTTGCCGGCAAGGAGAAACGGCTATCCCTGGGCGTCTATCCCGCCGTCGGATTGAAGGACGCCCGCCAGCATCGGGACGAAGCCCGCAAGCTGCTGGCCGACGGAATCGACCCGGGCGAGAACCGCAAGGCGCAAAAGGCGGTGAAACAGGACCGGGCAGCGAATAGCTTTGAAGTGGTGGCGCGGGAATGGATCGCCAAGTATGCCCCGACGTGGACGGCGAATCATGCTGAGCGCATCTTGCGGCGCTTCGATCGTGACCTGTTCCCATGGATCGGCGGCAAGCCCGTTGCCGAAGTGACCGCACCGGAATTGCTGGCCGTGGTGCGGCGCATCGAAAACCGGGGCGCACTGGAAACCGCGCATCGCGCCCTGGCCAACTGCGGGCAGGTGTTCCGCTATGCCGTCGCCACCGGCCGAGCAGGGAGAGACCCTTCCGGCGATCTACGCGGTGCGCTACCGCCAGTGAAAGGCGAACACTTCGCGGCAGTCACCGACCCCGCTCGGTTGGCGGACATTCTGCGGGCGATAGACGGCTATCAGGGTACTTTCACCGTTTCCTGCGCCTTGCGTCTGGCCCCGCTGGTCTTCGTGCGGCCGGGCGAGCTCCGCAAGGCGGAATGGTCCGATATCGACTTGGACAAGGCCGAGTGGCGTTACACGGTAACGAAAACCAACACCCCGCATATCGTGCCGCTTGCCCGACAAGCCGTGGCGATCCTGCGCGAACTGCGCCCCCTCACGGGACGACGGCGCTTTGTCTTTCCCGGGGCACGGAGTGTCGAGCGCCCCATGTCCGACAACGCCATCCTTGCGGCCATGCGGCGCATGGGAATCCGTAAAGAAGAAATGACCGGCCACGGCTTCCGGGCGGCAGCCCGCACAATCCTGGATGAAGTGCTGGGCGTACGTCCTGACTTCATTGAGCACCAGTTGGCCCATGCCGTGAAAGATCCGAATGGCCGCGCTTACAACCGTACGGCACATCTTCTCGAGCGGCAGAAGATGATGCAGCAGTGGGCCGATTACCTGGACAAGCTGAAAGCTGGCGCCGACGTGATCCCACTACTCATGGCGCGAGCATGATCTTCGACAAGAAGCTGTGCGAGGCCATTGAGCTGCTGGAGAGCCATGGCTTCACGGTTATAGACGGTAAGCGGGGCAAGGAATATGTGAAGCGAACCGAGCCTCAGATTGTCCATCTGATCGAGCAGGCCAAATCTGGTGCTACATGGGCAGCGGAAAAACTTCTCCGTCGAGCGGTCGGGCAAATTTCGCGCAACCTCCAGGATCTGTCACATTCCCCGGCGCTTGCTCATTATCTCGTGCAGTGCATGCAGGAGTTTACCGAAAATCACAAAGATCTCAGCGCTGCCTTCAATGTACAGCCCCCGAATAAACGGCCCAAGACAAAGATGAGGCACGATAGGGCGCTCGAGGTCTATTTCTACACAACGCTTATCAGTGAGGAACACAACCTCTCGATCAAGAATGCAAAAAAGCGGATTGCTCTCGTCATCAAGGCAGGATTGCCCTCGCTGGCCTATAGCATGAACGACGAAAAGTGGCTTGGTGAGGCGCTCGAGGCGCAGGAACGGCAACACAAATGCAATTTAAGCGACACCGAAAGCATCAAACGTGAAGTGACGCGCCTTTTCAATAAAGGTGAGCAATTGAGCCAGCGCGCTCCATCTTCCACTGTGCACAACGAGACACACGATCCATCTGCGCGCCCTCGCACTTCACGCACGGTTCGCGGGCAGAGGAAAGTAAAATAGCTCACCTCAGCGGACACTAACCCCCAATACTTCGTGTCCGTGATTTTGTACCTTTGCTTGTTTAGTGTCGGTCATGTTGATTCGATGCGCGCCGGAGCGCGCCAAGGAAATACATGGCTACCACTTTGCTTCGTCTCCCTGCTGTCCAATCTGCATCCGGACTCCGGAGATCGACGATTTATCTTCAAATCCGCGAAGGTCTTCTTCCTCGACCGGTCAAGCTCGGTCCTCGTGCCGTAGCGTGGCCGGAATCGGAAATTGCAGCAGTTCTCGATGCTCGGATCGCTGGCAAAAACGATGAAGAAATCCGTGGTCTCGTGAAAAAACTCGAAGCTATGCGCCGGAAGGTCGCCTGATCCCCCCAACAACGTTGCCGGTTTCCAGAGAAACCAACACGAGCCCCGGTAATGACTGTCGAGAATTACGATGACGTCTTGCGCCAACTGTGTGCCGCAGGCCTCGAGGTCGAAGCCCTGGAGCTCGGACGCATTATGCGGGTGCGCACCCACGAGGATCGCGGGCGCGACAAGACAGGTTGGTACATCCTGCACGAACTCACTGTTGGCCGCCGGCATTTGTTGGTCGGCGCTTATGGCGACTGGCGCCAGCACGATCCGCGCACCGGCGATCGGGTCAACCACAAGATTTCGCTCGACGGCGCCGGCGTCTCGCTTGAGGAACACGCAGCGGTCCGCGCCCAGCTGGCTGACGATCGCCGGCGCGCCGAGGCAAAACGGATCCACGTGGCCGAACGCGCGGCACTCAGGGCGCGTACCTTGTGGGAGCGATCCAGTCCGGTCGGCTCCTGCGCATATCTCGTACGCAAGGGCGTGCAGGCCTTCGGTGTTCGGTTTACCGAGCGCGGCAATCTTTTGATCCCTATGTCCGATGAGCACGGCACCATCCATGGGCTACAGGTGATCTACGGCGATTCGGAAGTGACGCGCCGCAAGGGACGCGACAAAGATTACTGGCCGGCAGGCCTCGCCAAACGCGGGCGGTTCTTTCTCCTGGGCGAACCGAACGGGATCATCCTCATGGCCGAGGGCTACGCAACTGCCGCTTCACTGCATGAAGCCACCAGGTTGCCCGTCGCGATCGCCTTCGATGCGGGCAATCTTGCCCCCGCCGGCCACGTACTCAAGCGCGCCCATTCCGCGGCGCAGCTCCTCTTCTGCGCTGACGACGATTTCCGGACGTCCGGTAATCCGGGAATTTCCGCAGCCACAGTCGCCGCTGATGGGGTTCGCGGGGCTTGGCTCGCACCTGTTTTCGCCGATCGTGGAGATCGCAAGCTTACCGACTTCAACGATCTGCACCAGGCCGAAGGCCTGCAGATAGTCCGTGGTCAGGTGCAAAAGAAGCTGCAGGAACTGGGCTGGGACAAAACGGTATCCAACACCGCACAAGAAGAAAAATCCATGACGAAGGCCAAGGTCGTGAACCTGCCCACCACCAAGCGCAAGAAACGAAATGCATCCGGGTCCGGGAGTGACGCGCAAGACGATGATCGCCCGATCATCAAGATCAAGAATGGCGAGCTGCCGCACATCCTCGACCAGGCGGATGCCGCGCTCGGCGCATGGGATCCGACGGTCTTTGCACAAGACGGTCGCCTGGTGCGTGTCATGGCGATCGAATCGGACGGACACGAGCACGATATACATCGGCCGGCCGGCGCAATCACGATGCAAACTGTGGTGCCAGCGCACCTGGTTGATCGCCTGGCCCTCGCCGCCAAATGGCAGAAATTCAATGCGCGCACGGACGAATGGCGTCCCGCCGATGTCCCCCGCCCCATCGCAGATAGCTTTATCGCGCGCAACGGGGGTTGGAAGCACATTCGCCAACTGCGCGGCATCGTCCAGGCGCCGACGCTGCGCGCCGACGGCACTGTGCTCGATGCTCCCGGTTACGACGCCGGAAGCGGCATCTACCTCGCCGGCGAGCTGCCGAAAGACTACAGCGCGCCGCATGCGCAGCCGAACCGGGAAGAAGGGTTGTACGCCCTGGATGAGATCTGGGACGCACTGCGCGATTTCCCTTTTGTCGATGCATCGGACCGAGCCGCCGCCATCGCCGGGATCTTGACCTCGCTGTTTCGCCGGTCGCTTCCTGCGGCACCGATGGTCAGCATCACGGCGCCGACGGCCGGCACCGGCAAGACGCTGCTCGTGGACGTCTCGGCTGTCATCGCCACCGGCCGACGCGCACCCGTACTGAGCCTGGGCGACGATCAAACGGAGAGCGAAAAGCGGTTGGCATCGGCACTGCTCGCCGGCGACTCGCTGATTAACCTCGACAACATCGAGCGCCCGCTCTACGGCGATTTCCTCAACCAGATTCTTACACAGCCCATCGCGAGCATCCGGCCGTTAGGAGCCTCGGCAAAGCTCAATATCCAGACAAACTGCAGTTTCTTCGCCACCGGCAACGCGCTGGACATGCGCGGCGACTTGAAACGCCGCGTCCTGCTGATCCGCCTCGATGCCAAGGTCGAACGACCAGAGCAGCGGCGCTTCAACCGTGACGTGCTGCAATACGTGTCGAAGCATCGAGGCGAGCTTATCCGCGCCGCGCTGACGATCACCCGCGCCTACCTCGTCGCTGACACACCCGACGTCGGGACCACGCCTTTCGGCAGCTTTGAACGCTGGGATGCCTGGTGTCGCCGCCCTCTCGTGTGGCTCGGCCTCCCCGATCCCCTCCTTGGGGCTGAAGATGTGCGCGGCGAAGATCCCGACATCACGACTCAGCGCCAGCTCTTCGCCGCCTGGTTTCGCCTTCATAGCGAGAATCCGGTCACCGCCGGAACGATGGCGCAGGAGGCACAGAACGCCGGCTCGGACAACGAACTCCACGAGGCAATGCTCTCCGCCTGTGGCGAGAAAATCACCGCCAAACGCTTTGGAAACTGGCTGCGGCGGCATCGCGGCCGGGTGATCGATGGCCGACGGCTTGAGGCCTGCGGAATCGATAGCCACTCGAAGGTCGCCCGCTGGCGGCTGGTCGAAGTTGCGGGGTCTGCGGGTACTGCGGGTTCAGTTTCTCCTTACGCGTGAGATTTAGCAAAAGCAAAAAAATATATAGGGACCAAAAGTGAACCCGCAAAACCCCGCAGACCCCGCAGCCCGTTTCCCGGGAAACCGCCACGCTTTATTCAACGAGGCCCGGCGCCGGCCGCGCGCCAGGCCTCGATACCTGACGCGGCACTGAGGAATTGCCATGCAAAACGACGAAAACCAGAAACACCCCGGGCTGTTCAGCCGGCTGATTTTGGGGTCCGATATCGAAAACCAGAAACACCCCGGGCTGTTCAGCCGGCTCATACTGGGACCCGAGCCGCTACCGCAACGGCAGCGGACAGCGACGGTCCGGCAGGCGGCCCAGCGAATCATCACCGCGGGCAGGAAACGCCGCGGCGAGATCCTGACGACCAGGCCGCGCGGGGCAGCCGCGGCAATCATCAACGCAGGCCGCAAGCGCCGCGGCGAGATATGACACTCAACATTGATGTGGAGAAGACCATGCAAACAAAGACGATGGACAGAATAGAGAAACTGGCCGCCGAGCTCGCGAAACAATGCGATGTCCTGAATGATATCGCGTTGGACGAGCCCCACGCGCGCGACGCGATCCAGCGCTGGCAACATGCTGAAGAGAAGCTTTCGGCGCTCAGGCAGCAGCAGCTACACGAACGCGGCAAAGCGTTCATCGTGGGAGATATACCGATCACCTCGGAGATCGATCGAGAAATCGAAAAGTGCGAGTTTCAGTCCAAGGGAACCCGCGAATTTGCCGCAGCAGCTGTTGAATCGCAGAAGATCCTGGCTGACCGCAGGAGCGAGGCCCAGGCGAAACTCGTGGCGCTGCAGGTTCAGATGAACCAAGCGCTAGTTGCGCAGCTTCAGGAAGAATTTGGCGCCGCCGAAGCGCGTTACCTGAAGCTCGGCGACGGGATCATTGAGGCGCTGGCGGAACTCGACGCATTGGGCGGCCTGCTGCAAAGCTGCGGCGCAGGAGGATTCGCCTCCACAGCCGGTTATCTTTGGCACAATACAAAGCTCCTGGACAAAGCCGGGCCCCGCGGCTGGGGATTGTGCCAACGTCTTGAAGTTCACTTCTTCACGAAACAAACCGCCGCAGCGCGAGAGGAAATCTCGGCCCGTCTGGCGTCAGCTGGTGCCAAGTGGACTGCATCGCAAATGGAACCACCAAAACCGATCGCAGCCGAAGATCCGCGCCCTTCGATACGCTCGGCCAATAGCATTGCGGATCCGAGTGCACCGCGCCTCGTGCGAGCAACCCTATAACCAGGACAAACGAGTAAGGATGAACGGCCCCGGCAAGAACCGGGGCCGTGCCATGCAGACGGTTACCAAAGCAAAGGCATCAAGTCGCTGGAAGATTGGCGCAAATCAATTGCGTTTACGTCTCGGTAGGATGCTGATTAAAAAAAGGTACTTCCGAGGCATCGAAAACCACGGGCTATTGCGCGCCGCTTTTTTTTCCCAGGTGTTGGAACGCGGGGTAAGTGAATTGTGGCATGGGTAACGGTGAAATGGACGGTGAAACGTCGTACCTGATCAAGTCGGTGCTCGCTACCGACGGCAAGTGCGCGGATGTGGCGGCGACACTCGAGCGCGGCTAATGCGCCCAGAGGATCCGGACGCCGCCGCGCGCATCGGCAATCATGTCGGCGCCGAAACGCGCCGAGATGCAGATCCGGCGCCCGAGCGCGTCGAGGCTGCCGGCGGACCCGAGGACCGCTGCCAGGCGCGCGGTATCAGACTGTCCCCGCGCCGCCACCACTGCTTTCTCGTCGTACCGTTGCCATTTCGGCAGCGCGTTGACGAACTCACCCCACGGCTGTGGAAGACGCTCTTCGCCGGCGAGCTGCTGCGCTCGCCGTTGCATAGTCTGCTTACGTCGTCCTGATGGGTGTCGCGGACGGGGCGCCAGTTATCTCGCGGCGTTCCTGAAGGGGATCTAACCCGGTCCGTTGCTGTGGGTTAGCGAGGACCTTCCCAAGACGCAATCGCGAATAGTCTGCTTACGTCGTCCTGATGGGTGTCGCGGACGGGGCGCCAGTTATCTCGCGGCGTTCCTGAAGGGGATCTAACCCGGTCCGTTGCTGTGGGTTAGCGAGGACCTTCCCAAGACGCAATCGC
>JAJYEE010000022.1:0-2498 GCA_021790335.1 Pseudomonadota bacterium | reverse complement strand
ATAGTCTGCTTACGTCGTCCTGATGGGTGTCGCGGACGGGGCGCCAGTTATCTCGCGGCGTTCCTGAAGGGGATCTAACCCGGTCCGTTGCTGTGGGTTAGCGAGGACCTTCCCAAGACGCAATCGCGAAACGTGCGGCACGCCACCTGGGCCCGGCGCGACTGTACGCCTGCAGCTTGACGGGGCGCGGCAGCGGCGTATATTTGAACTAGGTGCTGAACACACCGCGATAGACGGTTACCCACCCCGGCAGCGTGGATTTTTTGTGCCCTCCGTTTTGTCGGGTGGCCGATGCGATACAAAAGCCGCAAGGTAAAAGTATCGGGCCGCTCTATCGCGGTGTTCAACCACCCGACGCCTCACTTACAACCACGGAGTCACAAGATGAAGACGATCTCGCCAAAACTGATTACCGTAGTGCGCGCATTGCACGAAGCGGTCACCCGCATGGATGCCGTTCTTTGCAATATCAAGGTCTCAGAAAACGCGGAAGACGCCGCCCTCGCGGAGATCTTGGGGGAAGCCGGCAAAGAGGCAGCCAGCGTTGCCTACAACGCCTTCGAGAGTCTCAGCGATCTCGGGATTGATTTTTCCGTGGCTGCAGGCGAGTCCCCAACGTTCGCGGACGCATTTGCCCAACTTAAGGCAGCTCCTCTTGTGGCGAGACCGAAAGCGGCCTGATCTCGTTCCCCTGTAAATCGATTGGATAGGTAAGCACGCTTACGTTTCCGCCGCGCCCCCCTTATCAGGCAGATTATTGATGGCTGACGCACATTTGCGGGGGCAACTTTGGGGGCAATAATAAAACATGCGGGACATAAAACGCGATAAATAGAATATGTTACGTCTAGTATTCGGTAGAGACCCCAGCCTCCATTATTTTTTAAATAATAAAAACAGACAGTTAAAAATATCACCGGTTTACCGGGCAGACCCGAAACAGCCCACTGCGGCCAATATCCGGGCTGACTGAGGTGGCGCAAGCGCATGGAAAGCGGCTTGTGTCGGGGGTGCGCACCCGTGGCAATGAAACGCAAACGGAACTGAAGTGTGGCGACCGTTCCAGGGTGCCGACAACCGCTCTGTCCGGAACGACATGGAGAGTATTGAGGAGTCCTGATCAAACAGGACGGTGTTCCGTCCAGGCCCGCATGAAGTTGCCGGTCACCTGCCCGAGCGCATTGCGCTCCTAGTTGATGCTGCAGTTGTCAGGGTGAGCGAACGGGCTGTCTTCTTTTCCGGAATGGCGGATTTCGTGGGATGGAACGGTGCACTGTGCCGGAGCGTTCACGGGATATCCCGCCTGTGTCCGGCGCAAGGCCTGACACAGGCGGGAGGCTCGGGCGTCAGCGCTTCATGACTTTGCCCGGCGGCAGCAGCCGTATCGGCTTGATCAGGGCATAGCCATGGCGTTCCGCGTCGGCAAGCGCCGGATAGGCGCCGGGGACGACCGTCCCGATGCCAATCATGTCAGAAGGCTTGAGCTTGGCGGCCCGCACTGAATTGCCGCAGAACTCGATCTTCACCCCCTTCTTCCTGAGCGCTGCCACACGCTGTACCAGACCCTGATGCTGGATGTATTCGCCCTTGGAAAAGATTTTGATCACAGGCCCCTGGATCACCATGATGAGCTTGGCATGTGGCATCTGCATGATTCGCTCGGCCACCATCGTCTGAAAGGCCGTGTCCGCGGGCGTCGAACCGCCCGCATCCATCACGACCTTGAGTCCGTCGTACTTGATGTGGCTGTGGTCGATCGCGGTGCCGTAAGGCTCAAAGGCATTTTTAGCATACACGGGGGCGCTGGCCGCTGCTACCGTAAGTAGCGCGGCACCCAACAAAGGCAGTACATAACGCATCTTTCCTCCTCCAATTTATCTTAACGACGTTGATTGTGCAGTCTTCGTAGCGGCGGCTTCACGTCGGCAGGCTAAGGTATCGACCGACGTTGGCGAGATGCCGTTATGTGTAAGGACTTCCGGCTGCGGCGAAATATTCCTCAAGACCGGGAAATTCCCACAGCATTGTGCGTCGGTCCATCAGAATCCGGTGATGAGTTGACTGGCAGAATACCATGCGATCGTTGTGGTTTTCATCATAATTTAGGGAATGGGCACATTCACCGGGATCGTGAAAAAGCGCAGGTATTTCCGCAACGATACCTGACGGTATGACCGCTACTCCAAGTTGGTTCAAATAAGACATCATTTCAAATAAGACATCATTGTTAGGCCAACAGGTCGGTATCCTTGAATGCCGAAGATGCATTGTGCCATATGTTACTGACGTGCACATTCGCGGAGAACTAGGATAGCAGCTTGAAAGTGGGACGAAGTCCGGAAGAAGTGCGCATAACCCCACTGAAGGGCTTGAGGAGACCCCCATGCATCCCCCTAAACCGATCATCCGCAGCATCCTGAAGCGGCCCGAGCCGACAGGCAGTGCACCCCCCGCAGCGCGCGGGCCATCGCACCGCACGCGGCTGTGTGCCGCGCTGC
>JAJYEE010000066.1 GCA_021790335.1 Pseudomonadota bacterium | reverse complement strand
GCTCGCCCACACTGGCTGGACGGCGTTTCGGGTGTCCTCGCAGGTGGCCTTCGGCCACCCGCCCGGACCCTACGCCTCCCGCGGACTACTCGCCTTAGCGCTTCGCGCCTTCCGTGAGCTCGCAGCGTCGGGTGAAAACCGGCGCACTCTCGAAGCCCTGGCGGCGCAAACTGACTTTCAGCGCTTCCAGCTCGAAGGTGCCCGCCTGACACTGGCAGCAAATATTGTCACCACTGCCATCACCCAGGCCCAGCTGGCGGAGCAGATCAGGGCGGATAAGCAGATTCTTGCTGCCGAGAAGGAACAGCTCGGGCTCACCCGCCGGCGGCTGGCCTTGGGCAATGCTTCCGAAATCGACGTCGTATCGATCCAGACACAAGTCGAGCAAACCCGCGCCGGCATCGTACCGCTGCGCAACCGGCTAGAGCAGACCGGCCATCTCCTGGCGATTCTGGTCGGTGAACCGCCGGCCGCTGCGGCCATACCGCAATTCACCCTGACTGATTTCACCTTGCCGACGGACCTTCCAGTGCAGGTGCCCTCGGAACTCGTGCGCCGGCGCCCGGATATCCAGGCCTCTGAAGCCCTGCTGCCTGTCGCCAGTGCGCAGTATGGTGTTGCGGTTTCGCGGCTCTATCCCCAACTCACGCTCACCGGCAACGTGGGCTCGCAGGCGCTGACCAGCGCAGCCCTGTTCGGGCCCGGCTCCCTGGTTTGGGGATTAGCGGGACAACTTGCGCAACCGCTGTTCAACGCGGGTTTGCGCCCCGCTGCACGCGCCGCCCGGGCGGAATTCGATACCGCCGCTGCCAACTACCGTCAGACGGTGCTGCTCGCCCTGCGTAACGTGGCCGATGTGCTGCGCACCCTCGACAACGACGCCCAGATTCTTCAGGCGCAGACCGCCGCCGACGCTTCGGCACAGCAAGCACTTGACCTGGTGCAGCAGCAGTATCGTCTGGGCGCCGCCAGTTATCTGCAACTGCTCATCGCGCAGCAGCAGGCACAACAAACCCGCATCGGCCTGATTGCCGCCCAGGCGCAGCGTCTGATGGATACCGCAGCGCTTTATCAGGCAATGGGGGGCGGCACCTCTGGTACGGGCGGCTCCGGCACACCAGAGCAAATCGGTGCAGTGCACTGAGCGGGCGTTTCCCTGAAACGGTGCCAAACGGGAATGGCGATTCGAGTTGTCCAGGCAAGGATCACATGAACGGCCGAGACCCGAGCGCATCACACCCGCCGGCTGCGCTAGCGGGATTGACGGGCGCACAAGCCGCCGTGCGGCTTGCCACAATGGGAACCCAATGCGGTAGCGGCAGTTGAAGCCCGGCGCCTGCTGCCTGGCAAATTCTGAGGCCTGATCCCGTGGATGCTCGAACTCGCCCTGATCATCGACCTGATCCTCGGGCGGTGGGTCGAGGCCACGGTCATTGCCGCCTTGCTCCTCTTCTCGCACTCGGGGCCGCTGCATCCCGCTTGGAAGTACGTGCCGGTACGCCCGGTGACACCCTGCTCTTCGTTTCGCCGTTCCCGGCGTCGCTGTCCATGTGGAGCCCGTGGAGGGATGACGGCTATCGGACCCGCGGATGGGAGCCGGCATGGACCGCGGCCGGGCGGCGGGTGTGGAGCGCGATCTGCTAGGACCAGCCGCCGCCCTGGGTCTGGATTGAAGAGCTCCTTAGCGCGGACACGGGGAGCTGGACCCGTCTCATGGGGGCCGCGCTGGTTCGGGCGGAGAACCGGTAATCTTTTGAGCCAAGGGGCTGCTCCGCGGAACAGCCCGTGCCGAAGCAGGGACGACCGCCCGCTGGCGATCAGGGGCACGGGCATCGCCCGGGCAAACCGTATCCGGGTCCTGCCGGGCAGTACAGGTAGGCCCGGACTGACACTTGTCCTAAGATATATGGAGTGCAGGGTGCCGCTGCGGCGCCACGGCCGGTACGGACATGCATCGACGCGGTGATCGCGCAGACAGGGGAAAGAAACAGGCTGTCAGCCCAATACATCAAGGATGAGGAGCCATCTTCATGCCCAAGAACAAGGAGTTGTCCCTTCCGCTGGAGCACATCGCGTCGTCCATTGTGCTCGTGCGCGGGCACAAGGTGCTGCTCGACGCCGACCTGGCCGCGCTCTATGGGGTGGCCACCAAGCGGCTGAACGAGCAGGTGCGGCGCAACCCCGAGCGGTTTCCGGAGGATTTCGTGTTCCCGCTCTCCCAGGAGGAATACGAGGTTTTAAGGTCGCAATTTGCGACCTTAAAAACCGGTCGTGGCCAGCACCGCAAGTACCTGCCCTACGTCTTTACCGAGCATGGGGCGATCATGGCGGCCGCCGTGCTCAACACGCCGCGGGCAGTCGAGATGAGCCTGTACGTCGTGCGCACGTTCGTGCAACTGCGCGAGTGGCTCACCTCCAACAAAGAGCTTGCACGCAAGCTCGATGAACTGGAACGCAGGCTCGGGGCACACGATGAGGCGATCGCAGACATCCTGTCGGCGATCCGGGCGCTGATGGCTCCGCCGGAACCAAAGAAGAAGCGGCGGATGGGATTCATCCAGAACGATGACTGAGGCGGTGATCAGGTGGTGTTGAACTCGCTCTGACGGTGTCCGTGACGGCCGCAACGGTTGTCTGCCCTCGGCCGGAATGCACGCCTCCGCAATGCTTTTGCGCAACCTTTCAGACGGCCGGATCCGGTCCCGGGTGGCCATCGATCAAGACCCCGGGATGAAGCCCGAACGCCGCGGCAATGCCTGCCTGCTGCACCACGCTGGCATGAATCTCATGCGCGCGCTCCACATGGCCGATGTAACAGCGATGCATCCCGGCGAGTTCCGCCAGGACCTCCTGACTCCATCCGCGTCCGGCGCGCAGGGCCCGGATACGGCGGCCGGGACCACGGGCAAGGGTCATGGCATCAAAGGGTTTCTGTCCGGTAGCCATCTTCCCTGCGCCTGCCCTCCCATGACGGACCGCGCTCGCGCTTTTCCGGACCATCCCGGATATTCAGGATTCCTTGTGCTCGCTGATCTCGCGCCGCGCTTCCTCTCGGGTTTCGTAGCGGCGCTGATGCGCGAGTCCGTTCTTGAGGTTTGTGACGTAGGGATCACTTCACTTTTCCCTTCTCGCGGCGAAGACAGAGGCTCGAGTCCCCCAGGAAGCGCCATTATTTCGACAGGTTACATGCCACCAGGTGATTTCAGTGCTCCCGGTCAAGGTGATCGGGCGGCCGGCGGCCTGCCGGCTCTTGCGTGTTGGCCGCTACGATACATGCCTTGCCTCTCGCCTTGGCCTGATACATGCGCCGGTCAGCCAGCGCCAGCAATGCCCGCCAATCCGCGGAAAGGGGGATGTCGTCACGCAGAAGCTCCGCAATCCCGGCGCTGAAGGTCAGGGCCGTTCCGTCCCCGCGCAAGCACAACTGACACTTGCCGTCCTTGCATAACCGGCCAAGCTGCCGCTGCGCTTCGTCGATATCGGTATGGGGCAGCACCTGGAGAAACTCCTCCCCTCCCCAGCGAATCAGGATGTCGCTTGTGCGCATGTTGGCCCGCAGCAGCCGGGCCGTCGTGCGCAGCGCAGCGTCTCCGGCATTATGGCCGTCAACATCGTTGAGCCGCTTGAAGTCATCGAGATCCAGAAACACCAGCGTCAGCGGATAGCCGTAACGGCGCGCCAAGTCGAACTGCTGAACGAGAAATTCTTCTCCGCTGCGCCGGTTATACACTCCTGTGAGAGGATCGAAGGCGGAGCCCTGAAACAGCTCGTACATGAGCTGTAGCTGGCTCATGGATGCCACGGCGCTGATCGAAACGATCAGCAGCAGCAGCCACAGCACCATGGCTCCGTCCAGCCCGGAAAGCGCGCGCAGCGGAAACGCCGCGACTGCGATCAGCGGTAGCGCAAGACTGGCAATCTCGACCAGCGTGAGCGGGAAGATGCTCAGACCCACCACGAGCGCTAGCGGAAGAAACATGTAGCCGATCGCGACGGCCGTTCCCACCGACGTGAGTTGCGCCCCTTGCAGGACGTGCACAGAATAGAGATAGAACGCCGACGGAATCAGATACAGCAGAACCATCATCCGATAGGAGTTGCCGAGACTTGGCCGGCAGCGGCAAGAGAATACCAGGCCTGCAAAGGCAGCGCTCGCGATCAACCGTGCGGACACGAGCGGTACATAAATAGCGCGCGGGAAAACCATCACGTCCGCGACGATCCAAAGTGGCGTCAGGACCGCGAACAACGCTGCCACCACGCGCGCCCGTGAAATCACGAAACGGGCCCGATACATCCTGAACAGCGTCGAATGCGATGCCGTGCTCAGCACCTGTCCGACCAGATCCGAAACGGACGGATGAAGTTCCCTGAAAAATCGTGCCGTCCATTTCCTGAACCTTTCCGGAGCGTGCGCCACTAGCTCTCCGGCTTCATGTCCTGAAAAGCCCGCGACTCGCTCCTGCCGGCAGCGTGACTGACAGCGATCTCCGAGAAGATCCAAATGTAATTAGCAGGCATCATGCCCCGGTGCGGCGTGACCGCGATGATCTCCAGCGCCGCCGAATAGGTTTCGCCATTCCGGCGCTGGTCCCGGATCTCGCCGGACCACAGTCCGGCGCGTTCAATCGCTCCGTGCATCGCTGAAAAAAAAGTTTCGTCACGCTCCCCGAAGTGAAAAAGCGTCGGCATCTTTCCAATCACCTCCCGGCTTCCGCAACCAGTCATATCGGCATAGGCGGAATTGACCTGGAGGATCCGGAACCCGGCATCGGTGACAATCACGCCTTCGCGCAGGCGTTCTATCACCAGATCCGGATGCCTGCACTGGAATGCATGCAGGCAAAGATCCCGGAGCGAGACCCGCAAAGCACGCGCGATGCGCTCAATCGCCTGGATCGAGAAATTCTCCCGTCCGTTCTCGATAGCGAAGAGGTGCTGATAGGTGATACCGGCCTTGCGGGCGAGTCTATCGAGAGTAAGACCGTGCTGGCTTCGGATGACACGAATACAGATGCCAACCAGTTTCTGTGCTTTTTCCATCGGTCGACAATGCACGGAGACATTTGACGTAGTTCATTTAACTATAGTTGAAATTCACCGTCCGCGTCGAATCCCGGCCTCTTCCGCAGGTAAAGGAAAATAAACCTGGCACCTTGGGTCGGCCAGGGGAGACGATGCCCGGCAGGAACCCAGACATTCCGGCACAGCCCGGCACGGAGCAGGCGCTGCCGGCAATCCGAACCGATGACGGGAAGGTTTGACGTACTCTGCAGGATGGGCTGCTCAGGGCGGCAACTCCGAATACTGCCGGCTGTGGCGGTGCGTGCTCGTGCAAAGCAATGTCGAATTCCATATGTTCGAACACGCTCCTCATGAAAGCGATGCCTTGTCATTCGTTGACCGCCCAATCCGTGAATTGCAGTTCGATTCTCATATCGCTTTCGAATCGAACCCGAGCGGAACCTTGTCGAATGGAAACCGGTCTCCCCACTGAATCCACAAAGCATCAGTTTTCCGAAATGGCTTCCATCAGGAATGGGGCTGATGGAGCATCCAGAATTGGGATGAATCTGTGTAGCCGGTCCCATGATTCCCGTTGACATCGTCGGCACGGCTGCCCCGTAATTCATATCATTAAAAGCAAGACGGATTTAAGGCGTTAGGCACAACGTCCGCAATGCAGTACGGTATATGTGCGGTTTGAGAAGTCGAGGTATAGAGTAGAGGTCCCGGTGGCATCCACCTCAGACAGAGGCTCCATGGAATGGCTAGGGCTGCGGTAGTGGCATGACTACTTCAGGACCTGCGGAAAATCAGCACGTACGGTGGCCCGGAATGCATCTTTGGAAAGATTAATACGTGACGCCTCTCCGGGCTGCCAAGCGCAGGGATCGTATGCTCAATATAGAACAAGGAGAAACACGATATGAAACCGCACCAAACCTCTTTCCTGGTATTCGCTGCTCTTGTCGCGGTTGCCCTGAGTACGGCAGTGAAGGCCGACAGCGGAACCTACGACAATCGCTTTTATATCGCACCCCAGTACAGCTATGCCTGGCCGGACAGCAACGAGGCCACCAAGAATGGAAGTGGCTGGCAACTCGATCTCGGCAAGCCCGTGGCCCCCAAGTGGAATCTGGAATTCGGTGCGCTCGACTATAAGCTCGATTATAAAAACGGCGCGCTGGGCTCGTTTCACCAGACCGCCTACGGCCTGAATGGCCTGTGATTCTTCAACGAGCGGCCGAAGTTGTTCTCACCCTTCGTTCTGATCGGCGCAGGTGCCAACGATCAGCGCAACAGCATGGGCAGCAGCAAAACCGAGCCTTACGGAACCCTGGGGCTCGGTTTCACGACCTCCCCGTGGACGTGGGGTGGCGCGATCCGCGTCGGCGTCCAGGATCTGCACACATTCGGAAACGGAAACTATAACGACGTTATTGCGAGCATCGGGCTGCAGATTCCACTCGGCGCTGCGCCCGCGCCGGAATCGGAACCGGAACCCGCGCCGGCGCCTGCACCCGAAGAGCCCGCCGTAGTGCCGGCACCGCCTCCGCCGCCGCCGGCGGCCGCCGCGAGCCCCCGGATCATCCAGCTTCCCGGCGTGCAGTTCGTCACCAATTCCGCGCGACTGCTGCCGGTGTCCCGGAGCACGCTGAATCGGGCCGTACGCACCCTCAAGGCCAATCCTGACATTAACGCCGAGGTAGCCGGGTATACCGACAGCACAGGCAAAGCCTCCTATAACCTCGAGCTGTCGCAGCGCCGGGCAGAGGCGGTGAGACAATACCTGGTACGTTACGGCATCGATGCCACGCGTCTCTCTGCCAGGGGATACGGCGAGGCCGACCCCATCGCATCCAACCGGACGGCGGCTGGGCGTGCGCAGAACCGTCGAGTGGAACTTCGCATCACCCATCCGTAAGGACACGGTCCGACGGCCGGTCCGGCGAAGCCTGGCCGGCCGGCCGAAATGTAGGGCAGCGATGGCGCCAGGGTTCAAGCGGCCGACAGCCGGTCGGTCCGGATCGGCTCTGTCGCGAATCAATTTCGACACCCGCTCTGTTGCAGACCGGGGCTCCGTCGCTGCTTTACACACCCGGCACATCTATTTGTGTGCGGGCCTCACGCCATGGACGCGTTGGCGCCCGGAAAAGATTCCAGCTCTCGAGATGCGTTCTCGAAAAGTGACACCGGATGTCCGGTGCGGATCGCAGATGGATCGAGAACGGCGAGCGCCATGCGCTCAATCACCGCGGCCGAGAAATTCCACCCGTTCCCGTAAAAAGAGCGGCATGGATAGGTACCGCCGGCCTTGCCTTGTAGGCGAGCCCGGCGGGAGCGAGGCCACGCTGGTTTCTGCTGACACGAGCACCGCTGCCCCAGCCGGTATCCGCAGCGCCCGCGGACAGGATCCTTTCTGGCCTGCACGTGTCCGCGCATCGCCGCCTTGATATCGGCCGTGGCGGCCCGCATATCCCGTGGGCCCGAAATCATCTGGATTCTTGATCATGACCACTTCACCCTATGTCGCAGATGTCACGCAGTCCGACTTCGATACGCTGGTTTTGAACCGGTCGCGCACCACTCCGGTGCTGGTCGATTTCTGGGCGTCCTGGTGCGCGCCCTGCAAGATGCTCATGCCGGTTCTGGCGCGGCTTGCCGATCAGTACCAGGGAAAGTTCTATCTCGCCAAGGTCAATACCGACGTCGAGCAGGAACTTGCCACACGTTACGGCATACGCAGCCTTCCAACGGTCAAGCTGTTCAAGGACGGGGCGGTGGTCGACGAATTCATGGGCGTACAGCCGGAACCGGTCATCCGCGAAATCATCGACCGCCACGCCCCGCGTCCGTCGGACGCCCTCCTGCGCGAGGCCAGGCAGGCACTCGAAGGCAAACAGACGCGCAAGGCGGCTGATATTCTGAAGCGTGCGCTCGACATGGAGCCGGAAAACGACCACGTCAAAATGGAGCTGGCCGGCCTGCTGCTGGCCGAGGGCCGCACGGAAGACGGCGAACGCATGCTCGACAGCCTGTCGCGCGCCGCGAAGTCGGCGCCGGAGGCGGTCGCAATGCTCGCGCGACTGGAAATCGCGCACATCGCCGCCGGCAGCCCCGCGCCGGATGAACTCGAGCGGATCCTTGCGGCGAAACCCGAGGCCAGCGAGGCACGCTACCAGCTGAGCGCGCACAAGGTGCTGCAGGGCGATTACGAATCGGCCCTCGCGCTGCTGCTGGAAATCGTCCGGCACGATCGCCGGTTCCGCGATGACGCCGCGCGCAAGACGATGCTGACGATCTTCACATTGCTCGGTGGCAAAGGGGATCTGGTCAAGCGGTACCGAAACCAGCTGTCGATGGCGCTGAATTAGCCACGGCCGCGTCTGCCGCTATCGACCGGAAACCGCTTCCGGATCGACCACACCGCTCCCGGCCAGGCCCTGGCCTTTTCCACACCGCCGCCCCTCGCCCAACGAGACGGTTTTGAACCGTTGAAGTCGGTGTGTTAGCGTAACCTTCGCGGCCCGCCTGGCGGAACGCAGGGACCGTCCGCACGGGCTCTGCGTCCTGCACGGTGACCGGGGCCTTGTTCCCCGCAGGCATCGCGCCGGTTACCCCGCCATAATGTGGTTAGCAAGGAGGTCCGATAATGACAAGAACCCCCTGTTTCCTTGCTCTGGCGACGGCCGCATTGCTGGGCGCGCCTGCCGTCAGTCTGGCGGCTGCGCTGCGGGTGATCGACGTGAAAATCGGGAGCTACTACATCAAACCCGACAAGATCTCGGTCACGGTCAACCAGCCCGTGACCCTGGTGATCAAGAACCAGGGCTGGCTGATTCCCCACGACCTGGTGGTGAAGGCACCGTCCGCAGGCGTGGATTTCAAGGTCAACCTGCACGGCGGCCAGAGCGGAAGCGTGACATTCACGCCTACCCGGACCGGAAGCTACAAGATGTACTGCGACAAGAAACCGTGGTTCGGCAAGAGCCACGAAGCCCGCGGCATGCACGGGGTACTGGAGGTCGTTCCGTAAGCCGCACGACCCGAACCTCTCCCTCAGCCGGCGGCAGGGATTCCGGAAATGTTTTATCAGACACTTGCCGATATCGTGGTGGTCGTGCATCTCGGGTGGATTCTGTTCCTCATCTTCGGTGCGATTCCCGGCCGCCGCTGGCGGTGGGTACGGTGGCTGCACCTCGGCGCGCTGGCCTTTTCGGTCGCACTGCAGAGCTACTCGTGGATCTGCCCGTTAACCTACCTCGAAGTCTGGCTGCGCTCCCTGGCAGGCAATGTCGAAACCTACCATAGCGGCTTCATTGCCCATTATGCCGAGCGGCTCGTCTATGCCCGGCTCCCCCGCCGTGTGGAATCGATTGTGCGCCGGCCCCTCGTGATGCGCGACAGGACATCCAAGTCTCTCTCGCGCACTCGGTTAGAGCCGGCGCAACTTATTGTGCCTTCGCCTCCGGCTACGGCACGCCGCGGCCGCCCTGCGGTCGAGCCGCGCGCGCTTTCGGCGCGCGCGAAACGCTCGCCCTGGCAACGGCTGGACGGCGTTTCGGGTGTCCTTGCAGGCGGCCTTCGGCCACCCGCCCGGACCCTACGCCTTCCGCGGACTACTCGCCTCGGCGCTTCGCGCCTTCCCATAGCTCGCAGCGTCGGAACCACAATCATCATCGTGGTCGCCAGCCTGTGGGCGTATTTCGCGCCACGGCGATGAGCCGGGACCAGCGTCGATGCACGATAGTCGCCAGACTGACAATCGGCATAACGCACACTGTCGGG
>JAJYEE010000021.1:41884-45372 GCA_021790335.1 Pseudomonadota bacterium | reverse complement strand
TTTCCTTCAGCAGCACACCCCACCCCATACGGCACCCCGGTGCCTGGGTGGGCGCACCCTGCCTGCCGCACGATCTTCGGATCTGTGACCTATCTGTGACCCAAGATCCGGTATGGTCAAGATCCAAATAAGCCGTTACGCGGCGCCTAAGTATCCAGGCGCAAGCGAAAACTAAAGAGGGGGGCCCGCACCGCGGGCGAAGAGGGGATGGGGAGCCATAATCATGACATCCGGATCCGGGGCGGGTTTTGTCCGTGGTTATCCCCGGAAGCCGTGACATGGGGAAACCGCGCCGCTCGCCGTGATGTCAGTGCGCAGACGCGGTTCGTGCCTTCCTCTCCGGCAACCCTCCGCTTTCCTCGCCGCGACCCCGTTCACCGGACCGACTGGCCGCTGGGGTTCGGCATTGCATCCGACTTCGCCGGCTCCTTTGCCCTGCCTGAAAAAAGCCCCCTTCGACACACCGACCATCCGGTATTGACGGAGAGCGATGCCGGCGCCGACCAAACTGGCGACCCCATCGCCTCCACGGGGGATCAGATTGATTTGAGGAATAGAGGATAAGGACCCGCAGCGCAGGAACGGAAGGATTTTAATAATAAAGCCAGATTGAAGCATCGCCGTTCTGGGGGTGGCCATGAATAATAAGGAACTCGGAAACACCGGTTCACAGACAGTATCCCGGTTTTGGCTCAGGCACGCCGTGCTGGCCCTGCTGGGCGCCCTGATATTGAGCGGGTGCGGCGGAGGCGGAGGCGGAGGCGGGGGCGGAGGCGGAGGCGGGGGCGGCACCGGCACCGGATCGTCGGCCGACACGCAAATCGTCATTACGCCTTCCTCCGCCCTCCTCACCGGCGCCGGCCAGACGAAGCAGTTCACCGCAGTCGTCGAGAAGTCCGACGGGACGGTGGATCCGTCGGCGCCCGTCGCCTGGACGGTGGTCGATCCGACCGCGGCCTCCGTCAGTGCCTCTGGAAATACTGCGACCGTCACCGCCGTGGCGAATCCGGGGTTTACCGAGGTGGTCGCGACCTCCGGAACCCTCACGGCCAACGCCTCCATCGCCGTCGCGACCCCGGCTGCCCAGACCCATGTGCTGGCCTCCTCCCTGGTCCAGTCCGTTTCCGCAGACCAGAGCGAGCTTACCCTGCAATCGACGCCGGACACGACGGCTATCCAGCCGGGCGATGATGTGGTGAGCAGGGGAATCCTGGTGAAGGTCGTCTCCGTCCAGTCGAACGGGTCGCAGGTCACGCTCACCACGACCCCCACAACCCTGAGTGATGCCTTCACGAGCTTCACGTTCACCGCGCAGGGACAGTCGCCGACGCCTTATACCGCCACGGTCTCTGCGGCGGGCGTGGAGATCACGCAGCAGGATGCGCTCCCCCAGACACTCACCTGGGACCAGGTGCAGTGCACCCTCGGCGGCCAGGCGGTGACCCCCCCCATCCTCACCGGCGGAAACATCACTTTCAGCCTGACGCCAAAAGCGGGCTTCACGGCGTCCAAGGCAAGCGGCTCCTCCGGGGTCACCATTACGGGCAGCATATCGATGACCCCGTCGGTGATTATCAACGCCCCGACGCTTACCTTCTCCTCGTCGCTGCAAGGCAGCCTGGACTGCCACGTGCCGTTGTTGGGCGGGCCGATATCCTCATCGACGCCCGCGAGCTTCGATGGCATCGTGGGCATCAACTTCGATGCCACCCCGATCATCGGTTTTACGGTCGGCCTGACGTTAGACAGCGGCGGGATGAGTTTCACCGGGCCGCAATTCGCGGCCAGTCAGAAGTTCCAGGCCGGATTCGACTGGCCGCCCGGCGCAACGCTCCCGTCGCCCACCCTAACCCACGGCCTGCTGACCAGGACATTCACGCCGTTTGCGATCAGCAGCGACCAGTCCCCGTCCGTGACCCTCACGTTCATGCCCTACGCCAAGGTGGCGGTCGGGCTGGACGTTGCCCTGTTCCAGGACACGCCGTTTCAGGTTAATGCGGGGGGTCTGAACTTTGCGCAACCCGAGATTGACGTCAAGACCCAGCTCGGGATTTCGAGCCTCCCCGATTCCTACCAGACGGACCTGACCACCTATCAAGGTCCGTCGTATTCCGCGAATCTCGACGGCACGGTGAATTTTCCGATCGAGATCACCGGGGCACTGAAGTCAGCGCTCAACACCTTCGGTTTTGAAAACACCGGGTTCACCCTGCAACCCATCAAACTCTTTTCGCCGGTCACTCTGGCGGCATCGCCGGCCTTCGTGCTGACCAGCTCGGGCAGCACGGCGGCGAGCGGAACGTCCATAGCACTGACGCTCGCGCAGACGAATGCCAGCCTGCCTTTCCAGGAATCAACGGCCAATGATCCGGTGCAATTCTGGGAAATGGGTTCCGGCAGTTCGCCGTCGTTGCTCGACGCCACGACGCTGTCTTCCGCCGGCACGGCCTCGTATGACTGGACGTCCACCACCTTCCAGGCGGGTAGTGACAAGATCCTGGCGCTGATCTTCAGCAATCTTTTTGGAGGGACCGCCCTCGGCCTGCCGTACGGCTCGAATCCCGTCGCGATCACGGTCACCGCCGGCGTGCCGAGCGCGGCCAATTCCAGCCTTTCCGCCTCCCCCGCGAGCATCCCGGCGGACGGGGCGACAGCTTCGGTGGTGACCGTCCAGCTCTATGATACCAGCGGTCAGAAGATCACCGTGGGTGGCGCTACCGTACAGATAGCGAGTACCTTGGGGACGGTCTCATCCGTCACCGACAATGGCAACGGCACCTACACGGCGGAGCTCACCTCGACGGCGGCAGGAACGGCGGCGTTGAGCTTCACGGTCAATGGCGTCGCCTCGACCAACACGGCAAGCGTGTCGGTGACGCCTCTTACCAGCAACATCACCGTGAGCGCCCCAACCCCCGCGAGTGGTGCCACCGGGGTATCTATCGGTAGTGCCGTGTCGGCGACGTTTAACGGGGCGATCGATGCGTCCACCCTGAATGCCTCCACCTTTACCCTGACCGGCCCGGGCGGAGCGGTGGCCGGTACGGTGACCTATAACGCCTCGACGGACACCGCCACCTTTACGCCCTCGACGGCGCTGGCCTATAGCACCAATTACACTGCCACGATCACGACCGGCGTAACCGATACGTCGGGCAATCCTCTGGCGTCCAATTATTCCTGGAGCTTTACGACGGCAGGGGCGGTCACGGGCGTGGTGGTGCCGAAGTACGCCTACGTAGCGAATGATCTCAGTAACAACGTCTCTCAGTACACGATAGGCCCCGATGGGAGCCTCACGCCGATGACGACGCCCACGGTCCCGGCGGGGTCGAATCCAGTTTCCGTTACGGTCGATCCAAGCGGAAAGTTTGTCTACGTAGCGAATGATCTCAGTGACAACGTCTCTCAGTACACGATAGGCCCCGATGGGAGCCTCACGCCGATGACGACGCCCACGGTCCCGGCGGGGTCAGGTCCCTTCTCCA
>JAJYEE010000021.1:0-41874 GCA_021790335.1 Pseudomonadota bacterium | reverse complement strand
AGCGGAAAGTTTGTCTACGTAGCGAATGATCTCAGTGACAACGTCTCTCAGTACACGATAGGCCCCGATGGGAGCCTCACGCCGATGACGACGCCCACGGTCCCGGCGGGGTCAGGTCCCTTCTCCATCACCGTTGATCCAAGCGGAAAGTTTGTCTACGTAGCGAATGATCTCAGTGACAACGTCTCTCAGTACACGATAGGCCCCGATGGGAGCCTCACGCCGATGACGACGCCCACGGTCCCGGCGGGGTCAGGTCCCTTCTCCATCACCGTTGATCCGAGCGGAAAGTTTGTCTACGTAGCGAATGATCTCAGTGACAACGTCTCTCAGTACACGATAGGCCCCGATGGGAGCCTCACGCCGATGACGACGCCCACGGTCCCGGCGGGGTCAGGTCCCTTCTCCATCACCGTTGATCCGAGCGGCAAATACGCCTACGTGGCAAACGAGGTGAATGTGGCGAATGAGTCCGGCGACATCTCGCAGTACACGATAGGCAGCGACGGAAGTCTCACGCCGATGACGACGCCCACGGTCACGGCGGAATTGGGCGCACGCTCCGTCACCGTCGATCCGAGCGGCAAATACGCCTACGTGGCAAACGATGGCAGCACCACAGTTTCCGAATACACGATAGCCCCCGATGGGAGCCTCACGCCGATGACGACCCCCACGGTTACGGCGGGGGTGGATCCCCACTCCGTCACCGTCGATCCGAGCGGCAAATACGCCTACGTGGCGAACTGGAACAGCGAGAATGTATCGCAGTACACCATCGGCCCCGATGGGAGCCTCTCGCCGATGGCAGCCCCCACCGTCCCGGCGGGGTATTATTCCCAATCCATTGTTACCGTCGGCAGCTACGCGGCGGCGCCTGCGGCAACCATCACCGCGAATCCGACGCGGGTGCCGTCCGGCAGCAGCGCTACCATCGCTTGGTCTGCGAGTAACGTGAAGCAATGCACTGTTACCAGCTCTACAGGTGCCGTCCTTGCAGACGGCACCGCGAATGCCCAGGATAATTTTTTGCTGTATTCCCCGCAGTCGGTCGTCATTACACAGCAAACCGTGTTCACGATCAGCTGCACGACCAACGGTTCTCCAGTCTCCTCACAGGCCATCGTGAATATTCCTGTTGTTTCCCAAGGATTTTAACGCGATGGAATCAAGGGCGATTACCAAGATGCTGGAAGGAGATTATTTGGTGTTCAATTTGAAAAAACTGTATGACTGCCATACCTGTAGTCCATGCCGCACCTCTTTTCGTGCAGCCTATTTTCGCAGCTAAAGCTGACCGGCTAAAGCCGGTGGCTCAAACTTTATGATTGATAATTAACAGGAGGTAATAGCTATGGGCCTTTTTGACAAGCTTGGTGGTGGCAGAGAAATTTCGCTAACTCCACAGGCAGGGCTGCTGTTATCAGCAATTACTATGGTCGCGATAGATGGAGATGTAGATGATGACGAGTTAGCCATCATTCGCCGTCTCGACGGAAGCGGTAGAACAGATGCATGGGATTCAGCAGTAAGAGCCTGGAAGATGAAGTCCGTAGAAGAATGCATACCACTAGCTGCCAATTCCATGAATAGTGAACAACGTCTATCAGCCATGGCAAATCTAATTGATATTGCAATGGCGGACGGCGTGCTTGCGGATGCTGAGCGACAACTTCTTGAAGCTTATGTAAGGGCCTTTGAAATTAGCAAAGAGGAGATCGAACGAATTGTCAATATTGTCTCCATAAAAAACAACAAATCTATCTTTCAGTAGAGGAGAGCTTGCAATGCCAAAACGTATTTGTGACGTATGCGGTCAAGACAAAGATGTCGAGGGAGGCAAGACTTGTGAAAGAGGGCATTTTGTGTGTCGAAGCTGCCTGAAAATCGGTGTATTTGATTCAGGTATAACAAAATGTCCTATTTGCAAAACAAAGTTGAAGTAATTCACAGAGGTAAGCCCCCGGCTTTGCCGGGGGACTCACCCGGGTTTGACCTATACCGCGGTTGCCCTTGAATCTCCTATCTCCGCCAAGATAAGGAGATTCATACGTGAAAGAGTATCAAAGTCTGAGCCATACCAGATGGGATTGTAAATATCAATGTGGTGTTTATACCGAAACGAAGGAAAAGCAAGGTGTTCGAGGTGTTACGAAGGTAGCTCGGTGAGATGCTGCACGAAATAGCCCAGCACAAGGAATCCGAAATCGTTGAGGAGCATCTCATGGCAGATCACGCCCACATGTGCATCGGCATCCCGCCCAAGCACGCCGTCTCGAATGTCGTGGGCTACCTCAAGGACAAGAGCGCCATTCAGATTGCCCGGGAATACGGTAGCCGGTAACGCAATTTCACCCGCGAGAACTTTTGGGCCCGCGGTTATTTCGTCTCCACTGTCGGGCTCGACGAGGTGATGGTGGGGACGTACATCCGAAGCCAGAAGGCCGAGGATGAACGCTACGACCAAATGAAGCTGTGGAGTAGTGGCCGCCTTCAGGCGGCTCACGGAGTGATGCGCGCCTTTGAGGCGCTCACAAAATAAGCCCCCGGCTTTGCCGGGGTCATTTAACTAACAGCAGAGGGAGGAAATCATGTCTATCCTCACAGATACACATTGGATTGAAACTTTTTACTTGAACGGGGTTCGGGTTCTTTCCGCCACGATAACGCTGGTCGTTCTTTTTCTGATCGGTCGGTTAACTGGAGTTCTCAGCGGATCGCAGTGGTCGAACATGCCCTTCGTCAATATTCTCTTAATGCCAGCGGCGTTGTTGGTCATAGGCTTGGGCGTCATCCTCGCCTTTCGGGTGGCTGGATCAATGGGCGTACCAATGATGGAAGGCCCGGCTGGCCTGATGTCGCTGATAATGATCGTCTTCATCGCCGTCGGGGATCCCCTGATTTGGATCGTTCGGAAATACTACCCGAGGATTGTCCCGGTACGGAGTTTTAACATCATTAATCCACGCGCCGTGATACTTGTTCAAAAAGACATCTAACCAATGAATGGCAATTGGATAAGGGCTGATTTTGGAATAAAACCGTACACCCCCTCGACTCGGCATTCGAGGATGGAATTGACAGTGGTTTTGCGATGTCATGGCGTATTCGCGCGGAGTATTGGTTGAGGAGGTTTTCGCGATGAAGCAAGACGAAGCCAAAAAAGTTCGCACAAGCCCTCGAGCTCAAGTGCCAGAACGTCAACACGGCGGAGATTGCGCGACGGCTCAGTGTGCGCCGGGCCACTCTTGTTGGCTGGTTCAAGCAGCCCCAATATCGCGACGGTCGTGGTTGGAGCAAGGGGGCGCTGCGCCGACATACCCCCGAGGTGCGCGACCGGGTGATCGCCTTGAAGCAAGTGCGCATCGATCGGCAAAAGTATTTCGTCGGTGCGCCCTACGTGCAGATGGATTACGTGAAGCGCTATCCTTCGGCGCCGCCACCTTCCCTGTGGTTCATCAACGAATCGGTGCGCCGGGCAAGACTGCAATCCCACGCACCGAAAAAACGCTCGCGGGGCAAGAACATCGTCAAACGCCAGCGCTTCCCGATCAAGGCAATTGTTGGGCTCGGGCGCATTCATCAGGCGTGCGACTTTGTCGGCAAGAGGTACATTCACGGCTCTCCGGAACCAGTCTCGATTCTCTCGACGAGCTACTGTCAACGCCAATCTGATTTGTCCACTTTCCGCCGGGTAAAAATGTCACCTATTCGCCGGGGACGGTGTTGACCGATTCCTCGACCTTCGGCTCCTTGCCGAGAAGTCCCGCTTTGCGTTTTTTTCAGTCGATAGCTCTCTTAGTTGGCTCTTGAGGGAATCGTGTGGGCAGAGGCGATCTTGCCTACACCCCGCCGCCTTGCGAGTATCGCGCCCCTATGCGCGATGCCGAGCTCTATCAAATGCTTCTGGGTCTGACGGCACCCTGGGAGGTGAGTGCGGCGAACATTGCCCCAGCCTCCGCCGACCGCCCGCTTGGGGAGATTGCCGTGGAGGTTGCTTGGGCGATCGCAGATACCGCTGGTCTGCCTGAGCTGCGGACAGGGCGTTCCGCGCCATGGCAGTCGGCCCCGGCGCTGGCGGCATCTCAACACGATGCCGTGGAAGACGTTCATCACGGCTGACGTCCCGCGCGTCAACTGCTCCACGTGCGGGTGAAGCAGGCGCAGGTCGCCTGGGCCTGCGAACACCTCCGCTTTACCGAACTCTTTGAGGCCTTTGCCGTTCAGGCCCTGAAGGCGGTACGCAGCAAAGTCCAGGCCCAACGGCTCACGGCGCTTTCCTGGGATCAGGTGGACCGTATCATGGAGTGCGCCGTGGCACGTGGTCTTGATCGGCGCTCGCTCGAGGGTCTGACCTGCGCTGGGCTTGATGAGAAAAGCTTCGGCAGGGGGCACGACTACGTCTCGGTGCTGCATGACATCACAGACCGCCGGGTCCTCGACGTCGTGCCTAAGCGCGGGGACCGGGACGGATGGAGAGGGCGGGGCCCCAGCCAGCAGCGATGGCACACTGGAGTTCCCAGTATTTAATGGAGAGTTAAACTCTAGAATTTCACGCCCCATGGGAGGTACTACATGGTCGCGAAACGAAGTTGCAGTCATGTTCGTCTTACATATCAGTTCATCGAGGCCAATAAGAAGCATTACAGTATTGAAGCTATGTGCCGGTTACTGGAGATTTCCCCCAGCGGCTACTACGCATGGCTCAAGAAACCGATCTCAGATCGCGCGCAGGAAGATGCCAGATTGCTTCGTCTAATTCGCGCATCCTTTGAGCGCAGTCATGGTATTTACGGTGCACCGCGCGTTTTTCTCGATCTTCGCGAAGCTGGTGAGACCTGCAGCAAGCACCGTGTAGCGCGCCTGATGCGGGAAAACGGTTTGAGAGCACAGGGAGGCTTTCGCATTAAGCGAGTATCAGCTGGCAAGCCAGCAGTATTGATACCTAACCTGCTGCAGCGCCAGTTTACGGTCTCGCAGCCCAACAAGGCTTGGGTGACGGATATCACGTACATTCGGACATGGGAAGGCTGGCTTTACTTGGCTGTGGTGATGGATCTGTTTTCGCGCAAAATAGTCGGTTGGTCGACAGGTGCCACTATTCAACGCGAACTCGTTCTTGATGCTCTCCTGATGGCGACACGCCGCCGGCATCCACGAGGAACGTTGATTCATTCTGATCAAGGGTCGCAATACGGTAGCGACGCCTGGAAGCGCTTTTGCAGATCTAACCACCTTGGACCCAGCATGAGCCGAAAAGTAAACTGTTGGGATAGTCAGTCAATGCGGTAGCCGAATCCTTTTTCGGCAGTCTGAAAAAAGAATGCATCAAAAAACATATCTACAAAAATCGTGCGCTGGCAACGGAAGATATTTCTGACTACATTGAGAGCTTCTATAATCGATCGCGCCGACATTCGCATCTATCGGGGGTCAGCCCAGACGAGTACGAGGCTAACTACAAGCGCCAGGGCAAAGGCCTCCATTAAAGTCTGGTAACTCCACACAAGCGCAACCGTTTAGGTGCGATTGTGTGGTCCCTAGCTCACCGCGTTAGGTGAGCGTCGAGATCTGCCGTCCTGATTCCAGGGCGTATGCACACCGAGCAGACCGTACAGATCCGTATAAACCCGAAAATCCCCACGACTTTGACAGCGCACGCACCGCGTAGCGCGCGTAGGAACACCCGACCTTCACGCGGCAAAGACACGGCGTAGCGTACGGTGAGCCTGAACGCAGGCCGCCCTATATAGGGGGAGCAATGTCTGCTCCCACGAAAACAGACCAGACAGAAGGAGGTCACTGTGGACGTCACCCTGACACCGATGATCCGGCACTACGCCGAGCGCCTGGACGCCATCGCCGCCGCATTGAGCAACGGGGAAACTTGGGCGGGCATCGCGGCCCGAATGGGGTCGAGAGGTGCCCAAGCTGCAAGGGGGTCCTACTGGACTGCGCGCCGTGCCATCCGCAACGGACAGATCAGCCTGGCGCAGCGGCCGCTTCCCGATCTGCTCGCCATCGATTTATGTGGTGTAGGAATTTATGTGGAGTAGAGCGTTATCGATCCGTGAAAGACCCGATTCTTTGCGGATATTTTTGACGCGCCACTCCACATCATGTTCAAGCACGGGCTTCGGGTGAGTAAGGTCACCCACACCCACCGTAATCATGTGAAGCTCGAGGATAAGCGCATCAAGATCATGCGCCTCAACGGTTCGCGGCCGACCGAGCATCCCTTGAGCGGCAATGCAATAAAACGTGACGTGGCCAATCGACCCGAAAATCAAGCCGCCCGGCGCCGGCGTTCCGACAGCGCCAGCCGGAAACCCGCCGCATGGATCACGGCGAGCAAGGTAGTCAGACGGGGATTACCCTTCGGCGAAAGCGCGCGGTAGAGGCTTTCGCGCGGCATACCGGCGGCCTCGGCCACCCGCGCCATCCCGCGGACCTCGACGACCGTCCGCAGCGCGGCCAGCAGCACGCGCGGATCGTCGTCCTCGATCGCCGCGGCGAGGTAGGCGCGCGCGAGTTTCGGATCCGCGCGCAGCTCCTCGATCAGCCGTGCGCGGTGGGAAACCGCTGCCTTGGTCTTGCTCATCGCTGTCTCCTCTTGAAGTCCCGCAGGTACTCGATCGCCCGGGCAATATCACGCTGCTGCGTGCGCTTGTCTCCGCCAACGAGCAGCAGGATCACGGTTCGGCCGACCCGGGCGTGGTAGACGCGGTACCCCGCACCCCAGTGAATGCGCAGCTCCGATACTCCGGCCCCGCACGGTTCGCAATCGCCAAAATTACCAGCCTCGAGCCGTTCAAGCCGGGCCAGAATGCGCGCTTTGGCCTGGCTGTCGCGCAAGGATCGGAGCCATTCGGTGAACGGCTCGCTGCCATCCTCCGTCTGGTAGCGGAACAACTCGAACATGCGAATAGTGTAACTTATATGTTACAAGTGGACAAGATCATTGTCGGCCAAATTTTCTGAGAAACGCCCTTCAGCACCTCCTCGTCGAGAGTGAGGTGCGGACAGGTAATGCAAGCAAACTGCGCTGTAATCCTGCTGTAATTGTGTTGCGCTCCAGTGCGCCATGATACATTTTGATACATAATAAAGTTATTGCAGATCATGCACTTATATGTATGGAAGCGGACGATAACGCATCGTTTGGCGATTCGTAATCAGTAGGTCATCGGTTCGACTCCGGTCACCGGCACCAATAAAATCAAGTAGTTATGATAGGTTAACCCACCCAAACTTGCCATCCGACTGGGTTTTGCCATAGCCTTGCCATAGGCAGTTATGGCAGGAGAGGAGGATGGCGACATTCCGGAAACGCTCTGGCCCAGCGGGCAGGATCGTCTGGCAGGCCCAGATCATTCGTATCGGTGAGCGCCCGAAGTACGGGACATTCGACACCAAGAGTGCGGCCATGGAATGGGCCCGGAGCGTTGAGGCTGTCATGGACCGCAGCGAGTGGGTGGACCGCACGGAGGGGCGACCGCATGCTCCTGCGGGAAGCGCTGGAGCGCTACGAACGGGAAATCCTGCCGGGCAAGGCGGCCCACAGCCCAGGTGGCAGAGCGGAATCGGCTCCGGGCGCTTCAAAAGCGGCGCATTGCCCGGATCGCGCTGACGCGCATCGGTGGCACCGACATTGCGGAGTGCATTCGCGAACGCCAGACCGATGAATCCGCGCGAAATTCGCGAAAATCAAGGTCGACAAGGCTGTCCGGTGTAGGCGCCAATACCATCCGTCTCGATCTCGCGACGATCAGTCACCTGTATACCGTTGCCCGCACCGCCTGGGGTATGTCATACCTCACCAACCCCGTGCCGCTCGCGAAGACCGCTCGCCCGAGGCTGCCGGCGGGCCGCAACCGGCGGCTTCACGATGGGGAGGAGGCGCAGTTGCTCGATGCCGCCGGCAACCTGTTCGCACTGGTGATTCGCTTTGCACTCGCGACCTGCATGCGCCGCTCGGAAATCGCGGGCCTTGCCTGGGACCGCATAGACCTCAAACAGCGCAGCGCCCATCTGCCCACGACCAAGAACGGGACGGCGCGCACGGTGCCGCTCTCCCGCGAAGCCTTGGCCGTGCTGGAATCCGTGCCGCGCCGCAAGATCGGCGATGATGTCGATCCCAAGCGTTTTAATGTCCATGGATGGTTCGCCTCCTTCAGTTTGGCGGATGGATTCGATCCCCGTCAGTATGGGCCCCTCGAGGCCGGAAGAAGAGGGGCGGACCATCCCATTAGCGACGGCGTACTTCGCCAAGGAATCCCGGTGAGGTACGCGCTGATAAAACCCCTGCGGCCCCATTATCCCCTGGCGGTGCTGTGCCGGGTGTTCGAGGTCTCCCGCAGCGGCTACTACGCCTTCGCCTCGCGGGCACCATCAAAACGTGCCCAAGAGAATAATCGTCTGGAAATAGCGATCCAGGCCGCGCACGTGCGCACCCGTCGCACCTGCGGCCCGGAACGTCTGCAACCGGAGTTGCAGGCCGATGGATTTAAGGCCGGTGTGGGGCGTATCAAACGGCTGCGCCAGAAGCTCGGTATTCGCTGTAAGCAGGTCCGCCGATTCAAGGCCACGACAGATTCGAAACATAACCTGCCGGTGGCGCCGAACCGGCTCGATCAAAAGTTTGAAACCAGCCGGCCGAATGAGACGTGGGTCACTGATCTCACCTATCTCCCGACCCGCGAAGGCTGGTTGTATCTCTCCGGTATCAAGGATCTCTGCAGCGGTGAGATCGTGGGCTACGCGATGGGCCACCGCATGACGACCGATCTGGTGGGGCGTGCACTCTTCCAGGCGGTGGCGCTCAAACGCCCGGCGCCGGGGCTCATCCATCACTCGGATCGCGGCAGCCAGTATTGTTCGTATGAATATCAGGACCTGGTGAAACAGTTCGGCATGCAACCCTCGATGAGCCGCAAGGGAAACTGCTATGACAACGCGCCCATGGAGAGCTTCTGGGGCACGCTGAAGAACGAACTGGTTCACCACCGGCGCTACGAGACCCGCGCCCAGGCGATGGCCGAAATCACCGAGTACATCGAGATCTTCTACAACCGTCAACGGCGGCAGTCGAGGCTCGGTTATCTCTCACCGTCCGTATTTGCACAACAGTTTTACCGGCAGCAACAGGCTGCATGATGCGGCAACTTATGGCGTCCATGATTGACGACCAAGCTCAGTGACAGTGCGGATATGTTTCCCATGCGCCATCACGCCTGCCCCATTACTCATAGGTCGTCCAGTGGCTCCATCCGCTCGATCCGCGACACCGCCCGAGCCGGCGCACGGCCCGCATCCATGGCGTCGAGGGCTCGCCAGGGGAATCCTTCCTGATCGAGGTAATCTGCAACGAGCTTGGATGCATGCGGTGCTGAAGAGGCAACCACCCGGTAGCGGCGGACCGGTCGGACGCCGCTTCTGGGGTCAGCTGCATAGACGGCCACCTTGAATCGTGCCAGGACCCCCGACCCGTCCTCCTCCGCCCAGAGGATCACCGGCAAACCGCGGAGCTGGCCCTCCTTGTGGGCCAAGGCGTTGGCTGCCTCAAGCGGGAGCGCAGAGTGAATCCACTCTTTGATTTCACCGGCCAGACGATGCCGCTGGTTGAGCGCGACGACAGCAACCCCAAACACCGGAGTGCCTTCCTTACCCCCAGAAGGCGGCTGCTTCATGACCACGACCTCGTCCGCCGCCGCGAGAAACAGATCGGCGCGCACATGGAACCGCTGCGCGAGCTTCTGAGCAATCGCTACACTGATCCCACGCCGGCCGCTCAAAATGTCCGAGATGCGGCTCTGCGGCACATAGCCGGCCAGGTCTTCCTGCTTCAGGCCGTGCTGGTCCATCAGAAATCTCAGCACCGCCCGCGGCTCGGTCTCGGGAATGTGGTAGTGCTCCGCCTCGTAGGCCGCCACCTGGTCGGCCAGGTAGTCGAGCACGTCGGCCAGGGGGTGGCTCTCGTTGTCACCGACCTCATCCAACAGAACCTCGATGGTCGTCCGCGCCTGGGCGTAGTCTTCCTCAGTGCGAACCGAGGTCACGCCAACCGCTTCCTTAAATGGTATCCAGGCCCGAAGAATGGCTTGCGGTTCGGGCGCCGCCTTATGCGTATAGGTCATCAGTTTCTCCTCTTTCGCTTCCAGCCCTCGCGGTCGTACTCTTCGTGGGTAAGCACCGCGCGGATATAGACCTTGTGCCGGTTGTAGTGGATCGAGGCGATCAGCCGGTACTTGTTGCCTCCGATGTTGAACACGGTCAGACCATCCACGTAATCGGCGCTGGCGAACGTCGCCCGCAAGTCGTTGAAATCCGCATAGACCCCTGTCTTCATGATGCGATACCAAGCATCCAACGAAGGCTCGGCATCCGGGTGCTTTGTCCAGAACTCGACCAAGATGGGTTTCGCGATCACATGCACGTTAATATAATAAACCAATATGGTAAAAACCACAATGGTATTACATTCTGGAGCGAACGGGCTGACGGAGGAGGTTGCCTTTTCCTGTAGACCGGTTTTTGGGGCCGGGCCGAAGGCCAAGGCCCTGCCCATTTTAAGTCTTTGAGACCGCCGTCACGAGCAGCGACTTACGATGCCGACAATCGCCTGACTCAATGGGGTAGCGCCACCTTGAAATACGACGCCGACGGCAACCTGACCAACGACGGCACGCTTACCTATACCTGGAATGGCCGAAACCAGCTCACGGCCCTAAGCGGAGCGCACAGCGCGAGCTTCACCTACGACGCCCTCGGGCGGCGCGAAAGCGCGACGATCGACGGCACGACCACGGGCTATCTCTACGATGGGCTGAATCCGGTGCAGGAGCAGGACAGTACTGCGACCACCAACCTCCTCACCGGGCTCAATCCCGATGAGTACTTCGAACGCTCCGACGGCACCACGACCCGCTACTTCTTAACCGATGCCCAGAACTCCACCGTGGCGCTCACCGACCCGAGCGGCAACGTCGTGAAGAACTACACCTATGATCCCTACGGCACCACCACCGCCACCGGGGAGACCAGCAGCAATCCATTCCAGTACGCGGGGCGGGAGAACGATAATACCGGGCTCTACATCACGACTAATCTGGCCTTCTCGGAATGGAGCAGCGTGTTCGGCGATGCCAAGCTGACCACCGCGCTGCTGGATCGGCTGACGCATCATTGCCATATCATCGAAACCGGCAACGAGTCATTCCGTTTCTAAGGAAAGTAGTGCAACAGCCAAGGATCGCATCAAGTCGCGCGAGAAAGCTCAACGCTCACCCGCAACAGAGGAAACAGAACCATTCTGAAGCAGCATGACCGGCGGCATTACGCTGCCGGCCATTAACCACAAAACAACAGCATGAGGAGGCTAAAACCAACCCGAGTCTGGTCGACCTATCCACAGTCGTGTAGTAGTCTCACGACAAAATCACCTGGTCAATTTTATCCCGGCACAGGGGGTCAATTTAAACCCGGCGCCAACAGCGCCAGACCGATGAATCCGCGCGAAATTCGCGAAAATCAAGGTCGACAAGGCTGTCCGGTGTAGGCGCCAATACCATCCGTCTCGATCTCGCGACGATCAGTCACCTGTATACCGTTGCCCGCACCGCCTGGGGTATGTCATACCTCACCAACCCCGTGCCGCTCGCGAAGACCGCTCGCCCGAGGCTGCCGGCGGGCCGCAACCGGCGGCTTCACGATGGGGAGGAGGCGCAGTTGCTCGATGCCGCCGGCAACCTGTTCGCACTGGTGATTCGCTTTGCACTCGCGACCTGCATGCGCCGCTCGGAAATCGCGGGCCTTGCCTGGGACCGCATAGACCTCAAACAGCGCAGCGCCCATCTGCCCACGACCAAGAACGGGACGGCGCGCACGGTGCCGCTCTCCCCGACCTGCGAAGCCAATGCGAACGGCCAACCGGCCCACGAAGAACTCAGCCGATACGTGCCTTCCGGTTCCCCGTCAGGAGAGCGAGCCCGATCAGCCCGCTGCCAAAAAGGTACGCCGCAGAGGGCAGTGGCACGGTCGTGGGCGTCATCAGGAATGCATGCTCCTGACCATTGATCATCCCGTCCCCCACGATCTGACCGGCATCATTGATGGCATTGGCATCAGTGAGCTGCCACCCAGAACCCGCAGGCAGCAGGCTGTTCAAGTCGATCATCTTGCCGCCGCTGAACAGGAAAGGATCCCGCCCGCTTGCAGTGCCGGCATCCCCGATTATCTGGCCACTTCGATTGATGCCGTACGCGATGCTGTAAACACCCCCCAAGGTACCGAGGTCGGTCATGGTTCCGTTGTTGTAGAAAAAGGCATTGTTATATCCGCTTGCGGTCTCGGCGACGCCCACGACTTGCCCGAGACTGTTGATACCGTAAGCTGTGCTCCTAATGGCCCCCGTACCGCCCAGATCGCCCAGACTGATCATCGTCCCGTTGCTATAGAGGAAAGCGTAACTGTTGGCGGGACCCTCGGCCCCGCCCACTACCTGGCCGTTGTCGTTGATGCCGGTCGCAAAGCTGTTTACGCCGCCCAATGTGCCCAGATCATTCATCGTACCGTTGCTATACAGAAAGGCGTGTTGCGCGCCGCTAGCCGTATCGGACCAGCCGACAACCTGGCCAGTGCCGTTAATTCCGGCCGCTTCACTCGACCCGTTACTGCTCAAGGATCCGAGGCTGCTCATCGTCCCGTTGCTGTAGAGAAACGCATAGGTGTTGCTTGCGGCGTCGGCCCAGCCCGTCACTTGGCCATTGTCGTTGACTCCGGAGGCAGCACTCGTCAAGCCACCCATGGTGCCGAGATCGGTCATTGACCCGCCGCTGTACAGAAAGGCATGGTTGCTGCCGCTGGCCGTCCAGTACTCGCCCGCCACCTGGCCAGCGCCGTTGACGGACAAGGCCCTGCTGCTGGTACCGCCAAGAACTCCGAGATCGGTGATGCTATAGCCTCCGGCCCAGGCAGGAACGACACAAATAACGGTCAGCACCGCAACAACACCGGTGGTTCGCCAATGCGCAGTATTGATCATGATTTAGCCCCCCCATTTATTAGTTATCCGACTGTGGCAAGATTATAGCGACAATACCCTCACCGATCACTCACTGATCCGGCGGGCACTTAGTCTGGGTCTAAAGGCGGCCGCTGGCAGTTGAATGTAAAGCGTAGTTGAGTAGCCCAGCAGAATCTCACCACCTGAACTGATGGGATGGACTCCTCCCTGCCAGGACGGCAACAAAGTGTCAAACTGAGAGGAGCAGGCCGCATCGTCACGTGGCCCGGCGGTAGCGACAATGCGTGCTTGCGCCTAGTATCCCCGCTACGGCTACCGGCGCATCCAGATCTTCCTGGCACGCGGTGGACACATCATGAGTGCTGACCGCTGTCACCGGCTCTGGCGTCTCACCGGGCTGCAGGTGCCGAAAAAGCGGCCACGGCGACGCGTGGCAGGGAGCCGGCCCCGGCCGCTGCCGGCCAGGGGTGCCAATGAGGTGTGGGCCTATGACTTCGTCTTCGATGCCTGCGCCAACGGGCAACCGTTGAAATGCCTCACGGTGATCGATGAGTACACCCGCGAGTGTCTCGCGATTGATGTGGCAGGCAGCATCCGTTCCCACCGCGTCATCGACGTACTGGGCAGGCTCGTGAGCGTTCACGGTGCGCCCCGATATTTAAGATCAGACTACGGCTCGGAATTCGTCTCACGCGCCATTTTGCGCTGGCTCGCAAGCGAGAACATCAACACCGCCTTAATCGATCCTGGAAAACCCTGGCAGAACGGCACGAACGAGTCGCTCAATGGCAAGTTCCGCGACGAGTGTTTGAGCATGCAGTGGTTCAAAAACAGAATCGATGCGAAGATCCTGATCGAGCAGTTCCGGCGCGAGTACAACGAGGTCCGACCCCATTCGAGCCTCGGGCAACTCACGCCGGTGGAGTTCAAGCGTCAACTAACCACAACAGCGATCCCGGAAGGAGCCATTTCCTAGGTCTCTATTGGTCCGGAGAAATCAGGCAGGGCACATTGTTTGACCTCATGTCCTCGGCTTAAACAACATGCAGTATCCCATGGGGCTGATCGGGCCGGCGACCAGTTGGCAGGTTCCGCCGAGGCACATGCCGCCCATGCCTTGCGCGCGACCAGGGATGAAATAGCGGCACATGCCGCAGTGCTTTCCGTGATTCGGGCCCATGACGATCCGGTACTGCACCGAGGCGGGGCTTACCTTGTGGGTTACCGCTGTGGCGCGGGCAGCGCGCCGCAGTAGCAGCGGGGATAACGCAGCGGCGGAGGCCGTGAACGCGAGGCCTTTGAGCCACCGCCGGCGGGAAACGAAATTGGCCATGGATGTTCTCCGTTGACAATAAAGAAGCGAAAGGTTTGTTTCATGACGGCGGCACCGCTCATGCCACGAGCGGTGCCGCAGCTACGTCACCGATCCATCAGATAGCCGTGCGCCCGCCAGCAGTCGTAGATATTCATCACGGCGGGTTTGCTCATCAGCTTGCCGTGCGCCCGGAAGCACGCCTCCATCTGCCGCATGCTTGGCATCTGTCGCCCGTTCTGCGACGAGGCGGCGAGGGCACCGGTGGGGAGGGTGACGAACGCGGTCAGCAAGGCTGAAGCAACAATCCAGAAAAGTGGTTTCATGGCATACCTCCAGTTTCGTTGTCTGCCGTACCGGAAACAGGGGTCTGCGCGGGTCGCGGCAGTCGACCCGGCAGTCCGGATATTGCGAGCATCGCGACTCCCGGAGCCGACGCTTCTGTGTGGCTATTTTTCAGGGACGATCCGGGTGATGGCATATTGACCGTCGGCTCCCTTGGCCAGATCGAAGTCCACCGTCTCGCCTGGCCTGAGGCCGGACAGCGCCGCCTTGTTCAGCACCGGAAAACTCATGGTCATGCCGGGCCAGTTCAGAATCTTGATAGGTCCGTGGGTGATGTTGACATCGCCCGTGGTCTCGTTCACGCGATTGATCCGTCCATGTGCCATGTAATGGTTTACCGTGCCTGACGTACCTGCTGTGTGGGAGGCGACCCTGCCTCCCATCGGCATGTTTCCCATGCCTTGCATGTGCACCGTGGCGGCACTTGCCGGCAGGGAAACGGTGAATGTGCAAAGCAGGGTGGCGATGGTGTAAAAACTTTTCATTAAAGACTCCTTGTTCGATCCAGTGTGGGTTTTGAAACATTTTCTTTAAGTGTTTCCTACGTGCGCTCGCGCTCGGCAGTCACCTCCTTTCCGTTTTCTGGGGCGGGTTCACTTGCCAAATCCAGGCGCCGCCACTGCCAGAGCGCATACACCACAGGGATGACCAGCAAGCTGAGCGCCGGCGCAGTGATCATCGCGCCCATAAAAGGCGCTGCGATTCGCTTCATCACATCGGTGCCGGCGCCGTGATTCACGAAGATCGGCAGCAGCCCCACGACGATCACCATCGCCGTCATGTTGATCGGGCGCAGCCGGCGTGTGGTGCCCTCGATCACGGCATCGCGCACGTCCTCCCAGGTTCTCAGGCGGCCTTCCTCCCGGCGCCGGGTCAACGCCTGATTGAGATACAGGAGCAGTACCACGCCGAACTCGGCGGCCACGCCCGCGGCGGCGATGAATCCCACCGCGACGGCCAGCGATAGCTTGTAGCCGAGCAGGTACAGGAACCAGATGCCGCCTACCAGACCGAAAGGCAAGGTCAGCAGGATGATGAGGGGCTCTCCCAGTCGCCGGAAGTTCAGATACAACAGCAGGAAAATGACGAACACCATGACCGGCACGATGACCATGAGCTGGGCGAGGGTTTCCTGGTAGAAGCGGTATTGGCCCGACCAGTGAACGGTGTAGCCGGGGGGGATAGTCACCTGCCTGGCGATGGCCGCCCTGGCCTGCGCGACATACCGGGCAAGAGAGACGTTGCCTGTATCGATGGTGACAATGTCGTACATCTGCCCGCCCTGCGTGTCGATCTCCGTGGGACCATTCTGGCGTGCCACCCGCGCGATTGCGCGCAGCGGGACGCGTTCGCCGTCCGGAGTGACGATCAGACTGTCCTCCAGGGCGGAGAGCGATTGCCGCAGGTGCCGGGGATAGCGCACGACGACTGCGTAGCGGGCATATCCCTGTACGGTCGTAGTGACTGTTTTACCCGCGATTCCGGTACTGACCAGGCGATCCACGTCGGTGACGCTGAGGCCGTAGCGGGCGGCGGCCGCGCGATTCACGTGCGCCACAATGTAACGTCCCTGGTCGATGCGTGCGGCATAGACAGAACGTGTGCCGGGCACGTGCTTGATGGCGCTTTCGATTTGTATCGCCAGGCGCTGGATGCCGGAAAGACTCGGGCCGTAGACCTTGATGCCCACGGGGGTACGGATGCCGGTGGATAGCATGTCCACGCGCGCGGCGATGGGCATGGTCCAGTCGTTGGCCAGCGCCGGCGTGCGTACCGACTGATTCAAGGCTTTCTTGAGCCCACTCAAAGTTACTCCGCGCGGCCAGTCGGCGCGCGGCTTGAGGCGGATAACGGTTTCGAACATCGACAAAGGCGCCGGGTCGGTCGAAGTGTCGGCCCGTCCCGCTTTGCCGAAGACCTCCTTTACTTCGGGGAAGCGGGCAATGATCTTGTCGGTCTGCTGCAGCAGATAGGCCGCTTCTCCGACTGAGATGTTGGGCAGCACGGTGGTCGGCATGTACATCAGGTTGCCCTCGTACAAGGGCGGCATGAATTCGCTGCCGAGCCGCGCGGCCGGGTACAGCGCGCTCAGCAGCAGCACGACGGCGGCGGCGAGCGTCAGGGCGCGGTGGTGCAACACCCAGCGGGCGACGGGCTCGTAGGCAGCATGCAGCCAGCGGTTGAGCGGATTCCTGTCCTCGGGAACGATGCGGCCGCGGATCAGGTAGCCCATGAACACCGGCACGAGGGTGATCGAAAGCACGGCGGCCATGGCCATCGCGTAGGTCTTGGTGAACGCCAGTGGCCGGAAGAGGCGACCCTCCTCGCCGTGCAGGGCGAAGATGGGTACGAAAGAAACGGCGATGATCAGCAGTGAGAAGAATAGCGACGGACCCACTTCCTCGGCCGCCAGCAGGGCGACCCTCCAGGGGTCCGCCCCGGGACCTTGCGACTCCATGTGCTTGTGCATGTTCTCGATCATGACCACGGCGCCGTCCACCATGGCCCCGATGGCGATGGCAATGCCGCCCAGGGACATGATATTGGCGCCCAGCCCCTGGGCCTGCATGATGGCGAACGCCGCCAGGATGCCGACCGGGAGCATGACGATAGCTACCAGCGCCGAGCGCAGCCGGAACAGAAACACTACACAGACCAAAGCCACCACCAGGCATTCCTCCACCAGCTTGGAGCGCAGCGTGGAAATCGTGCGCCGGATCAGGTGGGAGCGGTCGTAGGTGGTGACGATGCGTACGCCCGCCGGCAGCGATTTCTGCAGCGCCCGGATTCGCGCGCGTACGTTCCGGATCACCTGCATGGCATTGGCGTTGGTGCGGGCGATCACGACTCCCCCCACTACCTGCCCCTTTCCGTCGAGGTCCGCTACCCCGTAACGCAGACCGGGCCCCATATGGATTCGGGCAACGTCGCCGAGCCGCAGGGGAACCCCGCTCGGACCCCTGTCCAGCGGAATATCGCGCAGATCCTGCCGGGAATGGATGTAGCCATGGCTGCTGGTCTGTACCAGGTAGGAAAACCCCCCGCCGGTGTCGACCACGCCGCCGCTGGTCACGCCGTTCGCAGCACGCACCATATCCGCCACGCGCGCCAGAGGAATGCCATAGGCGAGCAGCCGGCTGGGTCGCACGTCCACCTGATACTCCCGGTTCATGCCGCCGAGCGTGGCCACCGTTGCGACACCCGGGATCTGTTCCAATTGATAGCGCAGGAACCAGTTTTGCAGGGTAGTGAGCGCCCCCAGATCGTGGCGGCCACCGGCATCGACCAGAGCGTACTCATACACCCATCCGAGCCCCGTGGCTGGTGCTCCGAGCGTGGGAGTAACGCCGCGGGGAAGCTTGCCCTGCACCTGGTTAAGGTACTGCTGCACCAGGTTGCGCGCCGTGTAGAGGTCGGTGCCGCCCTGGAAGATCACGTACACCAGGGACTCACCGAACATGGAATAGCCGCGCACCGTGCTTGTTCCGGGAACTGCCAGCAGGACCGTGGTGAGGGGATAGGTCACCTGGTTCTGCACAACCTGTGGGGACTGTCCCGCATAGTCGGCCTTGACGATGACCTGCACGTCCGACAGATTGGGCAGGGCGTCGAGCGGGATGCGACGCAGGGCGAATAGGCCGTAGACGATCAGCGCCACTGCACCCGCGAGCACCAGAAAGCGGTTGTGCAGCGACCAGGCAATGATACGCTTGATCATTGGGCACCGCCCGGCATGTTCCTGCCTGGCTGGGGGCCGATGTTCTTCTGCGCTGCGCCAGCAGCGGACGGTACGGATCCGTTCGTGCGTGCCGCCACGCCCTGGATCTGCGCGTCGGCGTCCAGCATGAACTGGCCGTGGGTCACTACCCGCTCGCCGCGGCGCAGGCCGGAGAGGACCTGTGCGTACCCGGATGTTTCGATGCCGATGCGCACCGGCACCAGCCGGAAACGCCCCTGCCCCTGCGCGGTGAACACGTAGGCCTCGTCACTGCCGCCATGCAACACCGCTGAACGTGCGACATAAAGCGTTCGATTGACCGGCCGGGTGTCGATGCGCACACTGGCGTAGAGACCCGGACGTAACGCGCCATCCGGATTCCGGAGGCTCAGACGGGCCGTCACCGTGCGGCTGCGATCGTTCACTGTGGGGTAGACGTAGCTGATGCGCCCGCGCCACGTGCGCCGCGGGACGGAAGGCAGGCGCAGCGTCGCGGTATCGCCCACCCTCACCCACGGCGTCTGGTCCGGGTAGAGCGCCACGTTTACCCACACTCGGCGCAGGTCGGTGACCGTCAACAGCGAGGTCGCCGGTGTCACGTACCCGCCTTCGTGCGCCCCGAGCCGGGTTACGACGCCGCCGTGGGCGGCCAGCAGTGGTGTGGTGTACTGCGCCTTGCCCTCTTTCGCCAGCCGGCGCACCTGTGCGTTGCTCAGCCCAAGCAGGCGCAGCCGCTCCGCCGCCGCCAGGCGCAACGGGTGTTCGCCGTCCCGACCGTGTGACCGTCCCGCACGCAGCAACAGGTAGTCACGCTCCGCCTGATAGAGCTGCGGCGAGTAAAGCAAGGCCACCACTTGACCACTGCGAACGGTATCGCCCACCGCGCGCGTGTCCAGATGGATCAGCCATCCGCTCACCCGTGGGTTGAGCGTGCTGACAAGGCGCTGGTCGACCGCCACCGTGCCGGCCGTATCGATCGCGCGGCTCAGGGGGCCCTCGGCCACCGGCGCTGTCTGCACGCCGAAGTTCTGCACCACCCGGGGATCGATGCGGATCAGTCCCGGTTGCGACGAACCGGATGCAGCTTTGGCATAGACCGGGATATACGGCATGCCCATGCTGTCTTTCATCGGCACCGGCGAGTGAACAGCCGGGTTCATGGGCGCGCGGTAGTACAGGATTTTGCGTCGTGCGGCAGGGTGAAGGCGGTTTGCGCCGGCTGTCTGCGCCGGCTGCAGATCTGTACGTCTGAGCAGCCAGAGCCCGGCGCCCCCGGCAGCCACGCCGGCGATAAAGATACCCAGCATGATCACGACTTTCTCAGTGCGCATGGAAATGCCCCTCGGTAGATGTCGCCAGGTAGTCCAGATCGGCAGTAACGCGTGCCAGGTCGGTCTTCAAGAACCACAGTCGAAGCGTCTGGTTGAGTACGGTGCGTTGCGCGCGCAGCACCTCGGTCAATGACAGCGTGCCCGTGCGATAGGCCGAGAGGCTGACTGCCACTGTCTTTCGGGCTTCCGGTACCAATGTTTGCTGCAGTAACTGGATGCGCCGCGTGAGGGCATCATAGTCCGCATAGCGCGACTGCGCCTGCCGGCGCAGATCCAGCAGCAGGTCGTCGCGCTGATCGCGCGCGGCCTGTGTCTGCGCCTCCCGGCGGCGCAGCCGGGCGTCCTGGCGCTGGCCCGGAAACAGGGGCAGGCTCAGGCTTATGCCAACGGATACCAGGTTAGGCGCACGAACCCCCGGGGTGGCACGATGCGCATAACTGGCGCTGATCTCGTAGGACGGATAAAAATCCCGACGCGCTGCAGCGACATTGAGCTGTGCGGCGCGGATGACGTCTCCTTGAGCGACCACGACGGGATGGTGAACCAGATTTGCCAGCAATGTCTGTAACGGCGGAATCGCAGGCAAGCGAGGAAATGCCTGTGTGACTGTGATGCCGTCAAAAGACGGCAGATCGAGTAACTGTGCCAGGCGGCTTTGAGCCTGGCGGCGTTTGGAACGCCACGTGTCTTCCTGGTCGATCAGGCCATCCGAGGCCAGGCGGGCTTTGAGGACGTCGGCGGCCTGACCGCGACCCGCGCGGTAGCGGGCAAGCGTGACCTGTTCGATCCGGCGATACAATGCCTGGTTTTCATGGAGAACGTCGAGTGCGCGGTCGTCGTAATAAAGCGCCAGCCAGGCGCGGCGTACCGCGCGCACGACCCCGGCCTTGAGATTCTGCATGCGGTAGTGCAATACAGCAGTGTCCCGTTCCAGTTGCCGGTGGATCAACCCGAGCTTTCCGGGCGGAGGAAATTTCTGGGACAGGCCGATACCCAGCATGGACATGCCGCTTTGGTCCAGCGCGAGCGTGTCGGCGGGAAGATTCTGCGCACCCAGCGTAAGCACGGGATCCGGTAATTGGCTGCGGTATTCCGTCTCGCTTCGGCCCGCCTCAATCTCTGCGCGTGCCCGAGCCAGTGCCGGCGAGCGGGCAAGAGCCCGCCGTTGCGCGTCGTGCAGAGTCAATGGCGGGGGAATGGAAGGGGAGGACCGCAAGACCTGCGCCCACACCGGAACGCTCATGGCCAGTGCGGTCACGAGCATAACCGTACGACAAACGTATCGAGACGACATGACAGATCCTCACGCAGCGAAGCGAAACGCCACGCAGGTGCGCGGCGCGCTCTGTTACGAACGAGGATCGGTTAAATCAGGAAACGGCCGTGAAGCAGGTATAGCGGCAGGGGGGTGCGTATTCGAAGGCGGTCCGGTGCGAGCAGCAGGCGTCCGGTTTGCCGTGGCAGGCGAACGGCGAGGGTCGCTGAAACGGGAAGAGCCGCCAGCACACCGCTGGGGGCTGGCGCCAGATTGGCGTCAGTGGTCATGAATTGGCCAGTGCAGACTTCCATATGCCCCGGGAAACAGCACATCGGCAGGCTGGTGCCATGAGATGTGCTTGCGGGCATGCAGCCTGATGCCATCGCCGGCATTGATGCGCGCGCAGCGGGCGCCGCGTCGGCTACGGAACAGAGCTGAAACAGGGCGATGACGGCGAGTGCGAGCCAACCGAGCAGGACAAACGGGTGACGGCGTGATCGCCGGATTGTGGCAAGAGGAGAATTCATCTGCCTGCTGTCAGCTGACCTGGATTTGAAACACAGATGGACAATAGCGCTCGATATCTTCGGGTGTCAAGCACTCGAACTGACTCATTGAAAATGTAAGCGAAATCGGTTCATTGCTTCAAATAAGGAATACTTAAACTAATGCCACTTCGGATGTTCCAGGTTGGCAGCTGCCGTATATAAGTCATATCATCTGTTTCGCGAACGGCCATTGCGAATGCCATGGGTGGGGTCAACAACCGTCACATCACGATGACGGATGACCGGGCCGCAGGGTCGCGCACTTCTCGCCGTTCGCATCGGCTGCTCCGTCATGGAGTCCGATATGTCCGCGCGGAACCCTTGCGCGCTGCGAGCCGGTGCTTCAGGAGGACATGCAATGACGCAGCTGCAGACTCCAGAGACTGTGTCTGCGGATGCCGCATACAAACTGAAAATCCACCAGCTTCCGGTCGACGAGGCTCTTCGGAACCTCAAGAGCACAGCGCAAGGGCTGACGGCAGCCGAAGCCCGGCGCAGACTCGGAGAATACGGCCCGAACCGGGTCGAAGAGGTGGCGCGCGAACCGCTGGCGTTGCGCTTCGCCAAGGAGTTCACCCAGTTCTTTTCAATTATCCTCTGGATTGCCGCAGGACTCGCCTTTCTGGCCCGATGGTACGAGCCCGGACAGGGGATGGCAAAACTCGGATACGCCATCATCGCGGTCATCCTGGTCAGCGGGGCTTTCTCCTTCTGGCAGGAACATCGCGTGGAGCAGACGCTCAGCGCGTTGCGCAAACTGCTTCCACCGGGCACCAAGGTGATGCGCGAGGGTGTGGTAATTCAACTGCCCGCAGAGCAGCTGGTACCAGGGGATGTCGTTCTGCTGGAACAGGGTGACCATGTTCCGGCCGACTGCCGGCTCATTGAAGCCTTCGCAGTCCGCGTCAACAACGCTACGGTCACCGGGGAATCGCTGCCACTGGTGCGTGAAGCCGGTGCTGCTCCGGGCGAAGACATCTCCCGGGGGAAAAACATCCTGCTTGCCGGCACCTCCATGGTTTCCGGACAGGCCACCGCAGTTGTATTCGCTACGGGCGCGTATACCGAGTTCGGAAAAATCGCCCACCTCGTGCAAACCGGCAGAGAGGCCGTCTCTCCGCTGCGCAAAGAGGTTGCGCACCTGAGCCGGATGATCATCGTCCTCGCGGTGATCATCGGAAGCATCTTCTTTGCGATCAGCTGGTGGGCCATCGGCGTGCGCTTTTGGCGGGCCTTCATTTTCACCATCGGCATCATCGTCGCCATGGTGCCGGAAGGGCTGCTTCCGACACTCACCCTGGCGCTCGTTCTGGCCACGCAACGCATGGCCCGGCGCAACGTTCTCATCCGCCACCTCCCCTCGGTCGAAACCCTTGGATCCACGACGGTCATCTGCAGCGACAAAACCGGCACGATCACGCAGAACCGCATGCTGGTGAAGCGGCTTTTTCTGGAAGACCGGTTTGTGCCGGTGGCGGAGGCCGTGCGTGCGCAATCCGCGACGCAGCGCTACCGGCCGTTTTTCTTAGCGGCGCGTCTGTGCCAGGACCTCAAGGAAGGTGTCCGGAACGGAAAGACGGTTTTTTTCGGAGATCCCATGGAAATCGCGCTGGTCGAAATGGCGCAGACGTCGCAGATGGAAGTGGCGGCGGGACAGCGGGTGGACGAGATTCCGTTCGACGCCGACCGCATGCGGGCTTCGGTGGTCTACGAGACGCCGGATGGCGCCATGCTGTTCTGCAAGGGTGCGCCGGAAAAAGTCCTGGCGCTCTGCAGCCGGGCCCAGATCGGCGGGGAACTCCGCCCATTCCCTGCGGAGCTGCGCAATGCAGTGATCCGCGCGCAGGAGGAGATGGCCGAGCAGGGTCTGCGGGTCCTGGCGTTCGCATACCGTACCCTTGAATCCCCGTGGCAGCACGATCGCCTGGAGGCGGAGCTTGTCTTCGCCGGGCTCGTCGGGCTCGAAGACCCTCCCCGTCCGGAAGTGCCGGAGGCGATACGCCGGTGCCGGGAGGCCGGTATCCGGGTGATCATGGTTACAGGCGATCATCCGCGCACCGCCGTGGCGATTGCGCGCGAGGTCGGACTCGTGCGGTCGGACACTCCGCGCGTGATTACGGGGGACATGCTACGCAATCTCTCCGAGATCGAACTGCGAATGGCGCTGGATGTTGCCGAGATCATCTTTGCCCGGGTCGGCGCAGACCAGAAACTCCGCATCGTCGAGGCGCTGAAAAGCAAACGGCAGGTCGTGGCCGTCACGGGAGACGGCGTGAATGATGCCCCGGCGCTAAAGAGCGCGCACATCGGCATTGCCATGGGCATCAGCGGCACGGACGTGGCCAAGGAAGCGTCCGATATGGTGTTGCTCGATGACAATTTTGCGAGCATCGTCAATGCCATCGAGGAGGGGCGCGCCGTTTTTCAGAACATTCGCAGGTTTCTGGTCTACATCCTGACTCACAACGTTGCCGAGCTGGTGCCCTATCTCGCGTTCGCGCTGTTCGGGGTTCCGCTTGCCTTGACGCCTATCCAGGTTCTGTCGATCGACATGGGCACCGATACGCTCAGCGCCCTGGGCCTGGGGGTGGAGAAGCCCGCCCCCCAGGTCATGCGCCGGCCCCCGCGTTCAGCGGGCGATCGGCTGCTCAATCTTCCCCTGGCGTTGCGTGCGTATCTGTTTCTCGGCCTTGTCGAGGCGGCCGGCGCCATGGCCGCTTTTTTCTTCGTGCTCGAGAAGGGCGGCTGGAAGTTTGGCCAGGATCTCGCGCACGGCGACCCGCTTTACCGGCAGGCCACGACCGCCTGCCTGAGCGCCATCATCGTGATGCAGGTTGCAAACGTATTCCTGTGTCGAAGTGCGACCCGATCGCTTTCTTCGACAGGATTTTCCGGAAATCCTCTGATAGTCTGGGGCGTGGCGCTGGAGATTGCGCTGATGCTGGTCATCGACTATACGCGCTGGGGTAACGCTATTCTGGGGACCCTGCCTCCGGCGCGCGAAGTCTGGCTTGTTGTAATCCCGCTGGCTGCGGGAATGGTGTTTCTGGAGGAGTCCCGCAAGTGGTTCGTTCGCAGGAAATTAAAAGGTCGCGCAGCAGCGACGTCGCCGTGAGTGACATGGCAGACGATGATCGTACGCCGGGTCCGGCGCGCCCCATGACCCGGTGGCAGATACTTTTCAAATACTCCCTGTTCGAAGCGGGCGATTCCTCCTGGTCTCTGATCATTGTGTCGACCTATTTCGGGACCTTCCTGCAGGCAGTGCTGAAGGAGACGGGTGCCGACTTCGGGTGGGCGGTCACCACCGGCGCGCTGATCATTGCAGTCGTTTCGCCGGTCCTGGGGGCGGCGGCCGACCACAGCGGCCGGCGTCAGCCGTATCTACGATTCTTCGTGTTTGCGGCGGTTGCGGCGACCGCCGGCCTTGCCTGGACGCGCACGGTCGATGCAGCGATGCTGCTGTTCATCGTTGCGTATATCTGCATCAACGGGGCATTCACTTTCTTTACCGCGATGACCCCGGCGGTGAGCACCCAACGCAATGTCTCCAGTGTGGTAAGCATGACCGTGGGGGTCGGTTACGGAGGCGCGTTGCTGTGCATGCTTGCACTGAGTCCCCTGGTGCCGAACGATGCGCTCGCCGGCCGGGTTTTCCTGCCGATGGCGCTGATCTACCTGGCGCTGGCGATGCCAGCGATGTTCCTGGCACCGGACTTTGTGCGCAGTGGTTCCCCCATGGTGGATCTGGCCGCAGCCTATGGCCGGATGCGACGTACCTTCGGTGAAGCGCGCCAGCACCGTTTCCTGTTCCGTTTTCTGATCGGCGATTTCCTGTACGAGAATGCGGTCGCCTCGGTCATCACCCTGATGGGACTTTATTCGCGCAACGTGATGGGTTTTCAGGCAGGCGAACTCGCAGCGCTTTTCGGACCCGCCATCGTGATTGCAATGCTCTCGGCCTGGTTCCTGTTCGGCCCCCTCGTCCGGCTCATAGGCCCCAAGCGGGCTGTGCTCGTTGACCTGGCTGTGTGGCTGCTTCTGTTTGGCGCGGTGCTGGCCATCAGACCGGGCAGCTCGCTCAATTTGGGTGTCTTTCACATGGATGATAAGCAGCTGTTCACCGCGGTCGTCGCACCGCTCGCCGGCATCGGGCTTGCCGGGGTCTGGACCTCCAGCCGCGTATTTCTGACCGCCTTGACTCCGGTCGAGAAATCCGGCGAGTTCTGGGGGCTCTATAATCTTTCCGGACGCACGGCAAGCGTACTGGGGGATGCCACCTGGTCGTTTATTCTGACGGTGCTGGGGGAGAGGATATTCGGCTATCAGGTGGCAGTCATGGCGCTGGCCGCCTACGTGCTGTGCGGGGGTGCCTTGATTGCGTCAATTCCCGATATCCGTCCTTCGGCGGCGAATTTCCTGCCATGAATTGAGGCTCTTCTTTCGGAGCTCATTCTGGGTGTTTTCCGAAACCGGCCGTTGCCCGCAATCTGCCTGCTGCTGATCGCGACGTGCCGTCCTGCCGCATCCTGTGAAAGCTTGCGCCGGCGGGCGTGATTATGCAGGATCGGCCGTGCGGCCCCGGTGGCTTCGGCAGGCCGCATCGATCCCTGGTACTGCACCTTGGGCCCAGGAAACGGAAAGGGCAGCGCGCCGGCATGGCGCGTAACCAAAACCAGTCATTGCGTCGCGACAGGGATGGGGGTCTTCCGGAAACCCGACGTGTGGGGTGACCGGGCACGCATATCGTTAAGGAGTACGAACTGATGGATCGTAAATACAATGTGGCTGTCATCCATTGGCAGCCTGCGCAAGGGGTCCTACAGCCGCATGATGGCTCGTGCCGCCAGCAGGCTCGGCCCGCAGTCGCTCGGTCTTAACATCGTCGAAATCGCGGATCTGCCACTCTATAACGAAGATCTCGATGGAACGAATCCGCCTCCGGCATGGAATGCCTTCCGGCAGGCCGTGAAGAAATCGGACGCGCTGCTGTTCGTGACACCGGAGTACAACCGGTCCGTCCCGGCACCGCTTAAGAACGCCATCGATGTCGGCTCGCGCCCGTACGGACAGAGCGTTTTCGGCGGAAAGCCGGGTGCAATCATCAGTCTCTCACCCGGTGCGATCGGCGCTTTCGGCGCCAATCACCATCTGCGGCAATCGCTGGTTTTTCTGGATGTGCCCATGCTGCAGCAGCCGGAGGCTTACATCGGCAATGCCGCGAATCTGTTCGATGAGGCCGGAAACCTGAAGAACGACGGCACGAGGGATTTCTTGCAAAAGTACCTGCAAGCTTTCAGCGCCTGGATCGGCAGGCATGCGCCGGCCTGAGCCGGCGCAGCAGCACAACCTCCCGGATCAGGCGGTTTTTTGCCGTCCATCCCTGCCGCTACAGGCCGCGGTGCCGGATTGACGCTGTCCCGCTGCCGGTCTATCGGATTCGAAGGATGGAAATTCTGTGTCTGTAATCAAATAGAACCCCGGCTGGGCCGCCGCATGCGGTGCGCCGGCGAGCAGCCCGCCGGGGAGATTCAGGAGACACAGATCGCCGGTAGCGAATCCCTGCCCCCTACTTGATCAGACCTTCCTCCATCATGGCCTCTTTCACGGCCGGACGGGCGGCGATGCGGGCCATATAGTCTTTGAGCTTCGGCCATTTTCCGAGATCGATATCCAGAAATCCGGTCCAGTTGAGCACCGTAAAGAGGTATGCATCCGCGATTGTGAACTTGCCGCCGAAGAGGTACTGGTTTCCGGCCAGCCGTTCCGACAGGTAGTCGAAACGGCGGCTCAGCGCGTTCAGCTGATTTTGCCTCCATTCGGGGGTGATCTTGGGATTGAACATGGGACCGAACTGCTTGTGAATCTCCGACGCGATGAAATTCAGCCATTCGACGAGGCGATAATGTTCCATCGTGCCCGCGCTCGGCGACAGGCCGGACGCCGGCTTCTGGTCGGCAACGTACTGAAGAATTGCGGCGACCTCGGTGAGCAGTTCGCCGTTGTCGAGCCGCAGGGCGGGCACGTAACCTTTGGGGTTGATCTTGTAGTAGTCCTCGCCGGCGTCGGTCTGGTGCTTGGAGAGATCGACTTTCTGAAGCTCGTAGGCAAGACCGGCTTCGCGCAGGGTGATATGTGGCGCCATGGAGCAAGCGCCGGGGGTGAAATAAAGTTTCATGCGTGCGGTTCCTCTTGCTTTTTGGAATTGCTTGCTTCTCTCTGGCGGATCACGTGCAGCCGCAATGCACGGTCAGGCACCGGACCCGGTCCGGAATCATACAATTAGATCGGGCCCGGCGGTAATCATTCCCTATTTTGTGCCATGGATGTGAGGCGGCCATGCGGGCGACTGGCCCGGGGAACTCTTTCCTGATTCCGGGACTGCGGTCGGTCATCGAGCCCCGACGTCCCGTTGGTGTTCCGGTACCTGGCTGCAGGGTCCGGTAGTATCATGAGGCAACCCGGGTTTAAGACAATAAAACGGGTCCGGAGGTCCGCCGTGCACGTTACCCTGGTCGATGTACGTGTAAAGCCGGAACATGTCGCCGATTTCATCGAGGCCACACGCGTCAATCATCTTGCATCGGTTCGCGAACCAGGAAACCTGTGCTTCGATGTCCTGCAGTCGCCGCAGGATGCAGGCCGCTTTCTTCTGTACGAGGTTTTCGGATCGGCGGAGGCGGCCGCGGCACACAGGCAGACCGCCCATTATCTGAAATGGCGCGACGCCGTGGCGGACTGGATGGCGGCGCCGCGCGTCGGTGTCCAGTACCGCAGGCTGTATCCCGAGGCGGAGGAATCCCGATGATCCAGCCGTTTGCGATCAGCGGCGTGCCGAACATCTTGTTTGGCGAGGGTCGGTTCGCCGCGCTGACGGCGCTTGCTGGACGGTTCGGGCGGCGGCTGCTGATCGTGACGGGAGGCAAGTCCTTTAGGGAGTCGCCGCAGTGGGTGCAATTGCTGGCAGACTTGCGGGCTGCAGGACTGCATTTCGCGGAGATGAAGATCGATAGCGAGCCTTCACCGCAACTGGTGGATGCTGCGGTCGCCGCCCAGCGCGGGGCGGGAATCGATGTCGTGGTCGGAATCGGCGGTGGCAGCGTGCTCGATGCCGCCAAGGCGATTGCCGGACTCCTGCCGCATGGCAATTCCGTGATGGATCACCTGGAGGGAGTCGGGCCCGAGCTGCCGTACCGCGGACCCTCGACGCCGTACCTCGCGGTTCCGACAACCGCGGGTACCGGCAGCGAGGCGACCAAGAATGCGGTGCTCAGTGTGCGCGGCCCGGGCGGCTTCAAGAAATCGTTCCGTCATGACTGTCTGGTGCCGCGCTACGCCATCGTCGATCCGGTCCTGCTGAAGAGCTGTCCTCCGGAGCTGATCGCAGCCAACGGAATGGATGCCCTGACCCAGCTCTTAGAGTCCTATGTTTCAACCCGGGCCAGCCCCTTCACCGATGCGCTGGCGCTGAGTGGCCTCATGGCGGCCCGTGAGGGGCTGCTCCCATGGTATGAGCAGGGGCCGGATGCCAGCGCGGCGCGCGCCGCGCTGGCTTACGCGGCGCTGCTGTCGGGAATCACTCTGGCCCAGGCCGGTCTGGGTTCGGTGCACGGATTGGCATCTCCGATCGGTGCCTATTTTCCGGTTCCGCACGGAGTGGTTTGCGGCACCCTGGTGGCGACGGCCACCGCAGTGAACATCACGGCCATCGAGCGGCGTGTGCCGTCTCATCCGGCGCTGGCGAAGTACGCGTGTGCGGGTCGGTTGCTGAGCGGTAACGATACGCTGCCGGATGCCGATGCCCGTGGCCGGCTGATCGATACGCTCGCCGACTGGACGCAGCGCCTGGCCCTGCCGCGGCTTTCCGCCTACGGGGTGACAGCGAAGGATTTCGAGGCGATCGTGGCGGGTTGCCGCGGCAGCAGCATGAAGACCAACCCGGTAGTTCTGGAGGACAGCGAAATCCGGGAAATTCTGCAGGTGCGGACGTGACTCTGGCGGTCTGCAGACTGCCGCAGACCGCTCTACCTGGCCGGTCGGCTATTGCTCGTCGCCTAGGTGGCGAACGAAGGTGTAATACGCAGGATGCTTCACGAACGCATCGAAGGTCTTGTCCACGCTGCGGGAAGGAAGCGATATCGGCAGTGCCCCGACGAATAGGACCGTTCCTGCGACCAGCGCCACGAATCCCACCGGGCGCAGGACAAACAGATCAAGCATGATTGCGCCGCCGTCACCCTCCTGGTAGGCGTATGCCGGCGCCGCCAGTCCCATCAGAAGCCCGGCGAGTACGGTGATTACGACCAGTTTTCTTGATTTTCCCATCGCTTTAGTCCTCACTAGGCCGAGCCTGCCTGCAGGTTTGGTGGCCTGCTTCACGGGTACAGTTCATCGGGCAAACATACCACCATTGATAATCCCCGTGAACTGTATTGCCACCGGCAGAGAAATCGGTAACTTATAGTGTTGCACACCGGCGGAATTCCGCAAGGGACTGGGACTGGGACAGGGGGCAGGCGGCACCTGTTCCGTGGGGAAAGCGGGCCGGATTCAGGTATATTGACCTTTTTGAGCCCCCGAAAGGCGATGCAGCGTTGTGGATAAGCGGTTCTTGACCCCATCTGCCAGACCCGTTGTTCATGTGGACCCCGCCAGCGGGTTGGTGGAGGGCGCCCGATTCGTTCGATCCCCGAACTTCGATGCCCGACCCCCGGAGTGCCCCATAGAAGTCTTGATCGTCCACTCGATCAGCCTGCCTCCCGGACGGTTCGGCGGCGGCGACATCGAGCGGCTGTTCTGCAATGCTCTGGATTCCTCCTGCCATCCGTTCTACGAGGAACTCAAGGGCCTGAGGGTTTCGGCACATCTGCTGATCCGTCGCGACGGCGAGCTTGTCCAGTTCGTTCCCTTTCTCGCCCGTGCCTGGCACGCCGGGGTTTCGAGTTGCGAGGGCCGCACGCGGGTGAACGACTTTTCCATCGGGATCGAACTCGAGGGGGCCGACAGCGTGCCGTTTGCGGATATCCAGTATCAGGTCCTGGCGGCGGTGACCCGATCCATCATCCAGGCCTATCCGCGCATCACACCGCAGCGGATTTATGGCCATTCCGACATTGCTCCCGGACGCAAGACCGATCCGGGCCCGTCGTTCGACTGGTCGCGTTACAGGCAGTCCCTGTAACATATATAATGCGTATCCGATCTGTGCCGGCAGCATGAGCGGCGGCCGCGGATTGCCTATGATTTCCCGGGGAAGGTGATGATCTACATTCTGTTCACTATTCTGCTCGCGATCCTCCTGGACCGCTTGGCGCCGAACCGCAACAGCGTGCGGCTGTGGTCCTGGTATGGCGACTGGGCCGAATCCATCGAACAGCGCTTCAACGGCGGCACGCGCATCCAGGGTGTGAGCGCCGTGTTCATCGCGGTGGTGCCGCTGCTCGCGGCCGTGTTCCTGGCCGATCTGATCCTTGGAGAAGTCATCTGGGTGCTGAAGTTCGTCTTCGATGTCGTAGTCGTCTATCTGTGCGTGGATCTTTATCGGCTAGGCAGTTCTGCCCAGGCCGTGTCTACGGCGCTCGACAATGGCGATATCGCCGAGGCGGAGGTGCATCTGCGCGAGCTGAGCGGCAAGGACACGATGGAACACACCGAGGCGGCAGTGGCTCGCGCGACGGTCGAGGCGGTATTGAAGCAGGCCAATTCGCTGGTGATCGCTCCGCTGTTCTGGTTTGTGATACTGGGCCCGGTGGGGGCGGTGCTGCAGCGCATGGCATCGGCACTCGACAGGCTGTGGGGCCACCGAAGTGCGCGTTTTGCCGAGTTCGGGTGGGCGGCCGCGCGTCTGGACGATCTCCTCGGCTGGATTCCGGCACGCATCACCGCCCTGAGCTATGCGATCATGGGCAGTTTCGAAGACGCGCTGCACTGCTGGCGCCGCCAGGCAGGGATGTGGTCGGACATCAACAGCGGTCCGCTGCTCGCCTCCGGTTTCGGTGCCATGCACCTGGAATCCTGTGAAGAGCCGGAAGAGGACGCCTACGGGAACAAGATCATATCGCGCACCAGCTCGACGGACGCCGGCGACGTGCGCCGCGTGGTCGCGCTGGTGTGGCGGGTGCTGCTGTTCTGGCTCGGCGTGGCCATTCTCATGCTGGGCGCGCATCTTTTCGGATTCTTTGCGCGCTGATCTGCAGCGCATCCACTGCAGGCCCCCGCGCCGTGCTCCGCTTGTTTCCCGCCATGAAGGTTCTCCCTGGTCCCGGTGACATCCCGTGGCCGGGTTCGGGATCGCAGGGGATCCGATGACGGACGCGGGTGGCGCAACCCTCATCGACCTGATGCGGCACGGAGAACCGGTCGGCGGCAGGCGCTACCGCGGTCAGACCGACGATCCGCTGAGCGAAACCGGATGGCGGCAGATGCGCTCGGCGGTCGCAGGATTGAAATGCTGGGACGTCATCGTCACCTCACCGCTGCTGCGCTGTGCACAATTCGCGCATGAGCTCGCAGACCGGTTGGCGCTGCCGGTGTGCGAGGATGGGCGTCTCATGGAAATCGGCTTCGGTGTGTGGGAAGGGCGCAGCCCGGAAGATCTGTGCCGGGACGACCCCCAGGTGTTGCAGCGGTTCCGGCGGGATCCGGTGCGCAACCGGCCGCAGGGCGCCGAAGCCCTGGCGGATTTTCATTCGCGGGTACACGCCGCATGGCAGGACCTGATAGCAAGACATGCGTACCGGCGCGTTCTCGTCGTGGCGCATGCCGGCGTGATCCGGATGGTCATCAGCATCGTCCTGGGGCTGCCGCGTGAGCATGCCTTTCGCATCGGTGTGGCTAATGCCGGCATGACACGCATCCGCATCGAGCAGGACGGCGCCGGCGCTTTCCCGATGCTGGTCTTCCACGGCGGAAGACCTTGAAGTGGGGATGCGCTGGCTGGGATTGCTGCTCGCGCTGATCGCAGCCGGCGCGCAGGCACAGGTCCACGCCACCGACGATCGCGGAACGGAAGTCGTGCTGGCAAATCCGGCACAGCGCATTGTCAGCCTCGCTCCTAGTACCACAGAACTGCTGTTCGCCGCGGGCGCCGGCCGCCAGGTCGTGGGAGTATCGGCATTCAGCGATCATCCGGCCGCGGCGCGGGCGTTGCCGCGCATCGGCGACAGCAGCCACCTCGACATGGAGCGTATATTGTCGCTGCATCCCGATCTCGTAGTCGGATGGGCGAGCGGCAACCGGGCGGCGGACATCGCGCGTTTGCGTCGACTGGGCCTGCCGGTGTTTCTGACCGAACCCAAGCGGCTCGACCGGATTCCTCTGCTGATCGAGAAGCTGGGGCGTCTGGCCGGGACCGAGCCGCAGGCGCAGCATTCGGCCGCGGCTTTTCGCTCCGGTTTGCGGGCGCTGCGCGAGGATTACTCCGGCCGCCCGCGACTGACGGTTTTCTTCCAGATATGGTCCAGGCCGCTGCTGACACTGACCAGCCGGCAGATCGTCAGCGACGTGCTCAATCTGTGCGGAGGGGAAAACGTGTTCGCACATCTGCCCGGAATCGCGCCTCAGGTCGGGCGGGAGGATGTCGTCCGCGCCGACCCGGATGTCATCGTGATAAGCGAGCCGCACGCGATCGCCGCTGCCGACCTCGCGCGCTGGCGGCGCATGCGGGTGCTGCGTGCGGTGCGCGAGAATCATATTTACGTCGTGAGGCCGGGACTGATTACGCAACCGGGGCCGCGCATCCTGGCGGGAGCGCGCGCGGTCTGTGCCGACCTCGAGTCGGCCCGCAGCGCGAGCCGGCAATGACGTACGGACGCTTCATCTGTCGGGGTCTTCGCGCTTTGCCGGCTGCCACAGCACGTCGCCCGCTCCGCCCGCCTTGTTGAGCGTGCGGGCAAGCACGAACAGCAGGTCTGACAGCCGGTTAAGATAACGCAGCGCGACGGGCGAGACGGTTTCCTGGCGGAAGAGGGTGTAGACGCGGCGCTCCGCCCGCCGGCATACGCTGCGGGCCAGATGGCATATCGCTGCAGTACGGGTTCCGCCGGGCAGAATGAAGTCCTTGAGCAGCGCCAGTTCGGCGTTCCAGCGGTCGAGCAAGGCTTCCAGCTCTTCGATTCTGCGCTCCTGCACGATGAGGGAGCCCGCTACCGAAAGCTCGCCGCCCAGATCGAAAAGAGTGTGCTGAACGCGGACCAGCGGGTTGGCGAGCTCGGGACTGAGTGGCTCGGCGAGCAGCACACCCAGGATACTGTTGAGCTCATCCACCGCGCCGAGCGCTTCGACCCGTGCGCAATCCTTGGCAACGCGCATGCCGTCGCCCAGCCCGGTCGTTCCGTCATCGCCGGTTCGGGTATAGATCTTGGTAAGGCGGTGGCCCATGGGCGCGTGAAACCTCAGCTCTCGGTCAGCCTATACACGATAGGCACGAGCACGTCAAAGGCGATACCGCCCGCCGGTACGGCGGCATCCGGAAGGCGGGTGACGCGCTTCAGGCTACGCAGCGCAGCCGCGTCCAGCACGGCATATCCGGAACTCCCGGCGACCCGCATGCGGCTGAGGCGGCCGTGCGGACCGATCCGCAGCCGAATGGTCACCCGGCCCGCCCAGCCCTGTTCGCGCGCGAGCAGAGGGTAATGAAAATAAGGTGCCGAGGCGTGCAGTATCGCGCGCACCAGCTGGTGGCCGACCGCGCTGGCCTGAACGCTCGTCTGCGGGCGGTTGCCGTCCGGATCGGAACAATGCGCTGCCGCCTGGCTTGCGGTCATGGGGCGGGCACGCTCGGGCGGTGCGGGCGCATCGCCAGCCGGGGGGACTGCAGTGGCGGATCCGGTCGCCGCTACCTTGAGCAAAGCGGTCTTCCTGACCGCCGTTGCGGCATGCGGGGCATGTGCCGCGATGGCTGTTTTCGGTCGTTGCCTGCCGGAGCGGCTCGCGATGCTTGGCGGCAGCAGAGTGACATCCAGGGTGCGGCCTGTCGTCGCCGGGAATCCGGGCGCGCGCAAGGCTGCTATCACCGCTGCATGTGCCAGCAGCGACAGCAGCAGGAACCTTGGCAGGCGGGCAGGCATCGCTGTCAGTGCCGCGGCGCGTAGCGCAGCGATACGAACGCCGAGCGCGTCGGTGCGTTATAGCCGGAGACGACCTGGTAGTGCTGGTCGAGAACGTTGTTCAGACGCGCCTCGACCGTCCAGTTGCGCGACAGCGGGTACGCGCCAAACAGGTCCGTTAACGCGTAGCCGGGCACGTCTATCGTACTGTAGGTGATGTTGCTGATGTCGGAGTGACTGGAGACGGCGAAGATTTCGACGCCGAGGTCTTCGCGCCGGGCGAACGACCGTTCCAGCATCATGTACAGCTTCCGGCGCGGTCGCCGCAGCAGATATTCGCCAGTGATGTCGTTCACCGCCTTCTGCAGCGTCGCATTCGCAGTGTAATACCACGGCTTCCGGCGCCATGAATACTGCAGCTCCAGTCCGCGCATGCTGGCCTGGCCGATGTTGATGGCCTGGTCATTTGCTCCGCTGAAGTCGATGAGGTCATTGACCTTCGTGTCGTAGACACTCGCGCGCAGGCGCTGTGTCGCGGTAAGGCGGTAGCGGGCTCCGAGTTCGGCGCTGCGTGAGGTTTCCGGGAGCAGATCGGGATTGCCGGCGAAAAATCCGCTGTAGCCGGGACTGAAGAGCTCGTTGAAATCGGGTGCGCGGAAGGCCGTGCCGTACGAGGCAAACCAGCGCCATGCCGGATTCACGTTCCAGCCCCACCCGATCTGGCCCGTCGTGTGCCCGCCGAAACGGCTGTGCTGGTCCTGACGCAGGCCGAGCTGCAGCTGCTGACGGCCGATCCGGCTCAGCAAGTCGGCGAACACGGCGTTGTCGTGGACCGAGTCATTGTATGTCACGGCGTTCGTGATGTCGTTCGAATTGCCAACGTCGTTGACGAAACTGTACCCGACGGTGAGCAGATTGTGCTGCCCGAGACTGAGGTCGTGCTGCCAGTCGATGGAGCTGCGGTGCGTGCTGATCTGGGACTGATCGCTGCCGTAGGTATCCAGGTTGACCAGCGCATTGCCGATGCTCAGCGTCTGCATCCAATCGGGAGTGGTAAGCTCCTTGAGGCGCAGGCTTACGATCCGGTTTTCCCCGTGGCTGAAGTCGCCTGCCGGGTCGAATTGCGTGTTTTCGAGCGAATCCCAGGCGGTCAGTCCGACCGACCCGTTTGCGCCCAAGGGCGTGCGCATTCCGGCCGTGACGCTGTGCTGCTGGTACCCGTCATTTTCCGGACTGTAGAGGTAGGGTCCGGCGGACGGATTGGTTGCCGGAAACCCGCTTGCTCCGCGGTACGAAGCGTCGGCAAAGAATCGGGTTTTGCCGGAGGTGGTGCCGCCTCCGATTTCCGCGCCGTGCGTGCCGAAACTGCCGACCTCGAAGCGCGCCACCGGCCCTTTGGGCTTGCGCGTGAAGATCTGTATGACCCCACCTATGGCGTCGGAGCCGTACAGCGTGGCCCGCGGTCCGCGCACGATCTCGATGCGTTCGATCTGCGAGGGATCCAGGCTTTCCCAGGCGAAGCCGCCGCTGGTGGTGTCGGCGGCGCGTACTCCGTCGATCAGTACCAGTACGTGGTTGGAGTTGGTTCCGCGCAGGAAAACGCTCGTCTGGGCGCCCGGGCCTCCGGAGCGGGCAATGTCGATGCCGGCTACCGAGCGCAACAGTTCGACCATGTTTGTCGCCTGGCTGCGTTCGATATCTTGACGTGTGATGACCGTTACGGAAGCGAGCGCCTGATTTTCGGTCTGGGCGACGCGGGACGCGGTCACAATTATCGGCTCAGCCGTGGAATCGCCGGCGCGGGCACGGTTAGCGAACGATATGGCAGCCAGAAATATGCCGGACAGGACCGGACCGTAGGACTTGGTGGACAAACTGTTCTCCCCGCGCACCCGCCGTGCGCAATTAAAATTATTGATGACGGATGGAAACGCAGGAGAGCAGACCGATCGAGCACCCGAAGGCGCGACCGGCTGCCCACCGCAGCGTTGCCACGTGGCTCAGGCCGGTCTCCGGGCTTACGAGTGGTTCTTGCGAACCTGGCAAATCGCCTTCCCGCGCCATGTCCGCAGTGATGGCCGGACGATTGATGCACGCAGTGGCTTGATGATTTGCCGCAACTCGATCACCGTTGCGGGGGCAGCGCTGGACTTTTCCGCAGAGTTGATCCGCGGACTTCACCAGCTTCCCGTTTCACCCCGCAATCCTGATGTCTGCGGGGCACCTGTAGCTGATGCGGACGATAGGTGTTTGGTTGAATGCTGTCAAGCGGACGGTGATGCGTAGCGCCAGGTAGCCGTGTCCGGTACCGATGCAGGGAGATGGCTAGTGCTTGTGGAGCATTTGCGGCAGGCCCAGATGCCAGCCCTGGGCATTGCGGATGCCCATGCGCAACAGGGCGTTACGTGTATCCTCGTTCTCCACGCTTTCGGCGATGGTCTCTATTCCGAAAGACATGGCAAGCTCGTGAATGTGTTCGACGATCTTCCGGTCTGACTCATGGTCAAGCATGCCGCGCACGAAGGCACCCTCGATCTTGAGGTACTCCGGGCGGAAGAGATTCAGGAAATGGTAGGTCGAATATCCGCTACCGAAATCGTCCAGGGCCAGCTTGCAACCCAGGCGACGCAGGGCCTGGATGTCGGCCAGCAGCGTGTCGGTGATTGTGACGTTTTCGCGCTCGGTGATCTCGATGACGATGGATTTCCCGGATCGGCATGCCGGACCGACCAGTTCCTCGAGCTGTGTGACGAAACCGCGGTCGTTGAATGAACTCGGGTCGAGATTGAGAAACAGGCCGTATCCGGTCGGGGCAAGGCGCAACGCCTGCTCGATGATGTGCAGATCGATTTCGCGCGTGAGCCCCAGTTCCTCGGCGACGGCAATGAAATCCCCAGCCTTTATCGTCGCCCCTCCGTGGTGCATGCGTGCCAAAGCCTCGTACGCGATCGGCTTGCCGGTGCGGATATCGCATATCGGCTGGAAGGCGGGCATGAGGTCGCCCCGCTCGAGCGCATTGCGCAGCTGGAATCCCTGGCTGAAAATCGACATGAGCGCGCGGCTGATGTCCGGGGAAAGGACCTCGACCCGGTTGCGCCCGCGGCGTTTGCTGTGATACAGGGCGACGTCGGCGGCGCTGACGAGATCCTGTGCTTTCTGTCCGTGGGTGGGCGCTTCGGCAACTCCGATGCTGCATTGCAGCTGGATGTGGCCTACCGGTAGGTCGATATACGTTCCGTTGATCGCCGCATGCAGCTTCTCGGCGATATTGGTGGCATCACCGACGCTGGTGTTCTTGAGCACCATGGCGAATTCGTCCCCGGCCAGCCGCGCGATGTAGTCATTGCGCCGGATGGTCTTCTTGAGCAGGCCCGATATGGCGCGCAGGGCATCATCTCCGGCAGGGTGTCCATAGGTGTCGTTGATGAACTTGAAACCGTCGAGGTCGACGATCAGCAGGCAGACCGACTGGTTCTTCGGGAGGTGCTCGGCAAGGATGGCTTCGAGCTGGGTGTCGAAATGACGCCGGTTGTAGAGTCCGGTCAGCGGGTCGGTGACGGAAAGATAGTAGAGGTCGTCCTGATACTTGGTAAGCAGCCGGTTGAGTTCAACGCTCTGGGTGATGTCCCCGAGGGTTCCGATCACGCCCGTGAACCGGCCCACGGGATCGTGCTGTGCATCGGCATCCAGGTGCACCCAGAGCCGCTTTCCGGCCGCGCTGCGCAGGCATATTTCCCGGTTCTTTTCCTTCATGCCTGTCAGATTCTGCACAGTGAAGCCGGCTGCAACCTTTTTTTCCATCACGAAATCCGAGAATGGCCGGCCCAGCGTATCCTCGATCTTGAAGCCGGTGAGCGTCTCCCATGCGGGATTGAGAAAGCTGATATTGCCGTCATGATCCAGCTCGAACAGGATCTCGTGCATGCCGTTTACAAGCGTACGCAGGCGGTTTTCGCTGTGCTCCAGCAGTTCACGCGTTTCTTCGAGATTGCGGATGTAGTGGCGCATGGCGGCGGAGCTGTCCGCGAACGCCTGATTGAGCTCCTGCAGTTCGCGGCTCCCTGACTCGATGAGCGTCACTTTGGGTGTCCAGTTGCCGCGTGAAACCTGGCGGGCCATTTCGGTCAGCGGCTTGAGCGGCGCCGTGAAGCGCTTGAGGAGCGAGTAGATTATGGCCAGGGTGACAGCCAGCAGCACGCCCAGGAACAGGATGCTGTTGAGCACCAGCTTGAGCACGCCTTGATTGAGCGCGTGGTTCGAAAGGGTCAGCCGCAGAACGCGCTGGCGCCGACCGGACAGATTCAGACCGACCATGACAGTGCGGTTTCCAGCGATGCCCGTCAAAAAGCGCATCAGACGGCCTGGTGCCTGTGTGTGACGGCCCTGCCGGTACAGGACGGCGCCGTTTTTTCCGTCGATCTGAACCGCCGCGATCCCCGGTGCAGCGGCCATCTTGCGGAGCACTTTGTTGATGCCGGCGCTATCGTGTGTTTCGATGAGCTGCTGCAGCACGGGCTGCTCGAGCTTCGCCAGCGCGTTGCCGGCCTGCGCCTGCGCCTGGAGCTGGAAGCTCGCGAAACGTACTGCCAGGTACATCAGCGCAGTGAATGCGGCAAGGGTTATCAGTGCCGACAGCGTCAAGACCATGCGCGTGCGCAGCGATGCCGGAAGGCGCCAGGCCAGCATGTTCAGGGAGAATCGATGGGGGGAACGGGTGTGAAAACGCCCTCCCGCCAGAGGATGGCGGCCGGATCCGGAGTTTGGTGGTTCGGACACGGGTTTGTAGTATACAGGAATTGTTTCCGTGTCCAACTCTAAATTATGCGGGAAGAAATATGCGGTCGCCGGCAGTACCCATTTCGCGGAACGGACAGTGATAGATCATCTCGAGCACCTGCGCATCGAGGATTGCATCGAGACGCCCCTGACGATGATCGCCGTTGGCCAGCAGCAGCCCGTGGGTGCAGAATCGCAACGCGAGATTGATGTCGTGAAGTACCATGACGTTCAGGTGTCCGGGGAGCTTCGATCGTCCCGCAACGAGTGCCAGGACCTTGATCTGGTAATGCAGATCAAGGTGATTGGTCGGCTCGTCGAGCAGGCAGATGGGTGCATCCTGTGCGATGAGCGCTGCGATTTCGACGCGCCGCCGTTCCCCGCCAGAGAGTGTCGGCAGCGCCCGCCCGGCGAATTCCTCCAGATCCATTGCGGCCAGTGCCGCGCTGGCCATGCGGTAGTCCTCGGAGCCCTCCCATCCCCACGGAGTCAGGTGCGGATGGCGGCCGGTCAATACCGTCTGCATGACGTCGGCAGCCAAACCCGGCTCCGATTCCTGCAGGAGCACGCCGCGCCTCAGTGCCACGGCCCGTGGCTGCAGTAACCGGATGTCGCTCCCATCGAGGTATATCCGGCCTTCGCTGGGCATGCGCAGCCCGGACAGCGTATGGAGCAGCGTGGTTTTGCCGCTGCCGTTGGCTCCGAGTATGGCCCAGGTCTCTCCGGCGTTCAGGGCCAGATCCAGACCGGTGCACAGCGGTTTGCCGCCGATCTCGAGGCGGATACCGCGGGCCTCCAGGCGCGTCATGGGAAGCGGGCCCGCGCGAGCAGCACCAGGAATACGGGCACACCAAGCAGGGCGGTGATCACGCCGACCGGCAACTGCAGGGGCGCTATGACGCTTCGCGCAAGCGTATCGCAGATGACCAGAAAGCTGCCCCCCAGCAGCGCCGAATCCGGGATCAGCCGGCGATAGTCGGAATCCCCGAGCAGCCGCAGCAGGTGTGGGATGATGAGCCCGACGAAACCGACGGTACCCGCTTCCATGACCGCACTTGCGGTCATGAGGGAGGCGAGCACATAGACCGCGGTGCGGATGAGGCCGACCCTTGCGCCCAATGCGGTGGCAACGAGTTCACCACGGGTGTACAGATTGAGACTGCGTGCCAGCGGCAGCGACAGCAGCAGGCCGGTGAACAGCGCGGCGTAGGCCCAGCCGGTGTGGCTGGCGTAGGACAGGTCCCCGATAAGCCAGAACAGCATGCCCTGGACGTCGCTGCCAGGCGAAATCGCCAGAAGAAAGGTGATAGCGGCGCCCCAGCCGGCGGCGACCACCACTCCGGTCAGCAGCAGCCTGGTCTGCGTCCAGGGTCCGCGCATGTGGCTGAGCCCGAATACGATCGCCATGGACACCAGACTGCCGATGAATGCGTTCAGTCCGAGCCAGGCGCTGCCCAGCCCGAGCAGCATGGAGCCCAGTGCAGCCACGGCCGCACCGCCCGAGATACCGAGCACATAAGGATCAGCGAGAGGATTGCGCAGCAGCACCTGGAGCAGCGCCCCGGATAGGGAAAGCAGCGCACCTACGGCAAATGCCGCCGCCGCCCGCGGAAGACGCAGTTTCCGGACGATGGTTGCATCCAGTGTCGGCGTCTTGCTGCTGAGCGCGTGCCACAGCCCGATCCATCCGACGTGGACGCTGCCGGTGCTGATAGCGAACAGCAGGCTTGCTGGCGCCAGTGCGACCAAAAATGGTGTCACGCCCGGCCGCCGCATGTCGTTTCAGCCCAGGTCCACGACCGGCCAGCCGCGCACGCGCGCGTGACTGGCAAGCACCGCGTCGGGACTTACCGCCACCGGATGGTCGACCAGCTCGAGCAGGGGCAGATCGTTGTGAGAATCGCTGTAGAACCAGCTGTCCACAAGGTCTTCGTGGTGTTCGGCAAGCCAGCCGCGCAGACGCGTCACCTTTCCCTCGCGGTAGCTCGGTACGCCGTGGACCTTGCCGGTGAACCGGCCGTCGACCTCCTCCGGCTCGGTGGCGATGAGATGACGGATGCCGAACTCCGAAGCAATCGGGGCAGTGATGAAGCTGTTTGTCGCGGTGATGATCATCAGGGTATGCCCCTTCGTGCGGTGACTGTCGACCAGCGCACGGGCGGCCGGGACGATGAGCGGCAGGATCTTTGTGCGCAGAAAATCCGTGCGCCAGCGCTCCAGTATCGCGCGATCGAACCGGGCGAGCGGCTTGAGCTGGTGCTGTTCGAGAAACTCGAAGATATCGAGCGTTCCATCGAGATAGGCCTGGTAATAACGGTCGTTGTCGCGCTTGAACTGGGTGCTGTCGACCGCCTTTTGCTCCACCAGATATTCGCCCCAGGCATGGTCACTGTCCCCGCGCAGCAGCGTGTTGTCGAGGTCGAAGATCGCGAGAGTCAATGGCTGCTCCTGTAGCCGGACCGGTTTCGGGGCGCCTAGAATAGCAGGCGCGCACGTAGTTGCCGAAGGGATTGTGC
>JAJYEE010000065.1 GCA_021790335.1 Pseudomonadota bacterium | reverse complement strand
CTGGTGCCGCCGCAGTTCGTGGCCCAACACCGTGTCGGCAACAAGAATGATGGCAACGATGCCGATACCATTTATGCGGTGTACCGGGATCCCCGGATTCGGCCGGTTCCGGTAAAGACCCTGGCCCAGCAGGACTTGGCCGCCCTGCATCGCAGCAGCACCAAGTCGCGCTGATACACGCACATGTCGGCGAGATTGACGCCCACTTGAAGGTCCTTGAGTGCGAGCCGGATAGCGCATATCAGGGTTCGGTCATCGCGCAGCAGGTGCACACCATTTTCGGGGTGGGCCTGATCAGCGCGACGGCATGTGCCGCCGAGTACGGTGGCGGAGTCGACCGCTTGCACGACAGTCGCGAGTTTGCCGCCAACATGGGCATCACACCGAGGGAACACTCTTCTGGAGAGAAGCGCCACCGGGGCGCCATCACCAGGGGTGGCAACTCCTACCTGCGCAAACTGCTGGTGCAGTGTGCCAATATCATCCTGAACTACCGGAACCGGCACGAAGACCCCCTGTGCCAGTTGGCCAGGCGGCTTCTCGAGGCGGGCAAGTGCCGCAGCGTAGTTGTCGTGGCGATCGCCAACCGTCTGGCTCGGACCATTTATGCGGTGATCAAACACGGCGACGCCTATCGGATGGGCGAGCAACCTGCGTGTGGCTGCGCTGCGTGACTCGTCACCACATGCCCCGTCAACCGTAACCCTTTCCCGCAAGGACGCCCTTTACACAGCGCATCCAGGAGATGGCAGCAGGATCAAATCCGCTGGAACAAAAGTCGTCCGGGGCGAAGGCACATGATGTGTCGATGCACCGATAGGCAATTGCAGTGCGGATAACCCACCTAGGCTCGGGAATGACGGTTCCCAACTTGAAGCCGAATACACGTTCGCGTTGATCCCGCCATCAAAAAGCTTGCGCTGAGGGAGGAGTCCATATATGCCCCGGTTTTCGCGGAAGCTGCTGGGTTTAAGTCATGCCGCCTCCGCGGTCTGACTGGCGAGTTGCCGGTGGTAGTTTGCCTCAGCTTCTGCCGGAGGGATATACCCGATCGGTTCGAGGAGACGATGGTGATTGAACCACGACACCCATTCGAGCGTGGCGAGTTCCACCGCTTCCATGGTTTTCCAGGGGGCACGCCGATGAATCAGTTCGGCTTTGTAGAGGCCGTTGATGGTTTCGGCGAGCGCATTATCGTAGCTGTCACCCTTGCTGCCGACGGAAGGCTCGATGCCGGCTTCAGCCAGACGCTCGGCGTACCGGATGCTAACGTATTGCGAGCCCCTGTCGCTATGATGAACGAGTGCGGCGTCCCGATCGGGTTGGCGCGCATGGAGCGCCTGCTCCAGGGCATCCAGCACGAAGTCGGTGTGCATCGAACGGCTCACCCGCCAGCCGACAATGCGCCTGGCATAGACATCGATGACGAAAGCGACGTACACCCCGCCCTACCACAGGGAATAGAGTCGCGGTTCCCGCCGTCCTTCATGCTGAGGCATGACCAGGACAGCATATAGCTATTGTTCTATTGTTATGGTCATCAATGATGAGCCCTGTGGCTGCCTGCAGACCAGTTCACAATCGACCGGAAAGGGTTGTCATAACGAATGCGAGGAGAGGAATCATGTTGGCGTGGGCACATCGCGGATATGCAGCTAGCGGGGTGAGGACTTGGGTCGGCGTGGCCGCGCTGATTTTTATGGCTTGGGGCAGTGCGCACGCAGCAGTACCGAAGTCGGTGCGGGCCGCCCATTTCTATGCGGGGCTTGCGAAAGCGAAATGGATCGTGGTCGGCCATGGACCGAAGATCCTGTATGACGTTTTTGATCCCAATTGCCCGTACTGCTACCTGGTATGGAATAGGCTAAAGCCCCTGATCGGTCCCGATCGCCTGACGGTCCGGATGGTGCCATTGGGATATCTCACGCCCAGCAGTGCGGCGAAGGCCGCCACCATCCTGATGGCCAAAAATTCCCAGCAGCAGATGTTGCTGCGCGGCGAGAACCACTTCTCCTTCCAGCACGGGATGCGGATTCCGCTGGCGATCCCGAGCCACGCTGTACATCGCGCCCTGCATCACAATCTCCATCTGGTGGAGGCCGCTGCCGGCTATGCGATCGTTCCGATCCTGGCCTACAAGAATAAAGACGGTCAAGCCAAGTTTATCATCGGGCAACCGGGGTCTCGGGCCATCAAGGCCGTCATTGAAAGTATCCAGTAATGGGAACGACAGGGATGAGGTCGCTGTGGGCAGGCATCTTGAGCGTGCTCGGCCTCGTCGGTATTGCCCACGCGCGCCTGCTGCCACCTAGTCAGGCGTTCCGTTTTACCGCTGCGCTGGCGTCGCAGCATCGTATCGATGTGCGCTGGGTGGTGGCCCCGGGCTATCACCTCTACCGCAGCGACGTGCATGTGGAGATCGGCCCGGCCCCCGTGACCCTGGGGCCTTATCAGCTGCCGAAGGGACAAATGCTCACGCTGCCGGGTCTGGGGAGCATACCGGTATTTTTTAAATCCGTTGCCCTCACCCTGCACTACCATCTGCAGCACGCGGTGCCGACCAGGCTCTTTGTGATCAGCCGCTATCAGGGCTGCACCAACAGCGGTACCTGTTATCCGCAGATCACCACGACGGTGGCGCTGCCGCTGAATCAGGCCTCGTCGACGGGCGCCGTCTTGCCTGTTTCGCCGGGGCCCCTTAAGCCGGCGGTGGTCGTACCGCTGGCTCACGCGCCGCGGCCTGCCAAGACCGTCACGAACCACGGGTTCTACACTACCGTTCTGCAGGGTAATATCTGGCTCACCCTGGGATTGTTCTTTGCGCTGGGCATCGGCCTGACCTTCACGCCATGCGTCTTCCCCATGATCCCGATCCTGTCGGCGCTGATCGTCGGCCAGGGCACCGGTGGCGATACCGCCCGGCAGGCCCGCGGCCGCGCCTTCCGGTTGTCGTTGGCGTATATCGGCGGCATGGCCCTGACCTATACCGGCGCCGGGGTTCTCGCAGCCTTAAGCGGCGCCTACCTAGCGGCGTTTTTCCAGAATCCGTGGGTGCTGGGGGCATTCAGCGGAGTGTTCGTGCTGCTGTCGCTTTCGATGTTTGGTTTCTACGACCTGCAGTTTCCAGCGGTGATCCGCGACCGGTTTCTCGCCGTCGGCCGTGGCGGGCACCTAGTCGGCAGTTTCGTCATGGGGGCGTTAGCAGTGCTGATCGTCAGCCCCTGCATTGCCGCACCTTTGGCTGGCGCGCTGCTGTATATCTCCCAGACCGGTAACGTCGTCCTCGGTGGCAGCGCGCTGCTGGCGTTGAGTCTCGGCATGGGGTTGCCGCTGTTGATCATTGGCACCTCGGCGGGGCACCTGCTGCCGCGCGCCGGTCGCTGGATGGATACCGTCAAGGCGGTATTCGGAGTGTTGCTGCTTGGGGTCGCCATCCTGCTGGCATCGCGCATCATCCCAGGACCGGCCACCCTGGGTCTGTGGGCACTGCTGGCGCTGGTGGTGGCGGTGTATATCGGCGCCTTTGATCCGGTCGCGCCGGGGGTGTCGGGATGGCGAAGACTGGGGAAGGGTGTGGGTCTCGCGCTGTTTGTCTATGGGCTGGCGCTGGGGTCCGGGGCACTACGGGGCGGAAGCAGTGTGCTGGCGCCCTGGCCGTCCTCATCGCATCCGTCGGCATACGCCCCAAGCCGCCCATCCGTGCCGGCATCAGCCTTTCGTATAGTGACCAGCTTGCCGCAATTGCAGACAGCGTTGACCGCCGCCCATGGACGACCGGTGCTGGTGGATTTCTGGGCTAGCTGGTGCCTCGATTGCAAAGCTATGGATACCGTCACCTTCGCCGATCCGCGCGTGCAGCAGATGCTGGCGACCAGGGCGCTGGTCCGTGTCGATGACACGAAAAATGATGCCGCCACCCATGCGGTACTACACAAATTCGGCCTCTTCGGTCCGCCAGCGATCCTGCTCTTCAATGCCGATGGCCATCTGGTGGGACGCTACCCGGGATACGAGGGACCGACAACCCTGCTGCGGCGGTTGGACAGCGCGGGATAAAGAGACCATTTGAAGTTCGAGACCGGGTAGTGTTTGACGGCGATATTCGCAGTTACCTGATACTCGATGAAGGACATATGTCACTATTTTGGAAGTAAGTAGCCGATCAGAGGCGGTTCCGCAAATTTGCACAGTGCCATGAGCGCACACAAGGTGGCCTCGATCAGGACCGGCGCACATACTTCATAGTCAATGACTTACACGCGCCGTCCTGCCCAACGTTGGGACACTACTATGAAGTTCACCATTTTCTGAACCAAAGTCCACCGGGGCGGCCCTAGCGCCCGGCTCATAGTCCTCCCAAGCCGGGCCACCGGGCAGCATCGCTGCCACGGGCGGCGATCGGCTACTGGCTTTTTATAGTGGGGAATATTTTCGCCAACGCCCCCGCGGTCGGTACCCCAGCATTCATGACCACGACCTTGCCATTATTCTTCCGATATACCAGTACCGGAACAATGGGGTAGCCGATGGCGCCCTCTACAAGCTTCAGATTGTGGTCTATTTCACGGTGCGTCTGCGCGTTTGGCACTATGGGTGCGAGACCCCCGCCTGTAATAAACGAATAATGGGTTTGATTGTAGATATAGGCTCCGAGGCGATCTTTTGCCTCCAATATCGCCGCGGCTTTCCCCATGCTAGTCGGCGTAAGATAACCGACGGGAATCTCGCGAACGGTAAGATGATTGGGGGCTATCCGTGGCAGAAATATATGGTAGAGGAGATTGCAATATGGGCAGTTGGGGTCGAAAAATTCATAGATAACTTTCGGGCCGTGTCCGTTGGCAATCCACGTTGCATGGGCCAGTTTGGAATAGAGAACCTCGGGCGTAAGCTTTGGCGGTTGCGTAGCCGCATACGACAGCCCGGAACTGAATACGAGGCATACGGTGAAAAACAGCCTTCCGATGGCACCGTACGAAAAGACATGACAACGATTATTTTTCATGTTCCCTCCATCGATGGGGTATGGATAGACGTCGTCCCGAGTTGTTTTTAATTGCTTTGCCCGATCTACGTGTGGACTCCAGGTGAGCGGAGAGGATGCCCAGTAGTCCGCGCGGCAGCCGTCGCTTGCGGCTAACCACCGGGCCGGTTGACCACTCCGGGCACATCACAGATTCATTCTAGACGGCTCCTTCGAGAGTTGGCAACACTCACCCAGGCTCAGGCGGGCCTGCGGCGGCGTGACGTCATTTGCGGCATCGGTCCCGTCGGCAGGTGCGAGCTTCTATGGCGCCAGGGACGTTCGTACATTGGCCGACGCCGGGGGCCGACGCACGAGCCCTTTCTGTCGACGATCCGGTTCGAATGCGCGTCCCGCCCCACGGCGGCCAGTATTCCGGCGGTATGGCGTCAATTCCACACCAGTTCATAAGCAGAGATGTTGATCTCAACTTCTGGATTTCAGGTCCGGGGCGTAGTCCGGCAGAAGGCGCATGGCCAGTTCGACCATCTGTCGAGCCCACAGGGTCCTTCAACACGCGCCCCTCTCGCCGCCGAACCAAGCCTACTTCGCGGCAGTCGGCAGGGGGCCTAGCGCCTGGGCGAGCTTTTTCTTGTCCAGATAGCGCGCCATGCCCGCCATGTATTTGGCCACATGCGGGTCGGTGAAAAGTCCGCGCGCGGCGGCGGAGCCCAGCGCTTCGAATCCGACCTGGATGGAGGCGGGGCCTTCGTACTGGACCGCCCGACGCACCTGGGTGCGGCACGAAACGGTAATGAGTCGCTGGAACAAGGCTCCCGTCTTCCGGGCGATTGCGGTGCGTTGTGCGCGGGGGATGTGCGCCAGCGACCGCACGGCCGGGTGCTGATCGATGGCAACGAACATCCAGCGCATCAACTCGTTCCGCTCCGCTGGCGTGGTCGAGCGGACCAGGCATTCCGCCATGTCATTCGTGAACGGGCCGGCGAACACCGGAGACGTGGCAAGAACAGCCCCAATGAAAAGCAGGGTCGCGATACAACGCTTCATCGGCAATCTCCGGTGGATTGTTCTCGTAAATAGCATAGACCACAGGCCCTGCTGCCGGAGGGTATATTTGTTCTCTCACCTCCGACACACTGAAGGGGCGGCAGGCTGATCGCGTTTTCGCTCACCCCAAAGTTCATGGACCACTTTGCTGAATGCGGGTGTTCAGTCGGTGACCCGGCCCTTGACCCACAGGCGATGAGGACCTGGGCCCTTCGCGGCCAGCTTGTCGACCGGGTTACGCAGCCGACACCGATCAATAGACAGACAACCGCAACCGATACAGTCGTCGAGCGTATCGCGTAACTTCTGGAGTTGAGCGATGCGCGCATCCAGATCGGCCCGCCAGGCGGCAGACAGTCGCCCCCAAGCCGCGCGGCTCGGTGCAGTAGTCGCCGGCAGGGTGGCCAATGCCGCCTCTATGTCGACCAGCGCAATACCTACCCGTTGTGCCACGCGGATGACTGAAACGCGCCGCAATACATCGCGCAGATAACGGCGTTGGTTGCCCGGCGTGCGGTAACTGCTGATCAACCCCTTAGTCTCGTAGAAATGCAGAGTAGATACGGGCACACCGCTGCGGCGCGCCACTTCGCCCACGGAGAGTGTGGGAGGGACCCCAGTACGTTTCATCGCGACCTTCATCGGCGAACCCTTGACCTCAACTTAACTTGAGGTTTTATACTGCCAATCAGGTCCGAAAACAAGCGTGCGCTACAGGAGTTCCCAAAAATGCCAACCGCATCATCAGTCACCGCATCGGCTTCCGTGTTTCGTATCGATACATTCGTCGTGGCAGCGGACGCGCTGCCGACGTTCATTGAACAAGTGCGCCGCATCCAGCGGATGCTCAGCACCGTACCGGGGTGCCAACAGAACCTGGTGTTAACCCAGGCCGGAGACGTCCGGGAGTTCAACGTTATCACCCTCGTTGAGTGGGTGAGCACCGAAGCAATGGTTGCTGCGAAAGCGGTCATGCAAGAGCGATATGCGGAAGAAGGTTTTGATCCGCCATCATTCATGCAGAGACTGGGGGTGCGGGCCAATATGGGGCTTTACCGCGAGGCCTGATGGCCCCTGCGGCATATGCTGGTGTCGATTATTTGTTTTCGAGACGGTCGGCCAGCCGGACGGCCGCCGGATATGGGCGTTATTGAACCGCTCCCCTCCACTGCAAAGGAAAATATATGTCAGCCGAGATTGTGCGCGAACGCGTGATCGTACCGGTCGATGGGCACCCTCCCATGAGGGCCTATCTGGCGCACCCCTCGGCGCCGGGCTTCTATGCAGCGGTCATCATCGGCATGGAGCTTGTTCGGGGTAACCCAACACATCCGAAATGTGGCGGACCGGCTGGCCGAAAGGGGCTACCTAGTCCTGGCGCCCGACTTCTACCATCGAATCGAAGCCGGCGCCGAATTGACATACGACCAGTTTGGACGAACCCGAGGGTTTGAACTTCTGCATCAGGTCAGTCGCGGGGATGCGTTGCAAGATGTGCAAGCGGCCATGCACTTCCTCAGGCGGCGCCCCGAGTTTCGGGGTCGCATCGGCTTCCTCGGGTTCAGTGTGGGCGGGCATATCGGCTATCTCGCGGCGACGCAACTGGACCTCGCGGCCTGCGCTCTTTTCTACGCCGGCTGGCTCCCGACCAGGGAGATTGAGCTCAGCCAGCCGGAACCGACGCTCACGCTGACTCCCGGCATTGCGCATACGGCGGGACGGATTATTTACTTTGTCGGAGAGAAGGACTTCTTGGTCACGGGCTTACAGCGCGAACAGATTGCGCGCGCCCTTGAGCAAGCCCATGTTCGGCACGAGATGGTGGTCTATTCCAACGCCCAGCATGGATTCTTCTGCGATGAGCGCGACACGTTTGATCCGGCATCGCGGGATGACGCATGGGACCGCACCCTCGCACTGTTCGCCTCGGAACTCGACCAGTAGGGCAGATGGCCTTGGTGGCCATGACGCCCGACCCTACGGTCCAGCGGATTGCCTCGGCACCTGCGTACCGTCGCCGCCTTTCTGATGAGCACATTTAAGAAGCGGAGTGCACTCATGAACCAACCGATTATTAATATTGCCGACATCGCACTACAACCCCGCCACGGGCGCTGCAGCCGAGCGATTCGACGCGCGTATGGGGTTTATCGCACCGCTACCGGGTGCGCAAAAGCTCCGCTACAAACTTACCGTCGTGCCGCCGGGCAAGCGGGCCTTCCCGTTTCACAATTATCGTGTCAATGATGAAATGTTCTTTGTGATCGAGGGGGCCGGGGAAGTGCGCATTGGCGAAGCGGTCTACCCGATCCGTTCGGGGGATGTGGTCGCCTGCACGGCAGGTGGACCAGAAACCGCACACCAGATGATCAACACCGGCGCGCTGGAGCTAAAGTACCTTGCGATCAGTACCATGCTTTCGCCTGAAATTGCCGAATATCCCGACTCCGCCAAATTTGGCGTGCTGGCCGAATACCCCGCAGCCCCAGACTGCCAGCCACGAGGATTCCGTTTCGTGGGACGCGACACCCTCAGCCTGGATTATTGGGATGGGGAGTAAGCGGCACCGCCCCGCAAGTCATTCTAGCGAATGTGAACACCTGTTGTTTTATTGGAGTCCGCAGAGGGATTTGAACCCCCGCCGCTCTGATTACAAATCGAGATCCGGTACATTTTCCCGCATCGTACTGCATCCAAGTGCATGACTAGAATACAGACCTGATTGCAGTACGGTGCGCCAGAATGCAACGAAGTGCCCGCGCACTATGGCATAGCTATGGCATGAGAAATCCATATTGGAACCGGCAACCAGGTTCCACCGGAAATATTTCGGCCCTGCCCTGACGCTTTCTCAGATTGAGATTCGTCAGCATTTGGGGCCGGTGTAACGGCTCAATAAAGAATGCTCGTGTGACAGTTCAGTCGATAGGCGTCTTGGGGGCTGCCAATAGCGATTTTCGAGTCATGGTATCCAGCGGGTTGTTTTACGCGGCCTTCACCACCGTCCTAATATCCACATGAAGCGCTTTTTTGATGGCGACCAAGATCGCCGAAAGATTTTCCATCGTCGGATTCCCGGACTTCGAAAGCATACGATGCAGGCTCTTGCTCGATTTGTGAACCTTCTTGGAAAGCGCCTCAAATCCTATCGTCGCATTGACGAGATCGCGCAGGACGAGTTTCGCCGTATCCGGTTCGCCATTGAGAAAAAGTGTAAGCGCTTCATTGAGCAGCGCCTTGGCGAACGCTGGATCACGCTTGACTCGTGCGATCACAGTTTCTTTAAACTCTCGGGTTAGTGCCATATCATGACCTCGGTTTCGTCTGTCTCGCCTTGCGTCGTTTGTAGTCTTCCCATAGCGCAAGGGCGCGCTCGATATCCTTCTGTTGCCCTTTCTTTGTACCACCACCCAGCAAGACAATGATCTTCAGACCCTCTTTCGCCAGATAGATCCGGTATCCCGGTCCCCCAATCGATTCGGTACTCCCCGATCCCGCGAAACCACTTAACATTTGACAGGTTTCCCTGCTCCATGCGAACCGTTGCGGTTGTTACTTTCGTCGCGGCAGCTGCATCCAGTCTACCGAACCATTCCGCATACGGGCTGGTTCCGTCTTCGCGGAGCAGTTCGCGGATTTGGAAGGTCATAAACAATAGTAACTTATATGTAGACTGTAGACAAGCAGCATAGTTGCTGCTTTGTCTCAAACTGCTGGGTTCGCCAGACTAAATGAATCGCTGCGGAAATTGTGGCTGCTGGCTGATTCAACTCGGGCTGGTGTGGCGGCGCACGACCGACACAACTTTTTTTCGCGTCATGATTACGCAAGCAGGGTGGTGGCACGCAGTCACGTGGCAGACCAGGCGACAGGCACTTCGGGAGCCGCCGATAGCACCTTGGCCAATGGCCCATCGTTCTTCGCCACCAATGACCATCCTGGCTTGGCTCCCGTCGTCAGTACGCCAAAAACTATCCCTCGAATTAGTATCGACACATTGACATTATCGAGATCGTCTTCTCCCCATCGAACATCAACAGCCGGCACTTCATCCACGGGTTTATAGCCGAAGTGATCCTTCGAGAAATCTGACGAATTGGCAAAAGACGTTCTCTTGCGAATCGCCCATTCCGGTTCACGCGAGGTTTCACAGCGATTATATAGCCACACGTCCACCGCGATGTTGGCTTACAGATCGAGGAGGTATGCATAGGTCACGCGCGCGTTGCCAACGAAAACCACCGAGTATCCGGTCGTCATGTTGGTGAAAGACGCCTCAAGTTCCGTTGAATCTGCCACGGTCCCATTTCCCGTTTTCCAATATTCCCGCCTTCGCCGAAATCCGCACCCGGAAGCACCTTGTCGATCTTTCACGGGCGCTGCCATTCTCCTGCTTCAGGAAGGGGTCAGTCAGGCGTGATCTGGGTAACCAAAATGCTAACGCTAACCCCGGTACGGGCATAATCAGACAGTGTCTGTACGCGGTGCAACCGGCGACGGCCATGCATACCGCGATACCGGCCCAATGGAAAAGCAGTCATTTGCGTTCCGCCATGGGTCAGCTAT
>JAJYEE010000064.1 GCA_021790335.1 Pseudomonadota bacterium | reverse complement strand
CGACACGCGGATTTTCAGTCTCGCAAGATGGCATTTCCAGACATTGCCGGGCATCTAAGGGCATGATTTATAACGAGGCCCTAATGCCATCACGTGCCTCCCCGTGCCCGGAAATGCCACCGCACTATGGCATAGCTATGGCATGAATTCCTTTCTCAGGGTTGTTTCCCTGACGCCGAACCGCTTGGCGGCCGTGGTGATGGGTGTTCCGCGCTTAACAGCATCAAGAGCGCTGGTCAATAAATAACGCCGTAGCGTCGCGACGCTGACTTTTCCATTGTTCGCGGCAACCGCAACGGCGACACCTCGACGCACGTTTCCTGCGGCGCGCTTGAGTACCGTGCGTGAAACCGTGAGTGGGCGACCCCCGAGCTTTCCGCTCGCAAGCCGGCCAGCGGATGCCTTTTGCACGTTCTGGCGGCGGGAACGCCGACAGGCTAGACCATATTCCTTCTCCACTGCTAGCAGCCCCACGCGCCAGGCGGCCCAGAACTGATCGCGCGACACTTTACGGCCCATCGCGCGAAGTGCGCTCAACAGAATCCCGGCTGGACTCGCTGCACGATCGGCAGCGGGCACGGCAATATGCGCAGCGGCGGCCACTCGGAAACAAAACTCCGATTCACCTCCGGCCCACGCGACCATCCGTCGATATCTTTTGCCAGCATTAGTGCTGGGGGAGTGGTCTGCGCACAAGGGATTCTGCCGATTCACTGGCCCAAAATACCGACGGCCATCGCGGCCACAGACGAGACACACCGGGCGGTGAGGGGTTGGTGGACCATCGGCGAGCGCGTCTGCCAGACGAGCTTTGAGCTCTTTTGTGGTGAGCACTGAAGACTGTGCTTGAAAATCCCGCAATGCGCGCTCCCGCGCGTTTTTTTCGGACCGGGGCAAGCAGTCAAGCACGGCATCGAGATAATCCATTTCCAAGTGACGTTCGGCGCGCTCGGCACGAGAGACATCCGCTCGCAATGAGGAGATCACCTGGTCAATGACCAGGTTGACCGTCAGGCGGCGGGTGGTTTCCAGGCGGGTGAGTCTGCGCTGGGTGTGTGGGTACCCTGCCAAAAAATCCAGACGTTGCAGTCTTTCAACCACGGCTTGAGATGGAATGGGATGCGGCCCGTCCCATAAGTGTTTGATCCGAGAAAAATCATAACTCATAGTGACAATCATAGTACCAGCGGCGTGATATTGCAACTGCGATTCTGTGATCATGTGGCACGCAGGGGCGCGCCAATGTCTCACAGGAGACACGCAGATGATGATGTTTGGGGTCGACGAGTGGGTGCGCCGCGGGGTCGGCGGGCGCAGGACAATTGAGCGAATGCTCGCGGCCGGGGAGCTGCCGCCGCCGGTCCGGTTCGGGCGCGCGCGCAGGTGGAGCGGGGAACAGATCGACGCGTGGATCACAGAGCGCGTCGCGGCGGCGACCGGCGGCGAGCAGCATCGAGGCCCAGGGCGGCCGCGCAGCGGGGGTGCGCGATGATACGCCCGGACGGGATGCGTGGTGGCTGGGACTCAATCGGTGTATCGACGCCAGGGGTGCTGGATATGCTTCTCGAGTTCGAGTCCCGGCATGATGATTGGGCAGATGACCTCGTCAATGCAATCGAGGCCGAGAATCGACGGCAGGTGCTAAAAGATCGCTGCCCCCCGGGGCAGCGCGATATCGTAGCCTGCCTGCGCGCTGGCCAAACGACGGGCCGCGGAGCGCGGACCGAAAAAAATGCGATCAGGGAGATCCGCGCTGCTGTTCGCAGCCTCGGGCCGAGGCAGCGAGAGATGTTCGACGTCGGTGACGTTCCGCCGACCCCGCGCCCGCCGACGCGGCGTGGGCGGACCAAGTCAAAGACCCGCAGCAACCAAAAGAAGATTGAGAAAGAGCAGGGGGTGCTGGTATGAGCATTCGGGCGATCTCCATAGTATGGAAACACGCACCCGCCGGCGGCGGGAAACTGGTGCTGCTGCACGCGCTGGCGGATTGGGCAAACGACGCAGGCGAGGGCATCTGGCCGGCAGTACCTGCCATGGCCCGCAAAGCGCGTTTGTCTGATCGGCAGGTGCAGCGCCTGCTGCGTGAGCTGGAGAAGGAGCGGTTGCTCGAGCCGGCCGGCATCACACAGTACGGCACACACCGGTATCGGCTCAGGTTGGATCGGTTGCAGGAGATGCCAGTTGTCTATGGTTCCGCGGCGGATGTCGCCCCCGGTGACAATTTGTCACCGGGTGACATTTGCGGCGCTGCCGGCGACAAAATGTCGCAAAAAACGACACCCATGTCACCCAAGCCGTTTACTCCATTTACCCCGCTCACTCTCTCTGCTGCGCAGCAAAAAAATTTTGCTGATCAAGAGACCCCAACCCAGCTGCCAGTCTCCTGGCAGCTGCCAGCCGACTGGCGCGCTTGGGCCGCCACCGAGCGCCCCGAGCTTGGGTCCCGGCTCGATGCGATAGCTGAGACGTTCCTTGAGTATTGGCGCGATCGCGGAACCGCGCGAAACGACTGGCCGGCCGCCTGGCGAAAATGGGTTCGGCGCGAACGAACCGCTGCCGGGGCCAATCAAAACAAAGGAGCAACGAACAATGAAACACATCCGCAGCATTGCGCAGACAATTATCGATCCAAACGTGGAGAGCCCACCGGAGCCGCTGCCGTCCTCCAGACTCTTGGTCGGCACCGAGGCCGCATCATCGACGGCTGACTCGTGCCAGGCGATCGGCCCGGCTGGGGCCGACGAGCTTGTCGGGTGGGTGGCCCGGCGCTGGTCTGGACAGTGGTTGCGTGGGCTGCCCGCGGAGGAAGCTGTCGCGATCGCCGACCAATGGCGCAAGGAAACAGCTGTGCTGACCCTCGAGCAGGCGCGCCTAGCCTGCTCAGTCTGGCGCGTCAAGGGCTACCCGCCTGACCTGGGCGCTTTTCTCGCCGCCGCTGAACCTCCACAGCCTGATGCCGAGACCATGTTTCACCGCGCGGCCAGGGCCGCGGGCGCACGGGCATATCACACTCTGTCACCGCTGGAATGGGCCGTGGCGCAATCCTATGGACTGCACGATCTCCGGGCTGCTACTTGGGCTGGGGCGAGTCTCCGATGGACTGCCACCGTCCGCTTGTTAACTCCTGCAGCCGAACGCGGCGAGCTGTCACCACCGCCACCCCAGCCGGCAGGTGAACTGCCGCGTCCCGCGCCATCCAAGACAATCGCTGAGGTGGCAATCGCTGGGATCCGTTCCTTCTTAAGAGGCACCGCGCAAACAGGAGGCAGCGGCAATGACAAATGACGTCTACCGCGATGGTCTTGGGTGGCTGAACGAAGTTTTTGTGGAAGGTCTTGGGTGGGTGTGGGTTCGCGAGAATGCGGACCGTCTCGAGTTCGAGCTGACCGTCGCGGCTGCACTGCGGCATCGCAATCCGGCGATGGATGAATTTTCCGCGCGGCGTTTCGCTCGGCAAAGCCACGCAAACTCGAGGCCAGCACTGACATCCGAGCGGCGGGAGTATCTGCGCCAGATGCATGCTGCCTTGGGAACGGTGCCTGCCCAGTAAAGACCCCGCTTCTTGAATTCAATAGGCATAATTATTGCATAAATTTTCCCATGTCGCGCCGCCATTGCCGCGCCGACTATACTCTGGGACAATACGCACCCGCGGGCAAACACCACAACCGGAGTCATTCGTAGAAACGGCATACTTCGGCGTGCGTCTTTTGTCGAAAGATACGAGCCGTTTTAAGGAAGTCAAAGTGGAGCACGAGGCAATGAAGACCCCTATGAAAAAGCCCGATGAGCAAGAGCAGAGTCTAGAATATCTGTATAAGCAGTACTTCTCTGCACCGCCAAAAAATCAACCGGACGACCTAAGGGAGGTCAGTCTTTTTGACTATTCGGTCGCGACGCATACGAGCGATTCGACCATTGAGATCAAAGAAATGAAGACCGCATAGTGCCTGGATGGAAAGATGTTCTCTATGAGATTCAGGGGCAGCGCCCCCTAGCTCCTATCGATGCGGTGCGACGTAAGTATCTCAAGGAGCTTTCAGAGAAGACGGGCCGAAATGTAATCGCCTACTATTCGGCTTGGCTCAACCAACCCCGCCCGAGCCCAACCCTCATCATCAACGATGAGGACAAGAATGCCTTTATGTCTGCAGTTCACCAGCTGGATCACAACAAGGGTCTTGACCTCATCCTTCATACACCAGGCGGCGATTTGGCGGCCGCCGAATCCATCGTCGATTACCTGAGAAAGATATTTGGTACGGACATGCGGGCGATCGTTCCACAGCTCGCCATGTCAGCCGGAACAATGATTGCCTGTGCATGTAAAACGATCATTATGGGCAAGCAGTCAAATCTTGGTCCGATCGACCCCCAGCTTGGCGGCATCCCGGCGAACGGTGTGATCGCCGAGTTCAAGAAGGCGCTCAAAGAAATCAAAAAAGACCCGGCTGCTGTTCCTCTCTGGCAGAGTATTATCGGTAAATACCACCCGACGTTCCTCGGTTCGTGCGAAAAGTCGATTGACTGGTCGAAATCAATCGTGACTGATTGGCTTAAGACGGGCATGCTGGCCGGTGACTCGAGGGCCGTCAGGAAGGCGCAAAAGATTGTCCGCGGCTTATCAGACAGCAAAACTACATTCAATCACGCACGACATATCCACCTTGACGCGCTACTCGACATGGGTTTGCGGATAGAAAGCATGGAGGATGATCAACAGCTACAGGACCTCATCCTAACTGTTCATCACACCTTTATGCATACATTTTCAATGACCCCTGCCCTGAAAATTGTCGAGAACCAGGATGGTGTTGCTTTTGTTCGGATGGCAACAACCATCGGCTAACAGCCCCCTTGACTCATTGATTAGCGAACGCAATGCACTAGCGTTCGACGACGGGTAGCTCACAAATTCGGTTGGGGCGCCAGGAACCGGGACGCTGATGCTCCGCCCCGACACCGGTGCTGGGGCTAACTAGGCCATGCAGCCGCCGGGCTCCGCCCGCGTCTGATTTGCGGCGTTAGCCAAAAAAGGGAGTGTCATGAAAATTCTTGTCGAGAGTGAAATAGGTAAAGCGATACGTCGCTGCAACCCGTCGAAGGTTGCAGTTGCATATATTGGTGCTGACTGGAACAAATTTGTTCGTAATGCGGATCGCGTGGACGCGATAATCGTTTCGCCGACTTTCGGCAGCAACCCGCGAGCAATCACAAGCCTCGTCGGTAAGATCAGGTGGGATAGAGTCTTCTTCCTTGATGAGCTACACGCAAAGATGTATATCGGAAACGAGGCAGCCGTTATTGGGAGTGCTAATCTTACGCGCAATGGGCTTAGCGGCGAAAAATTGGTCGAGTTATGTGTAGAGGTTGAAGCCGAGGAAAGCCTAAGGAGCCTTAATAAGGCATTCGATGACCTGAAGAGGCGGGCTCAAGAAAAGTATCCAACGGCAGACTCAAAGAAGGCGCAACTAAAGGAGCTAGAAAATATTTGGAATTCAGCGATAGCCAATCGAATAGTGCGAAGCGACAGCAGAATCACTCCGTCGTTTGTGGACTTCGAGCCGCTTGGAAAAGACCATTTTTATGTTCTTTGGTACCAACCCATTAAACCCAATTATTCCGCCGACATAAACGCCATAGGGTCGTTGATGGTGGATGACATTCATTTTACCAACGCGGATAATGTAAAAAAGAATAAGTGGGTCCTCGTGTGGCACATGACGGATTCGTATACACCCCACAGGACTGAGAGGCCGTACTGGCTGTACATTCACGAAGTCTATACGGATGGTGTTGTTGACAGAGGGTACGACTATCCCAAGTGTGCCATTCAAAGAAAAGATTTGGAAGTTCCGTCTCCTCCGTTTGAGATAACCGGTGATGTATCGGTGGCGTTCAAAAAAGCTATTCAAGAGAAGGAAATAGCAAGGTACCTGATTCAAAAAAGCCGAAATATTTTCAGTCTTGCGCATGCGCTAAAGGGTATGCCGCCACTTATAAGCAGAATGAAGGAGTACATGGCTAACAAGGCAAATGCAGCTGACGCCAAAAGGCGGCGCGGCTGATTTGCGGCGTTGTGCGGAAAGCCCCGTGCCGCGCGGGGCTTTTGGATAGCCGAGTTACCAACGGAACCGGCGGGTCAGGCAGACATTGTATAAGTGCCCGCCCCGCAGGCGCTACCGACTCGCGCGGCTCTCGGCACCCTCGTAATCGAGCAACAATAACGCGGCGTTATAGACCGGGATATCATCCCCCGCCGCCCCCTGCCGGAGAGTTTCTCCGCCGGCGCCGGCCGGAAGTCGCAGAACGGGCGCTGGTGGAGATCCGAACGAGACTGTGCACAAAATGTAAGCGTACGGTGTTCACCGCATGGACAGCTACAGCTTAATGCGTTTAAGCCGGCGATTGGTCAGGTTGATATCGAAGCGTTGCGGATCGAATGAGCCGCCACACCACTCAAGCATCTCCCCGTGTTCGGGATGATCGGGATCGATGATGGCGCAGACGAACTCGACGTAGCCCGGCACACCGCCGACGTCGTCGGGTGGGCAGGCATATTCACCGGCATCGCAGTGGGGATGGGGTAGTGCCGAGGCCGCCAGCGTCTTCTCGACCTTGATCTTATGCTCCCAGTTGTCTCCGAAGTCGTAGAGGTAGCTAAACGTTTTTCGGCCCGCCAGCGCCTGATCAAGCCGAACCTGGGTCTCGTTTATGATCTCATGCGCCAGATCCCAGTCGGGATCGGCGTGGCCATAGCACTGTCCGCCGATGGTAAATTCATGTAGATGGCTATCGGTCCAGCCCATGGCGATCTGGATCACCGGGTGCAGCTTCCCGAGGGTGATGCTCGCCGGCACCCGTACGCGGCGCCAGATGACCGGTTCTAGCCACTTACTGAGCCGACCACCAAATAGTGCGTACTTTCTTAGGCCGCGTAACGAACATGTTGCTCCTGAAAGAAGTTCTTGATCACCTGCGGCTGCTTCTGGCGCCGGTGGAGATGACGGCGTACACCGCTCATGAGCTCGCCGCGATTGGTCGGCCGGCTCTTGCCGAGACCGTTGGTCTTGACGTCCTGGTTGAGTAGTTCATCGGGGTTCAACTCCGGACAGTAGCCCGGCATGCGGATGAGCCGCAGCCGCTCCTTGTGCGCTTGTACAAAATGCCGTACTTCCCCGGATCGGTGCACCGGGTGCCCGTCGACGATCAGATAGAGGCGGCCATCGACTTGCCGGAGCAGGCGCTTTAAGAACGCCACAAACACCGAGGCCTTGAACTTGCCTTGAAACACCATGAAGGAAAGTGCGCCCTTGTTGGTGATGGCCGATATCATGTTGCAGCCAAAGCGCTGTCCAGTCGCCCGGATCACGGGGGTTTCACCCACCGGCGCAAAGCTCGTCCCGCTGACATGATCACTCCTCAGCCCCATCTCATCGCCCCAGTAAATCGCGGCCTTTTCCCGCTTGGCCTGCCGGGCGATCAAGGGATACTCCTCTTTCAGCCAGCGGGCAATTGCTCGATCGTTGCGTTCATAGGCGCGCTTGATGGGCTTTTGCGGGCTCATGCCCCAGGCCTTGAGGTAACGCCCGACGGTCACGAGCGAGACCTCGATGCCGTATTCGCGAGCAATCAAACTCGCCACCGCCGCCCGTGTCCACAGATAAAACGGCAGCTTCCACTGATCGGGCATCCGGTCGGCCACCATCTGGCGAATGTGGCGCGCCTGATCAAGCGAAAGGCATCCCGCCCCCGCACGGCGCCCGCGGCGCTTGAGTTTGAGGGCGCGCAGTCCGCCCTCGCGGTCAAGACGCATCCACTTGCTCACCACCCGCAGGCTCGCCCCAAAGGTGCGCGCGGCTTGCGTTTGGGTCATTCCGCCACGCACCGCTTGCACCACCTGCCGGCGCAGCAGCGTGAGCGCCGCAGAACCCAATTTCCTGGCATCGCTTGGTTTTTGCATGCCCGGAATGATAACATATTACGCACTATTTAGTGAACTGATCAGTAAGTTCGATGCGCAGTTGCAGGATCGGTGCGGTGGACGGGGACAAGCGGTGAACGGTCGCCATGTCGATCACGCCGCCTGCGACCGGTTGTCCGCCCACCAGGCAGCGACGTGCCAGGGCAGCAGCTCCTCGATGCGGTTGATCGGGTGATCATTGATGCGCTCGAGCACATGGCGCAGGTAGGCGTACGGATCGATCCCGTTGAGCTTCGCGGTACCAATCAGGCTGTAGATCGCTGCCGCGCGCTCACCCCCGGCATCACTGCCCGCGAAGAGATAGTTCTTGCGACCCATGGCGACTGCGCGCAGCGAGCGCTCGGCGGCGTTGTTGTCGATCTCGATGCGCCCGTCATCGCAGTAGCGCGTGAGCGCCACCCAGCGTGCCAGCGCATAGCGGATCGCCCCGGCGAGTGCGGATTTACTGGACACCTGGGTCAAGGTGGTTCGCAAGTAGCGATGCAAGGCATCGAGCAAGGGACCTGCGCGCGCCGTGCGCACCGCCCGGCGCGCACTGGGTGTCTTGCCTTTGATCTCGGTCTCGATGGCATAAAGGGCTGCGATCCGCTCGAGGGCCTCACGCGCGATCGGGGAGGCATCGGCCAGGTGGATGTCGTAGAACTTGCGCCGCACATGCGCGAAGCAGGCGGCTTCGGTGATCCGGCCCTCTTCATAAAGACGCTCGAATCCTGCGTAGCCGTCGGCCTGCAGAATGCCGCGGAAGTCCTTGAGATGGTTCCACGGATGTTCGCCCTTGCGGTCCGGCGAATAGCGGAAGAGCACCGCCGGCGGTGTGGCGTCGCCGGCCGGGCGGTCATCGCGCACATAGGTCCACAGCCGCCCCGTGCGGGTCTTGCCGGCACCGGGGCTAAGGACCGGCACCGGCGTGTCGTCGGCATGAAGCTTCGAGGCGGCGAGCACATGTCTTGCCAGGGCCTCCACCAGAGGACCCATGAGGCGCGTGGCCCCACCCACCCAATCCGCCAGCGTTGAGCGCTCGAGATCCACGCCTTCGCGCGCATAGATCTCGCTCTGGCGATAGAGCGGCAGGTGGTCGCAGTATTTCGACGTGAGCACGTGGGCAAGCAAGCCTGGACCGGCGAGTCCGCGCGCGATCGGGCGCGAGGGGGATTCGGATTGCACGATTGCCTGACAGCGTGAACAGCTGAGCTTGGGGCGTACATGCCGGATCACCTTGAAGCGCGCGGGCACGTACTCGAGCATCTCGCAGATGTCTTCACCGAGTGCGCGCAGCACGCCGCCGCAGGCGGGGCAGGTGCAGGCATCGCCCGCGAGCGGCGCGTGCACAGTCGTCTCGCGGGGCAGGTGCGCGGGCAAGGGTCGGCGCACGGGGCGTGGGACAACGGGTGTCGGCGCTACGGGAGGAGGCATTGCTTGCGTCGCTTCGAGATCCTCGAGCGCGAGTTGAAGCTGTGCAATGCGTTGATCGAGTTGTTCGGACGAGCGGCCGAAGTTCAGACGCTTCAAGCGCGCAAGCTGAAGGCGCAACTGTTCGATGGTGAGCGTCTGGGTGTGAATCCGTGATTCGGCGAGCGTCAGGGCTGAGCGCGTCTCGAGGACAAGACGCTTCAGAAACTCGACATCATCGGGCAATTCGGCGTGTGGCACGGGCGCGTATTATACCGGCACCCCATTTCCGATGCACGCACAAAACGCCGTAAAACAAGGGATTTTGTCACGCCGCGCGTGTCGGTGCCTGGGTGCGCGCAGGCGCTCTCCAGTCGATGCCTTCAAGCAGCATGGAAAGCTGCGCAGCGCTTAACGATACGGTTCCGCTCTCAGCGCGCGGCCACACGAAGTGCCCGCGCTCCATGCGCTTGGCATAAAGACATAAGCCATCGCCGTCCCACCAGAGGATCTTCACGCGGTCCCCACGCCGGCCGCGGAAGATGAAGAGCGCTCCACAGAATGGGTCCTGCGACAGGGTAGTCGCAACGACGGCGGCAAGCCCGTCGAACCCTTTGCGCATGTCGGTGATGCCGGCGGCGAGCCACACGCGCGTGCCGGCGGGCAGCGCGATCACCGGGCAAGGCTCCCCAGGACGATGCGCAGCGTCTCGGCGTCCACACGCCCCTCAATGCGCACCCGAGCCCCGGGCAGCTCGATGTCGATCGAGCCTTTTGGACTTGCGGCGGTGATGAGTTTGAGCTGCGCATCGGGGCGCACGCTCACCGGCAACAGGGTCACGGCAACCTCTCCGTACGCGCCGGCGCGGTACTTCCCGATCCATTTGCGCACGAGATTCGCATTGACCCCGTGGGCGAGCGCAACCCCGGCGACCGAAGCCCCGGGCTTGAGACACAGCTCGACGATCCGGCGCTTGTCCACGATGGCGTGCTTGCGGTGTTGCCGCCTTCCTGTCGCTTCCAGCGGCTCTGCCGCGCTTTGAGTTTGCATGGTGTCCACCCTCCATTCGGGGGGACACCTTCGTCGATCACGATGGATCAATCAAGGCGGTGCTGACCGGACGGTTAGTGCGCCAGCCAAGCTGGCAAGAGATAGTCGATGAAAGTTCGATACGGAAAAGACGTGGCGGATCATTCCGGCCCCGAGTCATGCAGCGCCACCCGTGAGGGTGCCGTTGAAGCGTTGACAGGG
>JAJYEE010000020.1 GCA_021790335.1 Pseudomonadota bacterium | reverse complement strand
CCAAGGCGGCCGCCGAGGAGGCCATGAAAAGCCGCCAGTCCGGCATCGAATACGCCCGCGCCCAGGCCGATCTCGCCCAGGCCGTGGCGCAGCTGCGTACGGTGAGGAAGCTGCGGGAAAAACTGCCCAGATAACGGTCTTTGCCGGGGATGGCTGGATTCCCGGCGTAATCGGCCCTTGGCCATGCAGAAAGGTGTGTTATGCAGCATGATGAAGTTGTCCGAAACAAGGTGGTTGCGTTGACCTATGTGCTGCGCAACGGCCGTGGAGACATTTTCGAGTACAACGACCTGCCGGTCGAATACCTGCACGGGTCGGGAAGCGAATTGTTTGCCAAGGTCGAGCGGTCGCTGGAGGGGCATCGCGTCGGTGAGCTGGTCAGCGTCGAGCTGACCCCGGAAGAGGGTTTTGGTCTTCATGAGCCTGGCCTAACCTTTACGGACGATGTGGAAAACGTTCCGGCGGAATACCGCCGCGTCGGCGCCCAGCTGGAGGCCCAGAACGCCAAGGGTGAAGTCATGACCTTCGTTGTGACCAGTATTGAAAACGGCAAGCTGACCGTTGACGCGAACCATCCACTCGCCGGGCAGACAGTGCGTTTCGAGGTCACGATCCACGGTGTGCGCGACGCTACTCCCGATGAGCTGCGCAACGGCCGGCCGGCCGGCGGTCCGCCGTTGGCCATCCAATAACACGCCATCCATTGGATGGCGTGTTATTGCCGCCAGCGTATACAATGACTGCAAGCTTCGCCTGATAAAGCCAGTTCATTGTTCCGAAGGCACCCGCCCTGCGTCCGTGCAGCCCGGGCGCCTGTAATGGCCAGGCGATCATTCCTTAATTACTGCTTTGCGATGCGCGAAGAATTGCCATGAGCCCGTCCCCTCCAGCTGCAATCGAAGTGGTTATCCTGGCCGCCGGCAAGGGCACGCGCATGCATTCCGACATCCCCAAAGTGCTGCACCCGCTCGCCGGTACTCCTCTGGTACAGCACGTTATCTTGACCGCGCAGGAGCTTGAACCGCACGGTGTGCGGGTTGTGTACGGTCATGGTGGGGATCTCCTCCCTGCCACACTGAGCGCATCCCGTGTCGATTGGGTGGTGCAGGCGGAGCAGAAAGGTACCGGACACGCCGTGCAGCAGGCAATGCCGGCAATCGCACCGGATTCGCTGGTGCTGGTGCTTTATGGCGACGTGCCGCTGATTCGCGCCGAGACGCTTCGTCCCTTGTTGAAAGCGGCGGCCCGCGGCGCCCTGGCGCTTCTGACGGTCGAACTTGACGACCCACGTGGCTACGGCCGCATCCTGCGCGACCACCGCGGAGCGGTGACCGGCGTCGTGGAGCAGAAGGACGCCACAAGCGAACAGCTGGGCATTCGCGAGATAAACACAGGCATCCTGGCCGTAGGCGCGCACCTCCTGAAGCGCTGGCTCGCGGAGCTTAAGGACGATAACGCCCAGGGCGAGTACTATCTTACGGACATCGTTGCCATGGCAGCGACCGAGGGCATTGCCATTGTTGCGGAACAGCCACGCGCGGTGTGGGAGGTAATGGGGGTCAACAGCAAGGGACAGCTGGCGGAGCTTGAGCGCATCGTGCAGCGCAATCGTGCCTCCGATCTGCTGGAGCGCGGCGTCACACTCATGGACCCCGGGCGTTTCGACCTGCGCGGCACGCTGACCGCCGGGCGCGACGTCATCATCGACGTGAACGTCATCGTCGAAGGCCACGTCACCCTGGGCGACCGGGTTCGCATCGGCGCCAACAACGTGCTGCACAACTGCAGCATCGGTGCCGGTACGATCGTGCATCCTAACTGCGTCATCGAGGACAGCACCATAGGTGATGACGCTCGGGTCGGACCGTTTGCGCGCATTCGTCCCGGCTCGCGCATTGCAGGCCAGGCGCACATCGGCAATTTCGTGGAAATCAAGAAGTCCGAGGTGGGCGAAGGCAGCAAGGTCAACCATCTTAGCTACATCGGGGACAGTAGTGTAGGCAGGCACGTAAACATCGGTGCAGGCACGATCACGGCCAACTACGACGGCGCCAACAAGCACCGCACGGTAATCGGGGACAACGCGTCAATCGGCTCCGACTGCACGCTCGTAGCGCCGGTCAGCGTTGGCGCGAGTGCCACTGTGGGTGCCAATACGACAATTACCGAGGACGTGCCGCCTGGGGTGCTGGTGGTTGGGCGTGTCCGGCAAAAAATCATTGAGGGCTGGAAACGGCCGGCGAAAAAGCCATAATTTAACTACTGATGTCTTGCCGTCAGTCCGGTTTGAAGCAGAACTGATCAAAATTCCCGATCACGCGCAGGCTTTTCGGACCCGAAAATCACGGTGAGGCGGGAGGAACGTTCATGTGCGGCATCGTCGGTGCGCTCGCGCGCCGGGACATTGTCCCGATCCTGATTGACGGGCTCAAGCGACTTGAATACCGAGGCTATGATTCTTCCGGGATCGCCATCCTGAACGGTGGCCTGACGCGCGTCCGGCGGGTGGGGCGCGTCACCGAAATGGAAGCGGAAGTCCGTTCGCAGAACCTGAGCGGCATGGCCGGAATCGGCCATACGCGCTGGGCGACACACGGCGGTGTCACCGAATTCAATGCCCACCCCATCATTTCGCGCGACGAGCTTGCCGTGGTACACAACGGCATCATCGAGAATCATGAGGCGATGCGAACGCGCCTCAAGGCAATGGGCTATCAGTTCGAATCACAGACTGATACCGAAGTCATCGCGCATCTCGTTCATCATTACTACTCGACGATGCCGGATCTTTTCAGTGCGATGCGCGCGGCTGTTGCGGAACTGCGCGGCGCGTATGCGATCGGCGTGATCGCGCTGAATTCTCCCGACACCGTATGTTGTGCGCGTATGGGTTGCCCGCTCCTAATCGGTCTGGGTGATGGCGAAAACTTCTTCGCCTCGGATGTCTCGGCGCTGATTTCGGTTACGCGCCGGATCATCTATCTCGAAGAAGGCGACGCCGCCGCTATCACACGTGACCGTGTGACTGTTGTGGACCGCCAGGGCCATGAAGTGCAGCGCGCGGTGCGCCTGTCGGAAGTCTCGGCCGACGCGGTCGATCTGGGCCCGTACAGCCATTACATGCAAAAGGAGATCCACGAGCAGCCGCGGGCTCTTTCCGACACGCTTGAAGCCGTGATCAGCGAAGGTGTTCACCCCGGCCTTCTGGGTGAGCACGCAGGGTCCGTGCTGTCTTCGGTCGACAGCGTGCTGATCCTTGCGGCAGGCACCAGCTATTATGCCGGCCTAGTCGCCCGCCAGTGGCTCGAATCGATCGCGCGCATACCTACCAATGCCGAGCTTGGCCATGAATACCGGTACCGCAGCTCCATCGCCAACCCGAGACAGCTTGTGGTAACAATATCCCAGTCGGGCGAGACGCTGGACACCATGGAGGCACTCAAGCGTGCCAAGGAGCTGGGTCACGAGCAGACACTTTCCATATGCAATGTGACGGAAAGCGCCATCCCGCGCGCCTCAAAGCTTGTCTTCTACACACGTGCCGGCGCCGAGATCGGTGTCGCTTCCACCAAGGCCTTTACTACCCAGCTGGCGGCGCTGTTTATCGTGACGCTGTTACTGGCCAAGCTGCGCGGACACCTGACCGCGGTCCAGGAGCGCCAGTATCTGGAGGCATTGCGTCACCTTCCGGGCAGCGTACAGCATGCGCTCAACCTGGAACCGCAGATCAAGGTCTGGGCTGAACGGTTCGCGCCCAAAGAGCATGCGCTGTTCCTGGGGCGCGGACTGCACTATCCCATCGCGCTCGAGGGCGCGCTCAAGCTGAAGGAAATTTCTTACATCCATGCCGAGGCCTATCCGGCCGGTGAACTCAAACATGGTCCGCTCGCCCTGGTTGACCGCAACATGCCGGTCGTGGTGATCGCGCCCAACGACAGTCTTCTGGAAAAGGTCAAATCCAACATGCAGGAAGTGCGTGCGCGCGGTGGCGAGCTCTATGTGTTCGCCGATCTCGACAGCCATTTTGGCGAGGACGAAGGGGTTCACGTCATTCGTACGCCGCGTCATATGGGTGTGCTTTCGCCAATTGTCCACACGGTGCCAGTCCAGCTTCTGGCCTATCATGCCGCGTTGCATAAAGGCACGGATGTGGACAAGCCCAGAAATCTCGCAAAATCGGTCACGGTAGAATAAGTCGCATTTGCGACCACCGGACTGAAAACAAACAATAAAGTCCGTCGAACTATTCTCTTTTCTTTCCAGAAGCTACAGCAATTTTTGCTCCCCTTGGCCAGCCCCTCACCCTATTGGTCTACTTTCTGCACCTCTGATTTCCCAAATGCGCGTTGCGTCTTGGTTGCTGTTGATCATGGCTACCCGGTGATTGCCCCAAGTTAAGTAACGTGCGGAGACCGTTTCTCGGCCTGTCGATGGCGGTCCAAATCCGCGTAAATATGCTGTCATGACGAAAGGTAGTTGACTCGCTACGAGACTGATGTTCCAAGCGACGCGACGTACGGATGATACGGTGGCCGAAGCGGTATTCCGCAGTAAAATCCGCCGATTACACGACGGCGCCAACCTCGGGATCGGTTCGAAATCAACGCACCGAGCCCCTGGCGGGCACAACGGTCTCCTGCAGACGCCTTTCCCGTAGTGTCCTCGTTGGTTTTTCTCCGTCATTTATACGCGGATTTGGACCGCCACTAACACGGCCAAAGCGGTCAGCCGAACTACCTTACCTGGGTGTCTTTTCAGGGCCGCATATCGGTCCCTTCCGTTTCAACCTAGAAACGTAGATTGAAACCACCCTTCCTGTGTAATCTGTTGTCCTCACAACACAATCCGCCCAGGAGGCGTTCACCCGATGGGTGAGGCAAAAAGACGGTCCCAAACGGCGATGGCGGCAATCACTCAGGCGGTCGGCGTCGAAACCCGGAACGGTCGCCTGCAAGTGCGCTGGGACGGCGGGTGCGCGGCCACCCCCTTCGGTCAGATGGCGTTCTTCCTTGAGTTCCTGCACCTGACCGGCCTCTATGAACGCTGGCAGACGGCGTGTCCGTTGAGTTATTCCGGCCCCCATGGCTCAAGACGCGAAGATATCCTCGGCACCTGGTTTCTCTCGCTCCTCGCCGGTCACCGCCGCTACGCACACATGAATGCCATCCGCTTCGATGGCGTGATGCCGGAACTCCTGGGCATGGATCGCGTGGTCGCCGAAGACACGGTACGCCGCTTTCTCAAAGCGATCGATGAAGCGCCGGGCATGACCTGGTTACAGACCCACCTCGATGCGTGCATTGCGCCGTTGTTATCGGCCCCGTGGATCCTCGATGTCGATGTGACGGTCAAACCGCTCTATGGACACCAAGAAGGCGCCCTGCTGGGTTATAACCCCAAGAAACCCGGACGCCCCTCGCACACCTACCACACCTATCAGATGGCGGGGCTTCGGCTCGTGCTCGGGGTCGATGTCGAGGCGGGCAATCAAAGTCATTCGAATACCACCTTGCCGGGATTGCTGAAGCTCATCGATCGGCTGCCGGCGCCGGAGCGTCCTTATTGTGTGCGCGGCGATGCAGGCTTTGGTAATGACGCGGTGATGACCGGCCTGGAAGAGCGAAAAATCCCCTATCTTTTGAAGCTGCGCGCGACGAAGAACGTCAGGCGCTTCGTCGAGAAAGTCTTCTGGCGCCAGGGGTGGAGGGATGCCGGGGAAGGGTTCGAAGGGCGCGAAGGCGAGCTCGCGTTAAGCGGCTGGCAGAAGGCGCGGCGCGTCGTTGTCTTGCGAAGGCGCCTCAAGGGGGAGGTGGTCTTAGGCGACGACGCGCACCAACTCGCCCTCGGCTTTCTCGAAAGCGATGTCGCCACGCACCGCTACGAGTATTTCGTGCTCGTCACGGATCTCGCCCACGAGATCCGAACGCTGGCGCAGCTCTATCGTGATCGTGCCGACAGTGAGAATACCTTCGATGAATTGAAGAACCAGTGGGGCTGGGGCGGCTTTACGACGCAGGATCTCAAGCGCTGTCGCTTCAATGCACTGGCCGTCGCCTTGATCTATAACTGGTGGTACGTTGTTCGTGCGACTCGCAAACCCCAAAGCCCGCCTGGAAGCCATCGCCAGCCGTCCGTTTCTCCTGTCCGGGGTCGCGCGCAAAACGCGCCACGCCGGACAACAGCATCTTGTGATCACCCACTCTCATCGCTACGCCCATCTCGCGCAAGCCATGCTCCTGCGCGTCAGCCGGAGGCTGCAGGCATGGGCCAACGCAACTGCGGAGCAATTAAACCCCACCGCCGTCTGGGTGCGGGTGTGTGAGCACTTGATGACCACGCTGACCGGGGTGAACTGGCTTAAGCCGCCGCCAAATCGGCTGGCGGGGGCGGGGTAATACACGTTCTTAGGTTCAAGAATGCCACTCTCGATCTTTTGCCGCCAAGGGCGACTAATCGCTCTGCGGCATCGCTGTCACCCAAGGAACCGTGGAGACGTGCAGTATTGCGCGCAACCCGCCGTTGAGCGACGATTCCTTCGCTGTAGGGAGACTAGGCATTAGGAGCCGCGATCGTCATGCCAAGAATTGAGTCACTTGATTCACGAGATCGCTTCACGCGGCAAGCAGAACGGGAATTTCGACCTTCAGTTCGGCCGGTCTACCGCAATAGTGAATCCAATCCACGACCTGAGCAAGTTGGTAGCTGCCTACTTCTGAATATCGACGGCGTGCCGATTGTCGTGACCGCCGCGCATATCATCGACCAGCGCACCGAGTACACGCTCTATATCGCCGGAGGTCTACGGACCAGTCCGGTGCCCATACGAGGCGGCGTGATAGCGTCCACGCCCAAGTTCGAGGAGGGCCGAACTTCGGATCATTTTGATACCGCCATGTGGATACCACCTGATCAGGCGGTCGACAATCTCGGCACCGTCACTTTCCTGGACAGCTCACGGATCTTGCGCATCCGAAAACCATCGGCCGGCAGACTCTACACAGCACTTGGTTACCCGGTATCCCGTAACAAGAAGGCAATAGATCATGCGAAGCGCTCAATCTCAACTCGGGTGTCAATGTATACTGGCCGAGTGGACGAAATGCCGGAACTTGCTGCTAATCTCCGTGTTACCGGCCGCGACCACCTATTTCTTCGGTTCGAAAAACGTTCCTTCACCGGAGACGGCACGTGCGAAAACACATTCGGCCCCATTGGGCTTAGCGGCGGAGCGCTGCTCGATTTGGGCGACTTCACTTCAACGGAAGCATACGCGCGCGACCCAACAGGGAGCGCACTGCTAGCGGGGATGGTGATCGAATGTCACTGGGAGCACCACGCGCTCGTCGCAGTCCGGATAGACGCAGTCATGGATGCCATTCGCGGCGCACCCTAGCGTCGAAGGAATAGCACCGTGTCTATTGCAGACTGAGCCCCCTAAGCCCGGCAAAATCGGGTACACAACGGCGAGCGCAAGCATGAATAAAGAAACGGCTCGAATAGTGCAGGTAATGAAATGAGAAATGTCCGACGCCGGCATAGCAAAATAATCGCTATTCTCTTGGTCGTCGTTTTTGTTTCATTATTATCTTTCGTCCTGTATCAGTCATCCAACCAGTACGAAACAATTTATGCCGTAAGACCGAATATCGCTCGCAAGGTCCTTTCGAAGGGCGATACGGTAACACTTGGTTGGAAATCGAAACTTATGGACATTACGATAGGGCACATAGGTGCCGATGGATTTACGACTCGGGAAGGGACTGAAATCCATTACAGTGACATTGCGTTCTTGCGTAAGGGAGAAAGGGTTTCTGTGCCATCGATGCAATGGAATGCCAACTCCGATAATCTGGCTAGATTAAAAGAAATGTTGGCGCAAGGCCAAGCCGTGCACCTGATACTCAAGGTCCCACCTCCTTTCAGCACTATCATTGCTGATAAGACCGACCAAGGAATAACCACTTCAAGCGGCAAATTTATTCATTATGATCAGATCGGATTTGTGAAGAAAAAGATTCCCATTTACGCAGCTTTCCCGGGTACCTTGCTAAGAGATATTCTTTTCCTTCCTGCGTTATTGCTATGGAGTTTTGTAGATCTTCTTGCCGCTTTTGGAATGCACTGAAAAATAGCCCGTATGTGCGCCGGCCGTCGCGAAACGCGACAGGACGTCCAAGTCGCTCTCGCGCGCTCGGTCACGGCGCACTCTTTGTAGACGAACCCCAAGAATCGCCGTCAGGAGATCGCCGCCTGATCATGACGGCGTACACAACATTTGACTATAACTCGTTCGGCTGGCCAACCTCGCTAACGGCCGCTGACAGCAGGAATGCCGACGCAAAGGGTGACGAGTGCCAGCGTCTGGAATGGCCGACTAGTTGCCACCACCTGCCTTTGGGGGGCCGGAGAGGTTGCTTCTGGCCGAATAATCACCTTTGATCATCATGTTCGTCGCTGATCACTATTGTCAGCAGGCACGATCATGACCGTTTTATATATCGAAGGTCATGGTTCTCAGACACACGCCTTGATTCACCGCGTATGCTCGAAACCATTCTTGCCGCGCGGAACGCGCACCTAGGGTGCAAACGACAATATCTGGGAGTGCTGTTACTACCCGTCTACCAATTCACGAAGTCCAGCGCCCGCTCTGGCGTGCCATACAAGACCGCAAGCGCAAGCGTGTATTCTTTGAGATTGAACATCGCCCACTCTGGATGAGATAGCGAATAACGCTTCCATCCACACCCAGAAACGACGCGATGCAGATCACCATCAAAGCATTCAGTGATCCATATGGCAGGTAACTCCGCCAACGCAATTCGTCGAAGCCCATCACACCAATGCCTGCCAGCCCTAAAAATCCCCAGTTTGCGGATCCCGGCCCATGCCGGCACCTGATTCCGGAGCATGCCGGGCTGCCGTTCCGGTCGATGCCGGGCCGGTATTCCGGCCCATGCCGGGCTGAGGGCGTGAAGCGGGTAACCCGCGTTACCGTGGTCCTTTTTCCATTTCGGAAAGGGGGTCGACGGTGGCGCAACAGAGGTTACCCATGCGTAAGATTCGTGAGATTTTACGTCTCAAAGCGGAAGCCGGCCTAAGCGATCAACGGATCGCCGAGGCGATCGGGGCCGCCCGCTCCACGGTGCAGGAATGCCTGCGCCGCTGCCGGGAAGCCGGTATCGGCTGGCCCTTGCCCGAGGATCTCGATGAAGAAGGCCTGCAGGCGCGGCTCTACCGGCGCACAGTGCCCACACCACGCAGCCCGCTACCCGATTTTGCCAGGATCCAGGCCGAACTCAAACGTCCCGGTGGGACCCGGGCACTTCTGTGGGCTGAGTACAAGGCCGCCGACCCCGAGGGTCTGCAGTACAGCCAGTTCTGCGATCAGTACCGCCACTGGCTCGCCACCCAGGATCTCGTGTTGCGTCAGCATCACATCCCGGGCGACAAGTGCTTCGTCGATTACGCCGGACAGACGGCGGAAGTCATCGACCGGCATACCGGGGAAGTGCGGCGAGCGCAGATCTTCGTCGCGGTCCTTGGGGCGAGCTCCTACACTTACGCCGAGGCGACCTGGGCCCAGAGTGTTGATTTGCAGGCAGGATTGACCCGATAGCTTCCAATTGTTGCATCGAGATCTGATCCAGCAAGGCAAATTGGATCGCCTGAAAGAACAGGTACCTAAACAAATTCCGGTGGGTCTGTGAAGCATGCAAATCCGAGGTCAATGTTGGATGCAAATCAACATACTGCTGCTATTTCGGAAATTGCCGATGGCACAATCACCAATTGAAGCGATCTTGCTTGCGGTCTTCCGCGCATCTGGCACCTTGAACTTGGCAAGCCATGGCTTATCTTTTGCATGCCTACACCGATAAAACCAGTCAGTTTCACAAGTAACCAAACCCGCAGGAGGTCTCCACTCCATGGATCAGACAGTGATCTCCGGACAGCTTCAGCCAGAGCGATTGCTCGTGGTTGAGGATTCGGACGCGGTCCGAGAGGTTCTGGCGATCAAGTTGCGCCGCGAAGGGTATAACGTTGCCGAGGCCATCAACGGCAGGAACGCGCTGGAGCAGGCGGCGTCAGGCAATACCGATCTGGTACTGCTGGACATGCAACTGCCCGACATGAGCGGGCTGCAGGTGTTACGGGAACTGCGCCGGTCGCGCTCCATGCTCGACATGCCGGTGATCGTGGTCTCCGGCCTCGATCGGCCCGACGACGTGGTGACAGCCCTTCAAAGCGGCGCCAACGACTATGTCACCAAACCGTTCGACCTGACTGTCGCACTAGCGCGGATCCGGACCCAGCTCTCGGCCCGGCAGCTAAAACAGGCCAACGACCGCTTTCTGCGCGTCGCCAGTCACGATCTGAAAAAGCCGTTGCTGCTGATGCTCGATGTGGCGCGCCAGTTCAGGGAGGGCCAGAAGCCCGGTGCACCTCTCTCGGCGGAGGCATACTCATCCCTTGATTACCTGATTGAGTCCGGACAGTACATGCAGCGCATCGTCGAAGACCTGCTCGGCCTGAGCGCTCTGCAACAGGGGCGGCTGCGGCTAGTCGCGCTGCCTACGGACCTCGGCGCCATCGTGCGCCAGGCAATTGCCCGCAACTCGGTTTATGCCCAGCGCAAGAGCGTCGCGCTGGGCATGCATTGTGAAAAGGACCTTCCGCACATTATCGCAGATGAATTCAGGCTCATGCAGGTGCTGGAAAATCTGATCGGTAATGCGCTCAAGTTCGGCCCGCCGGGGAGCCGAACGCACATCGCCGTGCGGCTCGATGCCGATAGCGTGCTGTGCGAGGTTGCCGACACCGGACCCGGAATCCCGCAACAGGACATAGACAAACTGTTTTCAGAGTTCAGTGCCTTGAGTAATCGGCCCACCGGTAATGAAAAGAGCACCGGACTGGGTCTGTCGATATGCCGCGAACTGATCCACCTCCATGGCGGACAGATCGGGGCGCGAAATAATTCCGGCCAGGGCGCCACCTTCTGGTTCCGTCTGCCGCTGGAAAAGCATCAGTATCAATGAGCGCTACGTCGATCTCGATATTCTTGCGCACCCGCTGCGAGGCAACGCGCGCGCCCTTTTTTGCGTAGAGTTCCACTGTTTTCATTCTCGTTGCCTTCCGGCCTGGGGAGTCCGCCGGACTAGAAGACTTCAAAGATCGGTACACTTTTGTTCTGCCTTTTCGGCGGAAAAATTACCGCTTCAGTGGTACATTTTTGCTCCGCCGTTTACACAATGTACGCTGGCAGCGGCTTGAGCCATTCGAGAAGTTCGCGGCCATGATCGAACGTCATTGGGATGGCATCGTCTTTTAGTTGTAAGCCCGAGAACACAGTCTCGCGGGGGTGCGTCGAGGGGCTGAACAACCCCCTGCGCCTCATTCTGCGCACGGCGCACGGCTTTCGCGACGAGGAATACCTGGTTATGAAGATCATCTCCCATTCCTTACCCGCGCTCCCAAATCATGCGAAAATCATCCACATGAATCCGCGTTGAGCCATTTGTCATTCAATCGGAGATGTTATGAAGACAGCAGCAAGACTCGCTCCAGCCATCATGACCCACAGCATCTGGGGTACCCCGATCCTGGTTGCAACCTCGTGGGGGCCGGGCAACGGATCCGTGGGTCAACGGATGCATCGTCGGCGCAGTGCCGCTTGAGGGGGTCTTGACCATGCATCACAACTTGGCTGAACGGCTGGATCGGGTTCGCTGGAACCGGTTCCACGCCACCGTCACGATCGCTTTGGGTATTGGCTGGCTGCTCGATGCCTTTGAGGTCACGATTGTCAACAACGTGATCGGGGTATTCAAGGACTTGTGGCACTTGAGCAATACGCAGGCATCTTGGATCCTGAGCATCTGGTTTGTCGGGTTGATGATCGGCGCCTATGGCTTTGGCTTTCTGGCCGACCGTTTTGGACGCAGGCGGCTGTTTTTGCTCACGCTGTTGATTTACGGTGTTTTTACGCTGCTGACGGCATTCGCCTGGAACTACCAATCGCTCTTGGTCCTGCGTCTGCTCACCGCCATCGGTGTCGGCGCAGAGTATTCGGCGATCAATGCAGCCATTAGTGAGTTCATCCCTGCGCGCAACCGCGGCAAGGCCAACGCAACGGTGATGAATTTTTGGCCCGTGGGTGCCATCCTCGCTGCGCTGGTCTCACTCTACGTGGTCAATCTGCTGCCGCCCGACATCGGCTGGCGAGTCGCCTTCGGCTTTGGCGCACTGGTGGCGTCCAGCACCGCATTCATGCGTAAATCCATTCCCGAGTCCCCGCGCTGGCTGATCAGCCAGTGCGACCTCACCGGTGCTGAGCGGGTCGTCAGTGGGATCGAGCAGGGGCGGGGCGACTGGGGCACGCACGATAGGCCTGCTGCTGGAAAGCGGCGCGCACCTTTTAGTGTCTGGGAGCAGACGCGCACGCTCATCACCCGCTATCCGGGGCGAGTCACGCTGGGCTGTCTGCTCGATTTTTCCGAAGCTGCTGGTTACTACGGCCTGTTCGCTTTTCTGGCATTGTTCATCCTGCCGGCGGTTCATGTCAGCAGCCAATTTGCGCCATTTTTCTACCTGATTGGCAATATTGGCGCCTTGATCGGTGGGCTCATCGTTGCGCTGGTTCTGGACCGCGCCGGCCGCAAGCTGACCGTACCGGTGTTCTACACCTTGGCGGCCATAGGTGCGCTGCTGCTCGTCGCGTCCATCCAGACGCATTCATGGGTCTGGGTACTCGCGGCGTTCACCCTGGCGAACCTGTTCGCCACCGGAAGCTGGATCTCGGCGTACCCGACGTTTTCCGAACTCTTTCCCACCCATCTGCGTTCCACCGGTATCGGCATCTCGGTGGCTGTGGGTCGTATTGGTGCCTTTGCCGCGCCATTGGTTCTGACTGTAGTGGCTGATGCCTATGGCATGGTTGCGGCGCTGGTCCTGTTGGCGTCGTTCTGGCTGATTGGCGCGGTGGCGATGATTCCATGGATGATCTACGGCGTCGAAGGCAAAGGCTGTTCGCTCGAAACGATGGTCGCGACAGATCCGGTGTCATGACGAGGCCACGCAGCGAAGTTCAGGCGAAGCCGGGGCGCAACTGCCCATTGAGCTACCGCTATTCCCCGCGCGTATTCAACAGCGCGCCGCGGTTCGAATCCGAGACACTGTATGTGGTCGGCGGCTTGTACGGCAACGTCGAGGCGCTACAGACGGTGCTGGCGATGCGGCAGGCCGAGCTGCGCCGTGGGTGCTCGGTGACGCTGATGTTCAACGGTGACTTCAACTGGTTCGACGTGGATGCCGACAGTTTCGCCAGCATCAACCAAGTCGTACTCGAGCATGCCGCGATCTGTGGCAATGTCGAGATGGAACTCGGTGCCCCGAGCGGTGCTGCCGGCTGCGGGTGCGCCTACCCGGATGAAGTCTCCGACGCAGTGGTCCGGCGTTCCAACCGCATCATGCAGCGCCTGTATTCGCAGGCTGTGAATTTTCCTGACATCCTGCAACGGCTGGCGGTCCTCCCGATGTACGCCACGGTGGCCGTAGGCGGGCATCTCATCGGCATCGTGCATGGCGACGCGCATTCGCTTGCCGGCTGGGACTTCGCCGCCGAGAACCTCGTGCACCGGATCGGGCAGGCGCAGGCAGTAAGCCTCCGTGACAAACTCGCAGCGACATTCCAGCAAGCGCGGGTGAGCGCCTTCTGCTCCTCGCACACCTGCCTCCCGGTGGCGTTCGCCCTCGACGTAGACGGCCGCAAGCGCCTGATCATCAACAATGGCGCCGCCGGCTTGCCGAATTTTCGGGATACAACGTTCGGCCTGCTGACGCGGATTTCGGCTCGCCCCGATGTGCCACCCGGCAGCCTCTATGGCATCGATCTCGGTGGCCTGCGGTGCGATGCGCTGCCTATCCGCTTCGATCACCTTGCTTGGCAGCGCCGGTTTCTCCGCAACTGGCCTGCTGGGACCGATGCACACGCGTCCTACTTCGCGCGCATCATGCATGGACCTGATTTCGAACTCACCCAGGCCATGCGCGACGGCGATGTCCAGGAGAAAGCCCTATTGCTCCAGCCGTCGTGCGATTGATTTCGGAAGATAGCGTTCGGCGCTACGGCGCCAGTCTTGAGTCCTGCACGACACCAGCGAAGCCAAAATCCCAAGAAATGGCAAAGGTTTCCGAAGTTTTTGCTACAGAGTCCATAAATTAGGAAATCTGTTTCATGCCCAGACCCCGAACATTTGATCAAACCTCCGTAAGTGACGCAGTCTCGGAGCCTTCTGGCAAGGCGGATTGAGCGGAGCCAGCGGTGACGACGTGCTGCAGGCCACCGGATTGGCGTGCTTATCGCGGTACAGCGGCTTCGGCAACAGAAATGACATCCAGCGCCTGGCCATCGACTGCGTTGCGGGCGAAATCATCGGCGCCATCGCAGGTCTTCGTACCTTGCAACCCTCCGCGCGTTAATGCGTGAAACAGTGCGTCGCTTCGCCTGCACTATCGCTGGGGGTTGATTTCTTTTTTGGCCACGCTGGAACAGCCTTTTAACGTTTCCGCATTTTTTACAACAGGCCCAGCCCGCGCCAAAACGTGCTTGGAAAACGTTGCCAGAAAAGCAGATCGGGGCCTTGCGTCTGCCGCAACTGCGTATTCGGCTCAATCCCTCCACTGATTCCGGAGTAATGCTGTCACCCGTTCCGGTGTAATCCTGACACTGGTCGCCGTTGGGTGCGACCTAACGGTTATATCGCAACACATACATGAGACGCCTTAGCCGAAGGTCCGGTCCTGCGCTCATCGAACCCAACGCGCTCACGCACTTAATCCGTCCTATTTTTTTCAAACCCATGCGCAATAACCCTACGGGTCATGTGATGGAGGCGTTGCGCTGCCTGGATAAAGTAAAAAATCCTTCACGGCCCCGTAACAGTTTTTTCATATCCGCTTCCTAGAATGCCATCACGTTTGCAGGCCCTCATTCGAGCCACGGCAACCCAAACAACAAGTCCTCAAAACACTTTTTGCTGAACAACGCGGAGGAAATCATGCCTAGCCGTACCTGTCATCATGTCTTCAAACCCAGCCAGCTTGCCCTGGCGCTGATGGCGGCACTGCTGGCGGCACCCATTGCCGCCGTGTTCGCCGCCGGCACTCCGATGAGCCTGGGTACGGTGCAGGCAGCAGGCCAGGAAGGCTACCCCGTGCAACAACAGTCCCAGGAAAGCAAGAAGCTGAAGCAAAAGCACCAGTTCCGTTCCGGACAGTCCGTCAAGGTTGTCGACAAGCATGAACTCCGGGCGGTGGGCCCGGTTGCTGGCGCCGCGCAGGCCATGTCCATGGCTCCGGGCGTAGCCGTCTCCGGCTACGGAGCAACGGGGTCGACCAAGAACTCGATCAGCATCAACGGACTGAAGCAGGGTTGGGGAGGGTTTTCCGGAGGCCAGATCGACAACGGGACGCTGTCCGTAACCTTCGACGGTGTGCCGATGGTCAACCCCTCTAGCGGCCTGTGGGCAACTCCGCAAGTCCCGCAGCTCCAGATGCTGCAGGGAATTGGAATCACCTATGGCCCCGGCAACCCGGTGGACCGCTGGTACAACAATATCGCCGGGCAGATAGACTTCGTGCCGTTGCAGCCCACCGACAAAGCCGGGGGAACAATCGGCCTGTCCGCCGGCAGCTACAGTGCCCAAAACCTGTTTTTCTCCGCCGACACCGGCAGCCATGACGGCTGGGCGACCGTCGTAGCAGCGGGTCATGGCAAATCGGACAGCTTCCGCACTGCTCCGGACGGATTCAAGAACCCCAGCAACAATTACGTGTATTTCCTCAAGACGCGCAAGACCTTCGCGACCGGAAACATGTCCATCGGCATTTACCAGGCGAAGGGCGAGGGTTACCGGCCGGTGATGATTCCGGTTTCGCCGATCGCCGGAGTGACCGAGACCGGCGCCGCCGGATCTCCGCTCTACAGTCAGCCAACTTCGGGCTTTTACAGCTCAATTCCGTCCAGCGTGTGGTTCAAGGACGACACCAACAAGACCCGTCTCATCTACAGCAAGCTCAATGTCGCCCTTGATCCCGGCCTTACTTTCCACAACTTGGTGTGGTACCGCCTGGGCGAGCGATTTCATTATCACTATGCCAACTACGGCCTGACCAACCCGGGCAATCTGTACGAATACAACGATCCACGCTCTTCGGTTTACGGCGAAAAGGCCTGGACCGACATCAAGCTTCCGTACAACCTGGTGAGCGTGGGCGGATTCTTCCTGAAGAGCCAATACAACTCGCGAAACTCCTTCTACAATCCGAATGCGCCCTACTTCGGCAGCCAGGCTGTCCCCAATGCGCACTATCGCAGCGACTACTGGGACCAGACCGACCTTGCAGCCTTCCTGCAGGACCGCATCAGCCCCACGCCGGATCTCGACGTCACGCCCGGCGTGCGGTTCATCACTTATGCAACCAGCTACTTCCCGGGCGGCCAGACGGACTTCCCGCAGGCATATGCGCAGTATCCCCAAAACGATCAGGCTACTCAGCCGGCGGTCAACGTATCGCATGCCGAAGCCGAACCCTCGGTCGACCTTAACTGGCGCCTGCGGCCGTGGCTGGCGCTGTTCGGCAATTACGCGACCGCCTATAAAGAGCCTCAAGTCGGCGGTGGCGGCGGACTGTTCCAGACGCTTCCTCCCATCTACAACCTTGAAAAGAGCGAGGACTATAATGTCGGTTTCAAGACACACCTCGCGAATCACGGGGCGTTGCGCAATTTTCTGCTGAGCGTCTCCTATTACCACCTGGACTTCAGAAACCAGTTCATCCCGTTGACCGACGCCAACGGCAACTACCTCGGTGATGCCAACGGAAGTTCGGTCTATAAGGGGTTCAACATCGCCCTGGCCGATGATCCTCTTTACAATCTGCACGTCTTCAGCAATCTGAATATCGAAAAGGCGACCTTCGCCAGCTACACGACCGGCGGCGTAAGCTATTCGGGGCTTCCAGTCTCGAATGTGCCCGACACCACCTTCAATCTGGGCGCGTCTTATGACTACTACGCCTCGGGAATCCTGTACGTGCCGAGCGCCTGGTACCAGTATGTCGGCCAGCAAAGCATGTTCAACAACAACCTGGGTGCTCCGAGCCAGCAGAAGGTGCCATCTTATGGAACCTTCAATCTCGGCCTCGACACGACGTTCTCCAATACGGGCGCCGAACTGCGCGACGTGAAGGTCAGCGTGGATGTGCTGAATGTATTTAACAAGCAGTACAACTCCTTTGAATACATCACCAGCGGCGGCTTCCTGGGTCCCGCTTCACAGGGACAGGTTCTAGCTCTTCCCGGCGCGCCCAGAACGGCTTACGTAAGTGTCTCGGCGGATTTCTGATTCACATCAGATCGATCGGCAGCAGCTCGGCCCGTGGTCCGGCATCCTCCGGTATCACGGGCCGGTTGCATCGTCGGAAAAGCAAGTGCGCAGCGGCAGGATTCGGCAACGCGGCCGAATGGAGCGGACTCGCGCGCCGGCACGGCGGTTTATTGACCTTTACAGACTGTGCACCATGGCCGGTGTAAGCCTGCCGCGCACCGATGTCGCGCCAGCACCCGCACGCTGTCCGTTTCGCTACGCAATCACCGTGGAGATGCAGACGCCCGCACACCGCATCCCGGCTTCAGGCGATCTGTGCGGGTTCGCGGCGATGTGTGATCGAGGCGCTCCCAGCGTCGGCCCGTGTACCCGGACCAACGCTGCACAGGGATCGGTCCGGCGAGAAATCTCGGCACAGCCCCAGTGAGCACGGTAATGCGAAAGGCACAGCCACCGCTGGCCGGGCCGGGCGATGCAGGCCGCTGGTCGCAAGCGGCAGTACTTGCGCTGCTCCTGGAAGCGGTGGTTCTTGCGGCCATTTTCTGGTGGATGCAGCGACCCTCGCCTCCAGCCCCGCTGCCACCCATACGTATCGTGCTTGATGCCATGAAGGCGGCGCCCAAGACCGTCGCGCCGCGCATACCCCCGCCGCCCAAGCCCGCTCCCGCGCCAAAACCAAGGCCACAGCCGGTGGTGCACAAGGCGCTCCCCGACCCGCAGCCACAGTTGCATCCGCGCAGCGCCCCGGTCCACCCCAGGCCAATGACGGCTAGCCGCGCTGCCGATGTCCAGCCGGTGGCGCCCATCGTTCCTGCGAGCCGGGACCTGGCATCGGTCCGGGCGGGTTTCGAGGCCGAGCTGCGCAGCGCCATCCAGTCGGCGGTGCGCTACCCCGCAGCCGCGCGCCTCATGCGGCTGACCGGACGAACGCTCGTAATGTTCGAGTTTCGTGACGGCAACGTGAGCGGGATCCGCGTAGTGCGGAGCTGCGGCGTCGATCTTCTGGACCGTGCCGCAGAGCGCGCGGTCCGCAACGCATCCTATCCACCCACGCCCGCGGAACTTGTAGGCCAACGCATGGCTTTTGAAATCTGGGTGCACTTTCGTCTGAACGACCGATGAGAACACAAACTTATGATGCGACTGCTGTATTTTCCTCAGGCTTTGCGTGCCTCCATGCTGGGGCTTTTGGTGAGCTGCGTCCTTTTCGCGCCAGCGACGGCAGCGACCCTGACGGTCTATGCGGCCATGGGATATGACCAAAAACTCGCGCAGACCTTTACCCAGAGCACAGGAATCCGCGTCAATCTGGTGCACTTGAGCACCGGCCCGCTGCTGGCAAGGGTTCAGGCCGAAGGTAATCGCCCGCAATGGGATGTGCTGTGGTTCGACGGCAATCTGGCGATGCGCGAATTCGCCAGCCATCGACAGCTCAGCTGCGGCTGGCTGCCCAGCGCGCGCTACACCGCGCAGGGACGGGCACTGCTGCCTGCTGACCACTGCTATTTCCCTGTGGGCGTGACCTACGCCGGGGTAATGCTGGTAAACGCCCGGAATCTGCCAAAGAGCGAGTGGCCAAAGCGATGGACGGATCTCGAAAATCCTGCATTGCGGGGCAAGGTGGGCATGAACAATCCCGCCATATCCGGGCCGACCTACCCTTTTGTCGCCGGCATGATGCAGCACTTCGGAATGCAGGGCGGAGAGCGCTTTTTCGAGCGGCTCAAAACCAATGGCCTCCGGGAATTTCCCCGCAACAGCATAACCCTGCGCGCGCTTCAGTACGGGCAGATCGACGTAGCTGTCGTGCAGAGCTCGGCGGCGCTAGGCCTTGTGCAGCGACAGCCCGGGCTGCGTGTCGTCGCGGCGACTCCCAGCATCGAGTTGCCCTCGGATATCGCCATCGGTGCGCAGGTGCGCGGCGGGAAGCTCCAAGCGGCGCGCCGCTTCGTGCAGTTCGTGCTCTCGCCGGCCGGACAGAAGGTGCTCCAGGCGGGAGACCGGTCGGCCGATTCCAATTATCAGCCGTTGCTCGCCGGCATCGAAGGCCGGCCCGTGCTCGCAAAATTGGCGGGCGCACGGCCGCTGGTGCTGAATCCGGATCGATGGGGACCGCGTGAGCCCAAGGTCGTGTCCTGGTTCGCCGCCCATGTCACTTCCTGAGCTGAGCACGGAACCCTGCCCGTGCGGCCTTTTGCGGGTTGCTCCGCTGCCGGCCGAAGCGCCTAGGGTCGCAGGGTCGCGCTACCGCAGCGCCCTCGGTCTCGCCGGCATCGCACTGCTGGTACTGGCAGCCTGTGCCTTGTGGGGCTGGCCACTTCTGAGCTTCCTGGCTTGCGCGTTCATTCCCGGACTGCTGCATGGCGCACTTGCTCCAAGCGCCAGGCCATTTGCCCAAGCGCTGCAGGGCGGAATGCTGCTGGCGCTACGCAATTCACTGGTGGTGGCGTTGGCCGCCGGGCTGTTGGCGCTGCCGCTCGGCTCATGGCTGGCCTGGCTGCAGGCGCGAAGTCAGGCGGCGTGGCGCGGCTCGATAGAGCCGGGAGTGTGGCTGCTGCTAGTGACGCCGGGGTATTTCCTCGCTTCCGGCTGGATGCTGCTGGCCGCGCCGGTCGGACCGCTGGCGCGCTGGCCATGGCTGCTGGGCATGGCCCAACATCTGATGGGGCCACTTGGCATTGTGCTGACGCTGACGCTCAAGGCGTTGCCCTTCACTTTCCTCGCAACACAGTCGAGCCTCAGATCGGTCAGCGCCGCGCCCGACGAGGCGGCGCGGGTGCTGGGCCTGCGTCGCCGGCAGCGAATCGCGATTGCGGCCGCGCTGCTGTTGCCCGGACTGGCCGCAGGCTTTGCGGCCGCTTTCGCGGAGTCCATAAGCGACTTCGCGGTGGCTGCCACGCTCGGCGCAGGAAGTGGTTTTGTCATGGCTACCTACGCCATCGAGCAGGCGGTCAATGCGATGCCGCTGAACTTTCCGCTGTCCGCAGCCGTCTCCTGGCTGCTGTTGACCCTGATCGTTCCGGCGTTGGCCCTGCAGGCGTGGTTCGCCAGACGGGCCGCAGGCCAGCGCAGTCTGGGTCCGCGTTTTCGGCCTCCGCCACCGCATCGCCTGGGGCGCACGGCGGCTATGGTGCACACGCTTGCTGCAGGTACACTCGCCGCGTTGGCGCTGGGCGTGCCCTTACTCGCTGCCGGCAGCCTGGCCCGCGGGGGTTCGACTTCTTCAAGCCTGCCGCAAATGCTGGATGCCGTGTTGCCGGCGTTCCGTTACTCGCTCGAGCTGGCCATACTTGCAGCCAGCGTTACGGTGATGCTGGCATGGCCCGTGGCCGCGGCGGTGGCGAAGGCCGGCCGTGCCGGCCGGATCCTAGACTTTGCGCTGCTGGGTGTGATGGCGCTCCCGGGCATTGTCCTCGCTGCCGCCTACGTGCTGGCCTACAACCAGTCCTACACGCCACTGTACGGGGGCAGCAGCCTGCTGGCGATGGCCTATGTGGCGCTGGCACTGCCGGCGGCCACGAAGGTTCTTCAGGGGCCGGTTGCGCAGCTGCACCATGGTTTCAGCGAGGCGGCGCGCGTGCATGGCCTGTCGCGGCTGCAGACGCTCCGGTACGTGCTGCTCCCGCTGTTGGCGCGCCCGCTGTTCTCGGCCTGGTTGCTGTCGGTGCTCCACGTCGCATTCGAGATGCCGGCCTCGGAGCTTCTGTATCCTGCGGGACATCCACCGCTCGCCGTAGCGCTACTGGATTCGGTGAGCGGTGTCCAGCTGCACCAGCAGGCACGGCTGCAGCTGCTTGGCATGGCGCTGCTGCTGGCCTTCGCGCTGCTGGCCCACGCCGTTTTCAGGCGCATCTCGGCAGAAAGCGGCCTTGCCGTTTCCGCGGCTGTGCCGCGATGAGGGATCTATGACACTTCTGGAAATCGATGCGGTGCACAAACGCTATGGTCACCACGATGCACTGCGCGGCCTCTCTCTGAAGGTCGACCGCGGCGAAATCGTCTGTCTGCTGGGTGCATCGGGCTCCGGCAAGACCACGCTCCTGCGTCTCGTGGCCGGACTGGAACGGGTGGATCGCGGACGCATAGTGCTGGACGGCGCCGTGGTTGATGCGCCGGGCGCGCCCGGCCTGCCGTCCGAAAAGCGCCGACTCGGCATGGTGTTTCAGGATTATGCGCTGTGGCCGCATATGACGGCCCTCGAAAACGTCGCCCTGCCGCTGCGCGCGCGCTCAGGACGCGATGCGCGCGCCCAGGCGCTGCGCATGCTCGAGCGGGTGGGCCTAAAGGGGTTCGAAGAACGCAGACCGCACGAACTCTCGGGCGGTCAGCAGCAGCGGGTGGCGCTGGCCCGGGCGCTGGCTGTGCGCCCGAGGCTGCTGCTGTGCGATGAGCCTCTGTCCAGCCTCGATGCCGGCCTGCGGGAGGAATTGCGGGAACTTATCGGCAGCGTGGTGCGCGAGCACGGGCTGTCCGCCCTTACCATCACTCACGACAGGCGCGAGGCGCTGGCCCTGGCCGATCGCGTGGGCGTGATGGAAGCCGGCCGCCTGCTGCAGATCGACGCGCCGCGCGAGCTCTGGCGCCGCCCGCACTGCGAAGCAGTTGCCCGTTTCACTGACGCTTTCGGCCCATGGACTGTTAGAATTGAAAACGGGATTCTGCACGCACCCTGGGGTGCATGCAGGCTGCAATCCGGGCCGGAAAAAAAGCCGCCCACTGGCAGCGGCCACTTGTATCTGCGTGCGCGGGCACTGCGGTTCGAGTCGGCGGCGAACGGGTCCTGGCCGGCGCACGCCCGGGTATTGGGCAGTGTCGTGACCGGCGACGGTGTGGAACTACGCTGCGATCTGCATGGTGTTACGCTGCGTATGCCGGCTACCGAGGCGCCTCCCGCGGGCGCGAAGCTGGTGCTGGCCATAGACCCGGCGCAATCGCTACTCTATCCGACTGAAACTGACCAGGAGAGCCTGTCAGCATGAACGCAACGCAATGGGGTGGCATGAGCGCGATATTTCTGGCATCCGCCGTCGAATGGGTGGAGGCTTTCACCATCGTGCTCGCGGTGGCCTTGTCCATAGGCTGGAAGCGTGCTGTGAGTGCGGCGCTCGCCGCGCTGGTGGTGGTGGCGGCACTGGTGGCGGTCACTGGAGTCGGTCTCACGGTGGTGAAAGCCGATATCAACCGGATTCGTGCGGTCATTGGCGTGTTCCTGCTGCTGTTCGGCCTGCGCTGGTACGTGAAGGCCATACGCCGCTATGCCGGTCGCACCGCCTTGCACGATGAGGCCAGAGAATTCAGCGAAACGCGCGAACATCTGGCGCATGCCGAAGCGCACGTGGCCTGGCTTGTGGCCTTCAAGGGGGTTCTCTTGGAAGGCCTGGAAGTGTGGTTGCTGGTGGTCGCGTTGGGCCGCACTCTCAGCTATGCGCAGGCCAGCGGCAGCGCACTCGTTGCGCTGCTTGCCGTCATCGTGGTGGGCCTGATGCTGCGTGCACCTCTTACCCGGGTTCCGGAGAACACGCTCAAGTTCACCGTAGCCTGTGCGCTTCTGGCCTTTGGCAGTTTCTGGAGTGTGGGCGGCCTGCTGGGGGAGCATACAGTCTGGCCGCTGGGTGACGTCACGTTGCTGCCGCTGTTCGCGGTATACGCAGTGTCCGGCAGGCTCATCGGCCTGAAGCTGCGCCTGTCAGCCGCCGACACAGCCGAAGGGAGTCGCGCATGAGGAAGCTGCTGCAGCTCGTCTTCGGGGACGTGCGCAACATCATATCCGTAGCCCTGGCGATTGCTTTGGCCTATATGGCACAACGATGGATCCCTGCCGCCGCCGGCTGGATCCTGGTCGGCGCGATCATTGTGGCTGGATTCTGGCAGGCGGTGTGACTTTTCCACTGCAAGAGGGCGCTTGCCGGTGTCGGTTCCATGCATTGGCCATCACTGCACGCGCTGCTTTGCTGCAGCCACAGCAGGTTGCATGTCGCAAGCTCCGTGTGCATCCAGGATTACCACCTCAGGCAGTGCGCCCATGATAAAAATATGGGGCCAGCGCAGAAAACCAGCCGCCAGGCCTCCAACAAAGACTTATTTAATTTATAAGCTTCGCGCACGGTTGTTGGTGTGCCAGCACCCAATTCGCGCATCCGCCCCCGCACCGCAGTCACCGCGATAAACGGATAAACCCCCGCTCAGCGCGCTGTCCTGACCGCATCGGGTCGGGCGGCAACCTCCGCTTGCGCCCGCCGAGGCGTCGTTTGCACAGGACGGCGTCTCAATGCCGAATTCCTGAGAGATCCGTCGTTCCCGTTTCTGTTGCTGTAGTACGATTCATGGCATCCCTCCACAGTCCCGGCCGCCAGTCCGTGATGCGTCGTGTCGTGTCGGGTACTGCACCGGCAGCTGCAATACATTGATCCAAAGTTATTTTTCTCTGGCACTGTCAAAACAATTCAAAATTTCAAATGATGTGGCCACCACGAGGTGGGGGTGGCGCGATCCACCCGGACAGCTCGTAGGCAAACCAGGGCGCGGAGCTGACGCGGCGTGCCAGTGCCGCCCGGTTCCGACCCGCATCGTCAGATCAAGCACACGGAGGGCAACATGTACATGTATACCCAGGGTCATTCACGTCTCATCAGCACCGGGGCATGCATCCCGGAAGACCGGATCAGTTCCCGCGAAATCATGGAACGCATCGAATCGGAGGACAGATTCGACGTTTCCTATGACTGGCTCGAGCGCATCACCGGAATCAAGGAGCGGCGCATCGCGCCGGAGCACCTCCAGCCTTCCGACATGGCGGTCCAGGCGGCCGAGGAGGCCATGGCCACTGCCGAAATCAGGGCATCGGAAATCGACGCCATCATCTATGCCGGCATGAGCAGGGATTTTCTCGAGCCGGCAACCGCCCACGTCGTCCAGAGCAAGATCCAGGCACACAATGCGGTCAGCTTCGACATTACCAACGCCTGTCACGGCTTCATGAACGGAATCCACCTGATGGATACGCTGATTGCGACCGGCCAGGTGCGGCGCGGGCTGGTCGTGACCGGCGAAAAAGCTTGGCGCTATACGAAACTCGCCATGGACACCCTCAGACAAAGCCACGACCGCGGCGAGTTCCTCCGGCTCGCATCCGGGTTGGGTCTCGGCGATGCCGGGGCGGCGGCCCTCATGGGGCCCAAGACGGACCCGGACAGCGGGTTCCTGGGATTCATGCTTCAGTCCCAGGCCCAGTTCTACGCGCTCAGCGTCTGCGGCCGGAACGGTTCGTTCACGCCGCTCGAGGCCGATATGGGTCCGCTGATCCAGGAAGGAATCAAGCTCTGGAGCAGAATGTATCGAGAATTTATCGGCAAAATAGGATGGCAGCCTGCCGAAATAGCAAAATGCGTCCAGCACCAGGCCAGCCTGAAAATGATCAGGAGCATTGCCCAGTATGTAGGTGTGTCGCTGGAAGTAATGGTGGATACGATCACCCATTTCGGCAATCTGTCCACCGCCAACATACCCTTCAATCTCTATCTGCTGCAGAAGAACCGGGAAGTCGCTCCCGGCGGCAAGGTCCTGCTCACTGGCGGGGGCAGCGGCATCGCGATCAGCAAGGCGGCTCTGGTCTGGGACGCGGCGTAGCTGACCCGGCACGCCTCGGATTGCCTGCAATGCCGCGGGTAAGGCGCGGAATTAGTGGCGATATTGCGGGAATGGAACATCTTTTGCAGCAGAAATTTGGTATCTTAAAAAGGACGTACGTCCCTGGCCGTCTGCGGGGACGTCAACCAAAAAAGGGGCGGACTCTAATTAATTCTCCGATACCTTAATTCTCCGATACCGTAATGGAATGGAAAATCTATCTGTTCGTAATCCTGCCGGCCGCCATCGCGCTGGTTCTCAAGGCTGGTCTGCTCGCCTACGCCTATCACGCCAGGACCCGGAACCCGCAGACGCGGATCTACATGGCCCTTCTGGCGCTGTTCTTCGTCCAGAACCTGGCGCTCATTCCCGGGTACATCGAGATCGCCGCCCGCCATACGCCCTATCCGGAGGCGACCCTGTTCTACCTGACGGAGATTCTCGCCGTTGCCGTTCTTTTGCACCTTGCTGCCAGCCTGGCTTTCGAGCGCGGTAGCCGCGCGATCAGCTTGGCAGCTGGCGCCGTTTATCCTTCGGCGCTGCTGCTCGCCGGGCTGCTGCTGTTTTCGCCGCTGCTGATCCGGGGCTATGTATTCCATCATTTCATCGTCACTCGTGTCCCCGGCCCGCTCTATTTTCTGCTCGAGCTGTACGCGATTGTCACGGTCGGGGGCGCGGTCGGCGTGCTGCTTCGCGGGGCGTATCGCCAGGAAAATCCGCAAAGCCGCCTGAAGAATTCGATGCTGCTGTTGGCCATTCTGCCCATGGCGGCCGTAATCATCGCGGTCGTCATTCTTCTGCGCCTGGGAGTCACATGGATCAACGTTTCATCGCTGCAGCCCGTTCTGACGACCTATTTCTTGATCGTAACCGCATATGCCACCCATCAGAACCGTCTGTTCGATATCCAGTTCTATATACCTTGGTCGAAGGAACGCAAGCGCAAGACCGCCTTCTACGGACGCATCCGCCAGCTGGTTGCCGAGATTGCCGATCTAGCCTCGTCCGGCGAGATCCTGGACCGGTTGGCGACGACGCTAGGTTGCCCGGTTGCGCTGGTCGGGCCGGAATTGCCGATCCTCGCCGAGGTCGGCGGCTCGCGCCGCATGGCGGAAATCCCGCGGCAGGTGCTGGACGGAATCGATCAAATCGTGGTGGCCAATGAAATCGCGGACTCGAATCCGGAATCATGCTGGTCCCTCAGGCGCCATGGCATCGCCGCCGTCGTGCCCTTCCATCCGCGGAGCAGGCATGCGGCCGGCTGGCTTCTCCTGGGGGGGTCTTTCAGCGAACAGGTCTATACCCGGCTCGACTTCAAGATGGTCGAGCAGCTGTTCGACAGAATGGCAGACCTGTTCCTCGACAAGCTGCTGATCCTGCGTGCCCAGCTGTCTGAAGCGTCGCGCAGCATCCATGAACTCCAGAATCGTCAGCGGGAACTGGAGGCCAGTGTGGATTCGCTGCATCGCCACAATGAAGCTCTGCAGCGGCAGAACGCAAGCCTTCAGCAGGAACGTCCGCTCGGCAGCATCGCCGCCTTCGCCGCGAGCGAACTCGAGGCGCTTTCGCCCAACGGACCGCTGGCCGCGGCGATCACGCTGCTCGGTCGCGATAAGACCATGCTGCGGAATCTGCGGTTGCACTTTCCGCAGCTCGACCACTATGTCGGCCTGCACTCGGCCGGATTCCAGCGCCAGTCGACGCCGGATATCCTGGTGGTACGGGTCGATGCCGTCGACGACAAGGCGGTCGGGGAACTGCCCGAGCTTCTCGGGCAGCGTCGCGGACAGATCGCGGCCTTGCTGTATGGTCCGGCGGCATCGGCGTTTGCCGCCGTCCACCGGGAGAAGCTGCTCGGAAGCCTGACCGAGATACTGCCAGATGGTGCGTGGGCGGCGGAAACGGCGGCCCGGGCGATCCGCGGTCTCGCCGTCCTGCGGCAGGCAACTTACCCGGTCCATGATCCCGAACAGCCTCTGATCGGCCAAAGTGACGCCTTTGCTGGCCAGATGGCAGCAGCTTCCAGTCTGGCGGGATTCAATGAGCCGGTGCTCCTCAGGACTGCGGATATGGGCCAGGCTGTCGCTCTGGCGCGGCACATGCATGCCGCGAGCGGGCGCCCCGGCCCGTTCCGTGCGCTGCTGCCCGCAACCGTTGCAGACAACGAATCAGACCCGGGCGCAGAGGCCGCGGAGCTGCAGGGAGGGACGCTCCTGATTCTCTGTTTCTGCGGTTCGCCCGCGGACGACACGCGCACGCAATCGCGTGCCACTCACCTGAGCGGCGCAGGCGTGCGCGTCATCGTTGCCTGCGATGCGGGCGCAGGTCCGCATTCACCGCTGATACACGAGCAACACCCGCCTCTGTGCATCGACATGCCCCGTCTGAGCGGCAGACGGGACGACGGCGCGTTGCTGGTCCGCTACTTTACTCTCCAATTCAATCTTCAGAGCGGCGTGTGCGTCGGTCTAAACCGGGTCGAGACGGACGAGCTGTTTACCGCCCATCCGGAGACCGTGACAGCGCTGAAGCGCGCGGTATTCCACGCGCTTGGCAGCCGGCTGCTGGCAGCCGGATCCGCGCCGGCCGCAGTTGCGATCGATGTGCCGGCAGCAGGCAGTACGCTGGATGACTACGTGACTGCATTCGAGGCACGCATCATCGCGCAGACGCTCGAGCGTTGTGGAGGCAACAAATCCAAAGCCGCGCGCCTTCTGGGCCTGCGGCCCAACACACTGCACTACAAACTGGAGCGCTACGGTCTTCCCGGCAGCAAGGTCGACTAGCCGGTTGTACCGGGCTCGGGGCCGGGCTTGGCGTCCTGTGCCGCGACGCTGTCCTGCACGTCCGGGTGGGTGAGGTAGGCGAAGATCCCTCCGGCAATGGCCGCGGCCAGATTCTCGCCCCAGGCCTGGACTTGCGGACGACTTCCTACATCGCACCAGAACATCGTGCCCTCCGCGAAACGTCCGCAGTGAAAGAACACCCCCGCCGGTAACAGCGCCAAAGCTGCCTCAACGCTGCGGGTATAGGGTTTGCAGCCCTGCGCACCGTTAGGAAACCCCAGGTGACGCTCGATCAGCCAATCCGCTTCCTGTCCGGGGTGGCGTAGCGCATCGAGAATGGCTTGGCGATCCCCGGTGCTGGCGGAGCGATTTTCAGATTGCATGATCCGTGGTGTTGCAAAATGCGGGCCAGTCCGGATGCTTCCCATGGCCCCGGAAGCGTCCGATCCAGCAGCTCCGGCAAGTGGATTTGGTGTTCTGCGCCGACGTCCGCGGAGGAAAGGGTGCGTTGTGTGTGCCCGACTGGAGCACAAATATTCGGGACTTCCCGGTTCACGTTGGCCCGTTTTCCCGATGTGGGGTCACGGGATTTGCCTCCGGCGCCAAAGCGCGACCGATGCGGCGCACACCTTGCCGAGCCACATTGCCGGGACGCGCTAAAATGCCAGATTCACTCCGAATGTCCTTAGCTCGCGCCGCAGCCGCATGTAGTCGGGCAGGATACGCCCGACTTCCCGCCAGAATCGCTGCGAATGATTGCGATGCAGCAGGTGGCAAAGCTCGTGAACGATCACATAATCCAGGATTTCGGCTGATGCCTGCATCAGACGCCAGTTGATACTGATCGTACCCAGTGCCGAACAGCTTCCCCAGCGGGTCTTCTGGCCGCGGATGCTCAGGCGTGCCGGCGAGCGCCCAACGAGCGCTGCAAAGTGGCCTATGCGCTGCAGCACCTGGCGTCGTGCCGCATCCCGGTACCAGCTCACGATCAGCCCTGGCACCTGAGCCGGTGTTGCTGCGCTGACGACGAGCTCTGAACCGCAGCGTACCGCCGCAGGTCTTGAGCCCGTCGTCAGATGCTGTCGCAGAATAAGCCTGTCGCCGAGCAGCGGCAGCTGCGCCTCTTCGCCGAACGGCATTTTCAGTGGAGCTGGCACATGTTGGCGCAGTGCCTGCTGCTTCGACCGGATCCAGCCCCAATGCCCACGCAAAAAGGTATCAATGTCGGCGCGCCGTACCACTGCCGGAGCAGCAACGCGAACCTCACCGCCAGGCAAGATCTGAACGCAGATCGTAGCGCGGCGCGGACTCAGTCGCAGTGTGTAGTGCAGACAGATCCCGCCGAAGTCCAGGGCCTGGTGCTCGAGCGGGAGGCGGGTGGGCGGCACTCAGATTTCAATCATCTCAAATTCATCCTTGGATGCGCCGCAATCCGGACACTTCCAGGTTTCCGGCACGTCCGCCCACGCAGTGCCCGCTGAAATATTCTGCTCGGGCATCCCCTTCTCCTCCTCGTAAATGAATCCGCAAATCACGCACATATATGCCTTCATGCCTTTCCTCGAATGCTTTCCAAGTTCCGTTCCCTGCAGGGGACCGGGGCATGACCTCCGGATTCCCGTCCCTAGCCGCTCCGGCCCGAAAGTCTGCGTCACATGAGGCGCCAGTCGGGCCGACTCGAAATTTTGGCATGTTTTTCCTCGCGGGTGAAATGCATCGGCAGCACGCGCTACAATACCGTTTCGACCGCACGCCGCACATACCTGCCCATGGAAAGCAAAACCGCCGTAGTGCTCTTTAATCTGGGTGGTCCCGATTCTCTGGATGCGGTCGAACCGTTTTTGTTCAACCTGTTTTCCGATCCCGACATATTCAAGTTGCCGCTGGCGTTTCTCACCCAGCGCTTCTTTGCCCGCATCCTGTCCCGCCGGCGCACGGAACTGGCACGCGCCGGATACGCGGCGATCGGCGGCAAGTCGCCGTTGCTGGACAACACGCGCAAGCAGGCCGATGCCCTGCAGCGGTCGCTGCAGGAGCACGGTGCCTTTGAAGTGTTCATCTGCATGCGGTACTGGAATCCGCGCGCGGCCGAGGTTGTCTCCCGGCTCAAGGAGAGTGGCCACACACGCGTTGTGCTTTTGCCGCTCTACCCGCAGTTTTCAATCACAACCACAGGAAGCTCCTACAACGAGTTTATGCGTGAATGCGAGCACCAGAACTACCGCGCGGCCACGAAACTGATCCACGAATGGTACGACGCACACGATTACCAGCAGGCGATCATCAGCAGCATCTGTGCCGAAGTCGCCAAGTTTCCGGATCCCGATCCGGCGCACGTTTCGCTTTTGTTCTCAGCCCACGGACTGCCGCAAAAAATCGTCGATCGCGGTGATCGCTACGAACGACAGATCCGCGCCACGTTCGAAGCCCTGCGCCGCCAGCTCGCCTGGCCGGATGTGTCCCTGTGCTATCAAAGCCGGGTTGGCCCACTCGAGTGGCTGCAGCCCTACACTGATGACGTTATCCGCGAAAAGGCCCGCAGTGGCACGCAGCAGATGCTGGTCTACCCGATCGCTTTCACATCCGATCACACCGAGACGCTGTACGAGCTCGGCATACTCTACCGTGAGGTTGCGGCGGCTTCAGGTATCAAGCATTATCGCGTCGCGCCGGCGCTGAACGACCACCCGCTCTTGATCCGTGCCCTGGAAAAGCTAGTCCTCGCGGAGGCCCAGCAGCTATGACAACGTCACACCCCCCGATAGTCCTGGTATTTGCCGGAAACGATGCGACCGGCGGCGCTGGCCTGCAGGCTGACATCCTGACTCTGGCGAGCCTGGGTTGCCATGCGGCGCCGGTCATCACCGCCATCACCGTTCAAGACACGATCGGTGTGAAGCAATTCAGCTCGACCGATTCCGGTCTGGTCATTGCGCAGGCGCGCGCTGTCCTCGAGGACATGCCGGTGGCGGCATTCAAGACCGGCATGCTCGGCAGCATTGCGAACCTCACTGCGATTGCCGGGATCGTCGAGGACTATCCGGAAATCCCGCTTATCGTGGATCCGGTCATGGCCTCCGGACAAGGCGATGCGCTTGCCGAAGAGCCCATCGAAGACGCGCTGCGTGCACTGCTCATTCCGCAAGCCACGCTCATCACGCCCAACAGCCTTGAGGCGAGGCGCCTTGCGCCTGACGCCGATACGCTGGATGCCTGCGCCCAGCAGTTGCTGTCGGACGGATGCCAGTTCGTGCTCATTACCGGAACCCACGAAAACACGCCTCAAGTCATCAACCGCCTTTACGGTAACCGCCGGCTGCTCGATACGTTTGCGTGGGATCGTCTGCCCGACAGCTACCACGGCTCCGGCTGCACGCTGGCTTCGGCTTGCGCCGCGACGTTCGCGCATGGCTTCGACCCGGTCGACGCGGTTGCCGAGGCGCAGGATTTTACCTGGAATTCGATCAAACATGGGCTGCGCCTTGGCATGGGCCAGTATATCCCCGACCGCCTGTACTGGGCGCGGTCGGAGGAGGAAGAGGAAGGCGCGCACGATGACGATGGTGCCTGAATTGCCACCCAACCCTGGTCCGCGTTCCGTGCATCCGCCCTGCGGCCAATGGCGGGTGCGCGGTCTGTATGCCATCGCCGACGGCGCCTACCTCAGCGCAATGCGTCTTGTGCCGGCGGTCGAGCGGGCGCTGCAGGGCGGCGCGCGTCTCATCCAGTATCGCGACAAGGACGCGGATGCCGGCACGCGCTGCCGACGTGCTGCCGCACTGGCGCGTCTTTGCGAGCGCTACGCCGTTCCGCTTATCGTCAATGACGATCCGCTGCTCGTGCTCGACGCGGGTGCACAGGGGGTGCATCTCGGCCGTGATGACGGGGATGCGGCGGACGCGCGGACCGTTCTGGGTGCGGACGCGATCGTTGGTATTTCCTGTTACAACGAATTCGAGCGTGCCGTGCGCGCGGCCGATGCCGGTGCCGACTACGTTGCCTTCGGCAGTGTCTATCCTTCACGGACCAAGCCGCAGGCAGTGCATGCCGGTCACGAGCTACTGCGGCGGGCAAGGGCAGAACTGGATGTGGCGGTAGTTGCGATAGGCGGCATTAAGCCTGAGAATAGCGCCGCCTTGATCGAGGCTGGCGCCGATGCGATTGCGGTCATCGCGGGGGTTTTCGGCGAAGCCGACGTCCGCGCGGCTGCCAGCGCCTATGCGCAGCTGTTTCCGCGCTGACAGCACAAACCCGATTGCGAGCTGCTATGAACAAACCCGGTACATCGAGCATGCTTTTTCAGGAAGCGCGGCGCCACATACCCGGTGGAGTGAACTCGGCGGTGCGCGCCTTCAAGGGTGTGGGAGGAGACCCGGTATTCTTCGCGCGTGGCCAGGGCGCCTACCTCTGGGATGAGGACGGCAGGCGCTATATCGACTACGTGGCTTCGTGGGGCCCGATGATTCTGGGCCACGCAGATCCGCAGGCCGTGGAAGCTGTCAAGAAGGTTGCCGACAAAGGCCTGGGTTTCGGCGCCCCGACCCGCATCGAGACTGAGATGGCCGACCTGGTGTGCTCGCTTGTTCCATCGGTAGAAAAAGTCCGGATGGTGAGTTCGGGAACCGAGGCGACCATGAGCGCCATACGCCTGGCGCGAGGCTTTACCGGCCGGGACAGAATCGTCAAGTTCGAGGGATGCTATCACGGCCATTCCGACTCGCTCCTCGTCAAGGCCGGTTCGGGAGCACTAACGCTCGGGGTGCCCACCTCCCCGGGGGTGCCGGAAGCGCTCGCCCGCCTCACTCTGACTCTCGAATACAACAACATCGAACAGGTGCGCTCGGTGTTTGCCGAGCACGGCGACGATATTGCCTGCGTCATTGTCGAGCCGGTGGCTGGCAACATGAACTGTGTACCCCCGGTGGCTGGCTTTCTCGAGGAATTGCGCAGCGCCTGTGATCAGCACGGCGTGGTCCTGATCTTCGATGAGGTCATGACCGGATTCCGCGTGGCGCTGGGCGGAGCTCAGGGTCTGTACGGCGTTAGACCGGACCTGACCACCCTGGGCAAGGTGATCGGTGGCGGATTGCCCGTGGGCGCCTTCGGTGGTCGTGCGCAGATCATGGACTGGATTGCTCCGGATGGACCGGTCTACCAGGCTGGAACGCTCTCCGGCAATCCGCTGGCAATGGCTGCCGGACTTGCTACTCTGCGGGCGTTGCTCCAGCCCGGGTTTCACGAGGCATTGGCCGTCAAAACACGCGCGCTTTGCGACGGACTTCAATCGCGTGCGCGCTCAGCCGGTATTTCCTTCCTTGCGCAAGCGGTAGGAGGGATGTTCGGCCTGTTTTTTACACCTGAAGAACGGATCACGCGCTTTTCGCAGGTCATGGCCTGCGATGTCGGGCGTTTCCGGCGGTTTTTCCACGGGATGCTCGAAGCGGGCGTCTATCTGGCGCCCTCCGCGTTCGAAGCGGGTTTCGTATCGGCGGCTCACAGCGATGCGGATATCGAGGCGTCGCTCGCGGCCGCCTCTGACGTTTTCCGCAGGCTCAAATAAAAAAAGGCCGGGGCGCTGCCCCAGCCTTTCACGCCCACACCCCGGCTCGCTGGTCCTGGTTTATTGTTCCCCTCGTTTCCCTGACTCAGCTTGAAAGTATGTATTCGTCACCGAATTTCACTGCAGCCACATGCGGGCGCAGGGTTTCATCGCTCAGTGCGATGTCGACGCCCAGGATCGCTGTCACGTCCTCATGGTCCCGTACGCCGGGAAGCTCTTCGCGCAGATAGCCGTAGTGCGTCTCGTTCATGTAAACCAGGTTGGGGCGCACCCCATGGTTTTGTTCGTAACTGCTTACCAGGCTGACAATAAAGCTGAGCATGTGGGCTACTCCTGTCCGTTCCGGCCCGGTGGCTTGTCCTGTCACCGAGGCGTACTGTTTTCATCGCCTTGTCCCACATAGCAGCAAGAGCTGTGCCAGAATGGCGACAGTTCACAACATATTGATTTACATGAGATTATGTGTGGGATGAAGGAACAGCTCACACCCTTCATGGGATGCGTATCAGGGCAGGGGTGACGCACTTGGGCAGAGTAGAGCTGCCTTAGGGTGCGCGGTTCGGGCAGAGCCGAGACCTGCCCGGGAAACCCGGGCAGGTCAGGGGATTTGGACCTCAGTGCAGTCCCTGGATGTACTGGGCGACCGCGTCGATCTGCGCTACGGACATGCGGAAGGCGATGCTTTGCATGATGTGGTCATCATTCGTGCGCTGTCCATTCTTGAAGGCGAGAAGCTGTGTCTCGACATAGGCCGCATGCTGTCCTGCCAGGCGCGGGAAGCGTGGCGGTATGCCGGCGCCCGCCGGACCGTGACAGCTCATGCAGGCGGAAATTCCGAACTTCCGGTTACCTCCGCGATAGAGGCGCTGCCCCAGTTTGAGCGTATCCGGGCTTGCCTTCGTGACCCCCGGGGCCGGCTTCTGGCTCGAAAAATAGGCGGCGATATCCTCCCTGTCCTGCGGCGAGAGGGATGCGGCCATGCCCGACATGATGGGATTGGAGCGTTTGCCATCCTTGAAATCGGTCAGCTCTTTGACGAGGTAGCCGGCACTTTGACCGGCGAGGTTCGGATAGGCCGAATTGACGCTATTCCCGTCGGCTCCATGGCACCCCTGGCATGCCATCGACTTCGTCTTGCCCGCAGCTGCGTTGCCCGAGGCATGAGCCAGGGCCATAGAACCAGCAACGAACAACCCCAGAAACAGCGCTACTCGCTTGTGCATAGTACCCCCCTTCAGTATTCCGCCCACGGGTCCCCGGTCGGTATCAGACGGGCGGGAACCCTCCCCGCAATGCTACACTGTCCGCGAAAGTGGCTTGCCCCAGGACGAAAAGCTTGCGCGATTCGGGCATCGGGCGGCCCCCGACAGGAATGAACCGATCAGGTCTGATCAGCGGCGCCTTATATACCAAGACCCCGTCCCGAGGTCAATTTGCAAAAGCAGGTTATTGACACTTTTTTCCCAGAGACAACCTTTCTCCTGAGCGTTGATGCTCCGGAGCAGATGCCTCCCGACCATGGCGCCGAAGTGGCTTTTGCCGGGCGGTCGAATGCCGGAAAATCCAGCGCGCTCAACGCGATTTCCGGGCGCCGGATGCTTGCCCGCACCAGCAAGACACCGGGCCGGACCCGTTTGATCAACTTTTTTGGCGTAGACCCGTCGCGGCGCCTGGTAGATCTGCCCGGATACGGCTATGCCAAGGTGCCCGCCTCGGTCAGGGAGCGCTGGCAGGAGTCGATGGCCGTCTTTCTTGGCCACCGGCGGTGCCTGCGTGGCGTCGTGATGGTCGCGGACATCAGACAGTCGCTGGGGCCGCTCGACTGGCAGATGCTGACGTGGTGCTTGGACGCGCGGATGCCTGTCCATTTGCTGTTGAGCAAGAGCGACAAACTGGGCCATGGTGCGGCGGCACGCGCGCTCGTCAGCGCGCGCAGAACGCTGGAAGACGCCGGTATGGCGGTATCGGTGCAGCTGTTTTCCGCGAATAGCCGCGAAGGGGTGGACGAAGCCCGGGCACTGGTTCTCGACTGGCTGGGCGTGGACGGACACAAGAACAAAAAAAGCCCCGGAAACAAGGGGAGAGAGTCCGGGGCTTACAAGCAATCCCGGAAAAATCTCCGGGATTTTCCCCGCTCAGGGAGGAGGAGCGGGTAGGACGGGTTAGCGTCCATACATCCAAAGACCCCGCGTGCCGAAAAAAGTTCCGGCAGCCTCGCGACCGTCTTTCCGTCCAGCCGCATGCGCCCACCGGCATGCTGTCGGCACGGCTTTCTCAGTGGGCTTCGTCCCAGTTTATTCCGGTACCGATATCGACCACCAGGGGCACGGCCAGGCGCGCCACCCCGGTCATACACTGGCGGATCTGGCGGGTGGCTGTCTCCAGCTCCGCTTCCGGAACTTCAAAAACGAGCTCGTCGTGGACCTGCATGATCATCCTGGTCCGGGCGTCAGACCCGAAGAGCCACGAATCCACAGCAAGCATGGCGAGCTTGATGAGGTCGGCAGCTGTACCCTGCATGGGGGCATTGATCGCGGTGCGTTCGGCGTACTGCCGCCGCGCCTGGTTGGCGGCGTTGATCTCCGGCAGGTACAACCGCCTTCCAAACACGGTTTCGACATAACCGAGCGCATGTGCCTGGGCGCGAGTGCGTTCCATGAAGTCTTTGACGCCCGGGTAACGCGCAAAATAGAGATTGATATAGTCCTGCGCGGCACCGCGGTCAATCCTCAGCTGCTGCGCCAGCCCGAATGAGGACATGCCGTAGATGAGGCCAAAGTTGATAGCCTTGGCGTTGCGACGCATCTCGTCGGTCACCAGATCCGGCGATACTCCAAACACTTCGGCGGCTGTCGCCCTATGGACATCCGAACCCAGTTCAAAGGCACCCAGCAAGCCGCGATCGCCCGAGAGGTGTGCCATGATGCGCAGTTCGATCTGCGAGTAATCTGCCGAAAGCAGCCTGTTGCCCGGTTCCGGGACGAACGCCTGTCGAATGCGGCGGCCCTCGGCAGTGCGTACCGGAATATTCTGAAGATTCGGGTCGGAGGAAGAAAGTCGGCCGGTGGCAGCTACTGCCTGGTGGTAGGAGGTGTGAACCCGTCCGGTACGCGCGTTGACCATCTCCGGCAGCTTGTCGGCGTAGGTCGATTTCAGTTTGGCGATGCCGCGGTGTTCCAGGATCACGCGCGGCAGCTCGTAGCTCAGCGACAGCTCCTGCAGCACTTCTTCCGCGGTCGATGGCTGCCCCTTGGGGGTTTTCTTCAGAACCGGCAGCTTCTGTTCGTTGAAAAGCACCTCCTGGATCTGAAGCGGCGAGGCAAGATTGAACGGCCGCCCCGCGAGTCGATGAGCTTCATGTTCCAGCTCCAACAGACGCAGAGCCAATTCGCTGCTCTGGCGACGCAGCATCTCGGTGTCAATTCTGACGCCATGACGTTCCATTCTGGATAGCACGGAGACCAGCGGCATCTCGATATCCCTGAACAGCTTGGCCAGAGACGGTATCTGTTCAAGCCGTGGCCACAGGTTCTGGTGCAGCCGCAGAGTGATATCCGCATCTTCCGCGGCGTATTGAGTCGCCCTTTCTATGGGAACTTCGCGAAAATTGATCTGACTTTTTCCCTTTCCGGTAACCTCCTCATACTTGATGGTCTTGTAGCCGAGATACTTCAGGGCCAGGCCGTCCATGTCGTGGCGCGAACCGGTGCTGTCCAGAACGTAGGACTCGAGCATGGTATCGAACTCGATGCCGCGAAGCTCGATGCCGTGATTTGCCAGCACGCTCATGTCGTACTTGAGGTTCTGCCCGACCTTTTTATGGCGGGGGTCCTCGAGAAGGTCCTTCAGTCTTTGCAGTACCAAGCCACGATCAAGTTGCTCTTCCACTCCCGGGCCTACGTGGCCTAGGGGCAGGTAGGCACCCTCGCCGCAACGGTCGGTGAAGGAAAGGCCCACGAGTTCGGCATTCATGACATCGAGATCAGTGGTCTCGGTGTCGATGGCAAACAGACCGGCGGCCCGCAGTCGCTCAATCCAGGCTTCCAGCTGTGCTGCCTCCGATATCGTGACGTAAGTACCTGTGCCCGCGGACGTTTCCTGGTCGCCGCCGCGGTTGATTCCCCCGAGCGCCGCCAGCCAGCTTTTGAACTCCAGGTCCTTGTACAGCAGGCGCAGCTGCGCGGCGTCGGGCTCGTGGCGCTGAAGGTCCTGCACGGTCACGCCAAGCTCCACATCGCGGTTTACCGTGGCCAGCCGGCGTGACAGGTCCACGGCTTCCAGGGATGCGCGCAGGCTATCTCCGACCTTGCCAGCGATCTCGCCGGCATGCTGCTTGACCGCATCCAGCGACCCGTACTGCTGCAGCCAGCGGCTGGCGGTTTTGGGCCCGACTTTCGGTACCCCGGGTATGTTGTCGACCGGATCCCCCACCAGCGCCAGATAATCGATGATTCGTTCCGGCGGCACGCCGAACTTCTCCACGATTGCGGCACGGTCGTAGCGCGTGTTGGTCATCGTATCGATGAGCGTGACACAATCGCTCACGAGCTGTGCCAGATCCTTGTCGCCGGTGGATATGACGGTATCCATACCCGCGGTGGTCGCCTGATCGGCAAGGGTGGCGATGACATCATCCGCTTCGACACCCTCGATCATCAGCAGCGCCAGGCCCATGGCCCGCACCACCGCATGGAGCGGCGCAATCTGCGCACTCAGCTCTTCCGGCATCGGTGGACGGTGGGCTTTGTACGCGGCGTAGATATCGTCGCGGAAGGTTCTCCCGGGAGCGTCGAATACCACTGCTATGTACTGTGGATCGTAATCGGCCAGCAGTTTGCGCAGCATGTTGGCTACCCCGTAGACCGCCCCGGTATGTTCCCCGCGGGAGTTGGTCAGGTTGGGCATGGCATGAAATGCCCGGTACAGGTAGGACGAACCGTCGACCAATACGAGGGGTTTGCGCTCGTTCATGCTGTGAGGATCTCCCGCTTTGTGCTACAAAGGCAACCATAACCATGAAGAACGATTTCCCTGCACCCCAGAAAACTGTCGAACCGTTCACCACTTCGTCGTCCACGCTCTCGCGCGAGTCCTGGAAGGTCTTCCAGATCATGGCCGAATTCGTGGAAGGATTCGAGCGGCTCGCCCTCATTCGTCCATCCGTGAGCATATTCGGATCGGCACGCATCGCGCCCGGGCATCCTTATTACGCCGCTGCCGAAGAGATATCGCGGTTGCTGTCCGACGCCGGTTTCTCCGTGGTAAGCGGGGGTGGCCCCGGGATCATGGAGGCAGCCAACAAGGGTGCTTTCGCCGGCAAGTCCGCGAGCGTCGGACTGAACATCAAGCTTCCGCATGAGCAGCAGACCAACCCCTACCAGAACATCAGTCTGAGCTTTCGCCATTTTTTTGCGCGCAAAGTGATGTTCGTGAAATACGCCTCCGCGTACGTGGTTCTGCCAGGCGGCTTCGGCACGCTCGATGAACTTGCCGAGATACTCACCCTGGTCCAGACCGGCAAGGGCAAGCGCATCCCCATCATCCTGGTGCACCGGCCTTTCTGGAACGGGCTTGTGGAATGGTTCAAGAACACCTTGGTGACCGAAGGTACGATCAGCAGTGACGACCTGCAGTTGTTCGTTCTGGCGGACGGACCGCAAGATGTGCTGGATGCCATATTCCGGTATTATGAGGGACGCGGAGGATTCGGACTATCCGCCGAAGAACGTGAGAAGGAACTCGACCTGTGATTCGACACGCCTTAGGCGCGGGTTTTTCGATGCGTATGAACTGGCTGCTGGTGGTGCTCCTGCTCCTGCCGTGCGGCGGAGCGTATGCCGCTGAGGCTGCCGGCGGAGTGCAGTCGCCGGTGCCGGCCGAAAAATTTCCTCCCCCGCAGCCGCCCGCCGAGTCCACCGACCGGTTACCCGCTCCGCAGGTCACCATCACGACGCGTGGCACGACCCGCTACGAGGAGTACCGCGTCGGAGGTGTGTTGTACATGATCGAGGTGATTCCGGAGAAGGGCCCACCGTATTACCTGATTGACCGGCGTGGCACGGGACAGTTCAGCCGCAGCAATATTGCACCACAAATGTCCCCCCCGATGTGGCTGATCAAGCGTTTCTGAGGCCGGAACAGTGCCGGTCGCTGTTCCTACCAATGATCGCGCGCTGCAGTGTTTTCTCGATGAGTATGCGACGGGTGCTGTGCTTTCGTGCGACCGTATCCGGACGCCTGCCGATTGCGGGATTTTCCTTGTTTCCACCGAGCGCGGGGACTATGTGCTCACGGTGTTCGCATCGGCCACGGTCAGCGGAGTTGCCCTGATCCCGGACCTTGCCGACTTTCTTGCCCGGCAACAGATTCCCTGCCCTCAGCCGCTGCGAGGCGGATCAGGCCGACGGATCGGGACTCTGCACGAAATGCCTGCCGTTCTGGCCGGGGTGATGTGTGGAATCCGCCAGGCAGCGCCCGAAGCGGTTCGCTGCGCTGCCGCCGGCGCCATGCTGGCGCGATTACACGTCGCCGGCCGGAGCTTTCCGCAGCAACTGCCTGAGGATCACCGCAGGCAGGTGTGGCGGGATTTAACGCAACGCGTCCGCAGTCGTCTGGTCCACGCCGATGAACGGCTGCTGGCAAGCGAGCTCGGATTCCAGGCGCTCTACCGTCTTGTCGATTTGCCGCGCGGCATCATTCACGCCAACCCGGTCCGCGCGGGCTTTCTTTTGGAGGATGGGCACGCCAGCGGCCTGGTTGGTGTCCCACATTTCCGTATTGATGCCCTGCTATATGATCTCGCGGTTGCTGTGAACGACTGGTGCAGCCGCGGCGATGGCGGCATCGATGAGCACCTGGCGCGGGCGCTTCTCGCTGCCTACCACGTGCTGCGCCCCCTGACCGCACTTGAATGCGGAGCGTGGCCGGTGCTGCTGCGTGCGGCCGCCTTGCACAGCTGGTTGTCGGCGCTTTACGATGCACACTTTCCGCGTTTGGGGTGGGGTGTATCTGGCCTTGATCCGGAAGCATCCAGGCGCATCCTCCTGGACCGTATCGAGACCGAATCCATGGCGCGCCGCGTCTGGCCCGACGGTCGGCAGCTGGCCGTGATCGGATAGGCCGCGGATCCAGGCATGTGTTGGCGCACAACGGCCGATGTTAATTTTTAAAGAGGAGTCGCAGCGTTGAAATCGATGAATAGCGGGGCGCGACGTGGCTGGTCGTGGATCTCCGGTGGCTGGGACCTGCTGCGCAAGGACTGGATGCTCTGGGGCGGAATGACCTTCATTTATATGATCATTGCCCTTGCGCTCAAGATGATCCCGTTCATAGGGGTGCTTATTCTGATTTTGATCAGTCCCACGATGCTCGCCGGTGTGCTGCACGGCGCCCACGACCTCGAGGCGCAGGCGCGAGGCGCGAGTGGCAGGAGCGCACGCGGGGCGCGTGGCCACTTGCATCGCGCCATCCGTCAGCTGTTCGGCGGGTTCACCCTGGAGTCTGAGCTGCTTCCCATCATGGTGATCAGCACACTCACACTGAGTGCCGCGGTAGTGATCGAGATCCTTGCGCAGTTGCTCAAGGTGGGCGGGCCGGCGCTCCCGGCCATGCTCGCTGGCAGTGTCGGGCCGGCGATCTGGCTGCCGGCGCTGATCAGTCTGCTGATCGTTCTGGTGTTGCAGGTTGCCTTGATAATGGCTATTTTCTATGCAGTGCCCTTGGTGCTGTTCAAGAAGGAATATCCGCTGTCTGCGATCGAGAAGAGCTTTAGTGCCTGCATGCACAACGCCGTGCCGCTCGTCGTTTTCGGGTTGCCGTTTGCGATCATCAGCACCGTCGCAGATTTGCTGTACTTTGCGCTCGATTTTCCGAAGGATTACCTGGTACTGTTCGTTCTCGGGCTGATCGCGCTGCCGTTCTTCGTCAGCGGCCTGTATCGCAGCTACGAGGACACGTTCGGTTAACAACAACGACAAAGTCTTAAACCGATTGACGGCCACGCTGGTGGCCGTTTTTTTTCTGCCCGCGCGCACTGATCGCGGCGGGCCATCGGCGAGGCGCAAGCGACATGCGACTACGGCTGTATTATGGCGCGGAACTGGCGCGTTACGGTTTTGGTGGCGGCCACCCTTTCGGAACCGATCGACTGGACGCATTCTGGCGGCTATGTGTGAGCCGCGGCCTGGCAGGGCGCGTTGAAGTCGCCATGCCGGTGTCCGCAAGGGAGTCGGACCTGCTGTGCTTCCACACACCGGAGTATGTCGAGCGCGTACGCCGGCTGTCGCTCACCGGGGAAGGTTATCTGGACAACGGTGATACACCGGCGTTTCCAGGGATGTTCGAAGCCGCATCCTATGTAGTCGGATCCACCGTCGATGCCGTCAACCAGGCGGTTGCGGGCGGGCGGGCGCGCAGCTTCGTGCCGATCGGCGGCCTGCACCATGCCCGCCGCGACTCCGCCGCCGGCTTCTGCGTTTTCAACGACATCGGCGTGGCAGTCGAGACGCTGCGCCAGGTCCACCAGATCCGCCGCATCGCATACGTGGATATTGATGCCCATCACGGCGATGGGGTCTTCTACGCCTACGAAGACGACCCGGACCTGCTGATCGCGGACGTGCACGAGGATGGTCGCTATCTCTACCCCGGTACCGGGGCCGCAAGCGAGACCGGTACCGGAGCCGCGCGCGGGACGAAGATAAACATTCCCATGGAGCCGGGTGCGGATGATGCGGCGTTCCACCGCATCTGGCCACGCGTGGAGGAATTCCTGCGAACCGGAGAACCGCAGTTCATCCTGTTGCAGGCGGGTGCCGACAGCATCGCCGGGGATCCGCTCACGCACCTGAATTACACGCCCGCGGTGCATGGGTACGTTGCTGCCCGCTTACGGCAGCTGGCCGACGAGTGCTGCGAGGGCCGCATGGTTGCCATGGGCGGGGGAGGCTACGACCGGGAAAACCTGGCCGGTGCCTGGGCCGCTGTGGCGCAGGCGATGATGGATTGAGCGAGGGACGCCGGAGCCGGGCCGGCTAGGCAGACTTCTTGCCGCCGGCGCGGCCGGCGGCCGGCTTGCGGGTGCCGGGTGCCGCGCGTTCCACGCGGCTAAGGACCTGTTCGAGATCCTCACCTTTGTGAAACTCGGTTGCCCCCACGGTCACGCTGATCTTGAGTTTCTGCTCCCCCACAGAGAGTGCTGCAGAAGCCACGCCCCGCCGCACGCGCTCGGTGATCTTGCCGGCGTCCTTGAGTGAGGTATGCGGCAAAAGGATGAGAAACTCTTTTTCTCCGTAGCGTCCCGCGCGGTCAGGCATGCGCAGGGTTTCCCCGAGCACGGCGGCAACGGCCTGCAGTACCTGCTCGGACACTTTGTGCCCGTAAGACCCGGTCAGGCGCTCGAAGTCGTCGATTTTTGCCATGGCCACCGACAGGGGGTCGCCATAGCGCTCTGCCTGTGCCATCGCCTCGATCAGGCTGGAGGTGATGCCGCGGCGGTTGGCCAGGCGTGTCACGGAATCGGTTACGGCGGTGCGACTGATGTCGACCGAACCGCTTGTCTTCAAGCGCTGTTCGTACCCTCGCGCCATGGGCGTAAGTATCAGGGCGTAGACCAGGGGCACCAATATCCCCGTCAACAGAGCCGATCCGCCCAGGATCATAACCAGCGGCGGCCTGGCTGTCTGTCCCGCATAGACGATCAGCAAGGTAATGGCGGTGTTTCCGGCGAAAACGACTATCGCTACCGCCAGAAGCGAAAGAACCTTGGCACGTGTCCCATCGGATGTTTTCGCAGCATCACTCGGCATGGCTTACTCCGCTCTGGACGAACAACTCCGCTACCCGGGGCCGTACCTATTTAGGTTGCCCCGCCGGTACAACGACCGCCTTCCACGCAACAGATTGGCCTGACGTCAGCCAAGTGTCAAATCAGTGGCTGTACGACCTGCCTCAGATCGGGCGCAAATTGGCGTAGGCCGCAACCAGCCACTTTGCGCCGGCATCCTCGAAATTAACCTGAACTCGCGTGTGCTCGCCTCGGCCCTCGACACTGAGTACGACACCCTCGCCGAACTTATCGTGGTGTACGCGCCCGCCCAGACGCAGGCCGCGACCGGCATCGGACTTCCCGGGCTCCTGGACAGCCAAGCCGCCCCGCTCACTCGCGGATTCCGTCGCCTGATGGCGCCAGTCCGCCGCCGGCGAAACCCGCACTTCCTCGGTCAGCTCCTTCGGAATCTCCGCGAGAAAGCGCGACGGGCTGGTGTAATGCTCGCTGCCATAGAGGCGGCGAACTTCGGCATAGGTCAGGTACAGCTCCTTCATGGCGCGTGTCATGCCGACGTAGCACAGCCGCCGCTCCTCCTCGAGCCGTCCCGGTTCCTGAAGCGAACGCTGGTGCGGAAACAGCCCTTCCTCCATGCCGGTAAGGAATACCAGCGGAAACTCGAGACCCTTGGCCGAATGCAGGCTCATGAGCTGGACACAGTCCTCCCAGCTTTCCGCTTCGCCCTCTCCGGCCTCCAATGCGGCATGTGCCAGGAACGCGGACAGCGGATCAAGACCGGTGCTTTCGTCGTGCCGGTAGTTGCGCGTCGCGTTGACCAGCTCCTCAAGATTCTCAACCCGCATTTCGGCCTTTTCGCTCTTGTCGTTGCGGTGGAAGTCCGTCAGACCGCTCAGTTGCAGTACCCGCTCGACCTGGTCCGCCAGGGAATCGCCCGCGGTTTCGGCAGCCATCTGGTCGATCAGGTCCATGAAGGCCCGCAATGCCTTGATCGCCCGGCCGCTAAGCCCGCCGCCTGTGGCCAGATCGTTTGCCGCCTCCCAAAGCGACAGCGATTTGGTGCGTGCGTGGATGCGCAGCGCCTCTAGGGTGCGCTCGCCGACGCCGCGTGTCGGGACATTGGCCACCCGCTCGAAGGACGGGTCATCGTGACGGCTTGCAATCAGCCGCAGATAGGCCAGCGCATCCTTGATCTCGGCGCGTTCGAAGAACCGCAGACCGCCGTACACCCGATAGGGAATGGCGGCATTAATCAGATTTTCCTCGAAAACCCGTGACTGGGCGTTGGAACGGTACAGCACCGCCACCTCGGCGCGTCGATGGCCGGCGGCTACCCAGGCCTCTATGCGATCCACGACGAACCGGGCCTCGTCGATATCGTGATAGGCGGCGTAGATCCGGACCGGTTCCCCCTTTGCGCCTTGGGTCCAAAGTTCCTTTCCCAGACGTCCAGAGTTGTTCCGGATGACGCCGTTGGCGGCATCGAGAATAGTGGCAGTGGAGCGGTAGTTCTGTTCCAGGCGGATCACGACCGTGCCAGGGTGGTCTTTCTCGAAGCGAAGGATGTTCTCGACCATCGCACCGCGCCATCCGTAGATGGACTGATCATCATCGCCGACGACGAACAAATTGTTGTGGGCTCCGGCAAAGAGCTTGAGCCAGCTGTACTGAATCGCGTTGGTGTCCTGGAACTCGTCGACCAGGATGTGGCCGAACCGCGATTGATAGTGCGCGCGCAACCGGTCATCGTCGCGCAGCAACTCATTGGCACGCAGCAGCAACTCGCCGAAGTCGACAAGTCCGGCGCGCCGGCAAGCATCCTCGTATGCCTCGTAGACCCGGGTCCACTGCTGGGCCTGTGCGTCGGTGGCCGCCTGCAGGTGCCGAGGCCGGCGGCCCGCCTCCTTGTGGCCGTTGATGAACCACTGCGCCTGGCGCGGCGGCCAGTAGGCTTCGTCCAGCTCGAGATTCTTGATCACGCGGCGGATCAGGCGGTACTGGTCGTCGCTGTCGAGAATCTGAAAGTTCTGGGGAAGTCCCGCCTCCCGGAAATGCGCACGCAGCAGCCGGTGCGAAAGACCATGGAACGTCCCGATCCACATTCCGGATACCGGAAAACCGAGCATCGCTTCGATGCGCCCGCGCATTTCATGGGCCGCCTTGTTTGTAAAGGTCACGGCCAGGATCGCGTGCGGCGAAACACCCTGGGTTTGAACCAGCCAGGCTATGCGGTGGGTCAGCACCCGCGTTTTGCCGCTGCCGGCGCCCGCCAGGACAAGCAGCGGGCCCGGTGGAGCCGCAACTGCGCGACGCTGCGCGCTGTTCAGGTTGTCGAGAAGATGCGATACGTCCATTTCGGCATAATAACAAGCACCATGCCGGGGCGCGACGATGGACGATGTGGCCATGAGTCGTTGCGGATTCTCTGCCGGTGTGACGCGAACCTGAAGCAAGCGTCACCGCCTGAGGAAGTCTGCACCCAACGTATTGTTATTTCTGGATTCCAGAGGTACATTCTGTTGAAGGCTGCCCCACCACCTCCAGGGCCCTGAGGAGAAAGCTTAGTGTCTGTGAGCGAATTCGTTTCCGCGGATCCGACTCTGGCACAGACCATCCGGCGTCATCTCGAGAGCTTGCGGCGCAATGGCACCGGGGCCGGACTCGCGCGGCTCCTGGAGCACGGCCTCGATCAGGGCGGGGCGCTGACCGGCCTGCATGGCAACTGTGCTGCGGTAAGCCGCCTACATGCCCAGCTGGGCGCATTTGCATCCAATGGAGACAATCCGCCGGCATTGCGCATCAAGGCGCGTGTGATCCAGCAGCATCTCGTCCCCTATCTCGAGGCGAGCCCCCCTGCCCCAGTGCTGCACAACCCGTTTCAACCGTACATAGACGTGATCAACGGGATCGGAACCGCACCGCCGCCCGAATCGCCGGCCATCAATCTCCGCACGCCGCCACAGATATCGATCGGCACGGCTGCGGGGGCCCGGGAATTGCCGATGCGCCGGCCCGGGGAGGCTGCAAGCGCGCCGACATCCGACGCCGGCACGACGGGTCTGTCCGAGTGGGTAGAGAAGGCGCTGGACCACCCCGGGTCCGAAACGGCTGGCGAGCGGCGCTACGAGGCGTTGCGCCGATCCGAGCTCAGTGCCTGGCGCGCAATTTACGGAGTGATGAAGGACTTCAAGAGCCTCAAGCAGCTCTGGGTCAGCAGTCTTGACGAACTGCGGCGCGAGCGCGTTGACCTCGAACAGCAGCTGACCGGTGCCACCGACCGCATCAAATCCGTCGAGTCCGATTGTGAACGCCTGCGCGCGGAGCTCGACCAGACGCGCCGGCGCAGCACGACGGCCCCGCGGCAGCCTGGCGCCGTCCGCCCCGGGACCAAGCGAGCGAAACGGGCGATGGCGCTACCCAGACGCGAAACGTTTCTGCAGAGGCTCGCGTCCGAGATCGAGCGTGTGCGCCGTCACAGCGGCTCGTTGGCGGTGGCAGTGATCGGCCTGGAGGGCTTGGATGCTTTGCCCGCCAGTTACGGCGAAAATGCCGGGCACACGGTTCTGCGCTGTTACGCTGAAGAGATTCTGTCCGGTTTTCGTACCTACGACTTCGTTGCCGCCTACGACCGCCATCGGTTCGCGGTGCTGTTTCCAGGTACCGAGCATGACGGTGCGGTGCGCGCCCTGGCGAAAGCGCAGAAGCGTGCCGCCGAGACCCACCTGAAAGTGGGCGGCGAAAGCCTCCCGCTTCCCGCGTTCTTCAGTGCCGTGGGGCTGCTTGCGGCTGGTGAAGATGCCACGTCCCTCATGACGCGCGTCGCGAACGCCGTAGAAGAGGCTCGATCAGCGCCCCCGCCGCATGTTCTTGTCGCCGCAGCGCGACCGGTACAGACGGGGCCAGACACGTCCGTCTGAAACCGCTGTGCGTCCTACGCCGCGCTGGCGGAGAATGTTCGGTTTCACAGGGGCTGTCGCAGGAGTAAGATCAGGCATGCCTTAGCAGAAAAGGGGGAAGGGGATCAGTGCCGAGTGAACGTCGTGACACGCCGCGTATTCCATATTCGCTGGAAGCCGTGATCAAAAGCGGAGGAGGTGACTTGCGGCCGTGCAAGACCCGGGACATCAGCCTGAACGGAGCATTCGTGCTGATCCGCGGAACGAGGCCGTATCCGACCGGTCCGGTTGAGTTGATGGTGAAGATGCCGTCATCCCGGGCTCGGCCGATGAAGCGTTTTCATGCCCAGATCGTACACGCGGGTACCGACGGTTTCGGGCTGTTGTTCGACCAGACCAGCACCGAAGGTTATGTTCCGCTGATCAATCTGGTCTTCGCGAAGACCAGATTGCCCGAACCGCTTTGACATTCACGGTACTGACTGGGGGGGTTGTGACACCCCCGGTCCGGTGCTGCGGCTTTGCGCCCGCCCGTGTCCGGTGTCTCGCTCGGCGGTCGGCGGCAATCGCACCGGGTTCGCACGCTGTACGCATTTTGCGCGCGAACCATGGAGTTCCGGGAAGGTGACAATGCTGGCGTGCGCCGCAACGGCAGTGCCCGTCTTTCGTTCCGCCCGGGAGAGTCGCGTGAAAAGACTGGTCATATGGATCAATGTCCTGCTGTATCTCTGGACGGACATTGCCCTGGTGCATGGGGCGCTGGAAGTCTACTCTGCGCGCAACTGGAACCTGGCGCTGCCGGGATCGCGGATTACGTATGCCGGACTGCTCACTTTTGCGGCCCTGTACACGGTGGTTTGCGTGCTTGGATTGCTGCGCCACCGCTGGTGGAGCCGCAGCATGGCTTTTTGGTGGAACCTGGCACTGGCGGCGATCATCGGCGTGCTTCCGGCGCTGATCGCGTTATGGTCGGCGCGGCTCGAACGCACGGACGCAATACAGGCGTTGCATTCGCTGGACGTTGTCATGGGGCTGATGGCTGCCTGCCTGTTCGTGGCGCTGAGCCTGGTGCTGCGCACCCGCGCGCTGCAGGACTACTTCGAGGACTCCGGCGCGACTAGCGCAGCAGCGCGACGCTCTTGATCTGGGCGTAGACTTTGGCGCCCGGCCCAAGACCGAGCAAGTGTACTGATCGGCGGGTGACACGGGCAAGAAGCAAGGCACCCGAGGCATCCAGTTTGACGATGGCCTGTGCCGGGCGGTCCGCCGTTATTTCCAGCACGCGCACCGGGAAGATGTTGAGAATGCTGGTGTTGCGATGGTGTTCCAGGCTCAGGCTTACGTCGCGTGCCAGAATGCGCACCCGCACCGCGGTTCCTTCCGGCAGCCGCTGCTGCGGTATGGCCAGGTGCCCGCCCGGGAATGCGATCAGCGCCAACTGGAATTGCTCGTCGTATCCGGCCACAGTCGCGTCGAGGATGGCCGCGGCCTCGTCGCTGCGGGCAAGCGGCAAATCCAGGCGCGTAAGCATCTCACGCAAGTTGCCATGGGCCACGACGCGCCCCGGTTCAAGATTTACCAGGTAGTCAGCGAGCCGGGCCACTTCGTCGATGGCGTGGCTGACATA
>JAJYEE010000063.1 GCA_021790335.1 Pseudomonadota bacterium | reverse complement strand
CCAAGGCGGCCGCCGAGGAGGCCATGAAAAGCCGCCAGTCCGGCATCGAATACGCCCGCGCCCAGGCCGATCTCGCCCAGGCCGTGGCGCAGCTGCGTACGGTGAGGAAGCTGCGGGAAAAACTGCCGCACTGAGCTGTCCGGAGACAGCGGCGTTTACACGACCGGCGGAGGAGCACTGTCCCGGAATGCCGGCAGCAGTTCCAGGGCTTCCATCACCGCCGCGATTGCCGGGAACCGGGACATGTCCACGGCAAATTGCTGCGATGCCTTGACCTGCGGGTACAGAAATACGTCGGCTGCAGTGACCGAATCTCCGACCGAATAGCTGCCGGCATAGGATTCGACAATCCGGTTCAGGCCCTCGAACCGACGATCGATCCAGTAGCGGCACCACCCCTGGGTATCCGCGTCCGTGGCCTTGAATTGCTCCTTGAGGCGTTCCCGCAGGGCGTTGCTGTGCATGGGCTGGATAGCGGAGTTGACTACTTCCACAAGGGCCCTGACGCGCGCCCGCTGTATCGCATCGCCAGGAAATAATGGCGGCAGCGGTCGGGTCTCTTCCAGGTACTCGATGATGGCGACAGTCTGGAACAGGCGCTGCCCGTCAATCTCGAGACAGGGCACCTGCCGCGTCGGGGACACCGCAGCGTATGACGTCGAAAGATGCTCGCCGGTGCGAAGGTCGATCCAGACCGGTTCGTAGACAACTCTCTTCAGCGCCAACGCGATCCGGATGCGCCAGGACGAAGAAGACATCGTCGCCTGATAAAGTTGCGCAAAGTCGCTCATGGGATTCTATTCCTAAAAAATTCTGCACAGACCTGCGCAAATGCAGCCGGCGCATCCGGACACGAATGCCATTTCGGCGATTTCATTTGTCGTGCGGAAGCACCCGCGCAGATGCAGATTCCGTGCTGTCACGAAGTACCTATACCGCTTGTGCCGTTTGCCGGGTCGCACCCATGTTGTGCATGACGCTGGCACGCATGGACTCCCGCCACCGAGGAGGGCTGCTCAGATTTCGATCAGGCCGTCGGGCAGTTCGTCAGTTCCATCGGGGTCCCGGGGATAATGGGTATGCATCGCCTCGCCGCAGGCAGTGATTGCCGTGACGAATCCTTCCACGACCTCGCCTTTAGCAACACAATCGACAAAGGCCTGGACGATACCGGCCCAATGGGCCTCACCGAGCTTTTCATGGATGCCACGGTCGGCGACGATCTCGACGTAGCGTTCCGCGAGCGACACGAAGAACAGTACGCCTGAGTGCTCCCGGGTCAGGTGCACGCCCTGCAGATAGAATTGCGCCTTGGCAAGTCGGCTGGCACGTGCATGCTTGACGGATCGGGGGATCAATCCCAAGTGCAGCGACGGGATAAACAGCAGCAACAGACCGAGAATGACAAAAACTCCCAGTTGAATCTGGTACACGTGCCCGTAGGAGATCGACACCGACAGCAACAGGAATACTCCCGGCACCAGGAGCGCCAGCAGCGCCACCCACAGCAGCGGCAAGAACAAATAATGGTCGCTCACCCGCGCCACTACTGCCACGAATTCCCCGCTGGTATTCTTTTCCGCAGCATGGATGGCGGCAGTAATGCGCGCCCGGTCTTGATCGCTGAACGTGATCACATTGCCCTCCTACCAGCCACCCGAGGCGCCGCCACCACCGAATGACCCGCCGCCGCCCGAAAAACCGCCGAATCCTCCCCCGAACCCGCCGCCACCCCCGCCCAGACCCGAAAGCAGGCCGAGCGCCAACCATCCAAGCATGCTTCCGCCGGACCCCCCACGCGGCCCGGGTGGTCCTGCGCCCGGACCGCCCGGGCCGGAACCGGGCCGGTTGGAACCACGAAAGAAAAACAAGGCGATGAGTGGTGAGAAAATAAACAGGAGAACCACCAGCATCAGGGCCCCGGTGCCGGCCTTCTCACGCGTTTGTGCGCTGCGTACGGCGGCAGCGTGATCACCGATGACGGACAGGATCGCTTCCGAGCCCGCCACGATTCCGCCGGCGAAATCACCCCGCTTGAACCGGGGTACGATGATGTTGTGAATGATCTCGAAGCTCGCCGCATCGGTAAGCGTGCCTTCGAGTCCATAGCCAACCTCGATACGCACCTTCTTCCCGCCCGCGTCCACGATCAGCAGCGCGCCGTTGTTCTTGCCCTTCTGGCCGATCCCCCAGTGGCGTCCCAGCTGGTAGCCGTACTCGTCGATGGGATAACCGTGCAATGACGGCAGCGTCACGACCACTATCTGGTTGGAGGTGTGTCGGGCATATTGGAGGAGCTTCTGCGCCAGTGCCTGGCGCACCTGCGGGGACAGCAGGTTGGCGTCGTCAACCACCGGCCCGGTCAGGGCCGGGAATGCCGGCCTCCCCGCGTCGAGCACATTGCTACCCGCCGCTGCGACGGGGTACACAACCAGCGTCAGTACACACAGCACCACCCCCCGCAACAGCATCGCCAGGCGCCCCATGACCTAAAACTTGACCTGCGGCGGCTGCATGGATTGCGTGGAAATTGTGAAATTCTGGATCGGCGTGTAGCTGCTGTAAAAAAGCGAGTGATACCATCGGCCCGGAATAGTGGTGAGTTCGGTATCGTACTGCTGGACTGCAAGAATATAGTCGCGGCGCGCCACCGCGATGCGATTCTCGGTACCCTCCAGCTGCGCCTGCAACATGAGGAAATTCTGGTCGGCCTTCAGGTTCGGATAATTCTCCGTGACCGCCATGAGGCGCGACAGCGCCCCGCCCAGCGTCGCCTGGTTGCGTTCGAACTGCCGAAAGGCCGCGGGGTTGGTAAGAATATCGGCGGGGATTCGGGTCTGGGTAACCTTGGCGCGCGCCTCGGTCACTGCCTCAAGGACGCTGCTTTCGTGGGCGGCGTAACCCTTGACTGTCGCCACGAGGTTGGGAATGAGGTCGGTACGCCGCTGATACTCGTTGAGCACCTGACTCCAAGCCGCAGTAACCGCCTGCTTGTAGGTCGGAATGTTATTGATGCCGCAGCCGGTAAGCATCGCCATGAGACCAAACATCACGGCGACAACTGAAAGTTTCCCGATATAGCGCAGACCTCTCATTGTATCTCCTGGAAAAATGGCAATTCTCGGACGCGCCGGGGACGCTACAGCCGCCAGCCCACACTGTCAAGCTCGAAAGCTGTCAGCCCCCGTTGAAAACCACCGGTCTGTGCCTGCGAGCTCCTGGCGCCTGACCCCCGCCATGCTGGATCCGGAAATGGCAGCGGCAGCCCGCCTCTGTTCCACCTCGCGTCACGCCACAGCTGCAGCCGGTGGCATGGCCGCAGCGCGCTTCGTAAAGAGCCGTGTTCGGTTGTGCTGTCAATACCAGGGAAATCGGAGCACGACTCCCGAGCATGGCCATGACCTCCGCACACGGTCTCTATCAGGGGCAATGTCCTCGGAATAACTCGACTGCGGCCAGCCACCGCAGCGCATGAAGCCCATTTTTGCAGAACAGCGCAGACCGATCGACGCTTCCGGGCAGTGCAAAGAAGGGGATTCACCGGATCAGCCCGGTACGTTACACTATTTAAATCCTATCCGCCCGACAAGACGCCCTCCTCCGGAATCATGAGAAAGAGACACTGCACCTGTGGCGCCGACGCCGATGTACACCGCGAGACCCGCCGTACCGCAGACGGGCGCGAGGAAATCGTCTACCGCGTGATCTGCCCCGTATGCGGGCAGATCGGCCCAGCAGTCCCGGCGGAGGGCAAGGACGAATCGGTTGTTATCGCCGAAGCCGTCGAGGCATGGAATGTCATGATTGCCGGCGTCCGCCCTCTGGAAGCCTGATCGGACCGGACGCGAAACACGCAAGACCTGCGGGCTTCTTTTCAAGCCACAAGATTCACGGGCCCTGAGACGCGATACACGCCAGGCTGGCGCATTTTCCGCGCCCTTCCAAACCAGCCACATCCGGCATACAGCGCCATCGCGAACTTACCGGTCACGGCTTCGTCCCTATATAGACATCCACCAGCTCCCCGGGAAACAGATTCGTTCCCTTTGGAGGCTTGAAGCGAAAGATGATAGGCAACACCCTCACGTCCACCTTTTCCGTTCGCTGATCGGACAACTGGATCTTCGGAGTCACGTACGGCTGTATCCGGACAAACTGCAATGGGACGCTCACGTTATCGGCACCCCTGATAAACATCTTTGCCGCCATGCGCGTGGCCGGTGGCAATCTGGGCACCAGGATCTCGTCGAGATAGCACTGCACCTGCAAATACGGACTTTGCATTCCCATGGTGACAACCGGATTCATGCCCTGGGAATAGGTGCCATAGACTCCCTGCGCCGAGATATAGCTACCTACCGCGGCACCAACGCGCAATACCGGGCCTGGAACTGGGGCACGCAGCACGTATTTTCTCAACAAGGCTTCATCGACAGCATGCGTGCTGATCGCCACTTCCAGATTTTTCCGCGCCACTAAAACGTTGTCCCGGGTGTTGACCAGCGTCATCCGGCTCACAGTTCTGGGATCGATGGAGACTTCCTTTTCTAAGATGGTCAGCTGATGGCGCTGATAAATCAGCGCGGCCTGTGCCGCACCGACCTTGGCCTTGTCCTCGGCCGCGACTTCCTTCTGCACGGAATCGTCCATTGCCAGCAACGGTGCGCCTTTCCCGACGGTCTGTCCGTCATGCACGAATATGCGGGTAACCGTGCCGCCCACTTCGGGGTAAATGTTGATGTTCTCTCCATTCTCCAGTGGACTCTGGACGATGCCTTCAGCATAAATGCCTTCGGTGTACGGATCACGGGTAGGCGCCAGCGGTGCGTGAGCCGGAAGTTCCTGCCGGTACAGATAGGCGCTCACCAGTCCGACGATAATCCCCAGAAAGGCGACGGCAAAAAGTATCTTGTGCTTCATTGGCCGGCTCCTGTGTGGTCCGTGATGCGTCCGTCTTCCATGTGAATGATTCTCGAGGCGTACTCATAGATCCGGTCATCGTGGGTGACGACGATAATGGCTCGCCGGTCATTCAGGATGTGATTCTTCACGAATTCCAGGATCTTCCTGCCGGTGTCACCGTCGAGGGACGCCGTGGGCTCGTCGAAGATCAGCAGATCCGGCTCCGCGACGATGGCCCTGGCGATGGCCACACGCTGCTGCTCCCCGCCGCTGAGTTTCTGCGGCGGCAGCTCACCCTTGCCCGAGAGACCCACGATCTCCAGAATCTTGCGTGACTTCTGCAGACCCTCCTCCCAGGGCACGCGCCGCAAAATAAGTGGCACGGCCACGTTCTCCACAGTGGTCAGCCGCGGAAAAAGATGGTAATCCTGAAAGACGAAACCCACGCCGTGGAGCCGGAAATCCGCCAGTGCATCCGTGTCCAGGGTCCAGATGTCCTTGCCCTCGACCGTCACGCTGCCGGAATTCGGACGGAGAATTCCGGATATGACGCTGAGCAGCGTGGTCTTGCCGGAGCCCGACGGCCCGACGATATATAGCATCTCTCCGAAGTCCACTCCGAAGCTTACCTCCCGCAGGGCATAGGTGCGGGCCGGTTCCTCGCCGAACCATTTGTTTACCTTCTGGACGGTCAGAATCACAGTCAGCCCCTGAACACGTCGAAAGGATCGATACGAATGACCTTTCTTATGCCGATGTAGGCCGAAACGACGGAGATGATCAGGACCATGACTAGCGCCATAAAGAGATTTTGATACGTGATGACGGCCGCGTAGTTGGGAATCCTGAGCTTGCCGAAGGCAACGAGCGCCGAGGACAGCAGCACCCCGAGCCCGAATCCCAGAAAGCCGACCACCAAGGACTGGAAGAGAATCATCTGGACGAGCTCGCTGCTCTTGGCGCCTATGGCCTTCAGCGCCCCGAACCGTTCGAGGTTGTCCAGGACGAACATATAGAAGGTCTCACCGGCGATGGACAACCCGACGATGAAGCTGATGAGAGTCATGATCAGGATATTGGTGCCCAGCGCGGTCTGGAATTCATAAAAGCTGTCGTTGCGGGCGATGAACTCCTTGTCGGTGAGGGCGAGATAGCCGATCTTTTTTGCCTGCGCTTCGATGACGGGGATATCCTTGTCACTTTTCGGCTGCACCAGGATGAACGAGGTCAGATAGCGGGTGGATGGCAGATCCTGCGTCGCGCGTGTATAGGTGGTGTACAGGGTCGGCAGTCCGAACAGGCTGCCTACGGAAACGCGGCCGATGCCGGCAATGATCCCGCGGTGGTCGTTGATCTCGAAGGTCGTTCCGACCTTGGGGCTGTCTAGCTTTGCGTAGCTGGGATCTTTCACGACGATGAAGGCGTCGTTTCGGTAGATATCAAGAATGTTGCCCTTGATAAGAGTTGGACGGCCAAAGAGCGTCGCATCGTCGAGACCGACAACGGTGGCCGCCTGATACGTGCCATTGTCCAGACGGACCAGCCCGGCACCGATATACAGTGGCATCGCATATTCCACGCCGGGAATGCTGCGTACCGCATCCAGCACATAGTCCGGCATCGGTATGCTGTTTTGCGGCGTCTGCACATCCGGGTCCATCACCCACATCTTCGCGCCAACATTGATTATGTTGGCGGCCGAATGCTCGATGATCCCGAAGAACATGGAAGTCATCAGCATCATGAGAAACACAGAAAATGTGATTCCGATCACCAACGTGACGAACTTCCCGCGATCGCTGAGCAGAAGCTTCAGCGCCAGGCGCAGCAATCCGCTCATGGCGCCACCCTCGCGGGACCGGCCCGCCTGGCAATCGGAACCCGGGGACGTGCCGAATCCGGTGAATCGCCCGGCGCCCCGGCGTGATCGCTTTTCCACCAGTCCCCTCCCAGGGCCACAAACAGGGCGGCGGTATCCTGATAGCGCTGGGCCACGGCATGTACCGAGGCGATGCGCGCGTTCTGGTACGCGACCTCGGCATTGAGCAGGGAAAGGTAGTCCGTGGTACCGGACCGGTATCCGGCTTGCGCCACCTCCATCTCCTGCTGCACGGCTTGCAGGGAACGGTGCTGCGCCTGAACCGCCGCCCCATCATGCTCAAGCGCACGCAAGGCATCGGCGACTTGCTGAAAAGCGCTGAGAACCGTGGCCTTGTAGACGGCTAGAGTGGTGTCGTACGCCGCATAGGCGCCGCGCTCCTGGGCTCTAAGCTTTCCCCCCTCGAAGACGGGCTGCGCCAGGGCCGCAGCGATGCTCCATACGCTGCTGGACGAGTTGAAGAATGCCCCGGTCGTAGGACTGCTGGTACCAGCGGATGCAGACAGCGTCACGATCGGAAAGAACCGCGCCTTAGCGACCCCTATCCCGGCCAGGGCATAACGCATCTGCTGCTCCGCGGCCTTGATGTCCGGCCGGTTCCGGACCAGCGTTGAAGGCAGCGCAACGGGGAGTTCCTCCGGCAAGGCGAGATCGTTCAGCGTAAACGGCTTTTCCCGCCATTGACTGGGGGACTCGCCGCCCAGGATGGCCATCAGGTGCCGGTAGACGGCAAGCTGCTGCTGCAGCGGCGGAAGCGTAGCCTCATTTGCCAGCAGTTGCGCCCGCTGCGCGAGGACATTCACATAGGGAGATCCGCCGCCTTGGTATTGAGCCTTGGTAAGCACAAGGAGCTCGCGTTCCCGGGCGATGATTCCCTCGGTGGCGTCAATCTGGGCTTGGGTGGCCGCCTCGGCGATAGCGGTATTGACTACGTTGCCGCTAAGGGTCAGCCGGGCTGTCTCCAGCTCGTAACGCTGATACTCCATCTGGGCCTTGCTGCCCCGGTAGACTAGGCGATTGATGCCGAAAATGTCCGGATAATAGGTGATGCCGACACCACCGGTGAACAGGGAATAGGTGAACCCGGGAAAACGGCCGCCGAACGTCGCCCCCGAGCTCTTTTGCCGCGACGCCCCCAGATCGGCACTGATCTGCGGGTAGAAAATGCCGGCATTGGCCTCCATGCTCGCCTGCGCCGCACGCAGCTGGGCCTGGGCCGCAGCGATGCTGGGGCTGTCACGCAGCGCCCGCCGTACGACTTCGTCGAGCCTCCGAGAATGGAAAAGCCCCCACCATTGCCGGGATAGGGTGCGACCGTACGCGAACCTCTGGGAGCCCACTCCTCTGCCCACGGCACCGGTGGTTCGGTAGGGAGGCGGCCCGGCGGTGTAGCCGGAACTGGACAGTATCTGCGGCACATGCAGGGGAGGCTCGAAGCTGCATGCGGACATCCCCGCCCACGCACACACCAGGGCCGTGGCAACCCAGCGTAGCCGGTTCATAGGGGCCATCCCGTTCCGGCTGCGAACTGCATTTTCACGACCGGATACCGCTGCAGCTCATGCCCGCCGGCATTCCATCGGCCTTGGCAACCGCCTTGAAATCCCGCCACGCACGCCCATCTTGCAGCCCGACCGGCCCACCGTGGTCTGAAAGACTTCACAAACATGTATCCAACATACGACCGCGCCAATCCGCCAGCTTTGACGCACGTCAACGATCAACCCGCCGGATGCATGAATCTTGTAAAAGTCTGTCAGTGCGCGGCTGCGCAACCGGCATGGCGCGCGCGCCTGGAATCGCTTTCTTGACTCGTAGTACACATAATTGCGCCATCCATACCGGACGTCCGTACGCACGCGTGTCGAGTTCGGTTGCCCTGTCTCCCGGCGTGACCTATCGCCCATGACATACCGCGGCATGATCCAGCCCACACCGACTCGGTCCGATCGCGGAAGCTTGTGACCGCCGGCGATACGGTTGTCAATACACAAAATCGATGTCGACATGCGCCCGGAAAGATCCGCCGTGTCAGCTGTGGCAGCGCCCGCAAACGCCGCTGCGCGTTCATGAACGACCCGCGCAGGCACGCTACATGCATGACGACACGCGTGCGTCTAGTTCTGCGTCGACAACCCCCTTCGACGTTGGGACGTCACACTGTTACCGCGACCGCTTCGCGCACCGAGAGCCTGAGCGCGACATCGTTGACACATCGAAGTATTCATGGCCAGCCATGCGTCTTCGTGCAGGCGCTTCGCACTACGGGTATCGATCATGGTGGTCTGCCCACAACCTGCCATGACCTCAGGCCGACGGGCATACTGTGCCGCGGAACCTTCAATGGATGTCGGTCCGGTCAGTCTCCGCCACAACGCCGCTGCCACCGCGCGACCTCTGCCTGCTGGCGCGGCGTCAGCACCCGCTAGGCGCGATTGCGGAGCACAATCAACTGCGATTGGGTCTGAGCTTGCGCAGCAGCCAGTTGTTGAACCCCGCGGGGACCGTAGTGGTTCAGTCATCGCTGCTGCTACCAGCGCCTTCTGGTCGTGCCGCAGGACGGCCTGCCTGCCGGCAACAGCGAGAACCGCGTAGCCGGTTGAAGCCCTCCGATAGCAATCCCGCAGTTTTTGCGGGTGGAAAATATCGCGGGTGCGGCGACGTCACTGTACCGGTTGAACTCATGTAATATTATGATTGGCACCACAAATACCGCCGCGCGGTGTGCGTGACAGCCCGCAGTTCACACTCCAGGAGCAGGTAAGCCACTCCCGCTCAGGAATCGAATACGAAGCAGGAAGGTCAAGCCCTATGACACTCACTGAGTTGCTGCAGTATCTTGATCAGAACACGCCGTTCGCGGTGCTCGACGGGTTGCCGGGCGAAACCCTTGTCAAGGCGCTCGAAAACCGGCATTCCGATCCTCTGGCAGGCCGGATCATCAAAGGCATTATCGAAGGCAACCACTGTGCCGATGAGTGCTCGCCCGTCACCCGCGCCGACAGCATCACCGCTCTGGGGCCGCTACGCCTTCAGTACATGAAAGACGACGCGCCGGTGGAGGGCTTCCGCATGATGGAACGCATCATCCACGCCATCGATGGCGCGTTCAACGATGAAGCCCTGCATGATAAATTCCGCTGATCTGCATCGGCGATGCGCGCCCCGCGCCCGGACATACGAAAGCGCACGATACCATTCCACAACCGCGTCCTGTCCGTCCTTTTTCAGCCGGCGCTGGCGGTCTATGCTGTCTGCGCCATCAGGCTGCGGTCCGCGCCCGGGCCCGACAACCGGACACGAAAGCCCGATCGACGCTTCCTGCGCTATCGGTGCGATCGACGACCGCGGGAAATTGCATCGGAGCATACGGCCTGGAACGCGCGCTCCGCTTTCACGGCACGCAAACCGCTGCGTCCCGGCAAGTGCCCGGCACAGGCCAGGCCCATCGCATTACTGCAGACGACGGAATCCGACACCCATGACCGACAATCCTCTCCACTGGCCTCCGGAAAATCCCTGGACCGAAGCGCCTGACGATGCGCTGTGGTCGCACCCCGGCTCGAACATCGTGCTGGATTTTCACGGAGATCCGGCGCAGTCCGCAGTCACCATCCTGTCGGACGGCAACCACCACATGGCACTTGAAGAAGCTCTGCGGGATTTTTCCCGGACGCATCCGGAGATGAACGGCATCTTCTATCTCACCCTGCCGCCCGGACTGTTGCTGCAGATCTTCAAGCACGGCACGGTACGGATCGGAAACCTGCGTCTGCAACTGACTCCCCATGTGCTGATCAGCCCGCCCGGATTGTTCGAATCCCTGGCACCATCTGGCCGCATGTCCGGGCACGCGCCATTCATGTGCAGCCGTGGCAACGTTCTGCTGGTGCGCAAGGGAAATCCGAAAGCGATCCACGATATTGGATCGCTGTACGGCGATAACCTGCGGCTGTTCATTTCCAACCCGCGTACCGAGGCGGCAAGCCACAGTGTCTACCGAGAAACACTGCTACGGCTGTGCGGGGCCAGAGGTATGGATGTCACCGCGATGTCAGACATGCTGGACGGCGCCGACGGGCGCGTCTTCCACGGGCAGACGATACATCACCGCGAGGCACCGCAGGCGCTCGCCTCGGGGCGTGCCGATGCAGCAATTCTCTATTACCATCTTGCCCTACGTTATACACGCGTCTTTCCGGACCTATTTGAAATCGTCGCGCTCGACGGCGGTGATCCGCAGCCGGCGCCCAGCCCCTGGAACGTAACGAGCCGCTTCCATGCCGGTGTGGTCGGCGATGGAGGTCAATGGGGCGGGGAGCTGCTGCAGCATCTCATGAGCCCACAAGTTACGGATATTTATCACAGTCATGGACTGCTGCGTCCGGACGAATGACCGCAGTGCGGCTCGTGCGACGCGCGAGCCGACCGCACAGGCAACAGCGGAGTGAATACGGCACACAGATCGGGGGCCGCAGTTGAGCGGCCGTTCAAGAGCTGCGTGAATGCTCGTTCAGCAGTTCCTGGCTGCGGATGCGGATGCGGTGATTCTCAATGCTGAGCAGACCACGGAGCTTCAGCTCGCTCAGTACCTTAGTGACCGTCTGGCGGGCAGT